>JAFKMZ010000046.1 GCA_017305055.1 Lysobacterales bacterium
GAAGCCGGTGGCCGTCGATGACGCCGCGCTCCTCCAACGACACGGCTAGGTGCAGTACGACGCGGGTCACCGCCTCGCAGCGCGCCGAGAGCTCCGTGAATTCGTCTTGTGTCATGTGCGCAGTCCTTTGGTGTGAGCCCAGTTCAACCTGGCGGCCACCATTTCACCCGCTGCAAGCGATTTGCACAAGGGCAAATCCCGGCCGAGTTTGGACCTTCGCCAGCCCAGCTGCCATGCGGGGTGCGCAATGAGCCGCCGCAATTGGAAGACCTGGCGACCCGCCAGCCTGCAGGAAGCGGTCGAGGGCTGCGTGAAGTTCGCCCAGGAAAACGACCGCTCGTCGGTGGAGCGCATCGGCGACCTGGTCGGCGAATCGAAGTGGACGATCTACAAGTGGATCGAGTCCGGCAGCATCCCCGCAAAGAAGATCGCGGGCTTCGAGCTCGCGTGCGGCCGCTGCTACATCACGGAATATTTGGCCACCAGCGCACGCAAGCTGGTGATCGACATGCCCACTGGACGGCTGCCGCTTGGTAGCGACATCCACGCCCTGCAGGAATCGTGCACGGCGGCGATCGGAGCGCTGCTGCGCTTCGCCGAGGGTAAGGCCGATGCGGCCGACACGGCTGACCACCTCACCGCCGCGATGACCCGGCTGGCGCATGAGCGCGCGCAAGTCGAGCGGCACGCCCAACCGGAGCTGCCCCTGTCATGAGTGCACCCAACTACATCAACGCCGCACAGCAGCGCGTGTTGAAAATCCTGATGCTGCTCGCCGGCCACGAAGTGATGGGCCTGGCGCCCGGCGAGGTGGCCAAGGCCGTGCACACCAGCGCCAGCAATGTCACCCGCGACCTGGCCAACCTGCGCGAGGCCGGCATGGCCGAGACGCTCGACACCGGTGCCTGGCGCATCACCCCGCGCGTGGGCCAGATCGCGCTGCGCGTTCTCAACTCACTCGGTGAAGCCCGCAAGCGTGTCGACGAGACCGCACAACGCTTCAGCGTCGATCGTTAACCCCAAGGAGCAACACATGGCACGCCCCAGCAAAGCACGCACCGCAGACGAGCTCAACGCGGTCGACAAGACCATCAACCACGGCGAGCTGATCGCCGCCGGCGACGCGCTGAAGAAGATTGCCGCCAACGTTTCGGCGGTCGAGGAAACCCTTGGCATCGTGATGCCGTACCACGTCGAGTCGTACGTGGCGCGCATCCGCCTCAACATGCAGGAAACGGGGCAACGCCTAATCGAGATCGGCGTGATGTTGGCCGAGATCCGCGAGCGCGAGGATCCCACCACGTACCGCGGGGTGCTCGATCGCCTGGATCTGAGCGAGCGTTTCGCGCGTCGCGCCATTCAGACCGCGGTGAAAGTGCAGGGACTGCCGAAGCTGCAAACGCTGGGAAGCTCGAAGGTGCTGGAGCTGCTCAGCGAAGACGACGACACGCTCGACGCCCTGGAGCACGGCGGCACACTTGCCGGCCTCACGCTCGACGAGGTGGACAGCATGTCGGTGCGCGAGCTCAAGGCCACGCTGCGCGCCGAACGCGCCGAGCGCCAGGACGAAAAAAGCACCGACGAGGAGATCATCCGCGCGAAGGACGAACGCATCAACAAGCTCACCCGCGACAAGCGCCGGGGCAGCGATGCGAACAAGTTGCGCGCTGCCGCGGAAGACATCCTGCGCGATGCCGACGAGGCGGTGGTCGAGGCCGCCTCGCACATCGCCCGACTGCGCAAGGCATTCGGCGACGTCGAACAGTTGTATGCCGATGCTGGCGCCGCGGTTGAGGGCGACATTGCCGAGCGGCTGGACGGCAACGCCCGCTGGGCGGCCGATCAGCTCCGCGACCTCGCCGACCTGCTGGGCGAATAACCGTGCACCAGGGGGAGCTCGCTCAGATGGATTACCTGCGCAGCGTGGCCAGCCGCTTGCACGCGGCCGGGCATGGCCAGCGCGGGCCATTGATCGATGAAGCCGCGCGCTGGCTCGGCGTGAGCAAGCCGACCCTGTACGACCGTCTGCGCGCCGTGGGCTGGAGCAGTGGCCGCAAGCTGCGCACCGACAAGGGCGACAGCCGTGTCACGGAAGCCGAGGTCATGGCGGTAGCGGGCATCCTGCGCGCGTCGCAGCGGCAGACCGGCAAAGAGCTGCTTCCGGTCGGCGATGCCATCGACATGGCCCTGGCCAACGGGCTGCTGGCCGAGCGCGTCTCCTCGGAAACCATGCTGCGCCTGATGCGCCGGCACGACTGCCATCCGCGGCAGCTCGCCCGCCCATCGCCCCACGTCAACATGCGCAGCAACCACCCGAACCACGTGTGGGAGCTCGATGCGTCGGTGTGCGTCTTGTACTACCTGCGCAACGGCCGCGTCGGCGTGATGGACGAGCGCAAGTTCAACGTGCGCAAGCCGGTGGACCTGGCCAAGGTCAGCAACCAACGCGTGATGCGCTACGCCTGCACGGATCACTACACCGGCAACGTGCTGTCGCGCTACTACAACGTGGCCGGCGAAGACCAGGCCACGCTGTTCGAATTCATGATGTGGGCGATGTCAGCCGACAACGGCCACGTCATGCATGGCGTGCCGTGGATGCTGGTCTGGGACGCCGGCAGCGCCAACATGAGCCACGCCATCGGCGCGCTGCTCACGGCGCTGATGATCCGCCACTGGACGCACGTGCCGGGCAACCCGCGCGCCAAGGGCCAGGTCGAGGGCGTGCACAACATCATCGAGCGCAAGTTCGAGGGTGTGCTGACGTTCGCTCGCATCAACAGCGTCGAGCAGCTCAATGCCGAGATGGACCAGTGGCTGCGCGCGTTTAACGGCACCGCGATCCACAGCCGCCACAAACACACGCGCGACGGTCTGTGGCAAACGATCCGCCAGGAGCAGTTGCGCCTGTGCCCGCCCGTCGAGCTGTGCCAGGTGTTGATGCACAGCAAGCCGGTGAGCCGCGTCGTCAAGGGCAACCTCACCGTGCAGTTCACGCCGAAGGGCTACCAGCCGGCGGTGTATTCGGTGGAGGCCGTGCCGAACGTGCGTGTGGGCGAGTCGGTCACCGTGGCCGTCAACCCGTACCGCGCACCCAGCATCTTCATCATCGGCGAGGCCGAGGATGGCTCGACGCGCTATGTCGAATGCGAGCCGATCGCCACCGACAACGCGGGCTTTTTCGTCAACGCGCCAGCCTTCGGCGAAAGCTACGCCAGCAAGCCCGACACCGACGTCGACACCGCACGCAAAGACCTCAACGAGGCCACCTACGGCGAGCGTGACACGCTCGATGCCATCGCCGCGCGCAACAAGGGCCGCTTGGCCTTCGACGGCAAGATCGACCCGTTCAAGCACATCCACGAAAAGGCCGCTGCCGCGCCCAGCCACATCCTGCGTCGCGGCACCGACATGGACGTGCCCGATCCGGTGCACGTCGATCTGAAGCCGCTCACCCATGTGCAGGCGCTGTTCGAGCTGCGCGCACGCCTGGGCCGAGCTGTCGACCCCGCCGAGGCCGCCCTGGTCCGTGAGTGGTACCCGGACGGCATCGCCGAATCCGATATCGATGCGCTGGCACTGCGCATCACCGACCCCGCACCGACGACGCGTCCGCGCCTGTCGGTCGTCAGCTGACCCAAGGAGAGCAAGCATGCAAGCGACATTCAATATCGACACCCCGAACCTGCTGGCCGAAGCGTCGGCCGACGACCTGTTCGTCCCGCTGGGCCCAGACCTGATCGAGTGCGTGTGCGCACTCAAGTGTGCCGGCCGGGATGCAGAGATCCTTCCCGCGGCGCGTTTCAACCCCGACGCGCTGCTGGCCGTGGTGGTGGTGGCCTGCCGCGTCGGTCGCGGCGAGCCCGAGTACTACCCGACCGGCCATACGCGCATGTTGTTCGGCGCCACGCCCATCGTGTTTCTGCGGCAGGTGGAGCGCTTGGCGCTCGCGCCACGGGACATGCCCGCCACCACCGGCGCTGCAGATGAGCCGCTATACACCGACCTGACTGCGCTGCAGCAGCACATGCGCCGGGTCGATTCTGAGCGGCTCGCTGCTACCCAGGACACCAACGTTCTGGACGCGGTCAAGGCGGCAATCGCAGCCGACGACCAGCGGCTCCTGCCCACCCACTTCAACCCGCAGCGCGAGGAGTTCACCTCACGCCTGTAATCCGTTGCTCCACCCACTGATCTGGAGATCAGCATGCACGCACAAGCCATTGCCGTACCCGCTCCTGTCGCCGTAAAGACACCGCTCACCCCTGTCGCGCTGCTGCGACCTGGGCAGCATTTCATCCGCCTCGATTCCACCAGCGAAGTGCTGGTGCTGATGTCGTACGCCGGCGCCGACGCGCCCGATGGCGAAATTGCATGGGCCGTCGTGGTCGCTGTCAATCACGACAGCGAAGGCTACGTGCCTGGCCAGCTTCTCAAGCTCAAGCGCACCACCCACGTGCGACGCGTGCATGAAGCCAGGCCGGCCACATTCGCCCTGGAGCAATGACATGGCGCGTATGGGCCGACCCATCACCAGCGAGCGCAGCGAAAAGCCCTATCAGCTGCACGCCTTGCTGTTGCGCCACGGCATTTCGCAGAGCGATCTGCGCCGCGCAATGACCTACGAGGCCGGCGGCCGGGCAGGCGCCATGCTGGCGCCCAGCACGCTGTCTAGCTTGCTCACGCGACACGCATGGCCGCGCACGATGCGGCCGGAAACCGTCAAGGCACAGGTAGCCGAGTTCCTACGCGGTCGCGCCGTGCCCGAGGCCGAGATCGCCACCGCCTGGATGCTCGAAGGCGAAACGGTCGAGCACACCCCCACAGATACGCGCGGCGTATTCGCCGCCGCTAAACCCATTGCCGAGACTCCATCGGCCGACGACTTCAACCTCCCGGAGGCAGAAATGCTTAGTCCCGCTGCACGCGATCACTTCCGCCTAGCGCGCCACCCGTTCGTGGATGACGTGCAAGGCCCGCAGGATGTCTATCTCAGCAAGGACCAGCGCTACGTGCGTGAGTCCATGTACTACGCAGCCAAACACGGTGGCTTCGTCGCCATCATCGGCGAATCCGGCAGCGGCAAGAGCACGCTGCGGCGCGACCTGGTGGACCGCATCCGCCGCGACGACGAGCCTATCGTCATCATCAACGTGAAGACCGTGGACAAGCGCGAGCTCACCACTTCGCACATCTGCGACGCGATCATCGCCGACATCAGCACCGAGGTTCCCAGGCTCAGCAAGGAGGCCAAGGCGCGCCAAGTGGAACGCCTGCTGGCCAGTAGTGCCGACACCGGCATTTCGCACGTGCTGATGATCGAAGAGGCCCACGACCTCAACAAATACACGCTGAAATACCTGAAGCGATTCTGGGAGCTGGAGGACGGCTTCAAGAAGCTGCTCGGCATTGTGCTGATCGGGCAGCCCGAGCTGGCCAATCTGCTCGACGAGCGCCGCAACCCGGACATCCGCGAGGTGATCCGCCGTATCGAACAGGCCAGGCTCAAGCCGCTCAACGGCAACCTGGAGGAATACCTCACGCTCAAGTTCAAGCGCGTCGGTGCCAGGCCGGCCGACCTGTTCGAGGCCGACGCCTACGACGCCATCCGCGCCCGCCTCACGCGCCGCCGCCCCGGCACCAACGAGGTGGAGACGCAGATGTACCCGCTGGTGGTGCAGAACCTGATCGTCAAGTGCATGAACCAGGCGGTGGAGCTGGGGCTGGACAAGATCAGCGGCGAGTTGGTGGGCAGGGTCTGATGGCCGCGTCTACCCCGCACCAGCGCCTGCACGTCCGCTGCCTGCTGACCGAGCTGGAGATCAGCTCGCTGCACGTCACCGTGGAGCTGCTGCCGTATTGCGAACGCGCTGGCATCACCACGTGGCAGGTCGGCGATCGCATCGACGACGTGCTCAACGCGATCACCGGCGATCAGGCGCGCGCGTTGGCGAGGGCGTTGATCAGCCCCGAGCTGGCAACGCCATGAACACCGTTCGCGCCCGCCAACGGTCTCACCAGTTCGCGCAGCTGGGCATACGCATCGCTGGTGTCGCCCACAGTTTCGAATTGGCGCTGCGCTTCGTCACCTGGGCGCAGCAGCTGCGTCGCGAACCCAGCGCGTTCGACATCGAGTGCCAGTTCGATGTGAGCCGTGCCACGTCATTTCGCTGGCTCGCGGCCTGGCGGGCCGTCCGGGGCCAGTCTCCACAGGAGCGCAACTCATGACGAAACGCTACCCCGACGAAACCCTCAACCACTGGGCCGACATCTATGTCGCGCGCAACGTGCGCGGCCACGGCATCTCCCTGGAGGCGTTCCTCGCGTACCCGCACCAGATGCTTGACCGTGTCGAGCGCATTGAGGCTCGCGAATTTCCCGAGCCGAAGCTGCATCGCTGCGAACGCCGCATGGAGCATTCGATGCGCCAGCGCGGCGCCATCCTGATCCAGAAGCTCTGGCACGGCAGCCGCAAACGTAACCGCGCCGACGCACCGCTGCCGAGCCGGAGGTAGCAATGCGCATCACGTGCCCCAGCTGCTGCGCCACCTTCAGCCTGGACGTCGCCCTGCAGATGGACGCGTCCCGTAGCGCACTGCTGCACGCGCTGCACATGCCGGCACCGCTCGCGGGCCTCTGGGCCCAGTACCTGGGGATGTTCCGCGCCAAGGGCCGCGCGCTTGCGCACGACCGCGCCGACCGGATCATGGCCGAGCTGGTGCCCATGCTCGACGCGGGCACCGTCACCCGTAATGGCAACGTGCGCCAGGCGCCGATTGACCTGTGGCGCACCGCGCTCGAGCAGATGGTGGATCTGCGCAACAACGACAAGCTGACGCTCCCGTTGAAGTCCCACGGTTACCTATTGGAAATCGTCTTTGCCGCCGCGGAGCGCGGCGCCGCCAAAGCCGAGCAGGCGGTCGAAGTCAGCCGCCAGAAAGGCCAGCACCGCGCCGCCGCAGATGAGCGCATGCAGCGCGTCGAAAAACTCTCGCAGGTCCGTGGCGATTTCCGCCTCGGCTTGATCGACCGCGCGAAGGCGGAACTCCGCCTCGCCGAAATCGACTTTCCCCCGGAGGCCCTCGATGCCTAACGAACTCACCCGTGACACCTTGCTCGCCGCGCTGCGGCAGCACATCGGGCGCCGCCACGGCGTCACCGCGACCGCGCTCTGTCGTCAGGTGTTGGGTGTGCCACCCACCACTGGCGACGAGCGTGCGCTGCGCACCCTGGTCGTCGAGCTGCGCATGGCCGGCCACCACGTCTGCGCGCATCCGCGCGATGGCTACTTCCTCGCCGACAGCGCCGAAGAGCTGGAGGAAACCTGCAGCTTCCTCAAGTCGCGTTCGATGTCCGGACTCCAGCAGATCAGCGCCATGAAGCGGGTATCGATTCCCGACCTGGTCGGGCAGATGAGGTTGCCGTCATGAGCGAACTCACCGCGGAGAAAAAGCGCCGCATCGCCAACTTCGCTCAACTGTGTTTCAACGCGTTGGTTCGAGCCGACGGCTATGTGGTGTGCGACCACAGCACCGCTGGCGATGATGCCCATCGCGCCGCCGCTGACGCCCATCGTGCCCTCGCTGCCTACTGGTCCGGCCGTGCCTTCGGCGAGGTGCTGGCATGACCTGCACCGGTGTCCGCAACGTCAACCGCCAGAGCCCACACGCAAAGCCAAAGCGCGCGACCAGTGCGCAACGCGCGAAGTTGCTTCGATGCCTGGCGCGGGGCGGGTTGGTACCGGCCAGGCTCAGCGCAAACGATCGCACCGGCACGGCTTGGCGCGCGGTCTTCTATGCCGCTGGCGTGCATGCACCGCTGAATGCGTGCGATTGGCCGACGGTTGACGAATGGGTCTCCGGACTGACCGTTGAGCAAGCCCAGGGCGCGCTGAAGCTGCTGCTGGACCGCGAGGCGCGGGCATGACTTGCACGTGCATCAGCACCGTCAACCGCCAGCTGCGCATTGGCGGCACCCAGCTCAAGACCATGACGGCGCTCGACGAGCACGGCCGCAACGGCGTGCCGCGCGTGTTGGTTCGCGTCGAATTCACCGACTCCGCAGGGCGCCGGCAACAGCCCATCACCATCGCCACCCATTGCCCGTTCTGCGGCACCAAATACGAGGATTGACCACCATGCAAATGCAGGAAATCGAGTCACGCGCTAAGGTTTTTGCGAGCGCCCGCGACGAACTGGCCAGCCGGCTGCAGGATCTCCGCGACGAGCAGGAATCCGCCAAACGCCGTCGTATCCAGGGCATCAAGAATTCCCTGGCGCGCTTCACCGCTGCCCACGGCGAGCTGAAGGAAGCAATCGAGGTCAGCAAGGACGAGTTCAAGTCGCCAAAGACCCGCGTCCTGCACGGCATCAAGGTCGGCTGGATGAAGCAGCGCGGCAAGCTGGAAATCGGCGACGCCGACAACGTGGTGCGGCTGATCCGCAAGCTGCTCCCGGACCAGGCAGAGACGCTGATCAAGACCACAGACAAGCCAGTCGCTGCCGCGCTGTCCAATCTCGCCGCCGGCGATCTCAAGCGCCTGGGCGTACGCATCGCCGACGACATCGACGCGGTGGTGCTGAAGCCCGTCGACGGCGAGCTCGACAAGCTGATCGCCGCCCTAATCAACGATGAAGATGTCGAGGCGGTCCAGGCATGAGCGGCGAACGTTCGCCGC
>JAFKMZ010000047.1 GCA_017305055.1 Lysobacterales bacterium
TCTACAGTATGCGCATGCGCGGATGCGTCACTTTCAACCCCGCACGCCGCAGTTCTTTGCTTCCCTGTTCCATGACGACACCATCTGGGCAGCGTGATCGAAGCCCTAGTGTATCATTCAAGCCTTCAGCGATCCGGACCCCAAGGCATGGCAAAGCTGGCCAACCTGTTGATTTTCCCCACACTGGCACTGACCCTGGCGGGCTGCCACCTGGTCTACACGCCCGACGTGCAACAAGGCAATCTGTTGGACAAGGCCATGGTCAGCGAGCTCAAACCGGGCATGACCAAGCACCAGGTTCTGTTGCTGATGGGCACGCCATCGGTCACCTCGCCATTCGAGCAGAACCGCTGGGATTACGTGTCCACCCAATCGCGGCGCGGCGGCCCGATGGCGGTGCACACCTTCACCCTGACCTTCAACAACGACACCCTGGTGAGCACCGAGGGCGACTTCTTTGCCCAGGACGCGGAGCAGCTGATCAAGGAAAGCAGGAAGTACAAGGCCAGCACGCCGGCAGACGAAGGACGCAGCGACAAGAGCGCAAAACCCGACGACAAGCAGGACGGCGGCGGCGTGGGTGGCAATTCTGGAAACGGCGACGGCGGCGGTTGAGCGCGGCGACGGCCGATCAGCCGCCGCGGGCGCGCTGGCGGCGCGCCATCATCGGGTCGAGCAGCAAGGGGCGGTAGATTTCCACCCGATCGCCTGAATGCAGGATCTGTCCGGGCGGCACCCGGCGGGCAAAGATGCCCAGGCGCTGCGGATCGAAGGTGCCGGCCGGCACCAGCTCCGGCAAGCCCGAGGCCTCCACCGCCTGCAACGCCGTGCTGCCGGCAGGCAAGTGCAGCAGGCGACTGATGTGCAACTCACCTGCATAGACCACTTCCACCACGATCCCAGCCTCAGGCATGGATGCGCGCGGCCTCCCGGCAAAAGTCGTCCACCATGCGGTTGGCCAGACCCTGGAAGCCGAGCTTCAAGGCACCGCCGCCAAAGCGTCCGGCGTAGTCGAAGTCCAGCGCCAGCGCCACCTTGCAACCGTCGTCACCCAGGGCGATGAAGTCCCACCGCCCCTCCAGGCTGTGGAACGGCCCCTCCACCAGCGACACCTGAAGGTGGTGCGGCGGATCCATGGTGTTGCGCGTGGTGAAGCTGTGCCGCAAGCCTGCAAACCGCAGGTCCAGACGCGCCACCAGCACGTTGTCGTCCTGGGATATGACCGTCGCCGCCGTGCACCAGGAGAAGTGCTTTGGGTATGCTGCAACGTCATTCACCAGGGCAAACATCTGCGCGGGCGACCAACGCACCAAGGCACTGCGGCGGATTTCGATCACGACTAAGGTTTCCTACCACCCAGGGTTGATATGCAGTGCCGGGGTCGCGGCACGACGCACCGTTGGCATCGCCAGGCCATCGACCATCTTCGAGTTTAGCGGACATGAACAAGAACAAGGACAAGGGGGCCAAAGGCACGGGAACCATAGCCTTGAACAAGCGCGCCCGCTTCGACTACCACATTGACGAGCGCTACGAAGCCGGCATTGCCCTGCAGGGCTGGGAGCTGAAGGCGCTGCGCAGCGGGCGCATCAACTTCGGCGACAGCTACGCACTGGCCAAGAACGGCGAGGTGTTCCTGATCGGCACGTCGATTCCGCCGCTCGCCAGTGCCTCCACCCATGTCGTGGCCGAGGATCGGCGCACGCGCAAATTGCTGCTGCACCGCGCCGAGATCGACCGCCTGCTCGGCGCCGTCGAACGCAAGGGCTACACGCTGGTGCCGACCGCCATGTACTGGAAAGGCAACCGCGTGAAGGTGGAAATTGGCCTCGCCCGCGGCAAGCAGGAACACGACAAGCGCGACAGCATGAAGCAGCGCGACTGGCAGATCGAGAAACAGCGCACGATGCGCGCGCACAACCGCGAAGGCTGACCATCCGCAGCCGCGGGCTGCCCCGCGTGCTGGCCAGTCGGGGCGTTGGATCAGCCCGGTTCGCTCCGTCCGACCTGCAACATGCGTTCCAGAGCCCGGCGCGCCCCGCGCAGCACCCCGGCCGGAATCTCGATCGCATGCTTGAGGTCGCGCAACGCCGCATGTACGTTCTGCAGCGTGATCCGCTGCATGTGCGGACACAGGTTGCACGGCTTGATGAACTGCGTGGACGGGAACTCGGCCCGCAGGTTGTCGGCCATCGAGCATTCCGTGATCAGCGCCACCCGAGCCGGCTGCTCGCGTTTCAACCAGGCGCCCATGGCGGTGGTCGAGCCCACAAAATCAGCCTCGGCCAGCACTTCAGGCGCGCACTCGGGATGCGCCACGAGTGCGGCGTCAAACTGTTCGCGGGCGTGTCGTGCCTGCTGTGCGGTAAATTTCTCGTGCACTTCGCAGCGCCCATGCCACAGCACCAGCTTCACGGTGGTCTGGCTGGCGACGTGCCGGCCGAGGAATTCGTCGGGCAGGAAGATGACCTGCTCCACCCCCATGGACTCCACCACCTGCACGGCGTTGGCCGAGGTGCAGATGGCGTCGGATTCGGCCTTGACTGCGGCAGAGGTATTCGCGTAACTCACCACCGGCAGCCCAGGATGTCGCGCGCGCAGCGCACGTACATCCTCCGCCGTGATCGACGATGCCAACGAACAACCGGCCTCGAGATCCGGTATCAGCACGGTCTTTTCTGGCGCGAGGATCTTCGCGCTCTCGGCCATGAAGTGCACGCCGCACACGACAATCAGCTCGGCATCGCATTCCGCCGCCGCCCGGGCCAGGCCCAGCGAATCGCCGGTAATGTCGGCCACGCCGTGGAAAATCTCCGGCGACTGGTAGCTGTGTGCCATGATGACCGCGCCACGCTCGCGTTTCAGCCGGTTGATGGCGTCGATCCACGGCAGGTGCAATGGGATTTCCAGACACGGGACCAGCGGCTCGAGACGCGCCGCCAATGCGGCGTACTCGTGCTCCAGCTCATCGCGCCACCTTGGTGTAGCCAAATCGACGTTGACCTTCATGACCATTCATCCGCAAGCGGCAAATCGATTCCCCGAGGCGCTGGCACGACACGGCCCGCTTGCCCAGGCGCCACCGACGGGCCCATAGCGGCCAGTCTGTCGCCGCAACCGGGCCATCATCCCCAGAACCCTTCACCGGCATTCTTGACCAAGGTCAAGTACCGCGCACGCCGTGCGCCAGCCGGACACATGACCGGGCCGCGGAACCTGGACCACCCCAAACCAGCCCCATGCCCAGCCCAATCCGGTGGTCGCCGACTCCCATCGCGGCACATTATAGGCTATAAATGTATACAGACGTCTATACGTTTAGCGCCCCAATACCTCAGCCACTGGAATCCGCATGAAATTCGAAACGCTCGCCGTACACGCCGGCTACTCGCCTGAGCCCACGACCCGCGCCTCCGCGGTACCGATCTACCAGACCGTGGCGTACACGTTCGACAGCGCGCAGCACGGTGCCGACCTGTTCGACCTCAAGGTCCCGGGCAACATCTACACGCGCATCATGAATCCCACCGAGGACGTTCTGGAGCAGCGCGTGGCGGCGCTGGAGGGCGGCATCGGCGCCCTCGCACTGGCTTCCGGCATGGCCGCCGTAACCTATGCCATCCAGACCATCACCGAGGCCGGCGACAACATCGTTTCGGCGTCGACACTGTACGGCGGCACCTACAACCTGTTTGCCCATACTTTCCCGCAGCAGGGCATAGAGACGCGCTTTGCCGACGCGCGCCAGCCGGAATCGTTTGCCGCGCTGATCGACGAGCGCACCAAGGCCGTCTTCTGCGAATCGATCGGCAACCCGCTCGGCAACGTCACCGACGTCGCCGCCCTGGCCAAGGTCGCCCATGCGCACGGCGTGCCGCTGATCGTCGACAACACCGTGCCCAGCCCCTACCTGTTCCGGCCCATCGAGCACGGCGCCGACATCGTGGTGCACGCACTGACCAAGTACATCGCCGGCCACGGCAACAGCCTCGGTGGCGCCATCATCGACAGCGGCAAGTTCCCCTGGGCCGAACACAAGTCGCGCTTCCGCCGGCTCAACGAGCCGGATCCCTCCTATCACGGCGTGGTCTACACCGAGGCGCTGGGGCCGGCCGCCTATATCGGCCGGGCCCGCGTCGTGCCGTTGCGCAACACCGGCGCGGCGATCTCGCCAATGAATGCGTTCCTGATCCTGCAGGGCATCAACACCCTGGGCCTGCGCATGGACCGCACCTGCGACAACACCCTGGCCATTGCCCGGCACCTGCAGCAGCACCCGAAGGTGGCCTGGGTGAAGTACGCCGGCCTGCCCGACCATCCGGATCACGCGCTCGTGCGGAAGTACCTGGGTGGCAAGGCCTCCGGCATCATGTCGTTCGGGGTCAAGCCCGCCGCCGGCGACGCCCCACGCGCAGCCGGAGCGCGGCTGCTCGATGCGCTGGAGCTGTTCTCGCGCCTGGTGAATATCGGCGACACCAAGTCGCTGGCCACCCACCCCGCCTCCACCACGCACCGGCAGCTGAACCCCGGAGAGCTGGCCAAGGCCGGGGTCAGCGAAGACATGATCCGGCTGTCCGTCGGCATCGAGCACATCGACGACCTGCTCGCCGACCTCGACCACGCCCTGGACAAGGTGTGAACCGACCATTCCCGAGCCGGAACCGTACCCGCGCGGCCCACGTCACCGGCTACCGCTGCCAGTGGCCGTTTCCGCGACACCAGCGTGGCACACAGGTCGCCCCTGCCTGCCACGCACGGTGATCGTGCCACCCACACCGCAGTGGCTCATGCCTGATCGTCAGGCCCAGCCAGACGCAGGCGCCGGAAGGCCGGAGCTGCCCACAGGAACAGCCAGGTGACAAGCACGAACGGCAAGGTCAGCCCCGGCAAACCGACAGGCTGCACCGCTGCAGACACCGCAGCCGCCACCAACGTGGTGACCACCGTCGCCAGCAACACATAAAGCATCGCAGCCCAACCGGGCACAAGGAACGCGCTGCCCAGGGCAATGGCGACCAGCACACTGTTGAAACCAAATACGCCGGCATGGATCGCCGTCTCGGCTGCACCCAACCACCAGGCCACCAGCAAGCCAACGACCGAACCCGCCAAGGCCAAAGCGCCTGCCCGCCATGAACTGACGAACAGCCCCAGCGTGAACAGCACGCCGGCGATGACACTCTGCTGAAAAAACACCTGGGCCACACCGTTGAACAGGCCCTCGCCCACGGTGACCAGCGTGACCACACCATCCACCGTTGCCGCCCTGGGCAGCATCGCGGCCGGCAACAAACCGGTGGGTTCCAGCCGCCCCAGGCGCGCCGTGGCCAGGAAAAAACACCAGGACGTCAGCACGAATGGTGCGGTCAGCGGCGGCACGTTCCAGGTCTTCAGCATCCCGCTCATCGCGGCTGTGACCACGGTGGAGCCAGCCGCAGCGAATACCACGCACGCCCAGGTCAGCGCAGTCGGCTGCAGGAACACGAGCAGCGCAATGGCCACCAGCGCGCCATTGAACCCACACAGGCCATCACGCACCGACGGGCGGTCGACCGCGAGCCACACCGCCGTGGCGGTGCTGATGGCTGTACCGAGCACCGCGGCCAGGGCAAACAGCGGCGAGCTGCTGGCAATCGCAATCACGAACAACAGGCCTGCATACCGGTTGTTCTGCAACATGACCTGACCGATACCGCGCAGCACGGCATCCGCAAACGCGAGTACCGACCACGGCGCCCGCGGTACCACGGGCAGCGGATCAGTTGCCGAAAGACGCGCACTCATGGGTCGCCCTCACCGGTGATGCCGACGTCACCATACCCGCCAGACACCTGCCAACGCTCATGACCTTCGCCACGCCGCGCGTTCGGGGTCCGTCAAACATGCCTAAGCCGAGCCCGCCGACGCGCGGGGTCCAAACACGGCTTATGGCGACGCAAATGCAAAGCCCCGACTGCTGCCAGTCGGGGCTTGCGTAATGGGGTGGCGTCTATCTAACAATCGTCGACAACCATTGTGCTGCAACGCTTTCGATAATTGAAGATTGCAAGATGCCCCCAAATATGCCCCCAGCGCATCACTGTGACCGCCCGGTTTCAGCGGCTTTGCTATCAATCTCCGCACTGTGCTTGCGCCTCGCGCACGCGCGCGATGTGGGCAATGGCTGCGCGCCAGGGTCTGGCGTCGTTGCCCGGTCATCGGTTCGGCCTGACTTGTGCGGTCGGCTAGCTAGCGCCGGACGGCCCTCGGCCTGCTTGCCTGACTCATGGGCAGGGTCAGGATGCCGGGCGCAGCAGTGACGACGTATCAGCGGCCGGCACGGGTCAGCGTAGGCATTTGCTGATTGATTGTCAGCGTGGAGAAAAATCCGTACGTGAGGGGACAGCCGGTCTAGCGGCCACACGCCCCAGACTTTTGCCTGCCCCCCAACGCAGCTATCCCGCCCGCCGCTCGCTCATCCGCAGCCCGGTTGCGGGCTCGGCGTGCGGGCCACACAAACCTAAAAGCAAAGTCTAACCCGCCTTTTCAATCCAAGCCGAGTACATCCATGCGTCCCAGCAGTCACGCGAAGGCTTCCCATTCCCGGCTTTCCAGTTCCGCGTCGCGCGCGGCGTAGCGCTCGAAGGTGCGCCAGCGTACCCATTTGGGCTTTATCGGTTCGCCAAATAGATCGCTGAAGTCATCACCCAGCTTGCGGCGGATGGCCCAACGTTGCGCAATGATCCGATCCGAACCGCTCCGGCGTTGGCTGGCATAGGTCGGCCGCGGCTTCACGGCATCGCGGTGACAAAACCATTCCACGCCCGCCCACTTGTACAGCTTCCAGGCCCGCCGATGCGTGTACGGGCAACGCACAAACCAGCGCCGGCCGCCGTACTGGCACGGCAGGCTTTCCAGCGTCAGGGCGCAGGTGATGGCCCTGCGCTCGCCGCCCACCGTCGCGGTGTAGTCCAGTTCCAGGGTGCCGGATACTTCGCCAAGCATGGCCCGGTAGCCGATGCGGGCAGTTTCCTTGCCGTCATGCGTCCAGCGCCAGCCGCCGGCAGTTTGGCAACCCGGTTGCAGCGCGCGGACGTGCAGCATCTTGCGAACGTCCAGGCACAACGCGCTTTCGATATGCGGACGCCAGCCGCCGGAATTGCTCACGGGCGGTGGTGCCGCGCGTGCGTGGTCGGCGTCATGCCGCGCTGCCCCTGTGCTGGTGTTGCCACTGTGCGGCCAGCCGTTCGCGCGTGTGCCATGCCCAGCGGCGGAACGGGACCACGTACAAGGCGCAGCCGTCCAGGTCAAAGCGGCGGATGCAACCATCGCGGTTGTTCCATCCGGGCGCGCGGTCGGCAGCGGCCAATGCGTGCAGTACGTCGGCAGGTAGCGGGGTCTTTTGCATGTGGTCGGTTCCCTCGGCAATTCTTGGGGCCGGTGCCCCTTGAACCCCTCAGTGCCTACAAGCCTGTTATTTACTTAGGGGTGTACTTTTTTGGGACTGGCGCAAGGTCACTTTTTTGGGACTGGCGAAACTGCGGCAGCCATTGCGGCGGGATGGCGAACAGGTCCGGCTTGCGGCCGTGTTGCGTGTTACGCCCCTCACACACATGCTGCAGGATGCCCGCTTGCACTGCCAACGCCCGATGGCGGTAGAACGTGTCTTTCTTGGCGAAACCGGCGCGCCCCTCGAAGTCAGACCACGCCAGCGCAATGTTGCCATTGTTGCTGCCGTTGAAGCGGCGAAACGCGGTCAGGATCACGTCATGCGCCGGTGGTGGCAACGCCTGCCATTGCGGAGAGTCCAGCAGCACATGCGGCAGCGCCGCGTAGCCTTGCGAACCGTAGGCCGACGCGCGCGCGGCGATGGTGTCCACTTCGGTTGCACACAAGGGCGGCCGGCAGCGTTCGGCATTGATCCGTTGCAGCCGGTTGTTTACCGCGTCGGCGGCGTGGCCTTTCTGGACCAATCCGCACGCCAGCAGGAACAAGGTTTCATTGCGCTGGCCTTCGGTGATCGTGTCAGGCAGCGCGCGCGGCTTGGGCACTGGCGGCGCGGGCGCGTCCAGCCCGAAAGCGACAACAAACTGCGCATGAGTGTAGCGCGGCCCGTCGTGCAGATCGGCGATGCGGACGAGGTACGGCGCACGCTTGCGATGCTGGAAACCGGGCAGGCGCATGACGCGCGGCAGGTCGCACACCTTGGCATCGGCGGCGAAGCGTTCGGCCAGCGCCCGTTGCACGCCCTTGAACGTGTCCAGCGGCGCGCCGTCAATCCACCAATACGCATGCCAGCGGCCGGGCGATGATTCAACCACGACATGCGGCGGCAGCGGTGCGGACTGGACCGGGGCAACCGGCGCGCCGTCCAGGTCCACAAAGTAGGCGCGCACGCGTTGCACGTTGGCGGCCTTGCGGCCCTTGCCGTCGCCTTCGCCTACCATGACAAAGACCCCTGCGCCCTTCGCGTTCAAGCTCGCCATGGTTGCGGCGTGTTCGGCCAGCGTCCCATGCAGTAGGGTTCTACCCCGTTTCCGCGGACGGTTTGATTAAGGCTGAAAACTCTCGGTCACGCCGGGCAACTCTACGACGCATGCGCGGGTTGTGGAACCGCTCCAGGTAGTCGAACAGATCAGCGCGTGCTTCATCCCGCGTTCGGTAGCTGCG
>JAFKMZ010000048.1 GCA_017305055.1 Lysobacterales bacterium
GGTGGAACCCTTGCCGTGGGTGCCCGCAACCGTGATGACGTGCTGCGCCGGCGCCGCGGCACCCATGCGCTGCCACACGGCGCGCACGCGGTCGAGGCCCAGCTCGATGCTGTGCACGTTGACGCGCTCCTGATACGCCAACCATTCGGCAAGGGTACGGGACATCGACGGGTTTCCTGGGGCGAGGGCGAATGGCGCCCATTGTCGCCCGGTTGCCGCGGCCCAGGGTAACCGGGGAGCCACCTGGCGCGGCGCCACCAATCGCGGCGAGTGCACTGCCCGTTTCGGGACACCGTCTCCGGCCAACGCCTACACGTTTGCGGCCAGGTTTGCCGAAGCGCCGTACGCGCGGCCTACAGCGCGAGCCCGTACCGCCGCCTAGGATGCAATCGCGCAACACGCAGACACGGTAATCCGCCGCCGAATAACCACGTATGGACATCCATACGTCTATATCACAAGCGCCACGGCAGCGTGCTGGACAGCCCGAGGCATCGCCCCAACGGGTGATGCACCGACACCGCAGGGCCGCCCACCACGCCATCGCGGCGACAGATTCGGCGGCCCGTCGTGCGGCACCCCCACCGCGTGTTGTGCGTGCTTTCACCTGCGCCCCCTGCCACTGCACCCCGTCTCCCGCCCGACCGGAATCATCGACCAGCCGTGAACCACATACCCCACACCACATGCCGGTTTGCCTTCCTGCTGCTCGCGGCCTGCATGCTGGCCAGCTGCGGCACGCGTCCAGCTAGAAACTTCGGCGGCAGCTGGCGGCCGGCCAATGTCTTTCCCGAACGACCGACGGCCATCCCGCTACGCACTGCCTATATTTACTACGCCGCGCCCATGGATGGCACGCTCAAGACCATGTTGACCCGCTGGGCTCGGGATACGCAGCGTGAGCTGGCCTACCGCCACACCATGGACCTCACGCTGTACGCGGGGGTCGCCGGCATCCACACCACCAACGTCGATGTCGCGGTCGCCGAGCTCACCCGGCTCTACGCCGCGCAAGGCATCGTGGTGACCACGGCCGGCCGCGCGATTGCGGTCGATGACGCAGCCGGCAAGTCGGCGACGGGCCAGCAGACAGGGTCCGGACCGGCGCCTGCACCGGTCCGGCCGCGCCACCCGCAGCCCAGCCCCCATCCGTGATTCGGCTCCCCACCTCGAACCCATGCCGATGGCCAGAAAATTGCCAAGCAGCCGCAGCATCGACGAAGCGGTCACCGGCTCGGTGAACTTCGAGCTGTCCCTCGCCGCGCTGCACCGGCGCAGCGAACGCCGCGCGTGGCTGGTCGCGGGCAGCGCGATCGGCCTCACCCTGATCCTGGCCGGCGGCTATTTCCTGATGTTGCCGCTGAAGCAGCAGGTGCCCTATCTGGTCATGGCGGATGCCTATACCGGCACCAGCACGCTCGCGCGCCTCAGCGGCGATCCGGCGCACCGTCGCCTCAGCACCAGCGAAGCCATCAACCGCAGCAACGTGGCGCACTACGTGATGGCACGCGAATCCTACGACCTGGCGATGCTCAAGCTCGGTGACTGGGCAACGGTACAGACCATGTCCGCACCAGGCGTCAAGGCGGCCCATGCACAGCAGTATTCCCCGGCCAGTTCTACCAACCTGGTCAAGGTGCTGGGCAAGGACACGGCGATCCGCGTCAGGCTGCTCAGCATCGTGCTGCTCGGCGGTGGTGCGGACGCCGCACCGAAGGGCGCCACCGTACGCTTCCAGCGCAGCCTCTACGACAAGCAGAGCGGTCTCACCCGACCGCTGGACAACAAGATCGCCACGCTGGAGTTTGCGTACAAGGCCAACCTGCAGATGGACGAGCAGAGCCGCATCGCCAATCCGCTGGGCTTCTGGGTCACCGACTACCGGGTCGACAACGACTACGCCTCGGCACCGCCACCCGAAATCACGGCACTGCCCCAGTCGGCGCCATCCGCCGGGATCGTGGTTGCAGGTGATGACGGCATGTCAGGCTCGGGACAGCTCAACGGCGACGCCGCATCGGCGCAAGCCGAGCCCGGCGCCGCGGCGGCAACCACGCGTGTCCCGACCACCGCCGGCCCACGCCTGGCGCCCGCCGGGAGCACCCGCCCATGACACTGCGCGGCCACATGTGGGCGCTTTGCGCGCTGAGTGCCGCGATCGTGGGCCTGTGTCCAACGCTGCGGGCGCAAGTCGTGCAGCAATACCAATACCAGCCCGACCAAGTCTATCCGATTCGCACCGCGCTCGGCATCACCACCCAGATCGAGCTGAGCCCGGACGAGCAGGTCCTCGACTACAGCACGGGGCTGAGCTCCGGCTGGGACCTGCGCCGGCGCGACAACGTGTTCTACCTGCGGCCGCGAAACATCGAGGTCGACACCAACATGAGCATACGCACGGCGACCCATGCCTACCTGTTTGAACTGCAGGTCGTCGCCACCGACTGGAAGACCCTCGACGAAGCCCGCCGCAACGGCGTGGAATACAAGGTCACGTTCCGCTATCCACCGGGCAGCCACTTTGCCAAGGCCGCCTCCGGCGACGCCCAGGCCACCGGCCTGAGCACGGTCCTGCTGCCTGGCCGGCAATACAACTTCGACTACGACTATGCCAGCCGCCGCAAGGCGGCGCCGTGGCTGCTGCCGGTGCATGTCTACGACGACGGCCGCTTCACCTACATCGAGCTGGGCAACCTGCAGAAATTCCCCAGCGGCGATTTCCCCGCCGTATTCATGCGTGAGACGGAAGATGGCGAGGACTCCCTGGTCAACACCACGGTCGAGGGCAACATCATCGTGGTCCACGGCACCTATCGCTACCTGGTCATGCGGCACGGCGACGACGTCGTGGGCCTGCGCAGGAACCCTCCCAAATGAGCGGCCCGCTGCGCCAACCAGCGGGCGACGAAAGCGTCGACCACGACCCCGCCACGGCCACTGGTCACCCGGATGCCCTGGTCGACAACACGTACACTCGTTCCCACGGGTCAGCGGCCGCGCCGGAGCTCGACGACGCGGTGCCACGGCTCAAGGCACGCGAGCTGCGGCGCCTGAACCAGCGCGCGCTGGTACTGCTGGTAGCCGTCTGCATGCTGCTGCTCCTGGTCGCCTACTGGCTGTTGAGCGGTGCGGGCCATCGCCCCGCACAGGCACAGCCCCGCGAGGAAAAGGTCACCGTGGCCGATGCTCCCGGCCAACTGGCGCTGCCACGCGTGCCCCAGACCCTGCCGGCCCATGCGGCGCGGGCCATCCCCCTGATGGCTACGCCGCCGCTGCCGCCACTGCCAGCCCACCACGACCAGGCCGGCCTGCGCGGGGCCGTGGCCGCGCCAGCACCCACCGCCGCGCAACGCCGCATCGCGGTGCGCAGCGACACATCGCCAGCGATGCCAGCCAGCGGTATGCCTGTCGCCGACCTCGCAGGTCCACCACCACTGCCGGCTGACTTGCCGTCACGCGCCACCAGTGCACTCGACCTGGCGCATCCCGATGTCCTGATGCAACGCGGCACCTACATTCGCTGCGTGCTGGAAACCCGCATCGTCTCAGATATCCCCGGCTTCGCCTCGTGCCTGGTCACCGAGCGCGTGTATTCGCTCAACGGCCAGCACCTGCTGCTGCCGAAGGGCTCCAAGATCCTCGGCAGTTACGCCCGCAATCCGGTTGGCCAACGCGTGGCAGTGGTCTGGGACCGCATCATCACGCCGACCGGCATCGACGTGAACATGGCCAGCCCCGGCATCGACAACCTTGGCGGTGCCGGCCTGCCCGGCGAGTACGACGCGCACTGGCGCAGCCGCATCGGCTCTGCTCTCCTCATCAGCATGCTCAGCGACGCGTTCAAATACGAAGCGGCCGAGCACGGGCCGCGCAGCACCACGATCAGCAACGGCGTAGTGACCCAGCAACCGTTCCAGAGCAATACGGCGCAGACCGTCCAGAACCTCGCCAACCAGGCCGTGCGGGAGGCGGCCAATCGCCCACCCACCGTCACCATCAACCAGGGCACCGTGGTCTACGTCTACGTCGCCAGGGACGTGGATTTCAGCGCCGTGGCACGCCTTTGAACCCTGCCCATCCGGATACCCATGCACGAACTGCTTGCGCCGCGATCCAACGAGTTTCTCGCCTACCAGTACGAAGTGTTGGGAGTGCGTGACTTCATGGCCTCGCTGGAGGTCACGGAGATCTGCATCAACCGCCCTGGCGAGCTGTATCTGGAAAGCCGCGGCATCTGGCGCCGGGTCGAGGTGCCCGAGCTGACGTTCGAGCGGGCCCGGCAGTTTTGCACCGCCGTGGTCAACGAGAGCAATACGGGGCAACGGATCACCGACAGCGAGCCGCTGGTCTCCCTGACCTTCCCCACCGGCGAGCGCGCCCAGTTCGTGATCCCGCCGGCCTGCGAGGCGCAGCACGTATCCATCACCATCCGCCTGCCCTCCAGGCACACGATGTCGTTCGACCAATACCAGGAAGACGGCTTCTTCGACGAAGTCCCCGAAAGGGAGCCGGGGCTCAGCGCCGGGGACCGGTCTTTGTTGGCACTGCGTGCCGAAGGCCGCTACGCGGACTTCTTCCGCCAGGCCGTGCGGGCCAGGAAGAACATCGTCGTTTCCGGCGCCACCGGCAGCGGCAAGACCACGTTCATGAAATCGCTCGTGCACCACATCCCGCCCAGCGAGCGGCTGGTCACCATCGAGGACGCCCGCGAGTTGTTCATCGCCCAGCCCAATGTCGTGCACCTGCTGTATTCCAAGGGCGGACAGAGCACGGCGCGGATCACCGCCAAGAACTGCATGGAAGCCTGCCTGCGCATGCGCCCGGACCGCATCATCCTGGCCGAGTTGCGTGGTGACGAGGCGTTCTACTTCATCCGCAATTGCGCTTCAGGCCATCCCGGATCGATCACCAGCTGTCACGCCGGCAGCACGGACCAGACCTGGGACCAATTGGCGCTGATGGTGAAAGCGTCGGCCGAGGGCGCGGGGCTCGAATTTCCCACCATCAGGCGCCTGCTGATGATGACCATCGACATCGTCGTGCATATCCGCGCGCACGAGGGCCGCCGACGCATCAGCGGCATCGAGTTCGAGCCGGGCCGAAGCCTGGGTGGGCAGCAACAGCCCGCATCACGGCGGCTGAAAAGGAGGATTGGTGCATGTTCACCGGACTTGAATTGATGGCCTGTCCCGATCTCGCGGTTCCCGCCCAGGTGATGCAGCACGTCGTGCAGGTGGAATCCCATGGCAACCCGTACGCCATCGGCGTGGTCGGCGCGCGTCTGCTGCGCCAGCCACACAACCTCGCCGACGCGTTGGCCACCGTGCACATGCTCGATGCCGGCGGCCATGACTACTCGCTGGGCATGGCGCAGGTGCACCGGGCCAATTTGCAGCCCTATGGGTTGGATTCGTACCGGCAGGCGTTCACGCCATGCGCGAACGTGGCTGCCGGTGCGCGCATCCTCGCCGACTGTTATGCACGCTTCGACCGGGACTGGGGCAAGGCGTTCAGCTGCTACTACTCGGGCAACCCGGTCACGGGCTTCCGGGACGGCTACGTGCAGAAGATCTACGCCGCCATGCCGCACGGCACCACGGACGCTGTCAGCACCGCGTCGGCGTCAACAATGCGCAACGTGGCACCCGCAACATCGACCGTCCACTCCCGCCAACCGACACCGGGAGATCGCGCCAGGCGCCTGGCCATCCGCAGCACGCCGCTTGATCAGGCAAGCACCACGAACCACGCCAGCACGCCTGCCACGGCCGACAGTGGATTGCAGGAGCCCGAGTCCACATCCGCAACCACCCCGCACGCCGAGGCCTGGGGCAACGTGCATGCCGGTTGGCAGGCCGGCTCGACCAACCCAGGCGTCGGCGAGGCAGCCACCGGGCCGTTCGTGCCGCGAGTCCGCGGCCCACGCGATCCTGCACCGGTACCAGTCGACCGTGACTCACCGCCGCCTCTGCCCGCCACGACAGGCACTGGCCGGCCCAACCCGCTTGCGGAGCATCGCGATGCCGCGTTCGTCTTCTGAAATGTCTGCCGCCGGCCGCACGCAGCAAATTCTGCCCCAGGCAGCCGTGCACGCCCGTTCACCCCCCTGGCACTGCCTCGCGCCAAGCACGGACCTGGCAGCGCCAGGCGCCCCAGCCCAAGGAACCCCGCCATGATCCCCAATCCATCGTTCGTCGAAACCCTCATCCGCAACCCGCGCGCACGCTGGGCGGCATTCCTCTACCTCGCCATGCTCACCACACTGCTGCTGCCGGAACTGGCACTGGGCCAGGACGCCACCGACACCATCAATACCGCCTGCACCTTTGCCAGCAACGTCAACAAGATCCTGAACGCCATCTCCATCGTCGTAGTCACCATTGCGGTGGTCTTTGCCGGCTACCAGATCGCCTATGCGCACAAGCGCATCGGCGACGTCGCCCCGGTGCTGGTCGGGGCCATCCTGATCGGGGCGGCGGGCCAGATTGCCAAGATGTTCCTGGCTGGCAGCACCTCGGCGGCCGGTACCGCCGCCTGCACGGCCAGCGTGATCGGCACGCTGCTAGATTTCCATGCATAGCAGTGCGCTCTTCCGGGGCTGTACCCGGCCGGCCATGTTCATGGGCGTGCCCTACGCGCCGTTTTTCCTGGCGGCCGGCGGCTGCCTGCTGCTGGCGATGTACTTCAACCTGTTCTTCCTGCTGCTGATCCCGCCGGCCATGCTGCTGATGCGGCACATGGCACACCGGGACGAGATGATCTTCCGCCTGCTGGGCCTGCGCTGGCAGTTCCGGCTGCATACCCGCAACGTGCGCCGCAACGACGGCTCGTGGGCATACAGCCCCAACGCCTACCGCGATCGCGCGACGACAGGCTCCTGACTCCACTAGGGGCGCCAGGCCACGCCGGCAACGCCCAGGACGCAGCCCATGCCAAGCACCGATTACCGTCCCGATACGCCAGTCAGCACGTTCATCCCGATCTCCACGCACGTGTCGCCCACCGTGCTCAAGACCACGGGCGGTGATTTCCTGTTGACCTGGCGGCTGGGCGGCCTGCCGTTCGTGGGCCGCGAGGAATGGGATCTGGAGCATCGCCACCGTACCTTCAACCGCATGCTGCAGACCCTGCGCGCCCCGGACTTCGTCAATGTCGCGTTCTGGGTGCACGACGTGCGCCGGCGGCGCCGGCTGGTCGACTGCAGCCGGTTCGCCCAGGACTTCAGTCAGCAGCTTTCCGACGCCT
Organism: Lysobacterales bacterium; assembly: GCA_017305055.1. Taxonomy (GTDB): domain Bacteria; phylum Pseudomonadota; class Gammaproteobacteria; order Xanthomonadales; family Rhodanobacteraceae; genus Rhodanobacter. The sequence goes on from JAFKMZ010000048.1 coordinate 7,246, forward strand.
ATTACCGGCAGTTGGGCGCGCAGAAACTGATGCAGAACGAGCTGTACCTCACCCTGCTCTACCGGCCCGTGACCAGTGGCAGGCACTTCATGGAAAAATCGCGCGACCTCGCCCGCCTGGAAGCCGAGCAGCGCGATGCCGTGGCCACCGTGCTGGAACTGGCCGGCAACGTCGAGGCCGTACTCAAGGACTATGTGCCCAGCCGGCTCGGCATGTACCAAGGCGCCAACGGCGTGGTGTTCTCCGAGACGCTGGAGCTGTTCGGCTACCTGCTCAACCGCGTCGACGAACCCGTGCCGGTACTTGCCGCGCCGGTCTATGCCTACCTGCCGGTGAGCCGGCAGCGGTTCTCCGCCAGCACCGGCGATTACGTCATCACCGCTCCAGACGGCAGCCACCAGTTCGGCGCCATCCTCAACATCAAGGAATACACCGACGGGACCTACCCGGGCATCCTCAACAGCCTCGTGAATGTTTTCTCGACGCATAACATCAACATCGCCAGTCAGTTTCTGCAAACCGATGGCGAAGTGGGTTATCTTGTGATGGAAGCAGACGGCGTCGGTGAGGCCAGCGAAACGGTTCTGCAAGCCATTCGCGAAATTCCCGGCACGATCCGGGCCCGTCTGCTCTATTGAGTGTATTTCGCAGCGCCAACTATCTCTGGCGCTGCGATTTCTCAAAACGTTTGATGAG
>JAFKMZ010000049.1 GCA_017305055.1 Lysobacterales bacterium
GACTGATACGTGTTGTGCCACCACCATCGATATTGCGGCATTGCAAGCACGGCAGCGTCGAGTGTTGATGATCGTTCTGGCGATCAACCTCGCTACCTTCGCGATGATGCTGGCCGCGGCGATCTACAGCGGTTCGTCGTCGCTGTTGTCTGGCGGGTTGGACAATCTGGGCGATGCGCTCACCTACCTCTTGAGCCTTGCGGTCATTGGGGCCAGTGGTCGCGCGAAAGCCCGGGTGGCGCTGTTCAAGGGCGCGCTGATTCTAAGCGCTGCGCTCGCGGTCGCCATCCAGATTGGCTGGCGTCTCCTGCATCCGGGCGTACCGATCTTCGAGGCGATCGGTATCGCCGCCTTGCTGAACCTGGGCGCCAATGTCGCATGTCTGCGCCTGCTGCTGCCTTACCGCGACGGCGACGTCAATATGGCCTCGGCATGGGAATGCTCGCGCAATGACGTGTTCGAAGGTATTGCCGTGCTAGCAGCCGCTGCTGGCGTCGGCCTGTTCAGCGCAGGATGGCCCGATCTTCTGGTTGCGTCGGCGTTGTTGCTGGTGTTTCTGCGCTCGGCATGGCGGGTGTTCCGCATGGCGTGGGGCAGCTACACGAACGGAGGCAAATGATGAGTGCCAGGCACGATCATGTGGGTACGGAGGTCAAGCACGAGACGCCGCTGTGGTGGGCGCTTGGCCTGACCAGTACGTTTCTTGTCGCCGAGATCATAGGCGGTCTGCTTACCAACAGCTTGGCCTTGTTGTCGGACGCGGCACACATGGCCACCGATGTGGTCGCGCTGACGATCTCGCTGGCCGCCGTGCGCCTGGCACGACGTCCCCCCGATGCGAAACGCACCTATGGTTACGCGCGCATGGAAGCCATCGGCGCACTCGTCAATGGAGGCCTGCTGTTCCTCGTCGCCGGCTACATCTTGTGGGAGGCGGTGCGGCGCTTCAGCGAGCCGCCGTCGGTGGCCTCCACCGGCATGCTGGTGATCGCGGTGCTGGGGCTGGTGATCAACCTCATCTCGATGCGATTACTCAAGGCCGGCAGCGGCGAAAGCCTCAACGTGAAAGGCGCCTATCTGGAAGTTTGGGCCGACATGCTCGGTTCGGTCGGCGTAATCGTCGCCGCGTTGATCATCAAGTTCACCGGCGTCTACATCGCCGATCCCATCATCGCCGTGTTGATTGGTCTGTGGGTATTACCGCGGACATGGATCATGCTGCGAGAGGCGGGGAATGTCCTGATGGAGGGTGCGCCTGGTGGCGTCGATACCGAACGGGTCCGCGCCGAAATGCTGGCCACCCCAGGCGTGGCTGCGCTGCACGATGTGCACGTTTGGGCGCTCAGCAGCACGCGTTCGGCGATGGCGGCACATGTGATCATGGATGGTGATGCATCAGACGCGGAGACGCTGCGGCTCCGGCTGGCGCAGATGCTGGAAGCGCGCTTCGACATCCATCACGTGACGTTGCAGGTCGAAACCACGTCTTGTGGGCTAGGGTGCGAGAAGTCGCAACAGATTTGACCAGACGGCTGCTTCGGTGAATTGTCTGTCCAGCGCGTCGGTAGCGCAACGCTGACGTGGCGGATCGGTGACAACGGTCGCTTTGCCTACACACGAAGTAAGGGGACGGAGGTGATAAATCTTCCAGTTACCTTAACCCGACGAACACGATCACGACACGGAGCGGCGAAACCATAGCCAGCCACTAAGCATAGCCAGCCCACCCATCGTGAGAGCGCCCAGCATGTCGCCGGGATAGTGCACGCCCAGATAGATCCGTGCCCATGCCATGGGCAGGCCGAGTAGCGCAATCCCGAAGCCCCAAGCTCGGGTACGTCGATCCAGCAACAGTATACCGGCGACCACCCACTGCACGGTCAGATGGTCGCTGGGAAAACTGCTCGTTGCCGGATGAGACACCCATGCTTGACCGGCACCGGCAACGAAGGGGCGTGCTCGATCCCAGATATGGCCGATGGTCAAGTTTATGAGTAGTGCCACTGCCGCGACACCCGCCGCTTTCAGAGCGATCGAGCGCATCATCAAACGGGAAAAGATCAGCATCGCCCCGAGGAGCGCGACGGTCAGGATCAACGGCCCGTCGGCCAGACCGCGCGCCAAATGAAGCATCGCCGTCGACGGTGGCACCGGCGAATGGATCGCCTGGAACAGTTGAAGGTCAACGGCGTAAACCATCGGGCCAAACCCCGAGATCGGCGACGTCATGGCTTGGCAGTCGGTGCAAGGGCAGCGGCCCGTGCTTCCTTCGCCTCGCGCAGAATGCCCAGCGCTTCCTTCAACACGTAGCACGCGATGGCCGTACCGATGACCAGATCAGGCACGGCGCTGTGCAAAAGAAGCACCAGCACGCCGGAGACGATCACCGCTAGATTCGCGATGACATCGACTCGGGTGAACAGCCAAGTCGCTCGCAAATGCACCTCGCCATGACGAAAGCGTTCCAGCAATCGCAGCACCGAGGTGTTGACGACCAGAGCGACAAAAGCGATGCCCATCATCCACGCGCCGTCGGGGTGGCTTCCCATCAGAAGGCGCCACACGACACCAAGCAAGACACCCAACCCCAGGATCAACAGCAGCGTTCCGCTCAGTTGTGCTGCAGAGGCCTTGAAGCTCGCGCTGCGTGCCCAGGCCATCAAGGCAATGCCGTAGGCACTCGCATCGGCCAGCATATCCAAGGAATCAGCGACCAAGCCCATCGACTGGGCGATCATACCTGCGACGATGCCGACTACGAACATCGTGGCATTGAGTCCCAGGGCCACGCGCAAGATACGGCGTTCCGCTTCATTGGTCGCTTGCGCGTGGCAGCCACACTCACCCATGTCGTATCGCCTTAAGACGCCCGAACTTTACGCTTCGATTGAGTGGCAGTTGTCTGCGGCTTGCACGACGTCTTAGCGACTTCGCAACTGTCGCCGGACTGACTGCAACAATGGTCTGTGAGATAGCCAATCAGATCGTTCATGGCCTCAATCACGGGGGCGTAGTAGATGAAGCGTCCACTCTGCTGGCTGGTCACCAGACCCGCGTGCGACAGCTCTTTCAGGTGGAACGAAAGAGTTGCGTTCGCAAGCCCTAACTTTTCTGCGATCACGCTTGCAGCGAGGCCATCCGGCGCATGCTCGATCAGCAACCGATAGACCGCCAACCGCGACTCTTGGGCGAGCGCCGAAAGGATCGTGAGGACTTGTTTGGTCTGCATGATGCGGGTAGCCGTCTCAGAACAGTGTGATGTGGTCTTCGTAAGCAGTGTAATGCTTGCGCTCACCATGGCTCAGGCGGCCGTATCGATACCGGCTACCTTTCCCATCGCATCGAGCCGACTCGATAGGGCGAGACGATCCAGAGCTGCCACGTTCAAATTGAGCAGCAAACTGATTCGCTGCTGCAGAAGACTTCTCGCCAACACGAAGGCTTTGTACACGATCGCCTCATCGCCGTGCGCCTTGGCAGGATCGGGAATACTCCAGTGCGCGGTGATGGGCGCCCCAGGCCATGCCGGACAGACCTCGCCCGCCACTTGGTCACATACGGTGATCACGAAATCCATCACCGGAGCCTCCGGTATCGCGAACGCCGCCCAGCTTTTACTGCGCAGCCCATCGATCGGAAGATCAGCGGCCTTGAGCACTTCCAACGTCTGAGGGTAAATGAAGCCCTTCGGCTGACTCCCGGCACTGTAGCCATGAAAGCGGTCATGGCCAAGGTGGTGAACGACCGCTTCGGCCAAGATGCTGCGCGCGGAGTTGCCGGTGCATACGAACAGTACGTCGTAGTGACCTTGCATGACGAGGCTCCGTTCAAGTCTGTGGCGACTCGTACCAACGCTTGCTGCCGTTGACAATCCGAACCACCGACAACATCACTGGTACTTCGATCAGGACGCCGACCACGGTGGCCAGCGCGGCGCCGGAATGCACCCCGAACAGGCCCACCGCGGTGGCAACGGCCAGCTCGAAAAAATTGCTCGCACCGATGAGCGCCGACGGGCCGGCTACGCAATGGGGCACACGGAACCGACGGTTGAGCACGTAGGCCAGGCCGGAGTTGAAATACACCTGGATCAGGATCGGCACGGCCAGCATGAGAATCACCGCCGGCTGTGCAAGGATCTGCTGACCTTGGAAGCCGAACAGCAGCACCAGGGTGGCCAGCAATGCGAACAGGGATGCTGGTCCTAAGCGCTGGAGCAGTTTCTGTAGTTGCGTCTCGCCGCCCCGCGAGAGCACCCAGCGGCGCAGCACCACGCTGATGGCCACGGGCACCACGATGTAGAGCAGCACAGACAGCAGCAATGTGTTCCAGGGCACCGTGATCGATGAAATCCCCAGCAGTAGTGCGACGATGGGGGCGAACGCCACCACCATGATGGCGTCGTTCAGGGCGACCTGGCTCAGTGTGAAGTTCGGCTCGCCGTTGCACAGGTTGCTCCAGACGAACACCATCGCCGTGCACGGCGCGGCAGCCAACAGGATCAGGCCGGCAATGTAGGAGTCGAGCTGTGCCGCCGGCAGGTAGCCGGCGAAGACATGGCGGATGAATATCCATCCCAGCAGGGCCATCGAGAATGGTTTCACTGCCCAGTTGATAAAGAGCGTAACGCCGATGCCTTTCCATTGGTGGCGTACACCACCGAGCGCTTTGAAGTCGATCTTCAGCAGCATCGGGATGATCATCAGCCAGATGAGGACCGCTACCGGCAGATTGACCTGCGCGATCTGCATGTTCCCGAGGGCTTCAAAGGTGTCAGGCAACCAGTGGCCCAAGGTCGTGCCCACCGCGATGCACAGTAAGACCCAGAACGTGAGATAGCGCTCGAAGAAGCCGATGCGGTTACCCTCCGCCGTACCCAGATCGGCATCGACTGCGTCTACAGACAACGGGCTCATTCGTGTTCCTCTTCGTCGTCGGTGATGGTGCCGATATGATCCAGTGCCTGCCTCAACTCGTCCCGACTCATCGTCTCCACCGGCAGGTTCACTAACGCGGTGACTCGATAAAGCACGAGTACGTGGGCACGCCGGAATGCTTCGGTCGCAGCGCCGGCATCGTGGACGGCCGCGGGATCGGGTTGGCCCCAATGGGTCTTCACGAAATCGCCGAACAGCACCGGGCACGTCTCATTCGCAGCGTTGTCGCAGACGGTGATCACGATATCCAGTGGTGGCGCACCTTCCTCGGTGAAGTGATCCCACGACTTGCTGCTAAGACCTTCAGTGGGGATGCCGGCGGCCTTGAGTTCCTCGATCGCATAAGGATTGACGCGGCCGGCCGGCCGGCTGCCGGCACTGAAGGCTTCGAAACGGCCTTGGCCCAGGTGGTTGAGGGTCGCTTCGGCCAGGATGCTGCGGGCGGAATTGCCGGTGCAGATGAATAGAACGCGGCACGGATACATGACGATCTCGCGGTGGATTCTATAATTCCATAATGATAGAATTATTGACTGAAGGCAACAGGAATCTATCCATGACACTGCAGGATCTGCCCCACATTGCTGCCGATGTGCTGGATACCCCAACCTTGGCCAAACTGGCGTTGCCTGCGGATTCCAGCCATTCGCCACGCATCTTGATCCTCTACGGTTCCCTGCGATCCCAGTCGTTCAGTCGCAAACTGGCGTTGGAAGCTGAACGTATCCTGCGGCAGTTTGGCGCCGAGACACGGATATTCGACCCACACGAGTTGCCCATTCTGGACAGCGTGCCGGCCAATCACCCCAAGGTGCAAGAACTGCGGGCGCTGTCGCTGTGGTCCGAAGGCCAAGTCTGGGTCAGCCCGGAGCGTCATGGTGCGATCACCGGGGTGTTCAAGAACCAAATCGACTGGCTGCCGCTCAAGGAGGGCAGCGTACGGCCAACCCAAGGACGCACGCTGGCCGTGATGCAAGTCTGTGGTGGATCGCAATCCTTCAATGTTGTGAATACGTTGCGTGTGCTGGGTCGCTGGATGCGCATGGTGGTCATACCGAATCAATCGTCGGTCCCCAAAGCCTGGCAGGAGTTCGATGACGCTGGGAGAATGAAGCCGTCTCCGTTCTACGATCGTGTCGTGGATGTGATGGAGGAATTGTTCAAGTTCACGTTGATGGTGCGCGGGCGCAGCAATTACCTGGTCGATCGCTACAGCGAACGCAAAGGTGCAGCTGAAGCACGTGCACTATCCATCGCCGCTGGCGTAATAGAGGTGACTGAATCTCAGCCGGCTCCGGTTGTACAACCGGCCAAGGCCGAATGCTGTGCCAGTGGAACCTGCTGACCATCAATGCAAATGCACCGATGACTGTCACGATCTACCACAACCCTGATTTCGGCACCTCACGCAATACACTGGCTTTGATCCGACATGTAGGTATCGAAGCTACCGTGATCGAATGTCTCAACCGGTACCAGCTGGCTACATCAATGGCCTTGGTGGCGTAGACAGTTTCCCTATGCTGCTGGCGATTCACGGGGGACTGTCCTCAATGTCCATGCCGGTGGTGCAGGTCCGGGTAGTGCGGGTGGCTGTGAATCAGCGGCTCGTGTACGTGCGGGTGAGTGTGCGGCTCGTTGCCGTCCCACGGAAAATCGTGGGTGTGCTGATGATGTTCGTCGTGCCGATGTCGATGGTTGTGTACCAGCGCCGCGTGCGTGTGTTCGTGCGTGTGCCGTTCGCTGACGTGTAGCCACACGCCCAGCGCCATCAGCGCACCGGCCAGCCAGAACATGCCGGTGGGATGTTCTGCGAACAGCAGCAAGGACAGGGCGGCGCCCACGAACGGTGCGGTGGAAAAATACGCGCCGGTACGCGCCGTGCCCAGATCGCGCAGGGCAAGCACGAACAGCACCAGACTCACGCCGTAGCCGACCAAACCAAGCAGCCCGGTCGCCAGCAGCGGCAGCGCGGCAGGCAAGTGATAACCCGCGAGCAGCGCGATCGCGATGGTGATCGTACCGGCCACGCCGCCCTTGATCGCGGCAATCTGCACCGGGTCGCCGCCGGACACCGGCCGGGTCAGGTTGTTGTCGATCGCCCAGCACAGGCAGGCGCCCGCGATGGCCAGCGCACCCCACGGAACTTCAGTGCCGGTCGGTCGCTGCCAGGACAACAACACGCTGCCGGCGACGATGGCGAGCATGCCGAGAAACACGCGTCGGTCCACGTTCTCGCGAAACACCACCCACGCCAGCGCCGCGGTCAGCACGCTTTCGAGGTTCAACAGCAACGACGCGGTGGACGCCGGTGTTTGCGCCAGCCCGGCCATCAGCAGCACCGGTCCCAGCATGCCGCCAAACAGCACTGCGCCAGCCAGCCATGGCAGGTCGGCGCGGGTCAGCGGCGCTTCGGCGGCGGGTCGCTGGCGCAGTTGGCGCAGTGCCAGCCACACGCACAAACCAATACCCGAGCCGGCGTACAGCAAGCCGGCCAGCAGCAGCGGCGGCATCGTGCCCAGCAACACCTTGGCCAACGGCGTGCTCAATCCAAACAGTGCTGCTGCTGCCAGCGCGTTGAAAATGCCACGCCAATGGTCATGGTTTGTTTTCACCGGGTTTGCCTCACAGACAGGAGCCGCTTTCAACCGGGGTCGCGTCAGGTGTAACACGACCAGGCTTGCGGTGAATACGTCATGTAGCAGCGCTTGAAGCGTCCTCGTTGATTCGAGCCAGTTGGAAGTAGAGTTCCCATCGAAGGAGCTCTGCATGAAGAAGTCGAAGTTTTCCGAGGAACAGATCGTCCGGATCCTGAAAGAGGTCGAGGCCGGCGCGAAGGTTGGCGAGACGTGCCGCAA
>JAFKMZ010000050.1 GCA_017305055.1 Lysobacterales bacterium
CAACGAGCTGGAGATCGCGCGTGCCCAGGGCGAGTACGTGGCACGCATCGCGGCCAGGCTCGCGGCTGCCGGGCCCGTCGCGGTGGGCGCGACCGCACGGGCCGGCGAGACCGAGGACGCCGCCGCCTGAGCCATCCGGGCAACGCCTAGACAACACACGCACCGGATCCACTGTAGGAGCTCGAACCATGCTCATCGTTCGCCCGGCTGCCGAGCGCGGCCATGCCAATCACGGCTGGCTGGACTCCTGGCACAGCTTTTCCTTCGCCGACTACCGCGATCCCCGGCACGTGCAGTGGGGACCACTGCGCGTCATCAACGAGGATCGCGTGCAACCCGGCCAGGGCTTCGGCACCCACAGCCACCGCGACATGGAGATCGTCAGCTACGTGCTGGAAGGCGCGCTCGGACACCAGGATTCGATGGGCAACCGCTCCAGCATCGTGCCCGGCGAGGTGCAGCGCATGACCGCCGGCACCGGCGTCACCCATTCCGAGTTCAACCATGACCAGCACGCCGTCACCCACTTCCTGCAGATCTGGTTCCTGCCGGCGCTAGCCGGCCTCACCCCGGGCTACGAACAAAAGGCCTATGCGGACCACGAGAAGCGCGGCCGCCTGTGCCTGGTGGTGAGCCCGGACGGACGCCAGGACTCGGTGCGCATCCACCAGGATGCCTGCATGTACGCCGGCCTGTTCGACGGCGACGAAGCCGCCAGCCACGAAATCGCCAGCGGCCGCCTGGCCTATGTGCATGTCGCGCGCGGTGCGCTCACGGTCGATGGCCAGCGCCTGCGTGCCGGCGACGCGCTGCTGTACCGCGACGAACCACGCGTGACGCTCGGCGACGGCGCGCAGGCCGAGGTGCTGGTCTTCGACCTGCCAGCGTGAGCACCCCCGCCGGTTCTTCGCCGGGTGCCGGCACGGCCAGTGCCTAGTGTGGGCCGAACTCGTGCACCATCTGGGTCATGGTGCGGCCGACGCAGGCGGCATCGCAGCGGCCGGCGAGATAACCCGAGCCGCAGGCCATCAGCTCGGCCAGGACATCCTGCAGCTGTGCTGCTTCCGGACCATGTGCCCCGCCGTCACCGCCCGCTGCCCGCTCCTGCTCGGCATAGGCGCGCACGGCCTTGACCATGGTGTGCGCCATGTGGTCCGCGTCGACCTCGCCACGCAGGAACCCCGGCGCGACCGCAACGGCCTGGTCGACCGCCGCGCGCATGCGCGCCACCTGTGTTGTCGCCGCACCGGCGGCCCCCGCCGGTGACCCGGCCACTGCATTGCTCATCATTCGCTCCTTGCTGCTCTCGTCGCCCGCATTATGCGACTCGCCGCCGGGACCGGCGCAGCGTCCGGGTCTGGCCCAGGCGTGAACCGCGTGGTCACCGGCACCGACGCCAGGAGCACGCTGTCGATTCCCGGCCCACCTGTTCGTCACTGGTATGCCACCGGCCACGCCGGGATACGGGAGGATAGTCATGCGCGTCATGGTGATCGTGAAAGCCACCGCCGAGTCCGAGGCCGGCGTCATGCCGGACAGCAAGGGCCTGGCCGAGATGGGCAAGTACAACGAACAACTGGTCGAAGCCGGCATCATGCTGATGGGCGACGGCCTACGCCCCACGTCCAAGGGCGCGCGGGTGCGCTTCGATGGCGCGCAACGCCGGGTCATCGATGGCCCGTTCACGGAGAGCAAGGACCTGATCGCGGGCTTCTGGCTGTGGCAGGTGCGTTCGCTGGAAGAGGCCATCGAATGGATCAAGCGGGCACCGTTCGATGGCGGTGCGGAGATCGAGCTGCGCCCGCTGTTCGAGGTGGACGATTTCGGCGCCGCCGTGACGCCGGAAATCCGGGCCCGCGCGGCGCGCGTGCGCGAAAAAATAGCCAAGCACTGAACCGCGCCGGACGCAGCACTTGCGGGGAGCCCCATGCAATGGTGTGATCGGGGGCCATGACCGCGACCGACACCCATCGCAGCATCGAGGCAGTGTGGAAGATCGAGGCGCCACGCCTGATTGCCGCCCTGGCGCGCATGCTGCACGATGTCGGCCAGGCCGAGGACCTGCTGCAGGAGGCGCTGCTGGTTGCCCTCGAGCGCTGGCCGCGCGACGGTGTGCCGGACAATCCCGGAGCCTGGCTGATGACCACCGCCAAGCGCCGCGCCATCGACACGCTGCGCCACCGGCAGATGCGCGACAGCAAGCGCCCTGCACTTGAATATGAGCTCGAGAACGGGCCGATGGCACCTGCACCGGACCAGGCCGAGATGCTCGATGACGACATTGGCGACGACCTGCTGCGGCTGATCTTCACCGCCTGCCACCCGGCGCTCGGCCGCGACATGCAGGTGGCGCTGACCTTGCGCATGCTGGGCGGCCTCACGACCCGGGAAATCTCCCGCGCGTTCCTGGTACCCGAAGCGACCGTCGCGCAGCGCATCGTGCGCGCCAAGCGCATGCTGGCGGAGAAGCAGGTTCCGTTCTCGGTGCCACGCGGCGAGGACCTCGCGCCCCGCCTGGCCAGCGTGCTCGAGGTGATCTACCTCATCTTCAACGAAGGCTATACCGCCACCGCGGGGGACGACTGGGCCCGGCCGGACCTCTGCGAGGAAGCATTGCGCCTGGGCCGCATCCTGGCCGAGCTGGCGGCGGACGAAGCCGAGGTCCACGGCCTGGTGGCGCTGATGGAGATCCAGGCCTCGCGGCTGCATTCGCGCAGCCGCGCCGACGGCACGCCGATCCTGCTGCTGGAGCAGGACCGCACGCGCTGGGACCGGCTGCTGATCCAGCGCGGGTTCGCGGCATTGGTGCGCGCGCAAAAGCTGGGCGGCGCGGACGGCAACTACGCCCTGCAGGCGGCCATCGCTGCCTGCCATGCGCGCGCCCTGCGCGCGGATGATACCGACTGGTCAAGCATTGCGTCGCTGTATGCCCGCCTGGCCGCCGTGACCCCCTCGCCGGTTGTGGAATTGAACCGCGCCGTCGCGGTGTCGATGGCTACCGGTCCCGCGGCCGGGCTGGCAATGGTCGACGAGCTGTGCCGCGAAGGCACGCTGGCCCGCTACCATCTGCTGGCCAGCGTACGCGGCGACCTGCTGTTCAAGCTGGGCCGCCGCGCCGAGGCGCGGGCCGAGTTCGAGCACGCCGCGACACTCACCGGCAACACGCGTGAGTCCACGTTGCTGCGGCAGCGCGCCGCGGCCTGCGCCCCATGACTTCCGGAGCCCCGGGCATGTCCTACCTGTTGTTGGTACTCGAACCCCAAGGGCAACGCGCCGAACGCAACACCACCGAGGCCCGCGACGCCTATGCCAGCATGCAGGCCTATGCCGACGGGCTCCAGGCGCGCGGCATACTGCGTGCGTACTCCTCCCTGCGCAACGATGCCGAGGGCCAACGCCTGCAGATCCGCGGCGGCAAGCGCACGGTGCACGACGGCCCATTCACCGAGGCCGGCGAGATGATCGGCGGCTTCTTCCTGGTCGACTGCGCGACGCGGGAGCAGGCCCTGGAACTGGCTGCCATGTGCCCGGCGGCGCAATGGGCCACGCTCGAGGTGCGCGAAACCGGGCCCTGCCATCTCGGCTGACCGGGCAGTTGCGGACATGCTTGTGGCCAGGCTGAGACTACCGGGCGCCTGACCCAGGGGCATGGTCGATTTCGGCCCGGCCCGTTCGTCGCCATGGCAAGACCTGCCAGCCGAGGAGCGGCATATGAACCAGCGACATGCACCCGACACGCCACCACGACCCGCCACCCGGGACACTACCGGGTCGCCCACGATCACGGCCTTTGCCCGCTCGCCGGACGGCGGCAGGGGCCTGGCGCGCGACATGCGCGTGCGCTGGGCACTCGAGGAAGTCGGCCAGCCCTACCAGGTACGCCCGCTTTCGTTCCAGGCCTTGAAGGAACCGGCGTACCTCGCCCTGCATCCGTTCGGGCAAATCCCAGCCTACGCCGAGGGTAGTCTCGTCCTGTTCGAGTCGGGTGCGATCGTGTTGCACATTGCCGAACACCATGCCGGCCTGCTGCCGGAGGACGCAGATGCCAGGAGTCGCGCACTGGCCTGGATGTTTGCCGCATTGAATACGGTGGAGCCGCCGATCATCGAACTCGCCAACGCCAGGCTGCTGGAAGCCGGGCAGCCCTGGAGCAGGGAGCGCCTGCCGCTGGTGGAAGGTCGCGTGCATGACCGGCTGGCCCAGCTCGCGAACCGCCTCGGCCAGGCCAAGTGGCTCGATGGCGATTTCAGCGCCGGCGACCTGTTGATGGTGGCGGTGCTGCTCAGGTTGCAAGCGTCGGGCATGCTGGATGCTCACGCCAAGCTCGCCGCCTACGTCGCGCGCGGCGAGGCACGCCCCGCCTACCAGCGTGCGTTCGCCGCCCAGCGGGCGGCTTTCGAAGCTGCGCCACCGACCGGCTGAACCCAGCCGCCATCCAACCTCCCACTCCATCCGACGACGAGGATTGCCCGATGTCCACTCCCGAACGAAAGATCGCCGCCTGCCTGTGGTTTGACGGCCAGGCCGAGGCGGCTGCCCGCTTCTATGCCGAGACGTTTCCCGATACGCGGATCGACGCAATCGTCCGCTCGCCGGCCGACTATCCCGAAGGCCACGCCGGCGACGTGCTGGTCGTCGAATTCACCGTGCTGGGCATGCCGTTCCTCGGCTTGAACGGCGGTCCGCAATTCCATTTCGACGAAGCCGTCTCGTTCCAGGTCTACACCAGCGACCAGGCCGAGACCGACCGCTACTGGGATGCCATCGTCGGCAACGGCGGCGCGGCCGGCGACTGCGGATGGTGCAAGGACCGCTACGGCCTGTCCTGGCAAATCACGCCGCGCGTGCTCATCGAGGCCTTGTCCAACCCCGACCGCGCCGCCGCCCAGCGCGTCATGCAGGCCATGATGCAGATGCGGAAGATCGACGTTGCCGCCATCGAGGCAGCCTTGCACGCCGCCGGCTGAGAGCGGCCTCCGCCACTGCCTGGCGGAGACGGGCATCCCTCTCTCCCGACGGCTTCCCCGTCGGGGAGAGGAGTCAGGATCGCGACCCGCTGTCGGACTTGGCCAGCGCCGCGCGCAATTGCCCTGGCAACTGGCCGCCGAACCCAGGCAGGGCTTCCAGCGCACCGGACTGGATTGCCCGTTCCAGGTCGGCCGGGCCCTCGATGCCCAGCTTGTGGTACAGCACGCTTACACGCTTCACCCCAAGCCCAGGGAGTTCCATCAGGTCGGCAAGGCCCGCGGGCACGCGCTGCTCAAGCTGCTCCAGCTGCGGCAGGCTGCCCGTACGCACGATGGTGGTGATCTTGTCGGCCAGGATCCTGCCGATGCCAGGCAAACCCTCGAGCTCGTGCCCCTCGCCAACCAGGGTCGCCATGTCCTGGCCGGTACTCGCCAGGAAGCGCACCGCATTGCGATAGGCGCGGACGCGGAACGGATTGGCGCCGTCGATCTCCAGCAGGTCGGCGTAACGCGTGATGAGCCGCGCGATTTCCACATTGTCGACTGCCATGCCCAGCTCCTCCGCCGCACGCGCCGGCCATGGCCATGCGCAACGTCATCATGCGCCACGACCCCACTCGACCACCAGCCGATGCCCCGCCGGCCCGGGCCGCGCGCCGTTGCGCCTCGCCAGATTCAAGGGACCGCTGCAGGAAGCAGCCTCCGCTTGCCGGCGCGGGCGCATCATGGCGGTACAGCATTCCGGCCACAGGAGGTCACCATGGATACCCCAAGCATCGGGCAGCGTCGCGCCGCGTTCCGCCAGCTGCACGCCAGCGGCTGCTTCGTCATCCCCAATCCCTGGGATCCGGGTTCGGCGCGCTGGCTGGCACAGCTCGGCTTCAAGGCGCTGGCAACCACCAGTTCCGGCTATGCCTTCTCGCGCGGCGAGGCCGACGGCGCGATTGCGGTGGACCAGGTGCTGCAGCACTGCCGGGACATGGTCGAGGCGACCCCGTTGCCGGTCAATGCGGACTTCGAGGACGGCCACGCGCGTGACCTCCACCAGCTGGCCGAGAATGTGCGGCGCTGCGTGGACACCGGCGTGGCCGGGCTGTCGATCGAGGACGCCACCGGCGATGCTGCGCAACCGCTGTATGCGCTGGACGATGCCGTGGCGCGCCTGCGCGCGGCACGCCAGGCCATCGACGCCAGCGGCCAGGACGTGCTGCTGATCGGTCGCGCCGAGTGCTTCCTGACCGGCCATCCGCAGCCGCTCGATGAAGCGCTGCGCCGCCTGGTCGCCTACGCCGGCGCGGGCGCCGATTGCCTGTATGCGCCGGGGCTCAGCACGCGCGGGCAGATCACCGCCGTGGTCGAGGCCGTGGCGCCCAAACCGGTGAACGTGCTGATTGGTTCGGCGGCGCCATTCACCGTGGCCGAACTGGCCGCGCTCGGCGTGCGCCGGATCAGCGTAGGCGGAGCGCTGGCGCGCGCGGCGTGGACAGGTTTCATTGCCGCCGCCAAGCCGCTCGCCGAAGGCCGCTTCGATGGCCTCGCCAACCTGGTCGGCTATGACGAGCTCACCCGATGCTTCAGGCACGCGTGACCAACACGGTGTGCGGCACCGCGTCCGTGTCGGTGTGGGCGGCGGCCACGCTGCGGCGTCCGGCACGGTAACATCCGGCACCACGCTGCGGTTGGATATCGGTGCACGGCGCCCAATCCGGCATCCTGGTCCATCAAGCGATGCTGCGTGGGTGTCGGCGCCAATGCACCGTGGCCGACCCCATCCCCACCCTCGACTGGGCATCTTCATGCATCAGAAAATCCACGCGGTGCTGCTGGGCTCCCTGCTGGCATGCGGTCTGGCCACACCGCCATTGGCTGCCGCCTGGGCGCAATCATCGGCAACGGCAACGCATGCCACCACCGTACAAACCATCGGGCAACAGCGCGAAGACGTACTGTTCTGGTCGCAGGCCCGGCGCACGGCGGACTTTCCGCGCATGCACGAAATCTTTCCGGCGCACCGGGTCGCGCACGGCGGCACGGTGCGCCCGCTGCCGCAGGGTACGCCACTCGCCGCGGCGTGGGACGATCCAGCGATGACGCTGGACGGCTACATGCAGCGCCACCACATTGCCGGGGTGATGGTGCTGCAGGACGGCCGTGTGCGGCTTGCACGCTACGCGCGGAACTTCGGCCCGGAGCAGCGCTGGACATCGTTCTCGGTCGCCAAATCGGTCACCTCGGTGCTGGCCGGCATTGCCCTGCAACAAGGCTATATCCGTTCGCTCGAGGACACGGTGGACACCTACATACCGGCACTCAAGGGCAGCGCCTACGCCGAAGTCACCGTGCGCCAGCTCATGACCATGACCTCGGGCGTGCGCTGGAACGAGGACTACGCCGACGCGCAATCGGACGTCGCGCAGATGTACCGCGGCGCCTGCATCGCCGGCGAATCGGCGGCAGTGAGCTACCTCAAGCGATTGCCGCGTGCCTGGCCGGCAGGGACGCACTTCAACTACAACACCGCCGAAACCGACCTGCTGGGTGACCTGGTGCAGCATGCCACCCGCCAGTCCCTCGCCGCGTGGCTCTCGGCAACCATCTGGAAGCCCTATGGCATGGCTGCCGACGGCTACTGGATCAAGGACGGCTGCGGCGACACCGATACCGGCGGCAGCGGCTTGTCGGCCACGCTCGCCGACTACGCGCGCTTTGGCCAGTTCATGCTCGATGGTGGCAACATCCACGGCAGACCGGCCATTGCCAGCGCGTGGCTCAACGGCGGCCTTGACCAGCAGCAGGCGCTGGAC
>JAFKMZ010000051.1 GCA_017305055.1 Lysobacterales bacterium
CAGGATGGCGTCCGGCAACACACCGACGAAAGCCTCGCGCAGCACGGCCTTCTCGATGCGGCGCTCGTCGACCATCTTGTAGCGCGCGTCGAGTCCCATGGCCACGTCGATGAATTCGGTGTCAAGGAACGGCACCCGCGCCTCCACACCCCAGGCCAGCATGGACTTGTTCGCGCGCAGGCAGTCGTAGCTGTGCAACGCATCGAGCTTGCGCACGGTCTCGGCGTGGAATGCCTCGGGCGAAGGCGCCTTGTGGAAATACAGGTAGCCGCCAAAAATCTCGTCGGAGCCCTCGCCCGAGAGCACCATCTTGACCCCCATCGCCTTGATGCGCCTGGCCAGCAGGTACATCGGTGTGGCGGCGCGGATGGTGGTGACGTCGTAGGTCTCGATGTGCCGGATCACGTCCGGCAGGGCGTCCAGGCCTTCGGCAAAGCTGTACACGCAGGCATGGTGCACGGTGCCGATGGCATCGGCAGCGACCTGCGCGGCAACGAGGTCAGGCGAGCCCTCCAGGCCGATGGCAAACGAATGCAGGCGTGGCCACCAGGCCTCGGCGCGGTCGCCGTCCTCGACCCGCTGGCGCGCAAACTGCGCGGCGCAGGCCGCGACCAGGGACGAATCCAGGCCACCGGAGAGCAGCACACCGTACGGCACGTCGGTCATCAGCTGGCGATGCACGGCCGCCTCGAACGCCGCGCGCAGGTCGCGCCCGTCCATGCGCTGCGCCTGCACCGGACGCACGTCGTGCCAGGGCTTGCGGTAGTAGCGGGCGAGCCGGCCACGGGCGCTGTCGTAACAATGCCCCGGCGGGAACTCGGCAATGTCGGTGCACACGCCAACCAGCGCCTTCATTTCCGAAGCCACGCACAGGCGGCCCTGGCTGTCATGGCCCCAATACAGGGAACACACGCCGATCGGATCGCGGGCAATCAGATAGCGCTGCGCACCGGCATCCCACAGGGCAAAGGCGAAGATCCCGTTCAACCGGTTGAGCATGTCCTCAAACCGCCCACTGTCGGCGTATTCGCGATACACGGCGTTGATGACTTCGCAGTCCGACGCGGTCGTGTAGTCGTAGCCCGCGGCAGCGCCGCCACCGGCACTGCCGGCCTGGGCACGCAAGCTCGCGTGGTTGTAGATCTCGCCATTGACAGCCAGCGTCAGGGTGCCGTCGCGCGAACGCAGGGGTTGCGCGCCACTGACGGGATCCACGATGGCCAGGCGTTCATGCACCAGGATCGCATGGGTATCGGCGTAAACCCCGCTCCAGTCAGGCCCGCGATGGCGCTGCCGCTGCGACAGCTCCAGCGCCAGTCGGCGCAATGCAGGCAGGTTGTCGCCGGGCTGCAGGTCGAACATTCCAAAAATCGCGCACATTGGTGTTGCTCCATGGAAAATGAAAAAGGCCCGCACTGGGCGGGCCTTCGTTGCGTATGTTGCTGGGGTTTGAAGCTACGCGAAGGCCCGCCAGACGTTGGCGTTCGAATTCACGCGATTATTGTTGTTCGCACACGACACCATGCGCTCCGAATGCGACGCAACGGAATTGGCAAACATGATGGCGGCGAAATGCATGTACATCACTACAACAGAGCCTGTGTCCCAGTGCAAGGACTTTCTCGGCACCACGACTGGAAACCTGTAGCGTTCCGATCGCAACAGGTTCAAGGCGGGTCCGGCGCGTCGACCCAACGCTGCGCCTCGGCCAGGTCGGCCGAGGCGAACAAACGGAATCTTCCCGGCACCAGGAAACCCAAGGTAGCCGCGGCCTTGCGCAGCCATGGCACGTCGGTCACCAGGGCGACACGATCCCAGCCGCTGAAGTGCCGGGCACTCAGCTTGGCGTCGTCCCACATCGCACCCGGATCGAAGCCGGTAAAGTCGTCGGCCGTCACATACAGCAGGCGGAGCTTGCGATTGAGGGCAAACGCAGCCTCCACATCAGGAACCATGACACGCTCGTAATCATCGCTGCTGACCTGGCCGTGGGCACGAAAGCCCAAGGTACCGGGCGGCAGTCCATCGATGAGCTCGATCATCGCCGTGCTCCATGCCGGGGTGGATCTGGATTGTGGCGCGCCTGGCGTGAAAAGCGCGCTATACGGGAATTTGCTGACACGCGTGCACGTTCAAGCATGGCGAGGACGGGGCGCCATGACAGCGGGCTATCGCCGCCACACGCGCCAACGGTGCCATGGCCGGTGCAGGCGGCGCTCGCCGTCGGCAAAGTCCAGGACCACGGCCGTCTTCGTCAGCAATGGCGACAAGGCTGGCCACCACGTCGACTCCAGCTCCGCGGCCGCCACTTCCTGCAGGTCGAGCAGCCAGCCGGCGCCGGCCGCCCGGGCATGTTCCAGGCTACGGCCCAGGGACGGAATCCCCGCCCGGTCCGCCAGCGCGCGCAGCACCAGGTCATCGCCGACCACGCCGCGCGGCCTGCCATGCAACGGCGGCGGCAAATGTCCACTGCCCCACAACCACAAGGTGTTGACCGGTGGCAGGCGCCGCGACTGGCGGTCGCGATTGAGCGGGTTCTGGTGCAGCATGACCTGAAGGTCGTTGAACAGCACGCGCCAGCGCCTGCCCTCCGGTCCTGCCGGCAAATGCGGCGTCAAATCCTCGCCCATCGCCTGCTCCGGCGTGGCGAAGTGCGGCAGCGTGACCCCATCCGGCAATCGCACGTGCCAGTGCTCGGCGCTGGATACCAGGAGCTGCATGCCGGCCTCGTCGAACGCCTCGCGCAGGGGTTCGGCCAAGGCCTGCGCCTCGGCGGCGTCCAATTGCAGATGGCCACAGGCCATGAGCCGGACGCCGTTGATGTCGGGTCGCGCCCAGGCCGGATCGGCAGCGAGCCACAGCGCGTCGCCAGCATCACGCGCGAGCAGTTCGCGGGTCAACGCACCCACCGGGAGGGGCGAGCCGGCCTGTGGGAAATGGCGCGTCAGGCGGGACAGATAAGACCCGTCCCCGGCTTCCAGTCGATCGGCACGGGCCCACGCGGCAAGCACGCTGCCGCGTGGCGCAAATTGCGTACGTGCCGGCAGCCACAGTTCGAGCGCGTCAGCCGCTTCCCGGTTCATGGCTCCCTCACGCCTCCAACTGCTCCACCAACTGCAGCCACTCGGTCTCGAGTCCGCCTTTCTCATCGCGCAGCCTGGCCTGCTGCCGGCTCAGGCGCAGCAGCTCCGCGGTGGGCCCGGCATAGGTTTGCGGGTCGGCGAGGGCGGCGTCCAGAGCCAGCAGCTCGCTGTCGATGGCGGTCATGCGCGTTTCGATATGCCGGAGCCGCTGGCGCGACTGCTTCCCATCCTCGCGCTGCGCTGCCGCCGCACGCCGCCGTTCCTGTGGGGAGACCGTCGCGACGGCTTCCTGTGCCGGCGTGCCGGGGGGCTTGCCGCCCCGGGCGCGCAGCCAGGCGGCATAGTCGTCCAGGTCGCCGTCAAACGGGATCACCTCGGCATCGGCCACGCGCCAGAAGCTGTCGCACACCAGGCCCAGCAAGTGGCGATCGTGGGAGACCAGCACGACCGCGCCGGCATAGTCCGCGAGCGCATCGGCCAGCGCCTCGCGCATGTCCAGGTCGAGATGGTTGGTGGGCTCGTCCAGCAGCAAGAGGTTCGGGCGGTCCCAGGCAATCAGGGCCAGCGCCAGGCGCGCCCGCTCGCCGCCGGAAAAGCCGTCGACCACGTCGAAGGCACGATCCCCGCCGAAATTCCAGGTGCCGAGGAAATCGCGCATCACCTGGGTGCTGGCCGCGGATGCCTTTTCCTGCAGGTGCTCGAGCGGCGTCGTGCCGTCACGCAGGCTTTCCACCATGTGCTGGGCGAAGTAGCCGATGCGCAGGTCCTTGTGCGCCTTGCGTTCGCCGCCGAGGGGCGGCAGCTCGCCGACCAGGGTCTTCACCAGGGTCGACTTGCCGGCCCCATTGGGACCAAGCAGGCCGATGCGCTCGCCGGCCTCGATGCTGAAGCGCACATCGCGCAGCACCACGGCTGGCGCCTGCCCGGACGCGGACGGAGCCGCGCCGTAGCCGGCGGTGACGCCCTCCAGTTGCAGCATGGAATCGGGCAGGCGCTCGGGCGTGCCGAACTGGAAGCTGAAGGGCCGCTCGGCGCGCACCGCCTCGGTGCCGGCGAGCTTCTCCAGCCGCTTCATGCGCGACTGCGCCTGCCGGGCCTTGGTGGCCTTGGCCTTGAAGCGGTCGATGAAGGACTGCAGGTGCGCGCGCTCGGCCTGCTCGCGCTCGTGCGAGAGCTGCTGCTGGCGCAGCTGCTCGGCGCGCAGGCGCTCGAACGCGCTGTAGTTGCCGACGTACAGCCGCGCCCTGCCCTCGTGCAGATGCAGGGTGTGGGAGATGACGCCGTCGAGGAACTCGCGGTCATGCGAAATGATCAGCAACGTCCCTTGGTAGCGGCGCAGCCACTCCTCCAGCCACAACACGGCATCCAGGTCGAGATGGTTGGTGGGCTCGTCGAGCAGCAGCAGGTCGGACGGGCACATCAGGGCCTGCGCCAGGTTCAGCCGCCCGCGCCAGCCGCCGGAAAACTCGCGCACCGGGCGTTCGTGGCTGTCGGCCGTGAAGCCCAGGCCATGCAACAGCTTGCCTGCCCGCGCCCGGCCGTCGTAGCCGTGCAGCTCCTCGATGCGCTGGTGCGCGCGGGCCAGCGCATCCATGTCGCCCGCATCGGCAGCGGCCGATTCGGCCTGCAGCGCCGCGTACAGCTCCGGATCTCCGGCAAGCACGTAATCGATGGCGGCATCGGCCAGGGGCGGCGTCTCCTGGGCCACGCTGGCCAGGCGCAGCCTGGACGGCACGTCCAGTTCGCCCGCGTCGGCCTCGAGCTGGCCCTGCAGGGCCGCGAACAGGCTGGACTTGCCGCAACCGTTGCGGCCCACCACGCCAAGCCGCCAGCCGCGCTGGATGACCACGTCGACGTCATCCAGCAACAGGCGGCTGCCGCGGCGCAAGGCAAAGTGGCGAAACGCAATCATGGACGACGCAGGCTCCCAAGGGGTCAGGCAGCCGCATATGATAACGGGCCTTCCCGCCGCAGACGCCAGCGCGTGGCTGGCTGTCACTTCGCGGGACGGCACACCAATCCCAAAGCGGGGCTGCATGGCGCCGGCACGGTGGTTCTGCTACAACGTCGCGACGTATCCAAGGCTCATCGTCGAGGGGGACATCATGGGCAAGTTCACACACACTTTGCCGATCATGGTCGCATTCGCCGCCACGCTCGGCGCTGCCGGCTCTTCTGTGCAGGCGGCCCAGGCCGCGGGCGGAGACAACCTGTTGCTGCATCGCGTACAGCAGGAGCAGGCCATGAACCTGCCCGGGCGCGGCATGAGCATGGGCCAGGTCGAGCGCCGTTACGGCACGCCGGTACGCAAGCTGGATGCGCGTGGCGGCGACAGCAAGGCGCACCCGGTTATCAATCGCTGGGAATACTCCAACTTCATCGTGTATTTCGAGCACCAGCACGTGATCCATTCGGTGCTCAACACCCCGGCCGGCAACAACCAGCATCCTGCCAACGCAGGCTGAGCCACCCACGTCGGGCCGCGCCGCGACGGTGGCCGGTCCTGCGTGCCGTGTCGCCCTCGGTGATCGACGGCGTCCGGCCATCTGCTTTCGAGGTCGTAGATGACTGCAAGCCACTGGCGCCTGCCGGCGGAATGGGAGCCGCAGGCGGCCATCCTGATTGCATGGCCCCATGCCGGCACCGACTGGGCTGCGCGTTTGTCCGCGGTGGAGGCGACCTATGTGGCCCTGGCCGGGGCCATCACGCGCTTCCAGCGCCTGCTGGTCATTGTCGCCGACCTGGCAACGCAGACGCACGTCGAGGCCCTGCTGGCTGCCACGCAGGTCGACTCGTCGCGGATCGATTTCGTGCGCCTGCCGTATGACGACACCTGGCTGCGCGATTCCGGCCCGATCACGTTGCTGGCGTCCGATGGCCGGGTACAGTTGATGGATTTCCGCTTCACCGGTTGGGGCGGCAAGTTCGATGCGCGCAAGGACGATGCGCTGGTCGCCGGACTGGTCGCCGCCGGCGTGTTTGCCGACGCCGGGCACCGGCGCATCGACTGGGCCCTGGAAGGCGGTGCGATCGAAAGTGATGGTGCTGGCAGCCTGCTCAGCACCTGGCGCTGCCTTGGCCAGCGGCATGCGGACCAGTCGCGCGCCACCATCACCGCCACGCTCATGGACAACCTGCACGCCACCCGCGTGCTGTGGCTGGAGCATGGCTACCTGCAGGGCGACGATACCGACGCGCACATCGACACCCTGGCCCGCTTCGCACCCGACGACGGCATCGTGTTCCAGGCCTGCGACGACGGCACCGACCCGCACTACGCCGAATTGCAGGCCATGGCGGGGGAACTGGCAGCGCTGCGCACTCCGGATGGCCAAGCCTATCGGTTGACGCCGCTGCCATGGGCCCGCCCGATCATCGATCAGGGCCGCCGACTCGCCGCCCAATTACCTGGTCATCAACGGTGCAGTGCTGGTGCCTGCCTACGGCGACGTCGCCGATGCCGAGGCAGCGCGCCGCATTGGCGAGGCGCACCCTGGGCGTGAGGTGCTGGCGATTCCGTGCCGGCCGCTGATCTGGCAAAACGGCAGCCTGCACTGCATCACCATGCAGCTGCCGGCCGGTGCCCTCCCAGCGTCCGCGCCATAGCACTTCGCGGCACGGCGACGCGCCGGCAACCCCACCCACCCCATCCATTAGACTGACGCATGCCGCGCCGATCGCGGTGGTCAGGAGATTGCGCCATGGCCCGTCCCATGTTGAAAGTGGCGCTGCTGCAGGAAACCCACCGCGGCAGCCGCGAGGCAAATCTGCAGGCCATCGAGGCTGGGCTGCGCGAGGCGGCGGCGGCGGGGGCCCAGTTGGTGTTGTTGCAGGAACTGCACAATGGCACGTATTTTTGCCAGTGCGAAGCGGTGGACGTGTTCGACCAGGCCGAGTCCATCCCCGGCCCCGGGACCGAACGCATCGGCGCATTGGCGGCCGAGCTCGGGCTGGTCGTCGTCGCCTCGCTGTTCGAGCGCCGTGCCGCCGGGCTGTACCACAACACCGCCGTGGTCTTCGATCGTTCCGCGGATATCGCCGGCGTCTACCGCAAGATGCACATTCCGGACGATCCGGGCTTCTACGAAAAGTTCTATTTCACCCCGGGCGACCTGGGCTTCGAGCCCATCGACACCTCGCTGGGCCGGCTGGGCGTGCTGGTGTGCTGGGACCAGTGGTACCCGGAAGCGGCCCGCCTGATGACCCTGGCCGGCGCCGAGCTGCTGCTCTACCCCACCGCAATCGGCTGGGACCCGAACGACGACCAGGCGGAAAAGGACCGCCAGCGTGAGGCCTGGATCACCGTGCAGCGCGGCCATGCCGTGGCCAATGGCCTGCCGCTGCTGGCCTGCAACCGGGTCGGCTTCGAGGCGGACCCGAGCGGGGTCGGTGCCGGCGTCGAGTTCTGGGGCAGCAGTTTCGTCGCCGGCCCCCAAGGCGAATTCCTGGCCCTGGCCGGCACTGGCGCGCGGGAACTGCTGCTGGCCGACGTCGACCTGGCGCGCAGCGAGGAGGTGCGCCGGATCTGGCCGTTCCTGCGCGACCGGCGCATCGACGCTTACGGCGACCTGCTGCGGCGCTTCCGCGACTGAACTCCCGCGCGGCCTGCGCGGCTTGTGCGCGTGCCGCGGCGCCCCCACTTTTGGACTTCCACTATCCGCAAGCCGACGCATGAATCCCGCTGACCAAGGCATTCCGGCCGTCCCAGCCGCCACCATTCCGCTGCCTGCGTTGCAGGGCCAGCCCGTGGAGCGCGTCCGCCGCGATGGCGTGGAATACGTGATCCTGGGTACCGCACACGTCTCGCGCAGCAGCGTGGACGCCGTCCAGGCACTGCTGGAGAGCGAGCACTTCGACGCCATCGCCGTGGAGCTGTGCGCCAGCCGCGCGCAAAGCATGCGCGACCCGGAAGCGTTCAAGCAGATGGATCTGTTCCGCGTGATCCGCGAGGGCAAGGCCGGCATGGTGACCGCCAGCCTGATCCTGTCCACATTCCAGAAACGTCTGGCCGAGCAATCCGGCATCCAGCCCGGTGCCGAAATGAAGGCGGCCATGGACGGCGCCGACCGGCTCGCCATACCGCTGTGGCTGATCGACCGCGAGGTCGGCACCACGCTCAAGCGCGCCTGGCGCAGCGTGGGCGCCTGGCAGCGTTTCACCCTGTTCGGCGGGCTGCTGGCCAGCGTGTTCGCCCGCGAGGACATCGCGCAGGACGAGATCGAGAAACTGAAGCAGGGCGACCTGCTGGAAAGCGCGTTCAAGGAATTCGCCAGCGAGTCCAAGCCACTGTTCACCAGCCTGATCAGCGAGCGCGACAGCTTCATGGCCGCGCGCCTGCGCCAGGAATCCGCGCAGGCCGCCGGCACACCGGACGGCGCCGGGCGCCGCGTGCTGGTGGTGATCGGCGCCGGTCACCTCAAGGGCCTGGCCGAGCGGCTGCGCGAACAGCAGGAAGACCCGGCCGGCATTGCCGCCAACCTGGCCATTTCGCCCCCCAAGGCGCGCTGGCCGAAATGGCTGGCTGTCGGCGTGGTGCTGCTGATCTTCATCGCCATCGGTTATGCGTTCCACCAGAACCCGACACTCGGAACCCAGGCGCTGCGCGACTGGATCCTGTTCACCGGCGGCTTTGCGGCGCTCGGTGCCCTGATTGCCGGCGCGCATCCGTTGAGCATCGCCACCGCGTTCGTCGCCGCGCCAATCAAGCCCTTCCGCCCCGGCATTCCCTCCGGCGGGCTCAGTGCGGCGGTCGAGGCCTGGGTCAGGCGCCCGCGGGTGGCCGATTTCGACACCTTGCGCGACGACATCGGGCACTGGAGCGGCTGGTGGAAGAACCGCGTGGCCCGCACCCTGCTCAACTTCTTCCTGGTCAGCGCCGGCACCATCATCGGCGAGTACAGCGCCGGCATCCGCATTTTCCGCAGCGTGTTCTAGCTCCGTCGCCACATCGGCGGCAGCCGCACTGGAAGCGCATGCTAGGATCGCCGACGGGTCAGCCCGGGTGGCGAAACCGGTAGACGCAAGGGACTTAAAATCCCTCGGCCTTGCGGCCATGCGGGTTCGATCCCCGCCCCGGGCACCAATCGGAATGGATCAGGGCATCCTTGTCGCGTCGAACCCAAACCCGGCGCTGACCAGTTCGTCGACGACACCCTTCACGTCGCACTGAAAGGTCGGGCGCGTGTGGCTCGAGGGAAGATCGGGAACAGGTGTGTTCAACGCGGAACGCACCGCGCAGGAACGGGTTGCGGCACGTACTGCGGAAGATCGCCGCCATCGAAAGCGAACACAAAGAAGCGATTGGGATTGGCCATGCCATCCGGGTGCCATTCGTCCTTGACGTCGGCAAGAAAGTCGTTGTCGCTGCTGACGAACAGCGTATGGCTCCGCCTGCCATCCACGTCGATGTCCGGGCCAAACGCGAGACCCTCGATCTTGGCGGGGATGTCCTGCGCGGGCACACCATGTGCGGTGAGCTGTGCCACCAGGTCGAGG
Organism: Lysobacterales bacterium; assembly: GCA_017305055.1. GTDB lineage: Bacteria > Pseudomonadota > Gammaproteobacteria > Xanthomonadales > Rhodanobacteraceae > Rhodanobacter. The sequence continues at coordinate 9,579 of JAFKMZ010000051.1, forward strand.
AAATGCTGTTTGGTGACGGCCACGTCGGCCAGCGCCTCCTCGCCGTGGCGGTCCCCAATCGCCATGGCACCCGCGAGCTCCACCACATAGAGCTGCTTGAAGGACGCCACGCTGCCATCGCCGAGACCCTTGCCATCACGCTCGATCACCAGCAGTGCGTGGTCGTTGATCGCCACCGCGTCGCTCACATTGGCGTATCGGGGGTGTTCGGTGGTGCCCAGGTTCTGCAACGGATAGGCGAATTGCCGGACGGCCCCGCTGGCCAGATCGATGCGCAGGATACGCGCATGACCACCTTGCCTGCCGCCATCCTGCAGCAGGGCCCCCTGCATGACCGCAAACAGTGTCCTGTCATCCGGCGTGACCGCAATGCCCTCGATACCGTGGTTGGACACGCGGCCACGGGTGTTCGCGTCGGCTTCGCGCTGGCCGTTGCCATCGGGCCTCGCGACTGCGAGATCCCGCGGCAACACATAGCTTCGCTGCTGGCGCCCGGTAGCGCGGTCGAACACACGGACGGACGGACCATATTCGTCGCCGACGAACAAGCGCCCGGCATCGGACGACATACGCAGGCCCTCGGGGTCGAGTCGGCCATTGGCGGCGTCATCCGAGGCACGGCCGGCTGCAAAATTGTCCGAACGGCCGGTGAAGTAATACATGCCACGGCGGTTGAGCGCAGGTACGCCGCTGGCCAGCCCGGAGTGTCTGCCATCGCCATAAACCAGCGCCGTGGGCGACCACAGCAAGGTGGTGTCGAGCAACCGTGGTTCGAGTGCGTAGGGCAACGATGCATCGGAACCGGACGGTGTCAGCCGCAGCTGCAGCGTGTGGAACCGGGTAATGTACGAGGTGGTGTCGCTGACGCTGGGCTTGTAGTGCATCGCATTGGGGCCGCGGTCCGGCATGGCCAGGAACCGGTCGCAACCGACGTAGGCCAGCGCGGAGCCCAGCCCGCCACGCAGGTTGCCGGGTGCACCATTCTCCAGCTTGGCGGCGGTGCGGACCGCCTTGTCGCCACCATGCGCGTCCAGGCGACCGAGTGCGATCAGCTCGACGCGGGCCTGCACTGCGGAGGCGACGCACAACGATAGACAGGCAATCAGCCAGCGTTGCCCAGTACGCGGTCGAAGATGGCAGATGGATGGGATGAATCCGTCGTTGTCCATCACTCAAAACGCCAGCGACAGCGAGGCAAACCAGCTGCGGCCCGGCAGCACCAGGTAATAGGTGTCGCCCTTCTTGACCGAGTCAGCCACCTTCTGCCGGGCGTCGAACAGGTTGTCCACTTTCAGGCGCAGCTTGTAGCTCTTGATGAAGGAACCACCGAGATTTTCCCCGTAGCCCAGACTCATGCCGGCGCGCCAGAAGCCACCCGAACGACGGGTGTCGGTGACTGACGTGATGTCGTCAGGATTGAAATCACCGTTGTAGATTTTCTGCGCCCCGACATATTTTCCGGTGATCGACGCAAAGAAGCCGCCGCCTTCGTAGAACGCGCCCAATGCCGCCGTGCCGTCGGGCACATTGGGAAGGTCGAGGCCCGAGCGCTTGAAGGTCGCATCACTGATCGAGCCGTTCGCGTAGATGCTCACGCCAGCGCCGAGGTAGTAAGTGGCCTCGGCCTCGATGCCTTTCATCTTCGCACCCTTGGCCAGCGTGTAGATGTCCTCGTGGGTGACCGGGTCGGTCGCGGTGAGCGGGAAGTTCTGATAGTCGATGTAGTAGATGTCTGCATCGGCATTGAATCGTTCGGTCTTGTAGACCGTACCGAACTGGTAATTCATCGTCTGCTGCGGCCGGGTACGGTTGATCGACGGATCGGGCACGTAGAACTGGTTGAGATTGGGCGCGAGGAAACCCTGCGCGACCTGCGAGTACACGCTCCAGTCGTCAGTGGGCCGGTAGTTCGCGCTGAGGTAGCCCAGCGTCTTGTTCCAACTCTCGGCATAGTCCAGTGGCAGCTTCGTGGTCTGGTTGCGCGGTGTGTCGATGCCGCGGCGCACGTACAGATGCTTTACGCCCGGCGTCACGGTGAGGCTGTCCAGTGGTTGCCACGCGTATTCGGCGAATACCTGTGTGGTTCGCAGCTGGTCGCTCATGAGGTACTTGTAGGCGGTAAGGTCGGCCTTGCCCGGCTTCACGTCGATCCTGCCGCCAAGCGAATAGTCGATCGCCATGCTGCTGCGGTCGTTGTGGGTGGTTTCGTACCACCCGCCCAGCCGCAGTGCACCGTGCCCATCGGTACGCGTGACCGCGAACGTGTCGCCCCAGGCCCGATAATTGTTGACCTTGATGTAGCCACCCATCGCGGCGGGCGACGCGTTCGTGCCAGCGTACGGCTTCTCGTGGCTGCTGTTGGCGTAGGCGTAGGTATAGACCTTGTTGTCCAGCTGCCACTGCTCATTGATCTGGCTGGCCACGCCAAGGTATTCCAGGTCGGTCTGCTTGGTCTGGTAGTTGTAGCCGTGGTAGTCAGTGCTGGCCGGGTCGTCGTTGAGGCCGAAGTTGCGGCCCAGTGTGTCAATCTGGCTCTGCGTCAGCGAACCGCGATTGGGTTTGTTGAACCAGATGTCGTTGTAGTTGCTGAGGAAGGTGATCTCGGTGCCGCTGCCCACCGGCTGCACGTATTTCAGGTAGCCGGTCTTGCGGCGCATCGGAGAGCGCGTCTGTGCCGTGTCGGTATCGTTGTACTGCACGCTGACGATCAGCTTGCCGCCATCCAGGCGCTCGATCCGGCCAGTGTTGAGCTCCAGATGCGTCAGCGTAGTGCCGTAGCTGCCGACGCTGAAGGTGGGGATGAACGAGAACTGGTCGCGTGGATCCTTTGAGCGCAGCCCCACGGTACCGCCAAAGGTGGCTTCACCGAGCTGGCTGGCGCCGCCCGGGCCGCGATCCACCCGCACCTGGCCGATCATCTTGGCCGGGAAATAGCTGCTCGTATGGTGGCTGAAGTCGTTGGTATCGCCAAACGGGATGTCGTCGTAGGTGACGTTGTACTGGCTGTCGCTGAAGCCGCGCAGGGTCATCTGCTTGGACTCGCCCAGTCCCGGGCCGGCGGGGCTGACGTTGGCCATGCCGGGTGCGATCTCCGCGATGCTGGCGTAATCGGCGGTTGGCGCGGTGTGGTTGCTGATGTAGTCGAGGGCGATCACCGACTGCGGCTGCATCGCGTCGAACTCGCTTTGTACCGGTGCGAGGGTGATCGCGGAGGTCGTCGCGTCCGCGCGCACCTCCACCTCTTGCAGTTGTTGTGCTGACCGCGGTGGCGCGGACGCTACCGGCGCTGTGTCAGCTGCAGCAACGCGACCGGCAAGGCAGAAGCCCGCCACCATCAACCAGCGCAGGGAAACCTGCGATTGCCGAATGCCTGCAGGGAGTGGATTGGGAACGTGTCGGTAGAAGAGCGGCTTGGTGGACGAAGCTGGCAACGGGTTCCGGGTCGGCATGATGCGTGATCGCTGTGTGGTTGACTAAGCAACCGCACGTTAGATGCGCCGCATGACTTCTTCGTGACAGGGAGTAGTCGCAAATGAACCGGTCGTTGCGAGTCGGCATCCACCACAACCCTAGGCGAGGCGGGGGGTTCCACCCCGACTTCCAGGAGCCAGCCCAACGTTGCGCGGTGCGTGCTCGGCGGCGATCAAAACGCGTAGCTTGCGCTCACGCCGAGCGTGATGTTGCGTCCTGGGGCCGGTTGGTAAGAGCGGCCATTGCTGGCATTGACGACGACAGCGCCGATGTAGCGGCGATCGAGAAGATTGTTGATGCTGGCGAACTCGCGGAAATGCCAACGCGCGGCATGTTGCTCGAATCCAAGCCGATAGTTGAGCACCGCACGGCTGGCGGCAGCACCCACATTCTGGTTGTCGACGTAGACCCGATCGCGCCACGCCGCGCTCAGCGAGGTGGAAAAGCCGAACGGGCGATAGCGCCAATCGAGGGCGCCGTAAACCGTCTGCCGCGGTACGCCCGGCATGTACTTGCCATCGAATGGTCCGCCGCCGAAGCGGGCCTGCAACCAGGTGTACGCCAGGTAGGCGTCGAAGCCGGCGGGCAGCGCCTGGGTGATGCTCAGTTCGAGGCCGTGGCGGCGCGTACTCGTGGCGTTGTCGTAGCTGTCGCGGCCATCGTTCGACGCGGCGACAATGATGTCGTCGACGGTCGTTATCCTGAAGATGGCCAGGTCAAACTTCGCCCGCTCCCATGCTCCCTTGAGCCCAGCTTCGTAATCGCGGCTCCTGCTCGGCCGCAAGCTTTCGTTGAAACCCGCCTGACCGTCGGACCGATAGGCAAACTCGGACAGTGTCGGGGTTTCGAAGCCCTGGCCGTAGTTCGCGTACACATTCAGGTGCGGACTGACCCGGTACAGCACGCCCGCGACCGGGTCGGTGCTGGTGAAGCGACGCGAGCCGCTGTCGTCGGGGTCGTCGGCAGTCACGTAATGGTCGTCGCTGCCGAACTTCACGCCCGAGTGCCGCAGGCCGACATCGAGGCGCCAGCGACCTGGCTTCCATTCGGCCTGCACGTACTCGCCCGTCTGGCTGGAGACATCGTCCTCGTTGCGACGCAGCCCGCCTTCCCTGCCTCCGGCGTTGACCCAGCCCTTGCGCAGCTCGTGCAGGCGGTCGTACTCGATGCCCACGATGAGGT
>JAFKMZ010000052.1 GCA_017305055.1 Lysobacterales bacterium
AACATCGCAGGCTCGCGCTCGGCCGCCAGCAGACCGACGTCCACGTCGGTGTGCGCCTCCTCGTGTTCCAGCCGCAGCACGAAGCGCTGCACCCCCCCATCGCGGATCGACAGGCAGGTGCACAGGTCGCCGATCATGCGGCGCAGCGGCTGGGGCAGCGCGCCGCCAATGACGACGTGCACCGCGGTGGTTTGCCGCCTTATGCGGAACTCCACTGCCTGTCTGACTTCTCGTTCCTGCGTGGTGCGGCCAGCGCGGAGGAGCTGTTCCTCCGCGCCGTGCAGTGCGGCTACGAGGCGCTGGCGATCACCGACGAATGCTCGCTGGCCGGCATCGTGCGCGGCCTGGAAGCTTCGCGTGCCACGGGCCTCAAGCTGATTGTCGGCAGCGAGTTCACGCTGGCCTGCGGCCTTCGGTTCGTGCTGCTGGCTGAGACGCGGGCCGGCTATACGCGGCTGTGTGAGCTGATCACCCTCGCGCGCCGCGCCGCGCGCAAGGGCGGGTACCGGCTGACGCGCGGGGATGTGGCACGCGTCATGGCTGCGCGTCCGGATGACAGGACAGGTTGTGGCCTGTTCGCGTTGTGGCTGCCGGCGGCCGAGCCCGACGAGGCACAGGGACGATGGCTGCGCGTCTTGCTCGGCGAGCGCGCCCACCTTGCCGTGGAGCTGCACCGCGAATTTGACGATGCCGCGCGCCTGCGGCAGCTGCTTGCCCTGGCAGCGCGGTTGTCCATGACGCCGGTTGCCGCCGGGGACGTGCACATGGACGTGCGCCGCCGGCGCGTGCTCCAGGACACGATGACCGCGATCCGCCACAACACGGCATTGGCGGACTGTGGTGGGCACCTGTTCCGCAACGGTGAGCACCATCTGCGCACGCGGCGGGCGCTGGGCAACATCTACCCGCACGACCTGCTCGATGCGGCCGTGCGGCTGGCGCGGCGTTGCACCTTCCGCATGGACGAGCTGCGTTACGCCTATCCGGCCGAGCTGGTGCCGGAAGAGCATACGCCGGCGAGCTGGTTGCGTGCGCTGACCGAGGCGGGTATGCGCGGGCGCTGGCCGGACGGCGTACCGCCTGCGGTCGCCGCACAGATCGAAGATGAGTTGGCGCTGATCGCGGAACTCAAGTACGAGGCATTCTTCCTGACCGTCGAGGACATCGTGCGCTTCGCCCGCTCGCGCAACATCCTGTGCCAGGGGCGCGGCTCCTCGGCGAACTCGGCGGTGTGCTTTGCGCTCGGCATCACCGTGGTCAATCCGACCGAGAGCCGATTGCTGATGGCGCGCTTCCTCTCGCGCGAGCGCAACGAACCGCCCGACATCGATGTCGACTTCGAGCACGAACGCCGTGAGGAAGTGCTGCAGTACATCTATGCCAAGTACGGCCGCGAGCGCGCGGCGCTGGCCGCGACCGTCATTCGCTACCGCGGCAAGAGCGCGGTGCGTGATGTCGCCAAGGCATTCGGCCTGCCGCCGGACCAGGTGGGGCTGCTGGCCGAGTGCCATGGCTGGGGCAACGGTGAGACACCGATGGAGCAACGCTTGCGCGATGCCGGCTTCGATCCGGACAATCCCCTGATTGCGCGCGTGCTGGCGGTGACGGCCCAACTGCGCGGTCACCCGCGGCACCTCTCGCAGCACGTGGGCGGCTTCATCATCAGTGATGCGCCGCTGTCGACCGTGGTGCCGGTGGAGAACGCGGCGATGGCCGGGCGCACCATCATCCAGTGGGACAAGGACGACCTGGAGACGATGCGCCTGCTCAAGGTCGACTGCCTGGCGCTCGGCATGCTGACCTGCATCCGCAAGGCGGTCGACCTGATCGAGCGGCATCGTGGCTATCGTGTGGACCTGGCGCAGCTGCCGGCGGGCGATCCACCGACCTATGCGCTGATCCAGGCTGCCGATACCGTCGGCGTGTTCCAGATCGAATCACGCGCGCAGATGAGCATGTTGCCGCGCTTGAAGCCGGAGACGTTCTACGACCTGGTGATCGAAGTCGCGATCGTGCGGCCCGGCCCGATCCAGGGTGGCATGGTGCATCCCTACCTGCGGCGCCGGCAGGGCAAGGAGCCGGTGGTGTATCCCTCTGCGGAAATCGAGGGCATCCTGCGGCCCACTCTAGGCGTGCCCCTGTTCCAGGAACAGGTCATGGAGTTGGTGATCCACGCTGGTTACTCGCCGGAAGAGGCCGATGGCCTGCGGCGCTCGATGGCCGCGTGGGGGCGTGGCGGCGACATGGAGCCCCATCGTGTGCGTATCCGCCAGCTGATGGAAGGCAAGGGCTATTCGTCCACGTTCATCGATCAGATCTTCGAGCAGATCAAGGGTTTTGGCTCCTACGGCTTCCCGCAGTCGCACGCGGCCTCGTTTGCCAAGCTGGTCTACATCAGTTGCTGGCTGAAACAGCACGAGCCGGCCGCGTTCGCATGCGCGCTGCTCAACGCGCAGCCGATGGGTTTCTACTCGCCCAGCCAGATCGTGCAGGACGCACGCCGCGGGGCGGGCGCGCGTGACCCGGTGGAGATTCGCCCGGTCGACGTGACCTGCAGCGATTGGGACAACACACTTGAAGGCGACCCTGCGTGGCAGGGCGTGGACGATGGCGGACAGCCCGCATTGCGGCTGGGTTTGAGGCAGGTCGCTGGATTGTCCGAAACGATGGCGCAGGCACTGGTCGCGGCGCGCGCGCAAGGCGCCTTCCGCGACGTGCGCGACCTGTGCCAGCGCGCTGGCCTGGACGGGAAGGCGCGTCGTGTATTGGCCGAGGCTGGCGCGCTGCAGGCGCTCGTCGGTCATCGGCATGCTGCACGCTGGGCAGTGGCCGGCATCGAGCAGCGGCGCCCGCTGTTGCCCGGCAGCCCCGACGAGGACGAGGTGATGCTGCCGGCGCCGACGACGGGTGAGGACGTGCTGTCGGATTACCGCACGATCGGCTTGACCCTGCAGGCGCATCCCCTGTCATTGCTGCGCCAGCGTCTGCGCCAACGACGCGTGCTCGATTCCAGCCAGCTGCGCGGCATGCCGCACGGCCGCAACGTGCAGGCGGCAGGTATCGTCACCCAACGCCAGCGGCCGGCCACCGCCAAGGGCACGATCTTCGTGACGCTGGAGGACGAGCACGGCATGGTCAACATCGTGGTCTGGCCGAACGTGGCGCTGCGCCGACGCAAGGCACTGCTGGGTGCCCGCCTGCTGGCCGTGCGGGGGCGCTGGGAGCGTGTGGATGGCGTGCAGCACCTGATCGCACACGACCTGCTCGACCTGAGCCATATGCTCGGCGAACTGCGCACCGCCTCGCGCGACTTCCACTGACCATGCATGCGCTGTCCGCCCTGACCGACGACTTGTTCGTGCCAGCGATGGTGCAGCTGGTGTCGGACGCCGAGGGCGGCATCCGCTGCTGGCCGCGCTTCGTCGACGCGGATACGGCCGACGTCTGGTTCAATTGCCTGCGGGCGAACGCCAGATGGTGCTCGATGCAGCGACCGATGTACGACCGTGTCGTCGACGTACCGCGACTGCTTGCCGGCTACGCCCTCGGCGCATCGGCCAGCACCTTGCCACTTGCCGATATGCTGGCGCGTGTACAGGCGTTTGCGCCGGCGCCATACACGACGGTCGCGACAGCGTGGCAATGCATCAGGACAAATTGCGCTCGCTGGCGATCGGCCAGCCGATCACGCTGGTATCGCTCGGCTCCGTCCGCCGCATGCTGATCCGTGCCACCAGCGGCTGCCGTGAGACGCTCGCGATCGACCTCGAGCCCGGCAGCCTGCTGCGCATGAGCCATGCGTCGCAGCTCACCCACGAGCACGGCATTCCGAAGACACGGCGCGAGCAGCCGGCGCGGATCAGCGTGGTGTTCCGCGCAAGGGCAGCGGTCGAAGCGCCCGGTGCCCGGCGTGCTCTGCCGGGTGGGTAGGGCAGAACGCGGGAGTGTGCAGGCGAGCTGCGTGTGCGGATGATTGCCGAGTCCATGGATGGCCTCACCACTGCGGTTGTTGCGGTCGACCGGATTGTTACGAAGTGAAGTTGGAATTGGCCGTTGCCGGTTTTGTGCCCAGGGATATGGTCGCCCATTTCACCGCGCTGGCGCATCCGGCACGCACTCCGGAGCTCTGGCCGGATAATCGCTTTCCGCAAGCAATTTCCCGAAATCCGTTACGTCGAGTAACGCGGTGAGCGCCGCGTGCTTGTCGACTGCTTGACGGTAGTACGTCTGTGCAACTCGATAGCCGAGCCAGTAACCCATGTCCGGTGGCCAGCCGGCAGCAGGATGGTGATCGAACAGCCACGGCGAAGTCTCGGCGCGATCCTTGTGTTTTGCGAACAACGCATAAAGCTGCTGTTCGTGGGGACAACCGTAGCGCCAGCGGTCCGTCATTTGCCGCACGTCAGGTTGTGGCAACACCAATGTGGTGATGAAGTCTGCCGTGCCCTCGTTGATCACCTGCTGCAGCAGCGTGCTTCGTTCGCTGGTCTCGTAAGACTGATTGAAATGAATGGTCTCGTGCACTGCCGTGAACGGAACGAAGGCAGGCGTGACCTTGGTGTAGTCGTAAGGTGCACCAGGTGGCGTGGCGAATACGTCCGCAGCCAGGATGATGCCGTTGGGCGAATTCATACCGGCGCCGCGTTGCGGGCCCACCACGAAATACACGTGTACGGGCAGCTTGATGCCGGGATAGAGCGCTGCGAGCTTGTGGAATGCCGCCTGGATCACGGGCTTCTGATCGACTACTTCGTTGATGTACGGGCGCAGCTTCGCGTACTGGGCGCGGTGCTGCTCAACGTGCGTGGACAACGACTCCGGCGTCACGTGGCGCTGCTTGTCAAAATCCACAAGCCCTTGGCTCGCGTGATCGAAGTATTCCTTTTGGTAGATTGCTGCACGTTGCGTCGCGGGAACCTTTCCCGCGTTGTCGAACGCCTGCCAGAAGTGCGTCACATCCGAAGTAACCACCTCCACCTTGTCGGGATCGGTGGTAGTGGTCGTCGTGAAGCCGCAGAGCAACAGCAGCAAAGGCGTGAGCATGATGAGGCGCCATATTTGCCGAAATGGACGAACCATGTTGTCTCCTTGATGGACAGCGTCGGGTCGATATCAGCACCGGTGCATCTCCATCGGTGGTGGGTATTCGAGGCCATCACGCGGCGATCGTCGCAAACGATACCGCCATTTCCATTGGCGACTGCTGATGCTGCCGGTGATCAGCAGCACGTTCGCCAGCGCCTGGCCTGAACGATCGTTTCGCCAAGCCGACGAGCAGCGCAGGCGAGGGCGCCTATGGCGAAGTCGTGTGGCGGCGCATTCACCGCTAGCAACGCATGGGCGCAGACAGGCGGGAGCGCGTGGCGATGCGTCGGCTGGCTGCAGAGAGTGAGAGTACATCAGGATGGAGACGCAAGATTTTGACATGCCTCGTCTTTTTCCTGGATAGCGACGGGCAGGCGCTCGGCGAGAAAATCAACCAGGGCACGCACGCCCGGCAGCAGGCCGCGGCGGCTGGGGTAGACAAAGTGCATGATGCCTTGTGGCGTGCCCCAGCCCGGCAACGCCAGTTCCAGCTGGCCAGCATGGAGCAGCGGCGCCGAGATCCACTCCGGGAGCATGGCCACGCCCATACCGCGCCTCGCGGCTTCGAGCAGCACCGCGAAATCGCCACAGATGACCCGTGCCTGCATTTCCACCTGGGCCTGATGATCCTCGGTGTCCACCAGTTCCCAGACGTGTGCGCCCTCATGCTCGTACATCGACAGCGCGGGCAGACGCGCCAGTTCCGCCGGCGCGGCCGGTCGTCCGTGCCTGTCGAGCAACGCGGGCGAGGCGACCGGGATGGCGCGCGAGCGGCCAAAGCTGCGCAGGACCAGGGCGGCGTCGGTATCCAGCCTGGTGCGCACCCGCATGGCGATATCGATGCCCTCGCCGATCACGTCGACACGGCGATCGGTGGTGATCAGGCGTACCTGTACCTTGGGGCATTGCGTCAGGAAATCCGGCAATACGTGCGCCATCACGGTCTGCGCCAGTGAGATCGGGCAGCTGACACGCACCATGCCGTGCGGTTCGGCGCGCAACTCGTCGACGGCGTCCTGCGCGGCCTGGGCCTCCTCCAGCACGGCACGGCAATGACCAAGGAAGCGTTCGCCGACTTCGGTCACCACGAAGCGGCGCGTGGTCCGCTGCAGCAGGCGCACGCCCAGACGCTCTTCCAGCTGCGCCACGCGCTTGCTCAGTCGCGACTTGGGTACGCCCAGCGCACGTCCGGCTGCGGAGAAGCCGCCGTTTTCGACCACCGCGGCAAAGAAGAACAGGTCGTTCAAGTCCTGCAAGGCACCCCGTTGCTCGTGCATTATCGTTTCCCGTGGCGAACGCTGAGTCTAGTTATTGCATACTTATCAGTCCAGTGTGCATCCCATAACCTCTATGTCACTTGCATCGGTGATGCGTTATGACGTCAGGGAGTACCGGCCATGAAACTTTTGCACCTGGATTCGAGCGCCCTCGGCCAGTTTTCTGTCTCGCGCGAGTTGAGCGCGCTGATCGTGCAGCAATGGAAGCGCCGGCAGCCCGGCGTCCAGGTCACCTATCGTGACCTGGTGGCCAACCCCATTCCACACTGGCTACCGGTGGTGGATGCCAGCCGCGAGCCGAATGACCTGGGCCAGGCCGTGTTCGACGAGTTCATGGCCGCCGACGTCATCGTGATTGGTGCGCCGATGTACAACTTCGGCATTTCCACGCAGTTGAAGGCGTGGATCGACCGCATTGCCATCCCAGGCAAGGTGTTCCGTTATGGGCCCAACGGCCCCGAGGGCCTGGCCGGCGGCAAGAAGGTGATCATTGCGTCCAGCCGTGGCGGTATCTACAGCGAGGGGCCAGCCGCCGCCGTGGATTTCCAGGAGCCGTATCTGCGCACGGTCCTGAGCTTCTTCGGGATCACCGACATCGAGGTCGTGCGTGCGGAGGGTGTCGCCATGGGCCCGGAACAAAAAGCCCAGGCGATGCAGGCTGCGCGTGACTCGGTCAACGAAGATCTGGTCGAGGCAGCCTGACCCAAAGCAACATCGAGGACCCTGGGCAATTCACTCCCCGGGCATGGAGGCGGCGCATCCGCGGAACGTCGGCAACGCGAATGGCGGTCGCACGCTCGTGACAGGGTGAGCGCCGCCACCGCGTCCACTGCATGGGTCGCGATCGTCCTTCACCGGCAATTGCCATGGTTTGCGGTCAAGTTCTCCCATGGAGAATGGCACTGGTTCCAACGCGCGACCCGGGCCTTTCAGCGCCCGGTGACGCGCTCGGCGGTTTCCTCGTCGGGCGGCACCAGCGGGCCGGTGGGATCCACCCGCGCCTCAAGCTGTGCCGCCTCGACCGACGGGGTGCGCCAGCCGGATGCCACCCCCCAGAGGTAGAACACCAGGCCGATGACGGCGACCACTGTCAGGTCCCAGCCGTAGGACAGGTAGCCCTTGCCGCCAAACGTGGTGCTGCCGAGCCAGGAGACGATGGCCATCACCGGCAGGTAGCACACCAGCCACCAGGCGCCTTTCATTTGCCGGCCGAAGTCGTGCCAGCCGGCCTTGGCCTGGTAGTAGAAGTAGATCGGCAAGGCCACGACCATGAGCAGGATGATCTGCCCGGTCAATGGCCAGCGCGCCCAGTACAACAGCGCGGTGGACATGAGGAACGCGAGGCCGGCCAGTATCGGCAAGGCCATCAGCCGGAATGGACGGTTGAGTTCCGGGGCGGTGCGCCGCAGCGTCATCACGCTGACCGGGCCGGTCAGGTAGGAGATGATCGTGGCCACCGAGATCACTGCCGCCAGCGCGCCCCAGCCGCGGAAGAAGAACAGGAACAGGAAGGACACCACCAGGTTCACCCACATCGCGGGGCGCGGCACACCCCACTTCGGGTGTACGCGGCCGAGGATTTTCGGCAGCGTGCCGTTGCGCTCCATGCCGTACAGCATGCGTGCGGTGGTGGCGGTATAGGTCATGCCGGTGCCGCTCGGGCTCACCACGGCGTCGATGAACAGCAATGTGGCCAGCCATTGCAGGCCAAGGATGATCGCCAGGTCGGCAAACGGCGAGCTGAAATCGATGCCATGCCAGCCGACATTGGCCAGCATCTCGCGCGGTACCGTGCCGATGAACGCCACCTGCAGCAGGACATAGATTGCGGTTGCCAGTGCAATTGAAACCACGATCGCGAACGGGATGCTGCGGCCCGGGTTGCGCGCTTCGCCAGCGAGGTTCACCGGACTCTGGAAACCATTGAAGCTGAAGACGATGCCGGCAATGGCCACGGCGGTGAGGATGGCCGGGAAGTTGGTTTCGTGCAGTTCGCCGTGGATGCCCACCGCGAAATTTTCCGGGTGGAAGCCGCTGGCGATCAGAAGGATGCCGGTCAAGGCCGGGATCACCAGCTTGAACAGGGTGATCACGGCGTTGGATTTCGCGAAGAGCTTGACGCTCCAGAAATTGAACAGGAAGTACACAATCACCAGCGCGCCGGCAATGGTCAGGCCGAGCGGGCTCAGCTCGCCGGGGGCACCCGGCACCTGGTGGTACAGGTCCTTGGCCCAGTCCCACTTCCACGAGGACATGTACTGCGCCGAGGCCTCGGCCTCCACCGAGATCACCGAGACGATGGCGATCCAGTTGGCCCACGCGGCAATGAAGCCGACCAGGGAGCCGTGCGAGTAGTGCCCATAGCGCACCATGCCGCCGGATTCGGGGAACATCGCGCCGAGCTCGGCATAGGTCAGCGCAATGGCCATGATGATGGCGGCGCCGATGATCCAGGCCCAGATCGCGCCCGGGCCGGCAATCTGCGCCGCGCGCCAGGCGCCGAACAGCCAGCCCGAGCCGATGATCGACCCCAGGCCGGTGAGCATCAGGTCGAACGCGCCGACGTTGCGATGGATCGAACTGGCTTGAGACATGGATGTTCCCCCGAGGCGCCTGCGACGTCAAAAAGATGGTGATGATTGCAGAGCGGGGCGGTTGTGTCATCCGCCACAGGTCACCCCTGGCACGTTGCCGCGGGCTCCACGCCACCGTTTGGACCCGTTGCGGGGGTGCGCAGACTTATCATCTGCCGCTGCAGCAGTGCGAGCGGAGGGCACGCCAGCCATGGCCGATTTGATCCTGTACCAGCGCGACGATTGCCATTTGTGCGACCTGGCGCTGGCCGTGCTGGCCGAGGCCCGGGCACCGGATTTCGACGCCGGCTGGATCGACGACGTGCCCGAGCTCGAGCTGCGCTACGGCACACGGGTGCCGGTGCTGCGCGATACGTGCGGCGGTCGCGAGCTCGACTGGCCGTTCGACGTCGCCGCCGTGCAGCGATTCCTCGCCGGCAGGGGCAGCCAGGCCGGGCCAGCTTCGACCTGACCCGCACGCCAGTCGGGGATGCGCCAGGCCCGATTTGGTCGTAATCTGCGACGCCAGGGGCACCAGTGCGATGGCAGCTGCCAGGGAAGGGCCTGGGGGGTCGCATGCGCGGCAGGCTGATTTTGTCAGCGTTGCTGTTGGGATCCGGGCTGGGCTTGCCAGCACCCGGTGGCACGGTGCGTGCCGAGACCAGGCACGAACAGGTTTCCGCGCCGTTGCCGACCCCGCAATTTCGCCACTACGGTGTCGCCGAGGGTCTGTCCGGTGGCGCCGTCCACGATCTGGCGCAAGACCAGGACGGCCTCATGTGGTTCGCGGTGGGCGCGGACCTGGTGCGCTTCGATGGCGTGGAGTTCACTGCATTCCGGCACCGGCAGGACGATCCGTCCTCGCTGCCCGCCGGCAGCAAACGCGGCCTGTTCGTCGACCGGGACAACCAGCTGTGGCTGGGAGGCCTCGAGTCCGGACTTGCGCGGCGAGCGGCGGATGGCCAGGGCTTTTCCCGCTGGGTGCACGATTCCGGCGAGCCTGGAAGTTTGTCCAGCGACGCGGTGTGGTGTATCGCGCAGACAGCGGATGGCGAGCTGTGGGTCGGTACCGAGGCCGGGCTGGACCATCTGCTGGCGGATGGCAGGCGCTTCGAGCACGTCGCACCACCACCGACGGTCGGGCGGTCAGGGTTCGGCGCCGTCCATGCGCTGCTTGCCGAAAGCGATGGCCGTTTGTGGATCGGCACCGGCCATGGCTTGTTTTTGCGCAGTCCGGCCGGTCTGCTGCGGAGAGTGGTCGTGGACGCCAGGCTGGCGGGCGAACCTGTGGTGTGGCGAATCCAGGGTGGCGGCAATGACGTGCGGGTTGCCGTGTCGGGTGGCTCGTTGCGCGTCGATCCGGATGGAATCGCCCGCCTCGTGGCGCCGGCCATGGACCCTGCCGTAGTGGTGCATGGCAGCGCGCGCGACCAGCTGGGTCGCCTGTGGACGGCGACGTCCAGCGGCCTGTATTTCGAGGATGGTGGCCACGCCACCCGTATCCCCGCGCAACCCCAGCTGCGCGGAGGGCTGCCCGGCTACCACGTAGCCCAGGCCTTGATCGACCACGAAGGGGGATTGTGGCTTGCGCTGGACGCCGCCGGGGTTGGCTACTTGGCACCCAACTGGAGTTTGTTCACGCGCATGACGCACGTGGCGGGCGATGCGACGAGCCTCAGCGGGTACGCGGCAACTGCCGTTGCGGCAAGCGGCGATGGCAAGCTCTGGGTTGGCGCGGGCGATACCGTCGACAAGCTGGATCCGGCAACGGGGCGTGTGCAGCATGTGCTGCGCGGGCTACCGGGTGAAGTGCGGGATCTGCTTGAGGGGCGCGACGGCAGTCTGTGGATCATCGCCGGTGATGCGGTCTATCGGCATACCGGCGGCAGTTTGCTCCAGATCGACATCCGGCCGGCTCGTGCACTGGAGCCACGGCGCCTGGCGCTGGGCGCCAATGGAGCGGTGCTGGTGGCATCGCTGCGCCAGGGCATGTTTCAGGTTCATCGGGGCACGCTTGAATTGAGGCCGGCAGCATGGGCTCCGGGTGACGGGAACCTTGTGCTGCCCAATCGCCTGACGGCGAACCAGGTACTTGACTGGTACGCCAATGGCAGCCACCTGTGGCGCTGGAATACTACCCACGCCAGGTTTGAAGACGCACCAAGCCTGAGCCCCGGAGGTCCGGTCCTGGCCCTGGAAACGACGGCCGACGGATTGTGGGTGGCACGCGGCAACCGCTTCGAACATTACCGTGCGGGCGGTTCGTACCTCGCTCGCGATCGCGAGTTGCCGACGCTTGCCGACTGGCCGACGCTGACCCTGCGTGGCATGCACGTGGACCGGCTCGGACGGGTCTGGCTGTTTGCCGACGAGGGGCTGTGGCGCTTCGACCCGGTCACCTCCGGCGCCTGGCC
>JAFKMZ010000103.1 GCA_017305055.1 Lysobacterales bacterium
GACGATCTCCCGCTTGTACTCAGGGCTGTAACGCTTGCGCTTCGACATGGACACTCCTTTGGCCCAGTATGGGGCTTAGTGAAAGTGTCCGCAGAATCGGGGTAGAACCCTTCCGCAAAGCCATCCATCTTCCGCTTCTGAAATAAGCGCGCGTCGTTCCACATCACCACGGCGGCTGTAGACGATGTCCCCCGACTTGACGAGGTAGCGCGCAAGCCGTTCGGCGTCGCTGGACGTTATGCGGGCAATCCCCTCTGGGTTCACGCGGTCTTCTGCGATGTTCTGCGGCATGATCGACGGGATACCAGCGACGACGTAATCGGAAGCATGAAGCTGGCTACCGAATGGCCCAGTCTGAATGTCACCACCACCTCGGCGACAAACCTCACCGAGAGATTCCCAACTCCATTGAGTGGAAGTAACCGGGAAGAGTGGATCAGCCGTCATCGCGCAATGCTTCTCAACTGTTCGCGCACGACGCCCATCAACCGCTCGCCTTCCTTAAAGCACTCCTCCAACTCCGCCAGCAGCCGCGGATATTTCTCCTCGAACGGCTCGCCGTCATCTTCCTGTTCTTCCGCGCCGACGTAGCGCCCCGGCGTGAGCACGAAGCCCTGCTTGCCAATGCCTTCGATGGTGGTCGCCTTGCAGAAGCCGGGAACATCCGTGTATGTCCACGCGCCGTGCTCGGTCGCGTTCCACCATTCGGGCGCAGGTTCGCCGCGCCACTGGCGGTAGGCGTAGACGATGCGGCCGATGTCGGTGTCGGGATTCGGGTCACCCAGGCCATCGGCCAGCAGAGTTTCGCCATCGTCGCCGCCGGTGAGCACGCGCAAGGTGCGCGTCTGCATGGTGCCGAGCTTGCGCGCGTCGATGAACAAGGTTGCGCCCTTGCGGTCGCGGCCACCGTGCTTCAAGTTGCGACCCGTCTTGTCGCGGGTGAGAAACCACAGGCAGGCGGGAATGCCGGTGGTGAGGAAAAGCTGCGCCGGCAGGGCCACGATGCAATCGACCAGATCGGCTTCGACGATCTTCTGGCGAATCTCGCCTTCGCCGCCGCTGCCGGACGACAGCGAGCCGTTGGCCATGACGAAGCCGGCCACTCCGCCGCCGTGGCCGTTCGGTGGCGCAAGGTGGTGGATGAAGTGCTGAATCCAGGCGTAGTTGGCGTTGCCGGCCGGCGGCATGCCGAAGCGCCAGCGCACGTCGCCTTCCAGCAGCTTGGCCGACCAATCGGAAATGTTGAACGGCGGATTGGCGAGGATGTAGTCGGCCTTCAAATCCGGGTGCAGGTTGCGCAGGAAGGAATCGGCCGGCTGCGGGCCGAGGTTGGCCTCGATGCCGCGGATGGCGAGGTTCATGTGCGCCAGCCGCCACGTGGTGGGGTTGGATTCCTGGCCGAAGATGGAAATGTCCGTGGTCTGCCCGCCGTGGGCAGCGACGAAGCGCTCGGACTGCACGAACATGCCCGCCGAACCACAGCACGGGTCATACACGCGGCCGTCGTACGGTTCCAGCATTTCCACCAGCAGGCGCACGATGCAGCGCGGGGTGAAAAACTCGCCGCCGAGCTTGCCTTCGGCTTGGGCGAACTTGCCGAGGAAGTATTCGTAGACGCGGCCTAGGGTGTCGCGCGCCTTGGCGCGGTCGCCCTTGAAGCCGATGTCGGCGATCAGGTCGATCAGGCCCTTCATCTTTTCCGGCGCGATGCCGCGACGGGCGTAGTCGCGTGGCAGCTTGCCCTTGAGGTTGGGGTTGTCGCGCTCCACGGCGAGGATGGCATCGTCGATCAAGGTGGCGATGTCGGGTCGCGCGGCCTGATTCTGCAAGTTCTGCCAGCGCGCCTCGGGCGGCACCCAGAACACCCGCTCGGCGGTGTATTCGTCGCGGCTTTCCAGCAAGCCTTCGAGCTGCGCGCCGGTGATGCCGTCGGCTTCGAGTTCGGCTTTCAGCTCATCCCGGCGCGCCGCAAACGAATCGGAAATGTATTTCAGGAACAGCAGACCCAGCACGACGTGCTTGTATTCGGCGGCGTCGATCTGGCCGCGCAATTTGTCCGCGGTCAGCCAGAGCTTGTCGGCATAGGCGAGGTCGGTATGGTTGGCTTGGGTGTCGGTCATGCTGATTCCTGGTGGTGTAGCCGCTAGCGCGCGTGTTGAACGGCCATGCAGGCGACAGGGTGCCGATCATGGGCGTAGGGCCATGTCTGATTCCCCTGCCACCGGCGAGCGTAGCGGTGACGTGTGCCGCCCCATTGTGCCGCAGCACTCCGGGTTACCGCGAATGTCGCCGCGGAACGGACATCTCGCAGTTTCACTGCGCGCAGGTCAGGGCCTGCAGCCGTGCCAGCTCGTCGTCGCTGAACCCGGCCGCGCGGCGGGCCGGCAGGTTGAACGGGCCGCGCAACTCGACGCCCATGTAGTCGCGGATCAGGTCGAAGAAGGTGGTGACCGGGTCGAGCCCGTCGCGCGCACAACAGTAGTAGTACCAGCGCGTGCCGGCGGCGACGTGGGCGACCTCCTCGCGCAGGACCAGCTCCAGGATCGCCACCGTGCGCTCGTCGCCGGCCTGGCGCAGGCGCCCGATCATGCCGGGGGTGACGTCCAGCCCGCGGGCTTCCAGCACGCGCGGCACCAGGGCCATGCGCGCCGTGTCGTGTCCTGCCGTCTTAGCGGCCATTTCCCACAAACCGTCGTGCGCGTCGAAGTCGCCGTAGGCGTAGCCAAGCTCACCCAGGCGGGCGGCCAGCAGGGCGTAGTGGCGTGCCTCGTCGTTGGCGCAGCTCGCCCAGTCGCGGTAATAGGCCCCGGGCATGCCGCGAAAGCGGTAGACGGCATCCCAGGCCAGGTTGATGGCGTTGAACTCGATGTGCGCAATGGCGTGGACCAAAGCGGCGCGGCCTTGTGCGCTGCCCAGGCCGCGGCGTGGCAGCGCGCGGGCATCGACCAGGGCGGGCCTGTCCGGACGCCCCGGCACGCCGATGGGGGCGGCGGGTGGCGCAGCGGGATCCGCAAGCAGCCCGCCGGCCGCAACCGCAGCCCAGGTCTCGCGGGTCAGGCGCAGCTTGTCCGCCGGCTTGGTCGCATCCAGGCAGCGCCTGGCGGCCAGGTGCAGGTCAGCCACGCGCACGGCGCCGTCCGGCGCGGGCCACGGACAGGGTCACGCGCTGCGCCGCGCCGCTCGTGCATCGTCCGAGCGCAGGATCTGGATTTGCTCCAGATAGTCCGGCTCGAGCCCGGTGATGTATTCGCCCGAGAAACACGAGGTGTCGAAGCCGGTCAGCTTGGGATTGCCTTCCTTGACCGCCGAGACCAGGTCATCCAGGTCCTGGTAGATCAGCCAGTCGGCCCCCAGCAGGCGCTCGACTTCCTGCTCGGTGCGCCCGGCGGCAACCAGCTCGGCGGCGGTCGGCATGTCGATGCCGTACACGCTGGGATAGCGCACCGGTGGGGCCGCCGAGGCAAAGTAGACTTTTTTCGCGCCGGCATCGCGCGCCATCTGGATGATCTGCCGCGAGGTGGTGCCGCGCACGATCGAATCGTCGACCAGCAGCACGTTCTTGTCCTTGAACTCCAGGCCGATCGCATTGAGCTTGTTGCGCACGGATTTCATCCGCTGGCCCTGGCCCGGCATGATGAAAGTACGGCCGATGTAGCGGTTCTTGACGAAGCCCTCGCGGAACGGCACCCCGAGCACGCCAGCCAGGGTGCTGGCCGCGGTGCGCGCCGTGTCCGGGATCGGGATGACCGCATCGATGTCGTGGTCGGGACGCTCGCGCAGGATCTTCTCCGCCAGCTTCTCGCCCATGCGCAGCCGTGCCTTGTACACGGACACGTCCTCGATCATCGAGTCCGGTCGCGCCAGGTACACGTACTCGAAGATGCATGGCGTATGCGCGACCCGCTCGGCACAATGCCGCGTATGCAGCTGCGCATCCTCGGTGATGATCACCGCCTCGCCAGGAGCCACGTCGCGCATGCGCTTGAAGCCCAGGATGTCCAGCGCCACCGATTCAGAGGCCACCGCGTATTCCTGCCGCCCGTCCACCACGCGCTGGCCGAGCACCAGCGGCCGGATGCCATGCGGATCGCGGAACGCCACCAGGCCATAGCCCAGCACCAGGGCAATGCAGGCATAGCCACCGACCGCACGCGCATGCATGGCGGCCACGGCCTTGAAGATATGGTCCGGGGTGAGCTCCATGCGCTGCTGGATCTGCAGCTCGTGCGCCAGCACGTTCAGCAGCACCTCGGAGTCCGAATCGGTGTTGATGTGCCGGCGGTCGTCCTGGAACATCTGCTGGCGCAGCGCGGCGGTGTTGACCAGGTTGCCGTTGTGCGCCAGGGCAATGCCGTAGGGCGAATTGACGTAAAGCGGCTGCGCCTCGTCGGAGCCTTCCGAACCCGCCGTGGGATAGCGGCAGTGGCCGATACCGATGTGCCCGCGCAAGGTATTGATGGAATCCTGGCGAAACACATCGCGCACCAGGCCCTTGCCCTTGTGCAGGCGCAGGTGTCCGGCGTCGACCGTGGCGATGCCCGCCGCGTCCTGCCCGCGGTGCTGCAATACGGTCAGCCCATCGTACAGGGCCGAAGCCACGTCCGCCGTGCCGACAATGCCAATGACTCCACACATGATGATTGCCTGGTTGGGAGAATCGTCAGAACCGGTGCCGAAGGCGGCCGTCGTTCATGGTTGTCGCGTCCGCACCGGGACCTGGTCCACTGCTGCCGTGTCCACGGCCTGGGTCGATGCGGCCGATGCCGGTGGAGCCGGGCGTGGCGAGGTCAATATGGGGGCCGGTACCAGCGTCTGCAAGCTCGGCAGCTGCTCCAGCCGCGACGGGTGCAGGTACTTGCCCACATCCTTCGGGGTGTGGTGTTCCATCCACACCGCAGCCTGGCGAAAATGCGGCAGCAGGATCGACTGCTGCCACCAGGCATCGCGGGTGAAGGCGGTGAAGCCGACCAGGAACACCGCCAGGGTCACCAGCAGGACTCCGCGCGCCAGGCCGAACACGCCGCCCAGCACGCGGTCCGGCCCGGCCAGACCCACGCCATCGACCAGCTTGCGGACCACCACCCGCAGCAGCGCGCCGACCACCAGGACGAGGACGAAGCACACCACGTAGGCACCGATGACGCGCAGCGAGGGCTGCCCCACCAGATCCTGCAGGTGCACGGCCAGCACGGGGCCAAACACCCAGGCGACCCAGAACGCCGCCACCCAGATCGCCAGGGCCAACACCTCGGAGACGAGGCCCCGCCACAGTCCCACCATGACCGACAAGCCCAGCACGGCGATGATGATGTAGTCAGTCTCGTTCACGCCCTTGCCCTGCCCTCAGCCCCAAGCCCAGGGAGCCGCGCGTCATGGCACCCGGCGGATGACGCCATCGATGCCCAGCTTGGCCTTGATCTGCGCCTGCACACGCTCGGCGTCGGCATGCTGGGTCAGCGGGCCGGCGCGCACCTGCCACAGACGCGTGCTGCCCGACCGCACTGGATTGACGTAACCGTCGAAGCCGCCGGCGCGCAACTTGTCGCGCAAGGCATTGGCGTCGGCCTCGTTGCTGAGCGCCGCAAGCTGCACCGCCCAGCCGCCAGCCTTGGCCGCGGATGCGTTGGATGCTGTTGCGGCAGCGGGCGCAGCCTGCGGCGCCGCTGCCCCACGATCCAGGGTGGGGCGTACGCCCTGCACCTTCTGGCCGATCTTCAGGCGCGCCGCCTCAGCCGCCGTACGCGTCTCGAACGGCCCGGCCGCCACCTGGGTCAACTGCTTGCCGCCAAGCGTGACCACCTGCGTGCTGCTCGGGTACCCCAGAGCCTGCACCTCACGGCGCAGACTGGCCACGTTGCTGGCGTTGGCGTAGGCGCCCAGGTTGACCAGGTAGTTCCCATCCCCCGCAGCCGGTGCGGCGGACGCCGCGGCGGGCGCGGCCGCCTTGGGCGTCGGCGCCGCGGGCCTGGGCGCGGCTGGAGTGGCGGCAGGCGTGGCGCTTCCAGAGTTCGGCGTGGCGCCCTGCATCGGGATGACCGGCTGCGAGGGCGATGTGCCCGAACCCATGGTCACCGTGGTCGGCTCGTGGGGCTTGCCGGCGCGGGGATCGGTCTCCACGTCCAGGGGCCGGTTCGAACCGATGTTCACGGTGGCCAGCTGGTCGCTCGGCACTGGCGTGGCCGAGCGGGCAGAGGCAGCGGCGACCGTGGACGGCACCTGCGGATTCAAGCTCATGGTCCGGGTCTGCAGCTCGCCATCCGGTGAAGGCGGGATGGCCAGGCTGATGCTCTGGTCGCCCCCGGCCGGCGGCGTACGGGAAAAGAACATCGGCACGAACAGGACGGCCAGCGCAATCAGGACCGCGGCTCCGAGCAGGCGTGTGTTCAAGGATGTCTCCAAAGCGACGAGCACGGCGCGTAAGCGACAATTATACCTGTCGCGGCAAGCCGTCCACAGCAGTTGCCGGACGGGTGTTCAGCACGGCACGCGCCACGTAGAAGGAACCAAAGGCGAGCACGCAGTCACCAGCGCGCGCCGCGGCACGGGCCGCCGCCAGGGCATGGGGAATGTCGGCATAGGTGTCATACGCGGCCTCCGGCAAGCTCGCCCGCAGCATCCTGGCCAAGCCGGCGCTGTCCATGCCGCGTGATGTTTCCTGTTCCAGGCCGCCCAGGTACCAATGCGTGACGCGTGCGCCCAGTGCCGCCATCACGCCGGCAATATCCTTGTCCGCCATGGCGCCATACACGGCATGCACGCGATCAGCTCCCTGCGTGTCCACCCAGCGGGCCAGGACCCGGGCGGCTTGCGGATTGTGGCCGACATCCACGACCAGGAGCGGATCGCCCGGCAAGCGTTGCAGGCGACCAGGAACGTGCACCGCGCGCAGGCCGGCCGCTGCCGCCGCGGCCATGGCCATCGGTACCAGCCCGCCGGCTTCCCCTTCCAACGCATGCAGCGCGGCGATCGCCGTTGCCGCGTTGTCCCATTGCACGGCGCCCGCGAGGGCAGGATCGGGCAGCTCCATCACCGTGCCGTCGCAATGCCGCCATGACCAGCCCGCGGCGTGGCGTTGCACACGGAAATCCACGCCGGCACGCTGCACCTTGGCGCCGATACCGTCCAGGGCAGCGAGCAGGCCTGCCGGCGGGTCCGGCTCGCCGACGATTGCCGGGTGGCCAGCCCTCGCCACGCCGGCCTTTTCACGGCCAATGCTGTCGCGGTCCGGCCCGAGCCATTCCATATGGTCGAGATCGATGGTGGTGATGACCGCGACATCCGCGTCCACGATGTTGACTGCATCCAACCGGCCACCAAGGCCGACTTCCAGCACGACGACGTCGAGCGGCTGGCCCTCGACCCGGGCAAAGATATCCAGCGCCGCCAGAGTGCCGAATTCGAAATAGGTCAACGGAATGTCGCCGCGTGCCGTCTCGATGCGCTCGAACGCGGCGATCAGCGCCGCGTCGCTCGCCTCGCATCCGGCCACACGCACGCGCTCGTTGTATCGCAGCAAATGCGGCGAGACGAAGCTGCCGACGCGCTTTCCGGCCGCCTCCAGGATGGCCTCGAGCAAA
>JAFKMZ010000104.1 GCA_017305055.1 Lysobacterales bacterium
GCCTATGGAGCTGTGCGGCAGCGCTCAGTAGGCAATTTTTCAAAATATTGTTAAGCCTTTTCTGAGCATGGTATTTTTCATGGTATTACCAATTAGCAGGAAAATAAGCCATTGAATATAAAAGATAAAAATGTCTTGTTTACAATAGAGTGGGAGTGATGCGGAGCCGTCCGACTACTTCTTCGGGGTGAGGTGGTACAGGCCGCCGGGGCTGGCGTCCTCCAGCATCCACAGCGAGCCATCCGGTGCCTCTTCGATGTCGCGGACACGTTTGCCGACGTTCCAGCGCTGGACCGCGGTGGCGCCGCCATGACCATCGAAGGTGACGCGCACGATGGCCTCGCTGACCAGGCCGCTGATCAGGGCGCTGCCATTCCATTGCGGGAACAGGCTGCCCTTGTAGAACATGAGGTTGCCCGGTGCGATCACCGGCACCCAATAGATCACGGGCTTGGCGAGGTCGGGTCGCGTATCGGGGCTGGGGATGGGTACGCCGTCGTAGTTGCGGCCGTAGGAGACCAGCGGCCAGCCGTAGTTCTTGCCCGCCTCGATCAGGTTGAGTTCGTCGCCGCCGCGCGGGCCATGCTCGACTTCCCAAAGGCGGCCGTCGGGGGCGAAGGCCAGGCCATAGGGCGTGCGGTGGCCCGTGGTCCAGGTCTCGGCTGGGGTCAGATTGGGGCCGGGAAAGGTGTAGGTACTGACGACCGGTGCCGTCTTGGCCGCCTCGGTGTCCCGTGGCGGATCGATCAGGGGAATGCTGCGGGCGCCGACCTCGCCTGCCCACGGGTTGCCAGGCGCGGGTTTGCCATCCAGGGTCAGGCGCAGGATCTTGCCTTCGGGCTGGCTC
This sequence comes from Lysobacterales bacterium, assembly GCA_017305055.1. GTDB lineage: Bacteria > Pseudomonadota > Gammaproteobacteria > Xanthomonadales > Rhodanobacteraceae > Rhodanobacter. Next base: position 848 of record JAFKMZ010000104.1, read on the forward strand.
GGATCCTGGGCGGGGGTAAAGCGCTGGCGCTCGCCCACGGTCAGGAACAGGTACTAACCGTCCGGCGAGAAGGCGACCTGGGCGCCCTGCTGGCCGCCCTTGCCGGTGGGCAGCTGGCGCCACAGCACCTGGAAGCCCTCCAGCCTCGGCTGGCCATCGTCCAGCACCAGCCGGCCACGGCCGAGCGCCAGGCCGCTGCCGTAGTCACCCGGTTCGGCGTAGGTAAGGTAGACGTTGTGGTCGCTGGCGTAATGCGGCGAAAGAAACACACCCAGCATGCCGCTCTGGCCTTGGTAATGGCTGGCCGGTACGCCCTTGAGTTCGGTCTTGGCGCCTTGCGGCGTGACCAGCTGGACGCGGCCGACCTTTTCCGTGACCAGCATGCGCCCGTCGGGCAGGAAGGCGATGCGCCAGGGCAGGTCGAAGCTTGCCACCTGGGTGATGGTGAAGGGCAGGTTGGGGTCGGCTTGCTGCCCGCCGGCGTTGGTCTGGGCATAGGCTGCGCCCGAAAGCAGCGCCAGCAGGAGGATCGCGCTTGCCAATTTAGCCATCTGCATGCTCCCGCATCCGAACGACCCGGAACATCCTAGCACCGACATGTCGTCCTCCCCAGCTTCGATGTGTGGCTGCCGGCAACTCCGGTGTCTACAGCGGGGAGCGGATCAGATCATGCGGGCAACTGCTCTCATGCCGGCAAGCGGCGGCGCGCGATACCGGCGTGGAGGCGGGCGCCGTCGAGCAGGATCGCGTCGGCAAAATCGTAGCCTGGATTGTGCAGGGGTCGCGATTCCTCGCCGTTGCCGAGGAAGGCGAAGCAGCCTGGCACGCGCTCGAGGAAGCGCGCGAAATCCTCCGAAGCGGTGTTCGGCCGCTCGACGACCGAGACCCGTTCGGCGCCCATGATCGCGGTGGCGACGGCCAGCATCTCGGCGGTGCAGGCCGGGTCGTTGAGCAGCGGCACGAACTCGCGCGTGTAGCTGACCTCGACGGCGATGCCGTGGGCGTCGGCAATGCCTTGCGCGATGCGCCGCATATGCGCCTCCACGGCCGCGCTGACCGCGGAGTCGAAGCTGCGTACATCGCCGCTGATCGTCGCCACGCTGGGCAGGACGTTGCGTGCGCCGTCGGTCACAAACTGGGTCACCGAGACCACGGCGGTTTCCGACGGGTCGAGCCGGCGCGAGACGATCTCCTGCAGCGTGGTCACCAGCGCGGCGCCGGCGACCATCACCTCGCTCCCGGCTTGCGGGCGCGAGGCATGCCCGCCCATGCCGGTCAGCACGATGGCGAAATTGTCCTCGGCCGACATGAATGCGCCCGACCGCGTGGTGACGCTGCCCAGGGCCTGGCCTGGCATGTTGTGCAGACCGTAGATTTCCGCGAACGGGAAGCGCTCGAGCAATCCGTCATCGAGCATGGCGAGCGCGCCGCGCCCCCACTCTTCGGCCGGCTGGAAGACGAAGCGCACCGTGCCGTCGAAGCCGCCTTCCTCCGCCAGCAGACGCGCCGCGCCGAGCAGCATGGCGGTGTGGCCATCGTGTCCGCAGGCGTGCATGGTGCCCGGCATGGTGGAGCAGTGCACGCGCCCGCCGGCCTCGGCGATGCGCAGGGCATCCATGTCCGCGCGCAGGGCGATGGCACGCTTGCTGCTGCCGCGCCTTAGCGTGGCCACGACGCCGGTGCCGCCGACACCCTCGACCACCTCGTCCAGGCCAAAGCCGCGCAGCAGCCCGGCAACGAAGGCGCCCGTGCGGGCCTCCTCGAAGCCGAATTCGGGATGGGCGTGGAGATGGTGGCGCCAGTCACGCATGTCCTTCTGGAGATCAGTATCAGGCATGGGTATGTCCTCGCTTGGCGACAGCTACCGGGCTGGCGCCGACCAGTTTCTCGTACATCCACGGATCGGTCGCGCCTTCGGTGTTGATGACCAGCACTCGGGAGTGCGGGCCCAGGCCGGCCCGGACCGACAGGGTGGTGTCGCGGCGCAGCGCCTGCAGCGCGGCGAGGCCGGCGGCGCCAGACTCCCCGGCCACGATGGGTGGGTCGCGTTCGCTTCCCCGGGCCAGCGTGCGCATGGCTTCGATGGCCTCGTCGTCGGCAATCGTCATGAAGTGGTCGATGCCCGGGTCGAGGAAGCGCCAGGCCAGCGGCGAGGTCTCGCCACAGGCCAGCCCGGCCATCACCGAATCCACCGAGCCGGTCGCCCGAGCGGGTGCGCCCTGGAGTGCGCTTTGCAGCAGGCAGTCCGCCTGTTCAGGTTCCACCACGATGAAGCCTGGTCGCGCCGCGTCGTGGTATTCCCACAGCCAGCTGGCCACGCCGGCAGCCAGGCCGCCGACGCCGCCCTGCAGGAAAACGTGGGTGTAGGCGCAGTCGTCACGCTGCGCCCCGGTCTGCTCGGTGACTTCGGCCGCAATGGTGCCGTAGCCCTGCATCACGTCGCGCGGGATGTCCTGGTAGCCCTCGTACGAAGTGTCGGAGATGACCTGCCAGCCATTTGCGGCCGCGAGACGTGCAGCTTCCTCGACCGAGGCGTCGTAGTTGCCGGCGATGCGTACGATGCGCGCGCCATGGGCGGCGATGGCCTGTTCGCGCTCCCGGCTCACGTGGGCATGCAGCACGATCACGCAGCGGCAGCCGGCGTCGCGCGCCGCGGCGGCCAGGCTGCGGCCGTGGTTGCCGTCGGTGGCGGTGATCACGGTGTAGTCCGCGAGGGCGTCGGCATGCCGGCCGGCAAGGATGTCTCCGGGCCGGAAGCCGGGGTGCAGGCGCAGGATCTGCCGCACCAGGGCAATGGGCGCGCCCAGGGCCTTGAAGCTGCCCAGCGGCGAGCGCAGGGATTCGTCCTTGACGCTGAGGCGCGCGACCTGCAGCTTGCTGGCGAGGTCCGGCAGCTCGCGCAGCGGCGTGGGGCCGGCGACGCCAGGCCAGCTGGACAGCCAGTGGCGGCTTTCCCCGGCGCGCTCGATGCTCATGATCGCCTGCAGCTTGGCGGGGTAGGGTGCGTGCATGGCGTGCGGGTTGCTGATCAGCATGGCGGTTTCTTGAGGCACGGATCGGTCGATGGAGGAAGCGGTTTGCTGCGCGGACTCAGGGGCCGGCCATGCGCTGCTGCACCACGTCCATGAGCACCTGCGCGCCCTGGATCAATTGGACGTCGTCGGTGTGCTCACGCGGGTTGTGGCTGATGCCGCCGCGGCTGGGCACGAAGATCATGGCCGCCGGAACGATGCGCGCCATCATCTGGGCATCGTGGCCGGCCCCCGAGGTCATGCGCCGGCAACTGAAGCCAAGGCGCCTGGCTGAGGCCTCGATGACGCCGGCCAGGCCGGCGTCAAAGTTCACCGGTTCAAAGCGCGCCAGGCGCTCGGTCCCGATGCGCACGCCCTCGCGTTCGGCCATCTGCGGCAGGAAATCGGCCAGACGCCGCTCGGCGGCCTGCAGGCGCCGCTCGTCGGGATCGCGCAGATCCACGGTGAAGGTGGCCTGGCGCGGGATGACGTTGATGGCATCCGGCTCCAGGCGCAATGATCCCGTGGTGGCGAGCGTGGTTTCCGGTGCCGCCGCGACGACCTGCTCGCGCAGGAAGGCGATGATTGCGGCGGCCGCGTAACCGGCGTCGTGACGCAGGCGGGTGGGCGTGGTGCCGGCGTGGTTGGCTGTGCCGTGCACCGTGATCTTTTGCCAGGAGATGCCCTGCAGGTTCTCGACCACACCGATCTCCAGGCCCTCGGCCTCGAGGATCGGGCCCTGCTCGATGTGCAGCTCCAGGTATTCACGCGGCACGATGGTGCCCGGCTCCAGCTCGCCGGCATAGCCGATGCGCGTCAGCTCGTCGCCCAACCGGGTGCCGTCGATGCCGCGGGAGTCGAGTGCCGCCTGCACTGCCAGCCCGCCGGCATGCACCAGCGAACCCATCATGTCCGGCTGGTAGCGCACACCTTCCTCGTTGGTGAAGGCAGCCACCACCAGCGCTCGGGTCGGCAGCATGCCGGCGCTGCGGTAGGCGCGGGCCACGGCCAGGCCGGAGAGCACGCCGTAGCAGCCGTCCAGTGCCCCGGCGTTGCGCACCGAGTCGATGTGCGAGCCGATCATCAGGGCATCACCCTGGTCGGTGCCCGTGGCAGCCCGCAGGACGCCGAAGATGTTGCCGATGCGGTCGACCCGCACGTCCAGGTCGAGTTCGCGCAACCATTGTACGAGCTGGTCGCGGGCATCCCTGTCGGCGTCACTCAGGGCCAGGCGCGTACGTCCGCCGGCGACGGTGTCGGTGCCGATGCCACCCAGCGTACGGAGCTGCTGGAGCAAGGTGGTGGCGTCGACGGAAAGCGAGGTGCTCGACATGGGAAGTTTCGGCCCGTGAAGGGTTTCATGAAATAATATTTCCCCACGGCCGGTAATTCTTCTTGATCAAGCGCCATTGAGTTGAATGTTTTATTGAATGTGGTGCCATAGACATTGCATGACCGCCAAACTCGACCGCTACGACCGCATCCTGCTGGCCGCGATCCAGGACGATGCCCGCCTGGCCCAGAGCGAGCTGGGCGAGCGGGCCCGTCTGTCCACGGCGGCGGTGAACCGGCGCCTCAAGCGCCTGGCTGATGATGGCGTCATCGAACGCTACACCGCCCGTATCGATCCCAAGGCCGTGGGTTACAGCCTGACCATCGTCGTCGAGGTGATGGTGGAGAGTGAGCGTGCCGACCTGCTCGATGCCATGCAAAAGCGTTTCAAGGCTTGCCCGCAGATCCAGCAGTGCTACTACGTCGCCGGCGAATGCGATTTCGTGCTGGTGTTCCTCGTGCGCGACATGGAGCAGTACGTGGCGCTGACCCGCGAGCTGTTCCACGACGACAACAACGTCAAGGCCTTCAAGACCCTGGTGGCCATGGATCGGGTCAAGACCGGCATGAGCGTGGCCATAGGCACCGATTGACGTGCGCGGGCCCGGATGGGCGGCGGCGAAGCAGGGCCCGACCACTGTTATTTTTCTGCTTTGCCAGCTGGCGAGGATGCTGAATGTACCGGTTGCGTATGCATCATATTGACGGCCGACGCTCCCTGGGGCGCCGACCCGAGTGTCGTGGCCACGCATGAACGGCGAAGAACCCGGGCAGAGCGTGCTTTTGGCCGACGACGTGCGGCGCATGCGCCGTGCGCTGCAGCTGGCAGTGCATGCCCGCGATGTGGAGCACGAAGTGCCGGTGGGTGCGGTGCTGGTGCGCGACGGCGAGGTCGTCGGCGAAGGCTGGAACCGCAACCTGACCCTGCACGATCCGACCGCGCATGCCGAGATCCTGGCCATGCGCGCCGCCGGCGCCCTCCTCGGCAACCATCGCCTGGGCGGCACCACGCTGTACGTCACGCTCGAACCCTGCGTGATGTGCGCCATGGCCATGGTCCACGCCCGCATCGAACGTCTGGTGTACGCAGCGGCCGACCCCAAGACCGGCGCCGCCGGCGGCAGGTTTGACACCTTGCTCAGTGACCAGCACAACCATCGCGTGGAAGTCGTCGGCGGCGTGCTGGCCGAGGAATCGGCCTCCCTGCTCAGGGAATTCTTCCGCGCGCGGCGCTAGCAGTGGCGCTGGCGGCCCGCCGGTGGGCACGGACCCAGGCGTGGGCCTGGCAGGGGGGGCATCGGGACGATGGGCAGGCCGATAGCGGAGTGTAGACTGTGCCCAACACACGATTTTGGGGGCAGGACGATGGGCATTTGCTGGACTCGGTTGCTGGTCACCTCCCGCAGGTGGCCCGCAAGCGGCCGCCGACCCGGTCGCGACCCTGGTCGGACGTCTGGACCTCGCGCAGTACAAGGCCACGATCAAGGGCCTGACGCAGTTTGGTGACCGCCGCCAGGGCACGCAGCGCAACCGCGACGCAGTCGATTGGATCGAGGCGCAGCTGAAGAGTTATGGCTGCACGCCCACGGCGCGCATCACTTACGATTTCCAGCCGCGACCGCGACCGGAGCGGACGCCCGAGGAAATCCATGAGGCCCGGCTGCGCTTCATGCAGGCCCGGAAAGGTCCTGGCGGCTCACGCCTGTGGGGCAATTTGGCGGCGACCGGGGTCAACACGGATCCCATGAAGCAGCCGGACGCGAAGTTGCGCGCGCTGAATACGCCACCCAGCGTGCCGGGCGAGCGCCAGGAGGTGTATTGCACCAAGGTCGGCACCACGCATCCGGAGGAGATGTACATCGTCAGCGGACACATGGACGGCATCGGCTGGGGCGAGGCCGCGAACGACGACGGTTCGGGGACGGCGCTGGTGATGCAGCTGGCGCGTGTGCTGAGCTCGCCGGACGTGAAAACCGATCGCTCGATCCGCTTCATCCTGTGGAACAACGAGGAGACTGGACTCAACGGCTCCCGTGCCTATGTCGAGCAGCGCGCCGCGCTGCAGGGCAAGGAGGATCCCGTGGGCTCGGGCAGGTATCCGGAGCCCAAGTGGCTGGGCGTCATCCAGCACGACATGATGATGTTCGACCATGGCATGCCCAGGGCCGACGGCAGCGTCAGCAAGGTACAGCGCCCGGAGGCCAACGTGAATGTGGAGTTCCAGTCCAACTCGAAGTTCGCTGCCGCCTCGCAGAAGCTGGCCTGGGCGCTGGCCGACGCGAACGACAAATACGCAACCGACTATCCCGCGCAGGTCGGCCAGCACATGACCAATACCGATTCGGCACCGTTCCAGGATTTGGCGCCCTCGATCAGCGTCCGCGAGAACGAGCGCGGTGCGCAGATCGGCGCGGGGTGGGATCCGCAGTGGCACCAGCCGACCGACCTGTACTCGACCTACAGCGATGCGGACTTCCGTCTCGGCCTGAATGCCGCGCAGACGACGCTGGGTGCAGTGGCGAAGCTGGCTGGCGCCACCGTGACCAAGTAAGAGACATTGCAGGTCCGGGGTGGCTGGGCGTGATGCGCACCGGTCACCAGCTCCATGCGATCGGCTGGATACGGGGCGGCGGCTCGCGAGCTGGGTGTGACGCTGGCCATCAGTGCGGGATATCTGCCGCTGCGGCGTTTCAGTGCACATGGTCGAAGGTGGCGGCCAACCACATGAACCCCATGCCACCTGCTACGCCTGCCAATGGTGTGAAGCGATGGTTGCGGCCAAGGGTGGACCAGAGTCCCGGCAGAATGTCACTGCTGGCGAGATAGAGCGTCGTCCCGGCCGCCACGGCGAGGGCCGGACCCAGAAGCGTGGATGAATTGCCGAGCGACGCGATGCATAACGCGCCCAAAGGAATCGCCAGCGTCGTTGCAACCGAATTGAAGAAGGCCTTCCGCGGCTCATATCCTCCGGCGATCAGTACCCCGGCGTTTCCCGCCTCCCGTGGCAGTTCGTGCATCAGGACGGCCAAAGAGACGACGAAGCCGAGGGCATGATCGATGGCAAAAGCCGCCCCGATCACCATGCCGTCGGCCAGATGGTGAAGCACGTCACCCACGATATCCATGCGGGCAAATACAGCGATGGCAGAGCTGCCCGTGCCGCGCATGCCGCATTCGATACCGAGCAGGCAAAGTAGGCCCAATGCCACGCATTCCCCTGCACGGTTGGGGCTGACGCCATTTGCCATGGCCTCAGGCAGCAGATGCAGGAGGGCATCCCCCAGAAGTAGTCCGGCCGCCATGGCCTGCAACCAGGGAAGCCAGCGCTGCAAGGCATGGGGCGGCAACCATGCAGTGAGCCGTGCCGACAGCGCCGCCGCCGCAACCGCCATGCTGGCCAGCAAAGGGGCAGCAAGCTCCAATTCATGCGCCACGTGAATCACCTCGGAGGCCACGCAAGGCACGACCACACCGACCCGAGTCGCGCAGAGCGCGATCGGGTGTCGACCCGGGCGTGCCTGGCCGATGCTTGAGAAGCAGGCTTAGAAATAGCCTCGTATGCCGACCGAAACATTGCGGCCGGGGAGAGGGGACACGTCCTTGAACAGGGAAGTGGCTGGCCGGGCCGTTTGGTTCGTCAGATTGTTGCCGTCGACAAACGCTTCCCACTGGCTTCGCGCGGCGTCATGGAACGTCCAGGCGAAACGGGCGTTGACCAGGGTATAGCCCTTGGTGTCGGTCTCGAAGTGGGCGGCCTTGTCCTGGTCAAAGTAACGGACGGCGCCAAGGCTGGCCCGCATGGCATTGGCGTTCCAGTGCAGCTGGGCACCCAGGCGGCCGGCAGGGATGCGCGGGACGTTGCCGATGCCGTTGCCAAGCGTGGCGCGGACGGTATCGCCAAACACACGGAAATCCCAGTCACCGTGGCCGTTCTTCACCAAGTGGAAGGTGGCTTCTGCCTCCGCACCCCGGAATGTCGCATCGTTCTGCGACCAGATGCGTACCGGCAGATCGTCTTCGATCTCACCGGTGTCGGCCAGGTAGATGAAGTTCCTGTAGCGATTGTAATAGACCGATACCTTGCCCTCGACGACATCGCCGTGGAAATGCAATCCCAGCTCCGCCTGGTTGGCCGCCTCCTTGTCCAGGTTCGCGTCGCCGATCTCGAAGGTTGCGGAAGCCGCGTGCGGACCGTTGGAAAACAGTTCTTCCTCGGCCGGCGCGCGCTCGGCGTGGTCCAGATTCAGGCTCAGGTGCCAAGATTCGGCAAACCGCCAGGCGGTACCGGCCGAGAAACTGTTGGGCGCGAAGCTGCGCTTGCCGCCGAATACCGGTTCGCTGCTCTGCCGGTCGTGACGGGCGCCAAGTTCCACTTTCGCCACGCCGAAGTCCCGCTGCTCGGTCAGGAAGATGCCGACGCTCTTGGTCGTGGTGGCGGGCACGAAGGTTTCATCGCCCACCGCCGAGAATTTGCGGTGCCCGGTCTGCACGCCCACGGCGCCAATCCAGTCGGCGACGGGCTTGTGGGTGACGATCAAGCGCCCTTGGTTGCTGTCCGTATTGAACGTGGTCCCTGGGGCCGGACCCTCGTATTCGACATGTTGATAGGCATTGTGGCCGAGGTGGAACTCGATCCTGGACACCCCCGCGAACGGTTCGATGAAGCCACCTTTCATGTTGTAGTTGGTCTGCGCCATCTTGATGGTGACCGGATCCTCGCCCTCGGCAGGATCCCCCGGTTCGGCGGGACTGCCATAGTTGCTCATGAAGCGTGACACGGACGCGCCCAGATAACCCCATGTGCCGTGCAATGATCCGCCGAGCGAGCCGGCCGTGGTCTTGACCTGGCTGTTTTCAAGCATGCCACCCGGGATGTCGTAGCTGTCGTTGTCGCGGCGCATGCCATCGGCGTGCAAGGCGAAACTGCCATTGCCGGCGTCGAGCCGGAACATGCCGGTCTTGCCTTCCAACACACTGTCATGGCGGGCCTCGGTGCGTCCGGAAAAGCCGTGGTCAGGTGCCTTCTCGGGAATGCGGCCGTCGACCACGTTGATCACGCCACCGATCGCGCCTGAGCCATAGAGCAGGGTCGAGGGGCCCTTGAGCACTTCGATCTGGTCAGCCAGGAACGGCTCCAGGGTCACCGCATGATCCTGGCTGACATTGGAAACGTCCTGCGATGCCAACCCGTTTTCCAGCACCGCGACGCGTGGCCCATCGAGACCACGTATGACCGGGCGACCGACCGCTGTTCCCAGGGCCGTCGACTGCACGCCTGGGATGCTCGAGACGGTCTCCCCGAGCGACACTCCTTTTGTGTCATCCAACCGGGTACCGGTGAGTACGGATACCGGATGAATGATCTGGTCAACGTTCTGGCCCAACGGGACGGCCGTCACCACGATGCCCTCCAGATCGTGGACTGCAGTCTTCCTGGAGTCGCGCGTGTCTGCCGTAGCGTCGTCCGTCGCTTGTCCACTGGTATCGGTGGCGCCTGCCGGAAGCGGCGACGTGCACAGGGTGGCGATGGCGACGGCGAGGAGGGTCTTGTGCATGGTCTCGTCCTGGCTGGGAGGGCATTCGTTCGATTGTATGAAACAATATAACATATCAAAACATCAAGTCATCCCGGGTATGTGGACCGCTCGCGCTGCCCGACCTGCTGATGGTGATCCTTGCCGCGCCCAGCGCAGTTGAGTGGACGGTACGTGCGCCCACTGCGTGCTGTCGCTCGGCGGCGTAGCGCCTGGGTTATCCTTGGCGCCTTCAGTCCGTGCAGCACGTGCGCGGCTATCCCTTCAAGACCCAAGGATCGCCCATGACCATCCATGTCACGTTCACCACCAACCGCGGGCCGATCCATTTGCGCCTGCATGAGGACAAGGCACCCATCACCGTGGCCAACTTCGTCAACCTGGCGCGCCGCGGCTATTACGACGGACTGTCCTTCCACCGGGTGATTGCCGATTTCATGATCCAGGGCGGTTGCCCCGAGGGCTCGGGACGCGGCGGCCCCGGCTACCGCTTCGAGGACGAATTCGACGCCAGGCTGAAGCACGACAAGCCTGGCGTGCTGTCCATGGCCAATGCGGGTCCTGGCACGAACGGCAGCCAGTTCTTCATTACCCATGGTCCGACGCCGTGGCTGGATGGCAAGCACAGCGTGTTTGGCGAGGTGCTGGACGCCGCGGACATGGCGGTGGTCAATTCGGTCCAACAGGGCGACACGATCGAGAAGGTCGTGGTGGAAGGCGACGTCGACGCGTTCCTGGCCACGCAGGCCGACCGTGTCAAGGAGTGGAACGCCATCCTCGACGCGCGCGGCTGAGCAAGCGACCAGCTGCGACGCCAGCCCGAAGCGGACCCGGTGAGCGTGATAAAATAGCCGTCTTTAGTCCTCGCCATAAGTGTGGGAGCCATGCCGCAACTTGCCGTGCGCGTCGGTCGCGCCAAACCCAGCACCATCATGGTGATTGCCCAGAAGGCCAGGCAGCTCAAGGCCGCCGGCCGCGACATCATCAGCTTTTCGGTGGGCGTACCAAATTTCCTGCCCGGTGAACACGTGTACGCGGCGGCGCGTGAGGCGCTGGCGCACGACAGCGGCCAGTACGGCAACAACCGCGGCTCCGAGGCGCTGCAGGACGCGTTCCTGCAGCACATCGAGGCGCTGGGTTTCCACGGCTACCAGCGCGCCAACGTCGCCATCGGCATCGGCGCCAAGCAGGTCCTGTACAACCTGGCCGAGGCCCTGCTCGACGAGGGCGACGAGATCACCTTTGCCGCGCCGTACTGGACCACCTACCGCGACATTGCCGACATCATCGGGGCGCGGATCAATCCCTTGCCCTGTGGGCCACAGCACAACTACAAGCTCACCCCGGAGCAGCTCGACGCGGCGCTGGTGCGCAAGCCCAAGGTGTTCCTGTTCAACAATCCATCGAACCCGACCGGCATGGTCTACACGCAGGTCGAGATTGCCGCGTTGGCTGATGTGCTGGTACGCCACCCGGAGACCTGGATCGTCACCGACGACATCTATGCAGCCATGGTCTTCGACGGCATTGGCTACCACAACTTCGTCCACGCACGGCCGGAATTGCGCGATCGGTTGATTTTCGTGGACTCGGTGTCCAAGACCTATGGCATGCCCGGTTGGCGGGTAGGCTTTCTCGCGGGTCCAGAGGTGGTTGCCAAGGCGATCACCACGTTGAACTCCAGCCACATCACCAGCCTGCCGGAAGTGGTCAGTGCCGCGGCGGTCGCCGCGCTGACCGGCCCGCAGGATGTGACGCGTGCCAAATGCAAGGATTTTGCCGCCCGGCGCGACGTGGTGTACGGCGCCTTGAGCGCCATCCCCGGCGTCGTATGTCCGCGTCCGCAGGGTGCGTTCTATGCCTTCCCGGACATCTCCGTGGCCTTCGGCAAACGCCATGGAGGTACGATGATCGAAAACGATGTCGGTTTCTGCGCGGCGCTCCTGGAAGCCAAGGGCGTGGCTTGCGTGCCCGGCTCGGCGTTTGGCGAGCCGCGCGCCATGCGTATTTCCTACACCTGCCCGGCGGAGCAGCTGCAGCCCGGTCTGCAGCGCATCGCGGAATTTTTCGCCGAGCTGGCCTGATGCCATCCCGGCCACGTCGGCGCGTTTGCCGGCGCGGTGGCCCGTCGTGGATGGCGCCATGACCCGGCCGTTGCGGCTGCCACCACCGAAGCCCAGCCATTACACCTCGAGGAACCATCGCCCATGAAAACCCCTGTTCGAGTTGCCATTACCGGTGCCGCTGGCCAGATTGGCTATGCCTTGCTGTTCCGCATTGCCGCGGGTGACATGCTGGGTGCCGATCAGCCGGTGATTCTGCACCTGCTGGAGATCACCCCGGCGCTGCCGGCGTTGCAGGGTGTGGTGATGGAGTTGAACGACTGCGCGTTCCCCACCCTGGCTGGTGTGGTCGCCACCGACGATGCCAACGTGGCGTTCAAGGATGTGGACTACGCACTGCTCGTCGGTGCCCGCCCGCGTGGTCCGGGCATGGAGCGCAAGGATTTGCTGCAGGCCAATGGCGGCATTTTCGGCCCGCAGGGCCAGGCCCTCAACGCACATGCCAAGCGCAGCGTGAAGGTGCTGGTGGTCGGCAACCCCGCCAACACCAATGCGCTGATTGCGCAGCAGAACGCGCCCGACCTCGATCCGGCCTGCTTTACCGCCATGGTGCGCCTGGACCACAACCGCGCGAAGTCGCAGTTGGCCGAGAAGACCGGCAAGCACAATACCGACGTGCGCAGGATGATCATCTGGGGCAACCACAGCGCCACGCAATATCCGGATGTGTCGCAGGCGACGATCGAGGGCAAACCGGTGTTGGATCTGGTGGGCCAGGAATGGTACGAAAGCGAGTTCATTCCCACCGTGCAGCAGCGCGGCGCGGCGGTCATCAAGGCCCGCGGCGCGTCCTCGGCGGCGTCTGCCGCATCCGCAGCCATCGACCACATGCGTACCTGGACGCTGGGTACGGCAGAAGGTGACTGGGTATCCATGGCCGTTCCGTCGGATGGTTCCTATGGCATCGCGCCGGGCTTGATCTGCGGCTACCCGGTGACCTGCCGCGACGGCAAGTACGAAATCGTGCAAGGCCTCGCCATCAGTGCGTTTTCGCGCGCGCGCATGGATGCCAGCGTGCAGGAGCTGCGGGACGAGCGCGCCAGCGTCGAGCACCTGTTCGCAAAGAAGTAGGCTGCACGTACTGGTACACATGCGCAGGGCTGGCGTACGCCAGCC
>JAFKMZ010000010.1 GCA_017305055.1 Lysobacterales bacterium
CGGAGGCGGTGGCGCTCGCCCACGAGGTGTTCGCCGAACTCGGCAGCGAGCGGTTGTGGCACCGGCCGCTGATCCGCATCGGCCGCAACACCACCAAGGGGTTCCGCGAACCTTCCGAGCCGGGCGTGCGGCTGGGCGAGAACGACAGCTACTTCATCGACCTCGGCCTGGTGTTCGACGGGCACGAGGGCGACGTCGGCGACACCTTCACCGTGGGCGACGCACCGCAGCGCCAGGCCTGCGCCGAGGCGGCGCGCACGCTGTTCCACGAGGTCGCGGACGCCTGGTGTACGCGCGGCCTGGGCGGCCGGGCGCTGTACCTGTTTGCCGCGGAGCGCGCCGCAGCCATGGGCTGGCGCTTCAACCAGGCCACCAAGGGCCACCGGGTCAGCGACTTCCCGCATGCCATCCACAAGGGCGGCGACCTCGCCGACCTGGATGCGGCGCCGTCGCGCAACCTGTGGATCCTGGAAATCCAGATCGCGCATCCCAGCGAGCCGTTCGGCGCGTTCTACGAGGATCTGCTGTCGGCGTGAGTATGATGTGCCGGTAGGCGCCGGTCCGGCCGGGGAGTTTCAATTGAAAAGCCCTGCAGCCAGCGGCATATGGGCTGCCAGTACCGGCACATCGCCGTGTCCTTTCCAGGGAGCGCCACCGTGGCCCGCAGCAAACCGCTCAAGCTGTATCGCAACATCGGCATCATCGCGCACATCGACGCCGGCAAGACCACGACCACGGAGCGCGTGCTGTATTACACGCACCGCAAGCACCAGATCGTCGACGTGCACGACACCAAGGAAGGCCGCGCCTCGACCACCACCGACTACATGGAGCAGGAGCGCAAGCGCGGCATCACCATCCAGTCGGCAGCGGTTACCACCGAGTGGCGCGGCCACCGCATCAACCTCATCGACACCCCCGGACACGTCGACTTCACCATCGAGGTCAACCGCTCGCTGCGTGTGCTGGATGGTGCCGTGGTGGTGTTCGACGGCGTGGCCGGCGTCGAGCCGCAGACCGAGACCAACTGGCGCCTGGCCGACCAGTACCACGTGCCGCGGCTGTGCTACGTCAACAAGATGGACCGCATCGGCGCGAACTTCGCCCATTGCGTGAAGGGCATCAAGGAGCGCCTGGCCACCCATGCGCTGATCTGCCAGGTGCCCCTGGGCAGCAGCGACGAGTTCTGTGGCATGGCCGACCTGGTGGCCGGGGTCGGCTACATCTGGCAGTCCGAGGACAAGGACAGCACCTGGGAAACGGTCCCGCTCGAACAGTTGCCGGCGCGCCTGAAGTTCAGCTCGGACGCGGACAACCAATGGCTCGCCGACCTGCCGAAGCTGCGGCAGGACTTGCTGGAGACCGCGCTGGCGCTGGATGACGACGCCTTCGAGCGCCTGCTCACCAGCGGCGAGTTCGATCCGGAACTGCTCAAGCAGTGCATCCGCAAGGGCACCGTCGGCGGCAAGCTGGTACCGGTGCTGTGCGGCTCCTCGTACCGCAACAAGGGCATCCAGCAGCTGCTTGACGCGGTGGTCGACTACCTGCCCTACCCTGGCGAAACCGGCGGCATCGCCACGGTGGACGAGGACGGCAACATCACCGGCGAGCAGGCGGTGACCGACGATGCGCCGGCGCGCGCGCTGGCCTTCAAGGTCATCAACGACCAGTTCGGCACGCTCACCTTCTGCCGCATCTATTCCGGCGTCATCAAGAAGGGCGACACCCTGCTCAACGCCACCCGCGGCAAGAAGGAGCGCATCGGCCGCATCGTCGAGGTGCAGGCCGACGACACGCGGGAAATCGAGGAGGTCCGCGCCGGCGACATCTGCGCCTTCGTCTCGCTGAAGGATACCGAGACCGGCGACACGCTGACCGACCCCGCGCATCCGGTGCTGCTGGAGCGCATGCGCTTCCCCGATCCGGTGATCAGCGTGTCGGTGGAACCAAAGACCCGCGACGACGTCGACAAGCTGTCCATGGCCCTGTACAAGATGGTCAAGGCCGATCCGTCGCTGCGCCTGCACGTGGACCAGGAAACCGGCGAGACCGTGCTCATGGGCATGGGCGAACTGCACTTGGAAATCACCATCGACCGCATGCGCACCGAGCTCGGCGTCGATGCCATCATGGGCAAGCCCAGGGTCAGCTTCCGCGAGACCTTCGGCAAGACGGTCGAACACACGTACACGCACAAGAAGCAGACCGGCGGCTCGGGCCAGTTCGCCGAGGTGAGCATGATCTTCGAACCGCTGGCCCAGGGCTCGGGCGTGGTGTTCTCGGACGAGATCGTCGGTGGCCGCGTGCCGCGCGAATACATCCCGGCCGTCGAGCACGCGGTCCACACCGAGTTGCAGGAGGGCCAGGTCGCTGGCTACGAGGTGGTCGACTTCAAGGCGCGCCTGGTCGACGGCAAATACCACGACGTGGATTCGTCCGCGCTGGCCTTCGAGATCGCCACCCGGCAGTGTTTCCGCGAGGCGCAGAAACTCAGTCAGCCCAAGCTGCTGGAGCCGATCATGCGTCTCGAGGTGGTGCTGGACGCCGATTACCTGGGCGACGTCATCGGCGACATGAACCGGCGGCGCGGCAGCATCAGCGAGCAGGGACAGAAGGGCAGCTCGGCCTTCGTCGACGGCTTCGTCCCGCTCGCCGAGATGTTCGGCTACATCAACTTCCTGCGCTCGGCCACGCGTGGCCGTGGCACGTTCACCATGGAGTTCGACCACTACGAAGTGGTGCCCGCCGGCATGGTCGAGCAGCTGATGAAAAAGGAATCCAAATAGTTCGCCATGCGGGGCATTGCCCCGGCTGCATGCACGCCACACCGGGCAAGCCGGCGTCGGCGGTCCATCACGCGGCCGCGGACAGGTGCTCGTACAGGATCACCGCGCCCACGCCGATCAGCACCACGCCCCCGGCAATTTCGGCCCCCTTGCCGACCACGGCACCCAGCACCCGGCCAAGCAGGATACCGACGGTCACCATGCAGCAGGTGCACAGGCCGATGACCACCGCCACGGCGCCAATGGACACGTCGACAAAGGCCAGGCCGACGCCGACCGCCAGCGCATCGATGCTGGTCGAGAGCCCGGTCAGCGCCAGGCCCACGAACCCGGGGCGCTTCGCCACCTCAACGGTATCGCCCTGGTCAGGTTGCAAACCCGCCCAGATCATGTGCAGACCCAGCCCCAGCAGCAGGCCGAACGCCAGCCAGTGATCCCAGGCCTGGATGAAACGCGATGCACCACGGCCCAGCAGCCAGCCGAGTACCGGTGTGATCGCCTCGATCGCACCAAAGATCACGCCGGCGCGGAGGGCTTCGCCAAGCCGAGGCCGGAGCATGCCCGCGCCCTTGCCGATCGCCGCCGCAAACGCGTCGGTGGACATGGCAAAGCCGAGCAGCAGAATTGAAATCGGGTTCATGCGGGCCTGCGACGATGGGCTGGGCGCAACGGCACGACGGCGCGCCCACCGCTGTGGCGCCGCCGGCCGTTGGTCTCGCCAACCAGGATCGGTGTCTTCGCCACGGCGGTACGCCGAGCATGTTGACGAAGACGCCCCGTCGCAACGAGGCAGGCTACTCCCCAAACGGTGTCGCGCTGCCGGCAACGCCGCCAGCGCGGTCGCCAGCGTAGCACGCCGGCGCAGCAGACTGCCGGGGTGCCGGGGCCGCGGCACGAAGCGGCGTCCGTTCGCCGCTACAATGACCGGTCGCATTCCAGCCAGCCACCCGCATGTCCCCGCAAGCACACCAGCAGGAAACCCGGCGCCGCCGCACCTTCGCCATCATCAGCCATCCGGACGCCGGCAAGACCACGCTGACCGAGAAGCTGCTGTTGTTCGGCGGCGCGATCCAGATGGCTGGGGCGGTGAAGAGCCGCAAGACTGCCCGCCATGCCACTTCCGACTGGATGGCGCTGGAGAAGGAGCGCGGCATCTCGGTCACCTCGTCAGTGATGCAGTTCCCGTACGCAGGCAAGATCGTCAACCTGCTGGATACCCCGGGACACGCTGACTTTTCCGAGGACACCTACCGCGTGCTGACCGCGGTGGATTCGGCACTGATGGTCATCGACTGCGCCAAGGGCGTGGAGGAGCGCACGATCAAGCTGATGGAGGTGTGCCGCCTGCGCGACACACCCATCATGAGCTTCATCAACAAGCTCGACCGCGAAGGCCGACCGCCGATCGAGTTGCTGGACGAGGTGGAATCGGTGCTCGGCATCGCCTGCGCCCCGGTCACCTGGCCGATCGGCATGGGCAAGCGCCTGAAGGGCGTGTACCACCTGCTGCGCGACGAGGTGCACATCTTCGAGCCGGGCAAAGGCCTGACCCGGCACGACGCGACGGTGTTCAAGGGCCTGGATGCGCCAGGCCTGGAGCAGCGCATCGGCGGCGACGCCATGCGCGAGCTGCGCGAGGAGCTGGAACTGGTGCAGGGCGCGGCGCCAGCGTTCGACATCGGCGAATATCTCGCCGGCCGGCAGACACCGGTATTCTTCGGCTCGGCCGTGAACAATTTTGGCGTCCAGCTGTTGCTGGACTTCTTCGTCGAGCAGGCCCCGCCACCCCGCCCACGGCCGACCCTCACCCGCCAAGTGGAACCCGAGGAGACCGGGCTCACCGGCTTCGTCTTCAAGATCCAGGCGAACATGGATCCCGCGCACCGCGACCGGGTCGCCTTCATGCGCGTGTGCTCGGGCACCTACCGCGACGGCATGAGGCTCTATCAGGCGCGCACCGGCAAGGAGCTGCGCATCGCCAATGCATTGACCTTCATGGCATCGGACCGCGAGATCGTCGACACCGCCTATCCCGGCGACGTCATCGGCCTGCACAACCACGGCACCATCAGCATTGGCGACACCTTCACCGAGGGCGAACCCCTGCACTTCACCGGCATCCCGAACTTCTCGCCGGAGCTGTTCCGCCGTGCCCAGTTGCGCGACCCGCTGAAGGCCAAGGCCCTGCACAAGGGACTGGCCCAGTTGAGCGAGGAAGGCGCCACCCAGTTCTTCCGTCCGCTGATGAGCAACGACCTCATCCTCGGCGCGGTCGGTGTGCTGCAGTTCGAGGTCGTCGCCTACCGGCTCAAGGACGAATACAACGTCGATGCCAGCTTCGTGCCGGTCGGGGTCAGCACCGCACGCTGGGTCGAGTGCGACGACGCCAGGAAGCTGGAGGAATTCCGCGAGCGCAACGCCATGCACCTGGCCATCGACGGCGCCGGCAAGCTGGTCTACATCGCCCCCACCCGGGTCAACCTGCAACTGGCGCAGGAGCGCTGGCCCATGGTGCGCTTTGCCAACACCCGCGAGCACGCCACCGCCGCAGCCGCCGACTAGGAGCACGGTCCGTGGCGTCAACCGGCAGCCCCAACCCGCAACCCCGGCACGTTGGATCGGCTAGGCTTGCGCACTTCCGACCCTGCCACGCCGGATAGCCGCATGTCTCCGCAGAGTATCGCCTTCACCACGCCCACGACCGCGTCCCGATGGAAGCAGCGGCTGCTGTATTCGCCCACGGCACGCATCGTGATTTTCGCCCTGGTGATGGCGGCGCTGGCAGTGCTCTTCGGCAGCATCGACCACTACACCTTCGCCCGTGGCGCACGCATGTCGATGGCCACACCGGTCGGTGTGGCGATCTACCTCACCACCATGCCCCTGCCGGCGCTGTTGGCCTACCTGTTCCTGGTGCGTGTGGTGGAACGCAGGCCAGTGGACGAATTGTCCCCCCGCCGCCTGCCGGCGGGACTGGCCCTTGGCCTGCTCGGTGGCCTGGCGCTGTTCAGCGTCGTGGTCGGCGTGCTGTGGCTGTTGGGCAGCTACCACGTCATCGGCACCAATCCCGATGCGCATTGGCTGCTTGCCCTGCTGTCGGTCGGGCTGGGAGCGGGCGTCGGTGAGGAAATCGTCACCCGCGGCGTGCTGTTCCGTATCGCGGAGGAAGGTCTGGGCACCTGGTGGGCGCTGGCCATCTCGGCGCTGTTCTTCGGCTTCGCCCATGGCCACAATCCGGGCGCCACGGTCTGGAGCTCAGCCGCCATTGCCATCGAGGCGGGGGTGCTGTTTGCGCTGATCTACCACCTCACCCGTTCGCTGTGGCCATGCATCGGCCTGCACGCGGCCTGGAACTTCGCCCAAGGCACGATCTACGGCATCCCGGTGTCGGGCGGCCATGCCGACGGCTGGCTGGTGTCGACGCGCGGCGGACCGGACTGGCTCAGCGGCGGCGTGTTCGGCGCCGAGGCCTCGGTGGTGGCGCTGTTGGTCTGCTCGACGCTGTCCTTGCTGCTGCTGGTCGCTATCCTGCGTCGCCACTCGATCGTGCCGCCGGCGCGGCGTCGCCGCGCCGCGGGCCCGGCTTGAACGCGCGCATCTCGTCAGGATCGAAGTCGTCCACCGAGATGAACTCGAACACCGCCTCATGTACGCGCGCCAGCAGGGCCGCCTCGCTCACATCGAGCACGCCCGCCTGCTCGGCCTCGGCAAGCTGGCCAGCATAGTCGAGAGCCTTGATCTGGCCTGATTTCAGTGCCTTGCCGAGCTTGCGGTCGACCGGCTCGGCCTGGATCACCTGCGGCAGCAGCGCATTCATCCGCCCGATCGTATTGTTCGTCGTGGGCGTGAGATAGACCCATTCGAGCAGGCGGTCGCGCGCCTCGCTGGGCGCGGTGATCAGCGCGGCGATGCGCCGGCCCAGGCGATCGGACGGCGGCACTTCCCGGCGCCCCAACGGGAACACGAGGAAGCGCAGCAGCAATGACACCGGGCGCAACGGGAAATTGCGGATCGCCCCGTCCAGCGCCATCTGCATGTTCCATACGCAATGGTGGAAGGCCCAGGCCAGCAGCGGGCGATCCGCCTCCGGGCGGCCGGTGTCCTCGTAGCGCTTCAGCATCGCGCTGGCGATGTACATGTAGCTGAGCACGTCACCGAGGCGGGCGGACAGCTTTTCCTTGAACTTCAGCTTGCCGCCGAGCACGCCCATGAACACGTCCGCGCACAAGGCCAGGGCCGCGGAAAAACGGTTGAGCTTGCGGTAATAGCGCCGGGTGTAGGCATCCCCCGCGCTGTCGCCCAGGCGTGAACCGCTGAGCTCGAGCACGAAGCTGCGCACGGCGTTGGAAATGCCGAAGCCGACATGCTCGAACAGCAGGCGGTCGAATACCCGGAGCTGCTCGTCGCGGTCGACGATCGAGAGCGCCTGCATCTCCTTGAGCACGTAGGGATGACAGCGGATCGCGCCCTGGCCGAAAATCATCAGGCTGCGGGTCATGATGTTCGCGCCTTCCACGGTCAGCGCAATCGGCACGCCTTCCCAGGCCCGGCCCGCATAGTTGCTCGGCCCGAGCTGCACACCCTTGCCGCCCAGCACGTCCATGGCATTTCCCGCCACGGTGCGGCCCCATTCGGTGGCGTGGTATTTCGCGATCGCCGAGGTGACCGCCGGCTTCTCGCCGTTGTCCACCGCCGCGGCTGTCGCGCGCGCCAGCGCCGCCGTGGCATAGGTCAGGCCGCCGATGCGCGCAAGCGCCTCCTCCACGCCCTCGAAACGCGCGATGGCCAGGCCGAACTGCTTGCGCATGCGCGCGTACGCGCCCACCGCAGCCACCGCAGCGCGCACCCCGCCCGTCGCATTGGACGGCAGGGAAATCGCACGCCCGACCGAAAGCACCTCCACCAGCATGCGCCAGCCATGCCCGGCCATCTGCGGGCCACCGATCAACACCGACAACGGCGCAAAAACATCCTTGCCACGGATCGGGCCGTTCTGGAACGGTATGTTCAGTGGAAAATGGCGGCGCCCGATCTCCAGTCCAGGCGTCGAGCGCGGCAGCAGCGCGAGCGTGATGCCCAGGTCCTCGGCGCCGCCCAGCAGGTGTTCCGGGTCGTACATGCGAAAGGCCAGGCCAACGACCGTGGCGATTGGCGCCAGCGTGATGTAGCGCTTGTCGAAGGTGAAACGGATGCCGAGCGTGTCGACCCCATCCACTTCCTGCCGGCACACGATGCCGTAATCGGGAAGCGACGTGGCGTCGGAACCGGCGTACGGGCCGGTCAACGCGAAGCACGGAATCTCCTCGCCGGAGGCCAGCCGAGGCAGGTAGTGGTCCTTCTGCTCCTCGCTGCCGTAGTGCAGCAGCAACTCGGCCGGCCCCAATGAGTTCGGCACCGCCACCGTGGACGACACGGTCGCCGACATCGAGGCCAGCTTCTGCAGCACCGCCGAATGCGCCAGCGCCGAGAACTCCAGGCCGCCGTAGCGCTTGGGGATGATCATGCCGAAGAACTTGTGTTGGCGGATGAAAGCCCACACGGCGGGAGGCAGGTCGGCCAGCTCGTGCGTGATCTGCCAGTCATCGAGCATGCCGCACAGCTCTTCCACCGGACCGTCGAGAAATGCCTGCTCCTCCACGCTGAGCTCCGGTTTGGGCTGGCGCAGCAGCTGGTGCCAATCCGGCCTGCCTGAAAACAGCTCGCCCTCGAAGCCGACGGTGCCCGCCTCCAGCGCGGTCTGTTCGGTCGCCGACAAGCTGGGCGTCACCCTGGCGAAGAGCTTGAGCAACGGGGCGCTGATCTCGCGGCGGCGAAAATCCATGAGCAGCAACGGCACGCCAATCGCCGCCTCGATCAGCAGCAGGATCACAAGCGTCCACGGCGCGCCGAACACGATGCCGGCGATCAGCGTCGTCACCACCACCACGATGAACCAGGTGCGCAAGCCGGCGCGGTGATAGGCGCACACACCGCTGGCAACCAGCGCAGCCAGCACAGTCAGGATCACAGACATCCGCCACACCTCACGTCGATCGAGTAGCGTCCGCGGCCACGTGCCGCCCGCCTGCCGACTGCAGGCAGACGGCGTGAACATGCCGCCGCCATACTGGTCGGCCCAAGGCGTCGGCCAGTACGGCGTGTCACATCATGGTCGCCAAAGCATGCATGGTCCATCCTCGCACGCGCCCGCCACGACTTCCAGCCACGAGCCGGCGCCGGACGAGGACGAAAAATGAGCGACGGCGCCCGCCATCGACGCCCCGGGCGAGCCCCCGATGCCAGGCCGGCAGGGGTCACTGCCCATGGCGCAACCCAGCCAGCGCGATTGCAAAAGCACAGGGCGTGGATACCATGCGGCTATGGAAGACAGCAGCAAACCCGAGCGCACGCGCCTGTCCGCCAAGGATTGGGAACTTGCCGCGCTGGAAGGCATTGCCGAACAAGGCATCCGCGCCCTGGCAGTCGAAACCCTGGCACGCAAGCTGGGGGTCACCAAGGGCAGCTTCTACTGGCATTTCCGCAATCGCGAGGCCCTGCTCATCGCAGCCCTGGAGCGCTGGGAACGCGATGGCGCCGCGGAAATCATCGTCCCCATCGAACGCATCGCCGACCCGCGGCAGCGCCTGCCTGCGCTGTTTCGCCGCGTCGCGCACCAGTTGCTGACCCACCGCGTCTACGCCGCCCTGCTCAAGGCCATGGACGACCCGCATGTCGTCGCCGTGATGGCGCGGGCCTCGCAAAGGCGCATGCAGTTTCTGACCACCATCTATCGCGAAGCGGGCCTCGACCCGCCTGAGGCATTGAACCGCGCCCGCCTGACCTACGCGGCCTACGTGGGCTTCCTGCAGCTCAATTTCACCCTCGGCCTGCCACGCCTGAGCCACGACGAATTCGACGCCTACGTCGCGCACATGCTCACCGTGCTCACTCCCGAATGAATCATCGCGCCCGCGGCAGCAAAGGCGCACAACCTGCCCCACGGCGCGCGCCTGCTGCTGGCGACCTTGCAATGCCCTCATCCGCAAACTACCGTTTCAGTCTTTCGCAAGCTAGAGCCGAGGAGTCTCATGATGTCGAGCAAACTGGACGCGCTGAACGCCTGGGTCGCGGAGGCCGCGGCGCTTGCCAAGCCCGATGCGGTGCATTGGTGCGACGGCTCCCAGGCCGAATACGACGCGCTGATCGCCGACATGCTCCAATCCGGCACACTTGTCGCACTGAACCAGCACACCCATCCCGGCTGCTATCTGCACCGCTCCAATCCGGCTGACGTGGCCCGGGTCGAGCGCCTGACCCTGGTCTGCCACCCGCAGGAAGCGGACGCCGGCCCCAACAATCACTGGATGGATCCGGCCGCCGCGCACGCCAAGATCGACGCGATGTTCGACGGCTGCATGCGCGGACGCACGATGTACGTGATCCCCTATTGCATGGGGCCAATCGACTCGCCGCTGGCGCGATGCGGTGTGGAAATCACCGACAGCCCGTACGTGGTGGCCAACATGCGCATCATGACGCGCATGGGCGCCGCGGCACTGGCGCGCATCGAGCGCGACGGCAGCTTCGTCAAGGGCCTGCACTCGATCGGCGAGCTCGATCCCGAGCGGCGCTGGATCATGCACTTTCCGGCGGAGCTGGCGATCAAGTCGTTCGGCTCGGGCTACGGCGGCAACGCCCTGCTGGGCAAGAAGTGCCACGCACTGCGCATCGCCAGCTACCAGGGGCGCACGGAAGGGTGGTTGGCCGAGCACATGCTGATCGTCGGCATCGAGAATCCGCAAGGTGAAATCCGCTACATCGCCGCGGCCTTCCCCTCGGCATGCGGCAAGACCAACCTGTCGATGCTGATCCCACCGGAAGGCTACCGGCGGGACGGCTGGAAGGTATGGACCGTGGGCGACGACATCTGCTGGATGCACCCGGGCGAGGATGGGCGCCTGTACGCCATCAATCCTGAAGCCGGCTTCTTCGGTGTCGCACCCGGCACCAACCGCAAGACCAACCCGAACGCGCTGGAAACCATCAGCCACGACACCATCTACACCAACGTCGCGGTCACCGCCGACAACCAGCCGTGGTGGGAAGGCCTGCCGGGAACCCCGGTTACCGACTGGCAGGGCCGCCCCTACGACCCGGCCAATGGTCCGGCGGCACACCCGAACTCGCGCTTCACCGCCAGCGTGCGGCAATGCCCCACCTGGACCGACCAGGCCGAAGCGCCCCAGGGCGTGCCGATCAGCGCCATCGTGTTTGGTGGACGCCGCGCGAGCCTGCAGCCGCTAGTGGTGCAGGCCCGCGATTGGACCCACGGGGTGTTGATGGGCGCCATGATGGGCTCGGAGACAACCGCCGCCGCCGCTGGCGCCGTCGGCGTATTGCGCCGCGACTCGATGGCCATGAAGCCGTTTTGCGGTTATCACTACGGTGACTACTTCACCCATTGGCTGGACTTCGACCGGCCGGCCGCAAAGTTGCCGGCCATCTTCCAGGTCAACTGGTTCCGCAAGGACGCGGACGGCAAGTTTCTTTGGCCCGGATTCGGCGACAACCTGCGCGTGCTCGAGTGGATGCTCAAGCGGGTCGAGGGGGGCGCCACCGGGAAGCCGACCCCGATCGGTACGGTGCCCGCCCCCGGCGAACTGAACCTGGAAGGACTCGACCTGGAGCCCGGCCGGCTCGAGGCTTTGTTGACGGTGGACCAGGCGGGTTGGCAAGCCGAGCTTGCCGACGTCGAGACTTACCTGGAGAGCTTTGCGCCCCGCCTGCCGGAAGCGCTGCGGCGCGAACGCGACCGCATTGCCCAGGCCCTGGCTGCCTCCGACTGACCGCCATGTGCTGGCTCGCCGCGGCCAGCCCCGCGGCAGGTGGTTTCGCGTACCTGCCGGCTGGCAGCCGCATGCCGTGGCCACATTCAATCCTGCGTGCACGTCCGAACGGACTTAGCGCTGCAAGTCCTGGTGGTATTGGACGTAGGGAGTGCGCGACTGGTCCGGTTCCGGGCCCATCGGGCTGTTCGCCGGGGCACCGGAGGACCACAGGTTTTGCGCACCGACGCTCAGCTCGCCGCGCCATGGCAAACGCCAGGTCACACCCAGGTCGATGCTGCTCCAGCGCCGCGAGTTCAGGGGGCTGCCCGGAATGGCCACCTGGGGCTGGATGGTGCGCTCCACCAGGGCCCCACTGAGCGGGCCATGGTCGACTCCGAAACTGAGCGTGCTTTGATCCAGCGTATTCACCCCAAGTCCGTTGCCTGGCAGCAGCTGGATGCGGCCCGTGCTGGCGCCGAGGTCGATACCCGTGTTGTTGCCCAACTGCAGGCGGCCGCGCGCCCGCACATGCAAGTCGTTGTCGAAACCGGACAAGCCGTCCACGCCTGGCGCCACGCGCGGCAGGATGCGCGGCAAGGCAAGGTTTGGCTTGGCCGCACTGTTCGTGCCTACGCTCAGCCCGATCATGT
This sequence comes from Lysobacterales bacterium, assembly GCA_017305055.1. Lineage (GTDB taxonomy): Bacteria > Pseudomonadota > Gammaproteobacteria > Xanthomonadales > Rhodanobacteraceae > Rhodanobacter. Next base: position 12,244 of record JAFKMZ010000010.1, read on the forward strand.
ACGCGCCCACATTGTAGCTGGCGCCCAATTCCGCACCGGTCAGCAACGACAGCCGATCGAGTGAGCGGCCGTGGGTAACCTCGGCCTGGGCATGCAGCCTTGGGGTCAGGGAATACTGCATGCCGGCGGCGTAGACCGTGGCTGGAGTCGACGCACGCAAGGACAACGGCGCACGGATCGAGGCGATGGCGTCCGCGCCCTCACTCCGTGCACGGGGCGCCAGCATCGAACCGCCCACACCCTGCCACGACGCCACGGCAAATTCGGAACCAGTACCGGTAGCCTGGCCCGCCAGCGGCGCAGCCAGCCACGACGACGCATCCGCACCGCCATTCGCGGACTGCGCAGCCGCCATGAAAGGCAGCAGGAACAACGCGACGATGGAGATTGGACGAGACATGCGCGTGCAGAGAAACCTTACGCCAGGATGAATGGGGCATACCTAGTGTAACCGCTTTTACGTTTTGCTAACACCACCTGTTGCAGGCCCTGGCCATGAGCGTAACAGGGCCCGGACTGCCACTTGCAGTATCACAGACTCTTCGCACAATGGTGAGTTCCTTGGGCCTGCTGGCGCCTCACACCTGCACGATATACAGTCGGCCGGCAGCCCGACAGCGCCGATGAAGACGACCTACCCCGAGCCCCGTACATCGATGAACGCCATGCCAAGCGCGCGTCGCGCCAGGTCAAGGGCAAACACGCTGGCGACGCCACGCCCGTGGCAGATGTTGAGCGAGTTGTTCCTGGCCACAGACGCGACGGGGGTGACGCGCGCATGCAACCGCATGCTGCAACATCTGGGCATCTGCGGACAGGTGCAGTGGGCCAGCATCGGCGAAACCGGCAACGCGCCGGGCGCGGCCCAGGTGACCATGGCCGAGGATGCGCGCCTTCCAGGCAGGCTCATCTTTATAGCCGACACCACCCGGATGGCCGAGCTGGCGCGCGGCAACGAATACTTTGCATGGATCGGCCAGTTGGCCGGTATCCGACTGCACCAGCTGGCCGGGCAGGATCAGCACGGAACACACGACGGTGGTGTGGCAACGGAACAGGTCCTGCCGCAGGTGCTGTACGCCATCAGCGCGCAGGTCGCCACCGACCAGCCCATCCCGACCCAGCTCGGCACCCTGCACAACCTCATCAAGGGGGTCATGGATGCCGAGAGTTTCTACGTGGTGCTGTATGACGCCGGCACCGACTGCGTGCGCTTCCCGTACTACGTGGACGACGCCGATCAGAACCCGCCGGTACTCAATGAGGATCTCCCGGCCAGCGAAGCGCTGCCGTGGATCGCACGCAACCTGCTGCGCAGCGGTGAGCCGATGACTGGTTCCAGGGCTGATGCCGCCGAATCCGACGGTGCCCTGGGTCACGTCCCTGCCACGGGCTGCGAACATTGGCTCGGCGCCCCCTTGCTGCGCGACGGCAGCGTTGTCGGTGCCGTGGTCACGCTGAGCTACCGGCTGGAAACCCGTTACGCGCGCAGGGAAATCGAGCTTTTGACTTACGTGGCGCAACACGTGCAGGCCACCCTGGCGCGCTACACCGCACGCCAGGAACTGGGCCGCCGTGTGGCCGAACGCACCATGGCCCTGCGCGAAACCAATCGGATCCTGCGCCAGCAGGTACTGCAGCGGCAGCGCGGCGAGCGCCTGCAGGCCGCGTTGTTCCGCATCGCGGAGCTGGCCGACAGTCCTGACTTGCCGGAAACGTTCTATGTCGCCATGCACCAGGTCGTCAGCGGCCTGCTGTATGCGCGCAACATCCATCTCGCCCTGCTCGACGACGAATCCGGTGCGCTCACCTTCCCGTATTTCGTCGACCAGAACGAAAGCCGCCCACAGACCCGGGCGCACGAACGCGGATTGAGTGAATACGTGCTGCGCCATGGCACGCCGTTGCTGGTCACGCCTGCCGAGGTCGAGCGCCTGCGCGAGCAAGGCGAGATCAGCCAGGTCAATACGCGTTTCGTTTCATGGCTGGGCGTACCCCTGGCGTTCGCGGAAAAGGCTGTCGGCGTGCTTGCGCTGCAGAGCTACTCGCAGCGTCATGTGTATACGGAAATGGACCAGGAGCTGCTCACCTTCATCGGCTTCCACATTGCGAACGCCTTGCAGCGCAGGCACGCCGCCGCATCGCTGAAGCAGGCCTATGCCGGGCTGGAACGCCGTGTCACCGAGCGTACCCGGGCGCTGGCCCTGGCCAACAACGACCTGCGGGCACAAATCGTCGAGCGTGAACGCATTGAGCGTCGGCTGAAGTACGAGACACTGCACGACTCCCTGACCGGGCTGCCGAACCGCAGCCTGCTGCTGCAGCGCCTGGACGCCGCCATGGCGCGCTATCTGCTGAACCGCAAGGACCAGTTCGCAGTGCTGTTCATCGACCTGGACCGTTTCAAGGTGATCAACGACTCGGTCGGCCATCTGGTCGGCGACGATCTGCTGTTCCAGGTTGGCGGCCGCATTCGCGCCTGCCTGAAGACCAGGGACATGGTGGCACGCCTTGGCGGCGACGAATTCGCCGTCCTGCTTGACGGCATCGACCACGCCGACGACGCCCGCGCGGTGGCCGAGCGCATCATCCGTGAGCTCCAGGCGCCGTTCCAGCTCGGCCTGAAGGAAATCTTCACCTCGGCATCCATTGGCATCGCGCTGCCCGGCAAGCACTATCAGCAACCTGAAGAGCTGTTGCGCGACGCCGATGCCGCCATGTACAGCGCCAAGGATGCCGGCCGCCATCGCTGCGTCCTGTTCGACGACCACCTGCGCCACCAGGCGCTGTCCCTGCTGGACATGGAAAACGACCTGCGCCATGGCTTGTCGCGCGGCGAGTTCGAGCCGTTCTACCAGCCGATTGTCGAGCTCGACACCGGCCTGGTGCTTGGCTATGAAGCGTTGCTGCGCTGGCACCATCCGCAACGCGGCCTGCTCCAGCCCGGTGATTTCCTGCCCATCGCGGTGGAAAGTGGTTGTGCGGAAACGATCGACTGGCAGATCTTCGAGCAGGTCTGCATGCAGGGCTCACGCCTGATCGGCGGCGAGGGTTTCATCAGCATCAACGTCTCGGGCCGGCACTTCCGCTCGGGAGACTTCGACCAGCGCCTGCTGACCTTGTTCGAGCGCTGCCGCGTACCGGCAAGCTGCATGCGTGTGGAAGTCACCGAACATACGCTGCTGGAAAACTCCGAGCAGGTGAAGAAGATCCTGCGGAACCTGCGCCAGCATGGCGTGGGCATCGTGCTGGACGATTTCGGCACCGGCTACTCGTCGCTAAGCTACCTCCACCAGTACCCGTTCGAGACGCTGAAGATCGACCGCTCCTTCATCACCGAACTGCCGGCGCACGATGGCGAGACCCAGGGACTGGCCTTGGTGCGCACCATCCAGGTGCTGGCCGACTCGCTGAACATGCGCGTGGTGGCCGAAGGCATCGAGCTGGAATCACAGCGTCGCGCCCTGCTCGGCATCGGCTGCCGCTACGGCCAGGGCTTCCTGTTCGCCAAGGGCGAGCAGGCCGCGCATTGGCAGTCGCGGCCCGCGCCGTTTCACCTGCCGTGAACGCCGGCGACCGCCCTGGACTCACTGTGGCATCGATGCCGCGGGTACCGCGGCACTGCCGCTGAGCAGGTGCTCCGCATCGATGCGGTCGAAGGTATAGACCCGCGCGCAGAATTCGCAGGTCACCTCGACCTCGTCTCCATGCGCAGCCATTGCAGCTTCGACCTCATCGCGGCCCAGGGCACGCAGCATCGCACTGACCCGCTCGCGGCTGCAGCTGCAACCGAAGCGCAGCTGTCGCGACGGGAACAGGCGCACGCCCTCCTCATGGTACAGGCGGTACAACAGCTGCTCCGGTGGCGTGTCCAACAGCTCCCGCGCACCCAGGGTGGCGGTCAGCTGCAGTACGCGTGGCCAGGCGTCGGCATCCTCGACCGCGTCATGGCCACCCGTACCGGGCAGGCGTTGCAGCATCAGGCCGGTCGCCTGTTCGCCATCGGCCGCCAACACGATGCGTGCCGGCAATTGCTCTGATTGCGCAAAGTAGTTTTCCAGCACCGCGGCCAGCCCCGCGTGCGGCAGGTCGACCAGGCCCTGGTAACGTTGCCCGCGTTCCACGTTGCCGATGGTAATCGCCATGCCGCCATCCGGCAGGCGGTCCAGGGCCAACAGCTCAGGCAACGCACCTGACCACCGCGCGAGGCCGCGCAACCGTCCGGTGTCGTCGCATTCGGCAAACAGCAGGCGCAGGGCACCGCTGCTCTTGAGCTCGAGCGAAAGCGCGCCGTCGAGCTTGACGTTGCCGGTCAACATCGCACTGGCCGCCAGCGCCTCGCCCAGCAGGTTGCGCAGGGCCGGTGGATACGCGGCACGGCCGGCAACCTCGCGCCAGCTCGCACCGAGCTGCACCAGGGTGCCGTTGACGCCGGCCCGTTCCAGGACGAAGCGCTGCAATTGGTCTGTGTGGATTGCATTCATCGGAGCCTCACGACATAGTTCCAGAGCCCCAATGTGGGTACGCGGTGCGACCGGAACAACTCACCGTGGCTTCCCGTCATTGCCATGACCCAGTACGCATGAAACCCCGCCATACCCTGTTCCGGCGCCTGCTGCGTTGGCTGGTCGCGCTGTTGCTGTTTGCCGTAGCCGCCAGCTGGCTCCTGGTCCTGGTATTGCGCTTCGTGCCGCCACCGACGTCCGCCGTCATGTTGGAGCGGTTGGCCAGCCAACACTGGCACGGGCACGTGCAGTTCCATATCCGCCAGCACTGGGTGCCGTGGAGGGCAATCTCGCCCTGGGCCCCGCTGGCGGTCATGGCTGGCGAGGACCAGAAATTCCCGTTCCACCACGGCTTCGACCTGGAATCCATCCAGCAGGCCATCGACGCCGCGGACGATGGCGCACGCCTGCGTGGTGCCAGCACGATCAGCCAGCAGACCGCCAAGAACCTGTTCCTGTGGAACGGGCGGAGTTTCGTGCGCAAGGGCCTGGAGGCATATTTCACGGTGCTGCTGGAGCTGACTTGGCCGAAGCAGCGCATCCTCGAGGTGTACCTGAACATCGCCGAATTCGGCGACGGCATCTATGGCGTGGATGCCGCCAGCCGCGCGTTCTTTCATGTCGCGCCGGCCCGCCTCGATGCGGCGCAGGCCGCCCGGCTCGCCGCCGTATTGCCCAGTCCGCGCCGGCTGCACGCCGATGCGCCGAGCACCTACGTTCTGCGCCGCAGCAACTGGATCATGCAGCAAATGACCCAATTGGGCGGGCCGGCGTTCCTGGACACCCTGCAAACGGCATCGCCACCGCGCGCCGGTTCACACCACGGCAACACCCCTGCCCGAACTCCGGGCTAGACTGGCTGCACCGGCCCAAAGTCCAGGAGGTGCAGACATGAGCGATGTCAGGCAGCTGTTGCAGGCAAAGGGTGGCACGACTTTCACCATCGGCCCCGAGGCGCCCGTGCGCGAGGCGATCAAACTGATGGCGGAGCACCGCATCGGTGCGCTGCTGGTGATGGATGGCAAACACCTGCTCGGCGTGGTTTCCGAACGGGACTACGCGCGCAAGGTGATCCTCCAGGGGCGATCCTCGGCACAGACCGCGGTGGCCGAGATCATGAGCGGCGAACCGCTCACCGTCGGCCCGGAGACGGATGCGTTCGACTGCATGCGCCTGTGCACCGACAGGCGTGTGCGGCACCTGCCAGTCATCGAGAATGGCCAGGTGATCGGCGTGATCTCCACCGGAGACCTGGTCAAGGCAGTGATCGACGCGCAAGCCCAGCAAATCGAACACCTCGAGCGCTACATCACCAGCTGAACCCACCTGTCAGCACGGTATCCGGCGACGATCGCGCGACGGCATCCCTCGACGCATGGGTCGACGGGACAAGTTGCCGCAGACTTTGGTAACGCGCTCACCGTATGCTTGTCCGTCGCGGTCGTGGCGGACGGCACACCAGCCCGTCGAGCAAGCAGCAACCGGCGAGAAGTGCCTCACAGCGGCATAGGGCAATGCACGCTGGCACAAATGACCCGCAGCAGCTCGGCCTCCTCCGTAGTCACAACGGCATCGGCGCGGACCACGATCACCAGGCCCTGGATAAGCAATTCCTTGGCCGCCGGCAACAGTCCGTCGAGTTCGTTCAAGGCGTTCTCGAACGGCTGCTGCCATGCCTCGGGAAGCTGCGGCCACTCCAGGGCTTCGCCGGGAAATACGTGCTGGATGGCGAGCAGCCACGCCCGCCGCGATGCTTCGGGCTCGCGGTTGCCCTTTGCGGCAACGACGGCATATACCAGCTTCACGCTGTCCCGGGATGCCGGCAGCTTCCCGCGCCCATCCACCGGCGCGCTGCGCGGATGCTGCGCTTCGAGCAGCTGCAGGCGCAGCAGGCGGGTCAGGCAGTACTTGTCCAGTTCCACCTGGTTGTCGACGCGCACCACGGCATCCAGAGCATCGAGCAACGCGCGCACCCGGCCTGGTGCCAACTGCTTGAGGGCAGGTGCGGCTACCGCGACCAGCGGCAGGCGTGCCTCGGCTGCGAGCGTGCTCGCCTCGCCGAACAGCGCCAACGCAGCGTGCTGCACATCGTCGCCAAAGGCATCCGCCAGCAGGCGCAATTGCCGCTGGCGCACATCGGCCTTGGCGGACAAGGCCAGGGCCAGGACCAGGGCCAGCGCCGACTCGGGATCGTGCGCCTGCGCCGCCAACGTGTCCGGCAAGCCACGCCGCAAGGCTGCAGCGCGATCGACGGTCGACGCGCCATGGTCGCCTGCGCCGCCCGTCGCAGCCGCGGCCGCCGCCCCCGCCAAGACCGACGTCGCCACGACCCCACGCCCGGACACGCCCGGGATGGATCCGGCTTGCGCCGCCCGCTGCGCCGTGGGCATCGGCGGAGGTTCTTCCCCACGCCGCACCGCCTGCGCGAATTGCTCCAGGTCGGCCTCCCCAAAGCCGGGTTGCAACGCGCGTATGCGTTGCAGCAGGGGCGGATGTGTGGCAAACAAGGCACTGAACGCATCCGCCTCGCCAAACAGCATATGGGCAACTTCATGCTTGTGCGGGGAATGCAACACAGACCCCTCGCTGTAGATGGCGATCTTCTTCAGCGCATTGGCAATGCCGTCGGTCTGACGCGTGAACTGCACTGCGGAGACGTCCGCCAGGGATTCACGCGAGCGGGATACCGCGGCCTGGATCAGGCGCGCAAAAAAGTAACCGATGTATCCCACCACGATCAGCGCCAGGCCGATCATCCACACCTGGCCGCCGTTGTTGTCGCGCCGGCCACCGCGCCCGCCGCCAAACCAGATGACGTGCCGCCCGACCACCGTCAGCACCAGGATGCCGAACAACAACCCCATGAGGCGGATGTTGAGGCGCATGTCGCCGTTCAGCACATGGCTGAACTCGTGCGCAATCACGCCCTGCAATTCGTCGCGGTTCAACTGGTCGAGGCAGCCCTGGGTGACGCACACGGCCGCGTCGGACGCGGAATATCCCGCCGCGAATGCATTGATGCCCGGCTCATCGGCCATCAAATAGACATCCGGGACTGGTGCGCCGGCGGCAATCGCCACTTCCTCGATGACATTGCGCAGCCGGCGCAGCTGTGGGTTCGTGGTATCCGTCGGGACCTCCACCGCGCCGACGGTCTGCGCCACCTTCTTGCCGCCTGCCGACAGGCTCGCGATCCGGTACAGCGAACTGAGCACGATGCCGCAGACCACGGCAACGCTGGTGCCAAGCAGCAACGGCACATTGGAGCGGACCACACCGTCAACATCCGGACGGTAGCCAAACGCGAGCCAGACCACGAAGTCGATGGCAGCGACGATCGCGACCACGGCCAGCACGAACAGCACGACCAGCCGGCGGCTGCTGCCCCGCACCCGAGCCTGTTGCGCGAAGAAATCCATGGATCAAGCCTGCAGCATCACGGCATGCACGACATGCCGCGGTGCCGTCAGCTGAAGGAAACCTGTGGCACGTCGCGCACCTTCGGATCGTCGATCTGCAGCGGCTCCGCGGCGGCAAATCCAAAACTGCCTGCGACAATCGAGGCAGGGAACACTTCGCGCTGGTTGTTGTAGGTGAGCACCGAGTCGTTGTATGCCTGGCGCGCGAAGGCGACACGATTCTCGGTCGAGGTGAGTTCCTCGGACAACTGCATCATGGTCTGGTTGGCCTTGAGATCAGGATAAGCCTCCTGCAAGGCAAACAGGCGCCCCAGCGTTTGCGTCAAGGCATTCTCGGCGCTGCCCAACTGTTGCATGGCGGCCGGATCACCAGGCTTGGCCTTGGCACCCGCCACGCCGCCCACCGCGGCATTGCGCGCCTGAACCACCGCCTCAAGCGTGCCGCGCTCGTGGGCGATATAGCCCTTGGCGGTCTCGACCAGGTTCGGAATCAGGTCGTGGCGCCGGGTGAGCTGCACGTCGATCTGCGCGAATGCATTCTTGTAGCCGTTGCGTGCACGCACCAGCGCGTTGTAGATCGCGACGAAGTACAAGACAATCACCAGGATGATGACCAGCAAGATGATCATGCCCATGTACGTACTCCCTGCCTGAAGACGCATGTCCGCGCCGCAACACACAGATTAGCATGGCCCCAACACGTCTTTTTCAACCGTTTGCCACAGCCTTCATCCTCGCTTCCGCGTTGTTGGTGGCAGCTCCCGCAGGCGCCCTCGATACGCCACCCGCCGCCAATGCCGAGGCCAGCCTGGAGGCCACCGCCAGGCTGCCACGGCCACGCGTGCAGGCCACCATCAAGGACTACCGGCGCTGGCTCGACGTCATTGCCCAACGCCACGACGTGGCCGGCCTGGCTACGGCGGTAGTGCAAGGCGACAAGGTGTTGTTCGAACACACCGTGGGTTATGCCGACGCGGCCACACAGCAGCCGGTCACGCCACACACCGTGTTTCGCCTGGCATCGCTGTCCAAGGCATTTGCCACTGCGGTCACCGGCCTGCTGGTCGACGATGGACGGCTGCATTGGAGCACGCGCCTGGTCGACGTCCTGCCCTACTTCAAGCTCAAGGATGCCGAGGGTGCCGAGCACGCCACGGTTGGCGACATCCTCGGCCAGCGGCTGGGCCTGCCACGCAACACCTATGACAACCTGCTCGAGGACGAGGTGTCCTACGAGGAGCTGGTGCGCAAACTGGACGAAGTGGACCTCAGCTGTGCCGTCGGCAAATGCTACGGCTATCAAAACGTCGCCTTCAGCATGATCCAGGACGTCCTGTTCGCCCGCACCGGACAGTTCTTCTACCAACTGGTCGACAAGCGCCTGTTTTACCCGCTCGGGCTGGCGGACGCGAGTTATGGGTTGGCCGGACTCGAATCCAGCAAGAGCTGGGCACGGCCACACTCGCGGGCGGGACACACATGGAAGCCATTCGAACCCAATGAGATCTACTATCGGATCGCCCCGGCGGCGGGCGTCAACGCCAGTATCCGGGACATGGAAAAATGGCTGATTGCACAAATGGGCGGACGTCCAGACGTGCTGCCACCGAAATTGCTGGAGGTCCTGCATGCTCCTGGAGTCGTCACGCCAGGCGAATTGCACTCCACCGCGTGGCGCCAGCGCCGGCTGACCGCCGCCCACTACGCGCTGGGATGGAGGGTCTACCGTTACGCCGACCAGGCCCTGCTGTTCCACGCCGGCGCAGTTGCCGGATACCGCACCGCGATCGCCTTCCTGCCGAAGTACCAGATCGGCGTGGTCATCCTGGTGAACTCCACCGGACCGGTCGCCGGGCAGCTGATCCCCATGGTGCTGGACAATCTCCTCGGACTGCCCCACGTCGACTGGGCTGGCATCGACCGCAAACGCTAGCGGGCCGTACCGCCCGTTGCCGCGATTTGCCGTGGAGCCCACGGACGATTCCGCGGCCAAAAAAAAAACGTCCCGGCAAGCCGGGACGAATCTTGTTGAAAGCTCCCCTCGCGCTGGGCACCGCAAGGAGAGAATGTTTGATGCTGTCGCTTGCGCGACGATTGATTACTTCTTGGATTTCTTTGCGGGCTTGGCAGTCTTGGTGGCCTTCACCACCTTGGCTGCGGCAGCCTTTTTCACCGCCGGCTTCTTTGCCGCCGGCTTCTTCGGTGCAACCTTGCTTGCCGCCGGCTTCTTGGCAGCCGCCGGCTTCTTGGCGGCGACCTTCTTTACCGCCGGCTTCTTTGCCGCAACCTTCTTTGCGGCGGGCTTCTTCACAGCAGCCTTCTTGGCCGCCGGCTTCTTCGCTACCGGCTTCTTGGCTGCAACTTTCTTTGCGGTGGGTTTCGCAGCCGCCTTCTTGGCGGCCGGCTTCTTTGGAGCAGGTTTCTTGGCAGTGGCCATAGTTCGTCTCAGCTCCTCATCAGTTGGCAGTGGTTGCCCAGTAAAAGCATGCAGGAACGCCTCGACCAAAAGGTCACTGTTCGTGGCGTGCCGAAAATTCTTCACCTGTCGCTCGGTACGAAGATCGGAAAGCGTGCGCAAGACATGGACCGGAATCGAGACCGTAATCTTGCGTACTGCATTGGCCTTTTCGCCGTGTTCGATATACGGCTTGATGAACTTTGTAGTTGCCATGGCGAACCTTCCCCGTAATCTGTTGCGAAAGCTATCTCTCAATATTTCCGCTGTCAATTGGTTTTAGCCACCGCACGCACGCCGTGAACACCACCATCACCCGGAGCGACATGCGCACGGCAACCAGGCACGGCGGCATATGGGTAAACACAAAAGACGTCTATACGTCTATATTGAATTATCATGAATTCCTCCAATCATCCCACAAGCGTTGCGACCCAACGATTGCACGAGCAATGAAAATACATGGACGCGCAATCCTGTCGGTGCCGCCATGCAAAACGTCATGCCCCAATCGTGCCGCACGGCCCCGCGCCTCGATCATGAACGCAAGGCCACCGACGTATACCGAAAAGACTTATCGGCCCGCATCGCCAGCACTTGAAGCACGGCATCACGCACTGGATCGGCACCCGACGCGATGATGGAGGTGGCGGATCACGCGCTGTGGCAGCACACCGCTCGCCCTGCAATCGACCGCAGCCATGCGGACGCGAAGGCACCATCAGGAGGGGGCGGTCGGCACGACCAACGCAGGGTATCGAACGCAACGCCCGCGTGCGAACGCGGGCACGGCAATTGCGGCGCGTGACGCCGCAGGCGGCGGCAGCCGCTGTGCTTACGACTCTTCGCTTTCCAGCAACTGCTCGTATTCGTGCACGTCCAGCAGTTCGTCCAGCTCCGCGCGATCGCTTGGACGCAGCGCGTAAATCCAGCCGGCGCCATAGGCGTCTTCGTTGATCAGCTCCGGCTTCTCGGCCAGCAGCTCGTTGACCTCAACCACTTCCCCGGACACCGGCGCGTAGATGTCCGAAGCCGCCTTCACCGACTCCAGCACGGCCGCCCCGTTGCCCGCTTCCAGCGCCGCCCCGACTTCCGGCAACTCCACGTAGACGAGGTCGCCCAACTGGCTCTGGGCGTGATCGGAAATCCCGACGCGCACCAAACCGTCATCCTCGAGCCGGGCCCATTCGTGGGATTTCAGAAACTTCAGGTCACCAGGGATATCACTCATGGTCATGTCCAATGTTGGGGTGGAAAAGCAGTGGTGCCGGCACATGATAACCAAGGCCGGCGCACGCGGCGCACAGGCTCAGATGCCGACACAGGCCTTGCCGCCGCGCACGAACGGATACTTCACCACATGCGCCGGCACTTGGCGGCCACGGATGTCGACCTGGACGGTGCCGGTGGTGCCGGTGGGCACGCGGGCAAAGGCGATGGCCTTGTCCAGGGTTGGCGCATAGCTGCCGGACAGGACTTCACCCGGGCCGTATTCGGTGGTCACCTGCTGTCCATGGCGCAATACACCCTTGCCGTCCAGCACCAGGCCGACCATCGTGCGTTGCACGCCGGCCTGCTTCTGCGCCTCCAGTGCGCCGCGGCCGATGAAGTCGCGCCCCTCGTCCAACGCCACGGTCCAGCCCAGGTTCGCTTCCCAGGGCGTTATGTCCTCGTCCATGTCCTGTCCATACAGGTTCATGCCGGCCTCCAGGCGCAAAGTGTCGCGCGCGCCCAGTCCGGCTGGGGTCACGCCGGCTGCGATCAGCGCCTCCCACAGCTCGACCGCATGCTCGTTGGCCACCAGGATCTCGAAGCCGTCTTCACCGGTATATCCGGTGCGTGCAACGAACAGCGGTATGCCGTGGAGACCCTGGGCAGCAGCCGCACTGAACTTGCCGAGCTCGGCGATGCGCTTGACGTCGGTGTCATGCAGCAAGGCCAGCACGCGCTCGCGCGCGTTCGGTCCCTGCACCGCGATCATGGCAAAGTCGCTGCGTTCCTTGACCTCCACGCCGAAGTCGCCGGCATGCCGGGTGATCCAGGCCAGGTCCTTGTCCCGCGTCGCCGCGTTCACCACCACGCGGAAATAGGCTTCGGCGAAAAAGTACACGATCAAGTCGTCGATGATGCCGCCGTGCTCGTTCAACATGCAGGTATACAGGGCCTTGCCCGGCACCTGCAGCTTGTCGACGCTGTTGGCGAGCAGATGCCGCAGGAACTCCCGCGTGCGCTCGCCGTGCAGGTCGACGACGGTCATGTGCGAAACGTCGAACATGCCCGCATCCGTGCGCACCGCGTGATGCTCCCGGATCTGTGACCCGTAATGCATGGGCATGTCCCAGCCACCGAAATCGACCATGTGCGCGCCCAGCGCGCGATGCGTGGCATTGAGCACAGTCTTGTTGGTCATCGGTGCGCACTCCGGCTAAAACGCGATTATCGCGGTGCCCGCTCGACAAGCCAAGTGAGCGCGCGCAGGGTGGGGTCCCGCAGCCCTCAGTCGACGTTCCCGGCGCCGCCCAGCAGTGGCAACAGGTAGGCGCCAACTTCCCCGGCCAGGTCGTCCGCGCGCCGGCCACCGCCGGCAAGCAGATGGACCTCGGCCGCCTCCGGCGCCTCGTAGGGTGCGCTGATGCCGGTGAAATTGGGGATCTCGCCGGCCCGGGCCTTTCGATACAGGCCCTTGGCATCGCGCCGCTCGCATTCGGCCAGCGGCGTGTCGACGAACACCTCGATGAACTCGCCGGTGTCGAACAGCTCGCGTGCCGAGCGCCGTTCGCTGCGATAAGGCGAGATGACACTAGCAAGCACGACCAGGCCGGCGTCCACCATCAGGTGCGCGACCTCGGCGATGCGCCGGATGTTCTCCACCCGCGCCTCGGGCGTGAAGCCGAGATCGCGGTTGATGCCATGGCGGATGTTGTCGCCGTCAAGCAGGTAGGTGTGGTAGCCGAGCGCATGCAGGCGCCGCTCGAGCAGGTTGGCAATGGTCGACTTGCCCGCCCCGGACAAGCCGGTGAACCACACGCACAGGGGGCGCTGGCCCTTGCTCTGGCCGCGTACCGCCTTGTCGATGTCGACGTGCTGCCAATGCACGTTGCTCGACCTGCCCAAGGCAAAATCCAGCATGCCACAGGCAACCGTGGCGTTGCTCTGGCGGTCGATCAGGATGAAGCCGCCGAGCGTCTGGTTGACCGCGTACGGCTCGTAGGCAATCGCATCGTCCAGACCCACCGTGCAGTAGCCGACTTCGTTCAGCACCAGATGCCGTGCCGCGAGCTGTGCCCGGGTGTCGACATCCACCTTGTACTTGATCGACATCACCCGCGCGTTCAGCGTGCGCGTGCCGATCTTCAGCGTGTAGGTGCGACTGGGCAGCAGCGGAGTCTCCCCCAGCCACAGCACGTGGCAGGTGAACTGGTCGGCGACCGGCGCCGGGTGCACAGCATCGGCGATGAGGTCGCCACGGCTGATATCCAGCTCGCGATCGAGGCACAACGTGATGGCCTGGCCCTGGACGGCATGTGTCAGGTCGCCGTCCTGGGTCACGATGCGCTGCACGTGGGCGCGATGCACGCCCGGTTGCACGATGACCTCGTCGCCTACCGCCACGCTGCCTCCAGCCACCGTGCCGGCATAGCCGCGAAACGACTGGTCGGGACGGTTCACCCATTGCACCGGCATGCGGAACTCGGCAGCGGTCCGTGGCGCCGCATCGATCGTCTCGAGCAGCTCGAGCAGGCTGGGCCCGCCGTACCAGGCCATGCGCGGGGAGCGCCCGCCGACGTTGTCCCCGCCTAATGCCGAGACCGGCAGGCAGTGCACGTCGGTGATCCCCATGCCGGCAGCCAGCTCCCGGTAGGCCTCGGCGATCGGGGCGTAGATCTCCTCGCGGTAGCCGACCAGGTCCATCTTGTTGACCGCCAGCACCGCGTGGCGGATGCCAAGCAGACTACATATATATGTATGCCGCCGGGTCTGCGCCAGCAGGCCCTTGCGGGCATCCACCAGCACCACGGCCAGCTCGGCATTCGAGGCGCCGGTGGCCATGTTGCGGGTGTATTGCTCGTGTCCGGGGCAGTCGGCGACGATGAAGTTGCGCCGCGCGCTGTGGAAATACCGGTAGGCCACGTCGATGGTGATGCCCTGCTCACGCTCGGCGTCCAGGCCGTCGGTGAGCAGCGAGAAATCCAGCACCTCCCCCGCGTCGGCGTGCAGGCGCCGGCTGTCGCGCACCAGCGCTGCCACCTGATCGTCGGGCAGCATGCCGGCGTCGTACAGCAGCCGCCCGAGCAGGGTGCTCTTGCCGTCGTCCACACTGCCGCAGGTGATGAACCGCAGCAGGCCCGGGTTTGCCGCCTCCGCCTGCACCATCAGAAATAGCCTTCCCGTTTCTTGCGCTCCATCGAGGCGGTCGGGTCCTGGTCGATCATCCGACCCTGGCGCTCGGAAGTGCGTGAAGCCAGCATCTCCTCGATGATCTTGTCCAGCGTATCGGCGTGCGACTCCACCGCGCCGGTCAACGGATAGCAACCCAGGGTGCGGAAGCGCACCTCGCGCATCCGCGCCTGCTCGCCCGGGCGGAACTGGAAGCGCGCGTCGTCCACCATGATCAGCGTGCCGTCGCGTTCGACGACTGGGCGCGGCTTGGCGAAATACAGTGGCACCAAGGGGATCGACTCGCGGCGGATGTACAACCAGATGTCCAGCTCGGTCCAGTTCGACAGTGGAAAGACCCGCACGTTCTCACCCTGGCGCAGCCGCGTGTTGTAGGTGTGCCAGAACTCGGGCCGCTGGTTCTTGGGATCCCAGCGATGCTGCGCGTTGCGGAAGGAAAACACGCGTTCCTTGGCCCGCGACTTTTCCTCGTCGCGCCGTGCCCCGCCGATGGCCGCGTCGAACGCGTACTGGTCCAGGGCCTGCTTCAGGGCCTGGGTCTTCATGATGTCCGTGTGTACCGTCGCGCCGTGGGTGAACGGCGACACGCCCTGGCGCACGCCTTCCTGGTTGATGTACACCAGCACCTGCACCTCGCCCTCGGCGGCGAGCCGGTCCCGGAACGCGATCATCTCGCGGAATTTCCACGTGGTGTCGACGTGCAGCAGCGGCATCGGCGGCTTGGCCGGGTAGAACGCCTTGCGCAGCAGGTGCAGCAGCACCGACGAATCCTTGCCGATCGAATACAGCATCACCGGCTTGCGGTAGGCGGCCTGCACCTCCCGGAAGATCTGGATCGCCTCGGCCTCCAGATCGTCGAGGTGGGAACGTGCAGCGGTTTGGCTCATGGCGATGGGTTCGTCCGGATCACGCGAGCCGCATGGCCTGAAAGACCTCCGTGCACGCTGCGCCAATGGGGCATCTTACACGCCGCATCGCGCCGGGCCGACCACACCACTCAGGCCAGCACCGGATAAGTTGGGGCGACGTCCAACGTGGCCGCGCACACGGCCGCCAGTTCCAGCAGGCGCAAGTCGGAACCGCGGGCGCCGACCAGCTGCAGGCCAACCGGCAGGCCATCCGGCAACGTCCCCATCGGCAGGCTCACCGCGGGGCAGCCAGCCAGGCTGGCAAAACTGGTGAGGTCGGCCTGCGAGTCCGGTACCGGGCCACCCAGTGGGAACGCACCCTGCGGCGTGGTGGGCAACACCAGCACGTCGACCTGGCAGAACAGGCGGCGCATCTTCAGGATCGCGGCATCCAGCACGCGGTCGGCCAGCGCATAGTCGGCCGCACTCTTGCGCGCGGCGTAGCCCAGCATGCTGCGAAAGCGCGGCGACACCGGATGGCGCGTGTCGGTCAGGTCGGGAGCAAAGGTATCGAGCATTTCCGCTTCCATCAGCAGCAGGCCCGAACGCCGGGCACGCGCAAAATCCCAATCGCTGAAATCGACCATGCGCCGTTCGCCGAGTGCGTGCGGCAGGCGCTGCAATGCCTGCTCGAACAGCTCGATCACGTCGGGCCTGACGCCAATCGCGCCCAGATCCGGGAGCACGCCGGAACGCAGGTTTCCGGGCTCCCAGTCGGGCAGTGCGAACGCTACGCGGCGCCGGCGCGAGCGCGCGTCGTCGGCGTCGTACCCCGCCAGCACCTGGAGCAGGATTGTGAGATCTTCTGCGCTGCGCGCGAGCAGACCCACCGCGTCCAGCCGGCGCGCCGCCGGCACCATGCCACGCGTGGAGATCTCGCCATGGGTCGGCTTGAGCGCATAGACGCCGCAATAGCTGGCCGGGATGCGGATCGAGCCCAGGCTGTCCGAACCCACGGCAGCAACCGCAAGCCCGGCGGCCACCGCGGCAGCGGCTCCGCCGGACGACCCGCCGGCGGTATAGCCGTGCCGGTGGGGATTGTGCGTGGGTCCAAAATGCGCGTTGTCGGTCGTGGCGCCCAGCGCGCCCTCGTCCATGTTGGTCTTGCCCACCAGCACCGCACCGGAGGCGCGCAAGCGCGCCACCACGTGGGCATCGCTTTCTGCCGGCTGCTCGCGGCCCGGCAGCCCGGCGCGGGTCGGCCAACCGGCCACGTCAAGATTGTCCTTCAAGGCCAGCGGGATGCCGTCGAGGCGGCCGATGACGCCGTCGCGGCGCCGGCGATCCGCCATTTGCGCCTGATCCTGGAGCAGGCCCGAGCGCACGTCGACGTAGGCGTTGAGCTGTGGATCGAGGCGCTCGATGGCCGCCTGGTAGGCATCGGTCAAGGCCTGAGGCTGCACGCGACCGACCGCCAGCCAGTGCAGCAACTGGCACAGGCTGGCGCCGCGCAGTTCGAAATCGGCAATCGGCTGCTGCGAATTCATGGGCACACCTTGGCGGACGAAGGCCGATTATCGCCACGCACCACCCCGTGATTGCAAGCACCGCCGGATTGGCGGCATATCGAGCACGCCCATCAATGACCACGTTCGCCTGGCCACCACCGATGGCCACGCCGACCCGACGGAGCCGCAGGCATCCACCAGCGCCGCGCCCCAGTCGATTTGCCGCATGCGCCGCAAAACCGGACAATGCCACACGACCTGGCCTTGGCCGCGGCCTGCAGCAACACCGGTGTTGCCGGCGTGGACCCGATGGGACCGCCGACCTGGCGCGCCACGCTCGCCATCTGGCCGGCTGGTGCACGGAGACTGTCATGAGCGAACGCGAATCGATGGAATACGACGTGGTGGTGGTCGGTGCCGGCCCGGCCGGGCTGGCGTGCGCCATCCATCTCAAGCAGCTCAAGCCGGAGATCAGCGTCTGCGTCATTGAAAAATCCTCGACTATCGGTGCGCACATCCTGTCCGGCGCGGTGATCGAACCCGAACCGCTGGATGCACTGCTGCCGGGTTGGCGCGACAGCCCACCACCGATCTGCATACCGGCCGGCGACGACGAGTTCTATCTGCTCAGCAAGACCGGCAAACACAAGCTGCCGAAACCACCGGGCATGCGCAACCACGGCAATTTCATCGTCTCGCTGGGAGCGCTGTGCGCCTGGCTGGCGCCACAGGCCGAGGCCTTGGGCGTGGACGTGTTTCCTGGCTTCGCCGCCGCCGAAACACTGCATGGCGACGACGGCACGGTGACCGGCATCCGCATCGGTGACATGGGCGTGGCGAAGGATGGTTCGCACAAGGCCAACTACACGCAGGGCGTCGACATCCTTGCCAAGGTCACCGTGGTGGCCGAGGGTGCACGCGGCAGCCTGACCAAGGTGCTGGTGCAGCGCTTCAAACTCGACGCGCACAGCGACCCGCAGGGTTATTCCATCGGCATCAAGGAACTCTGGCAGGTGCCTGCCGGGCGCGTGACGCCGGGCAAGATCGTGCACAGCTTCGGCTGGCCGGCCGACCCGCACACCTATGGCGGAGGCTTTCTTTACCACCTGGACGGCGACCGCCTGGCACTGGGCTACGTCAGCGGCCTGGACTACAGCGACCCCCTGTACAAGCCATGGGAAGCATTCCAGCAGTGGAAGCACCATCCGCTGATCAAGCCGCTGCTGGAAGGCGGCCAGATCCTCTCCGCCGGTGCGCGCGCGATGGCGACAGGCGGCTACCAGTCCATGCCG
This sequence comes from Lysobacterales bacterium, assembly GCA_017305055.1. GTDB lineage: Bacteria > Pseudomonadota > Gammaproteobacteria > Xanthomonadales > Rhodanobacteraceae > Rhodanobacter. The sequence goes on from JAFKMZ010000010.1 coordinate 30,669, forward strand.
AAAGTGGAGATGCCAGGCGCGCTCCTGATCGGCGACACCGCCGGCCTGCTCAACGTGCCGAAAATCAAGGGCACGCACCAGGCGATCCGCAGCGGCATGCTCGCCGCCGGGCACCTGGCGCAGAAACTCGACAGTACCGGTTTCGATGCGAAGCTGCGCGGCTCGGCGGTCATGGCCGAGCTGAAGAAGGTGCGCAACGTCAAACCCGGCTTCAAGAAGGGCTTCTGGTTCGGGCTGCTGAATGCCGGCTGGGAAACCGCCACCGCCGGCCTCTCTCCCTGGACCCTGAAAAACACCGCGGACTGGTCGAGCCTGCACAAGATCGGCGAGTACACCCCACCGGAGCGCGACTACGTGCAGCGCACCCTGCCGCCGCGTGACCGCCTGGCCAGCGTGTACTTCTCCGCAACCGAATACGACGAGGACCAGCCAGTGCACCTGGTCGTCTCCGATCCCTCCATCTGCGTGACCCGCTGCAAGGAAGAATATGACAATCCCTGCACGCGTTTTTGCCCGGCCAACGTCTACGAGATGGTCGACGACGTCATGCCGGACGGCAGCACACGGCCGCGCCTGCAGATCAACGCCGCCAATTGCGTGCATTGCAAGACCTGCGACATCAAGGATCCCTACGAGATCATCACCTGGGTCACGCCCGAAGGTGGATCCGGGCCGAACTACCAGAACTTGTGACCCATCCGGGGCAGTCCGCTGATCGGCAATCTTTCATGGCGCGCCAGGCGCCTCGGATACGTCCTGCAGCGGGTACGCGGCAGCCTGGCCTCGCGCGGCTGGCGGGGAACCTGGGCGCGCATCAGGCAGGAGTTCCAGGCCCGCCCCGGGAGCGATGACGCGCTTGCACTCCTGCCATTGGACGCGGCCCCCGCAGTGGTCAGGCTGCCCACCTCCGCGGCACCCCTGGTCTCGATCGTCATCCCGGCCTACGGCAAGTTGCCCTACACCTTGGCCTGCCTGCGCTCGGTGGCGCTGCATGGTGCGCAGGCACCGTTCGAGGTCATCCTGGTCGACGATGCCTCGCCGGACGACAGCGCGGCACACCTGGAGCGCATCGAGGGCCTGCGCCTGCTGCGCAATCCGCACAATCTAGGCTTCGTCGGCAGCTGCAATGCCGGCGCCGCGGCAGCCGGCGGCCAATTCCTGCTGTTCCTCAACAACGATACCCAGGTCAGTCCCGGCTGGCTCGACGCCCTGCTGCGCTGTTTCACCGAGCGCGCCGATTGCGGCATTGCCGGCAGCCGCCTGGTGTACCCGGATGGCCGCCTGCAGGAGGCCGGCGGCATCGTGTTTGCCGACGGCAGCTGCTGGAACTACGGGCGCTTCGAGCCGCGCGATGCACCAGACTTCGGCTACCGGCGCCAGGTCGACTACGTCAGCGGCGCCGCGCTGCTGATCCGCAGCCAGTTGTTCCGACAGCTGGGCGGCTTCGACCAACGCTACGCGCCTGGCTACTACGAGGACACCGATCTCGCCTTCGCAGTACGGCGGCAGGGCCTGGCCGTGTATTACGAACCGGCAAGCCTGGTGGTGCACTGCGAAGGCGTCAGCGCCGGCACCGACACGACCCGCGGCATGAAGCGCCACCAGGCGACCAACCAGGCCAAGTTCACCGGCAAGTGGACGGCCGAGCTGGCGGTGCAACCGCCACCGGGCACCGCACTCGGGCAGGCCATCCGCTGGCGTTCCCGCGGCCGGGTGCTGGTGGTGGACGCCACCACGCCGGATCCGGCGCGCGACTCGGGCTCCATGCGCCTGTGCGCGATCCTGCGCCTGCTCGACGTGCAGGGCTGGAGCGTGAGCTTCGCGCCGGACGACGGCCGCGCCGATCCTGACGGCATCGCGACGCTCGGCGCGCTTGGCTGCGAGCTGCTCGGAGGCCCGACGCTCAAGGACCTGCCGGCCTGGCTGCGCGACAACGGCCGCGAATTGCACGCCGTCATGCTGTGCCGGCACACGGTGGCCGGACAGTATGCCGCCATCGTGCGCCGCCACGCGCCACAGGCCAGGCTGCTGTTCGACACCGTCGACCTGCACTTCCTGCGCGAGCAGCGGGCCGCCGAGGTCACCGCCAATGCCCGTCTGCGCCACCAGGCCCAAGCGACGCGGCACAGCGAGCTGGCGCTCATCGCCGCAGCCGACGTCAGCTTCGTGGTCAGCCCGCACGAACAGGCGCTGCTGGCCTCGCTGGTGCCCACAGCCCACGTGGAATTGCTGTCCAACATCCACGAAGTCGACGAACGGGCGCCAGGCTACGGCGGGCGCAGGGATCTCGTCTTCATCGGCGGCTGCAACCATGCCCCCAATCTCGATGCCATGCGCTGGATTGCCGCGGAGATCCTGCCAGCTCTGCGCAGCGCGTTTCCGGACATCACCGTGCACCTGCTCGGCGACATGCCGGGGTCGGTGCGCCGAGAACTGGCGCAACCCGGCCTGGGCTGCCACGGGCGCGTGGCGGATCTCACGCCCTGGCTGGACGGCTGTCTGGCCTCGATCGCGCCGCTGCGCTTCGGCGCCGGGGTGAAGGGCAAGATCAACATGGCCATGAGCCATGGCGTGCCCGTCATCGCCACGCCCATTGCCATCGAGGGCATGCAGCTGCGTGAGGGCGTCGACGTCCTGGTGGCGCAGGCGCCAGCCGGGTTCGTCACGGCTGTGACGCGTCTGCAATCCGACCCGGCACTCTGGGCACAGCTGTCGACGAACGGCATGGCCAATGTGCGCGGGCACTTTTCACCCGCCGCCGCCGCGGCTGCATTGCAGCGGGCCTTGCCATGAGGGTCGGCGCCGCCATTGCGCTCGCCCGTTCGGCCATCGAGCGGCACGGCGGTGGCTGGCGCGGCGCCTGGGCCGTGGCCAGGCGCAGTGCGCGCATCCTCCACGCACTGGGTTGGCGAGGCCTGGCGCAGCGCATCCGTGCCGCCAGTGCGCCGCCGGCTCCAGCCATGCCCCAGGCGCAGGCCGTGCACTTTCCGCCCGCCTCGCCGCTCGACCAGGTGCGGCTGCGCGTCGGCGTCATGTTGCACGTGTTCTACCCCGATCTGCTCGACGAGCTGGCGCGCGACCTGGCGCACATGCCGGTGCCCTACGTGCTGATGATCTCGGTCGGCGACGCAACCGCGCGCGACGCCGCGTTGGCGCGCTGCCGGAATCTGCCGCGGGTGCAGACGCTCGAGGTGCGCATCGTGCCCAACCGCGGGCGCGATCTGGCGCCGCTGCTGCTGACCTTCCGCGGGGAAATCCTGGCGCTCGATGTCGTCTGCCACCTGCACACCAAGAAGTCGCTGTACTCCGGCCAGGAGCAGGATCGCTGGCGGCGCTACCTGGTCGAGCGCCTGCTCGGCAGTGGCGGGCGCATTGGCTGGATCCTCGGCATGTTCCAGGCCATGCCGCAGCTGGGCATGGTCTACCCGGAAAGCTTTGCCTCGGTACCGTGGTGGGCACACACCTGGTTGAGCAACGTGGCCTGTGGGCGCGAGCTCGGTGCGCGGCTCGGCATCGCCGTGGACCCGGCGGCCTATCTGGACTATCCAGCCGGCTCGATGTTCTGGGCGCGCACCGCGGCCCTGCGCCCCCTGTACGACCTCGAGCTGCCGCTCGCGACCTTCCCGCCGGAACAGGGCCAGACCGACGGCACCACCCAGCACGCGCTGGAGCGCCTGCTGGGCCTGGTCGTACCACGCCATGGCATGCTGCTCGGCATCCTGCCCGCGGACGGCACGCAGTCCCTGCACGGCGAAGGTGAGCGCAACTGGCACGCCTACTTCAGTGCCCCGCTGGCGCACAAGATCGGCATGGCCGCGCTTGATGCCGAACTGGTCTCGTTCGACGTCTTCGACACCCTGGTGTGGCGGCCGTTCCTGCAGCCGGCGGGAGCCAGGGCCTACCTGGGCTGGCTGGTTGAGCGGCGCCACGGCCTGGCCGGCTTCGACGCGCTGCGCTCGCGCGCCGAGCACGCGACCTACCTGCGGCGCGGTTGTGACGTCACCCTGGCTGACATCTATGCGGAGCTGGCGCGCCGGCCCGAGTTGCGTGGCATGCCGATGGCGGCGCTGCAGGCGCTGGAGATGGATACCGAGCAACGTCTCCTCAGGCCCCGGCCAGCGGCAGTCGATGCCGCACGCACGCTGGCCGAAGGCGGCAAGCGCGTCATCGCCGTCTCCGACATGTATCTCGCGGCCGAGGATTTGCGTCACGTGCTGCCGTCAGCGGCAAGCGAACCATTGCGGGCCATCCACGTCTCCTGCGACAACGGGTGGCGCAAGGATGGCGGCGCAGCCTGGCGCCAACTGCCGGAGCTGGAAGGCGTGCGCCCCGAACACTGGCTGCATGTGGGCGACAACGAGCATGCCGATGTGCAGCTGCCGCAGGCCATGGGCTTCATCCATCCGGTCCACGCGCTGCGCTCCGGCGCCTTGCTTGACCTCGTCCCCGCCCTGCGTCCCCTGCGCCCGAGTGCGGCACAACGCGGGCGCTGGCAAGACCAGCTGTGGCTGGGCCTGCTGGCCAACCACTGCAACGCGCTGGCGGACGCGCACCCCGAGGCCTTTGGCACACGACTGACGCTGGAGGCGCCGGAAGCGCTGGGCTACCTGGTGCTTGGCCCGCTGCTGCTCGACTACGCCACCTGGATGGCGCGGCTCGCCGGCGAACGCGAGGTGCGGCGCATCCTGTTCCTGAGCCGCGAAGGCCACCTGCTGCTGCAGGTGTTCCAGCGCTTGCAGCACGCCGTGCCGCGGCTTGCCGCCATCGACGCAGGTTATTTCCTGGCATCGCGGCGCGCGGTGCATACCGCTGCGCTGCGCAGCATCGAGGACCTGCATGCGGTGTTTGCCGCCCCCTATACCGGGCCGCTGGACGCGCTCATCCGGGCCCGGCTGGGCGCCCCCATGGCCACGGCCTTGGCGACCCAGATGGCGCGTGCCACCCTCGACCAGGAAGTGTTCCTGCCGGAAATGCAAACGCAGCTGATCGAACTGCTGCGGCCATTCGCAGCCACCATCACGAAGGTCGCCCGGACCGAGCGGGAAACCTACCTGGAATACTGCTCGAATATGGGCGTGGACGAGGCGACCATGGTGGCCGACATCGGCTATGCCGCCAGTATCCAGCACGGCCTCATGCGGCTCACCGGCCAGCCGCTGGGTGGTGCCTACCTGGCGCTGAAGGCCGCGGCGGACCAGGTCACCGCGCAGCATGGCTGGGCCTGCGCCCGCTTCCACGATGCACGCACGGCCGGGACCGGCGAAGCAGGTCCGGTGATGCGCCACCACCTGCTGCTGGAAGCCATGCTCACCGCACCCCAAGGCCAGTTCTCACACTTTTCGCGCAAGGCCGGCGCGCTGGACCCGGTCTATGCCACGAACGGCATGCCACCGGCCGACTGGCGGGTGCTCGAGCGCGTCCACGCCGGCTGCCTGCGCTTCGTCGACGATGCCTGTGATGTGGTCGGTGCGGATGCTGTCGAACTGGCCTTCGACCGCGACCACGTCCAGGTGCCGCTGCAGTGCTGCGCCTCCGGGGCATGGCAGCCCGGCAGCTGGGCGCGCGCACTTGGCGTGGAGGACCGCTACAGCGGCCGCGGCGTTGTGGCTGGCGCCGCGCTGCGTCCGCGCTGAGCCTCGGCTGCGTCCTGCCGGTGGCGGTGCCGGGGTTGTCGAACACGGCCATCGCGGGTCCGTTGCCAGCAGCGCGGAGCATGTGCGGGCCAACACCATCCGCACCACCACAAACCAGCACCTTCATGTCCCATTCCCGACGCCGTGAGCGGCACAGCACTACCGCCGCGGACTTGGGCCCGCACAGCCATGCGTTAGAATGTGCCCTTGCTATCGCAGCGTCCGCGCCAGGCAGCGCGCGGCTCAAGGAGACCCATGAAGATACTGGTCGGCTACAAGCGCGTGGTGGACTACAACGTCCGCATCCAGGTCAAGCCAGACGGCAGCGGCGTGGTGACCGACGGCGTCAAGCTGTCCGCCAACCCGTTCGACGACATTGCCCTGGAAGAGGCGCTGCGCCTGCACGAGAGCGGTGTGGCCGACGAGGTGGTGATTGCCGGCATCGGCCCCGCCAACCTTGGCGCGCACCTGCGCAACGGCCTGGGCATGGGCGCTGACCGGGCGATCCACGTGGTCAGCGAGGAAGCCGTGCAGCCGCTGACCGCCGCGCGCGTGTTCCTCAAGCTCATCGAGAAGGAACAGCCCGGCCTGGTCATCCTTGGCAAGCAGGCGATCGACGACGACAGCGGCCAGACCGGGCAGATGCTTGCCGCGCTGTGGGACCGGCCGCAGGCCACGTTTGCCAGCAAGCTCGAGATTGCCGACGGCAAGGCGAAGGTCACGCGCGAGGTCGATGCCGGCCTGGAAGTGATCGAGGTCGACCTGCCTGCCGTGGTCACCACCGACCTGCGCCTGAACGAACCGCGCTTCATCAAGCTCACCGGCATCATGAAGGCCAAGTCCAAGCCGCTCGAAACCATGGAACTGGCCAGCCTTGGCGTCGAATCCGGCGACCACCTGAAGAATACCCACTACGCGCCGCCGCCCAAACGCAGCAAGGGCGTGATGGTGAAGGACGCCGCCGAGCTGGTGGCCGCGCTGAAGCAGAAAGGCCTGCTTTGAGCCCAGGCCACTGGATGCGGGGCAACTCCCGCAAACACGGAAACAGAGACTGGAGACAACCATGAGCAAGATCCTCGTCATCGCCGAACACCAGTGCGGCCAGCTCAATGCTTCCACCGCACGCACGGTCAGCGCGGCCAGAGCGGTACAGCCTGAAGCCGTCGAGGTGCTGGTGCTGTCCGACGCGCCGGACGCCGTGGCCGCCGACGCCGCGAAGCTCGAGGGCGTCAGCCGGGTACTTACCGTGGCCCGCGCCGAGAACGCCCACCCGCTGGCCGCGATCCTGGCGCCGCAGATTGCCAAGGCCGCCGCCGGCTACAGCCACGTGTTCCTGCCGTCCACCACGTTCGGCAAGGACGTCGCCCCGCGTGCCGCGGCCCTGCTCGGCGTGGCCCAGGTGAGCGAGCTGATGGGCGTGGAATCGGCGCACACGTTTACCCGCCCGATGTACGCCGGCAACGCCATCGTCACGGTCGAGGCCGACCCGGCGCAGACCGTCGTGGCCACCGTGCGCACCGCGTCCTGGCCGGCGGCCGGGCAAGCTGCCGGCAGCGCCCCGGTCGAGGCACTGGCCCTCGAGGCCACGCTGCCCACCCACACCCGCTTCGTCGAACTCCGGCAGGCGCGTAGCGACCGCCCCGACCTGCAAAGCGCGCGCAAGGTCGTATCCGGCGGTCGCGGCGTCGGCTCGAAGGAGAACTTCGACATCATCTACAAGCTAGCCGACAAGCTCGGTGCCGCCGTCGGCGCCTCGCGCGCGGCGGTCGATGCCGGCTATTGCCCGAACGAGATGCAGGTCGGCCAGACCGGCAAGATCATCGCCCCCGAGCTGTACATGGCCATCGGCATCTCCGGCGCGATCCAGCACCTGACCGGCATCAAGGACGCCGGCACCATCGTGGCCATCAACAAGGATGCCGAGGCGCCGATCTTCGAGGTCGCCGATCTCGGCCTGGTGGGCGACCTGTTCAAGATCATCCCGGAACTGGAACAGGCGCTCGGCTAGAAGCCCAGGTCGTAGACACTGTCAAGGCGCAGCGCTTCAACACAGCGAACCTGGCTAAAAGTGGCTGTATGAGGACAGTGCTTCGCCGCTGGTCTCGCCGCCGGCACCTGATATTCCCATCGATCCCCGGGGCGCGCTACCATCACCAATCCCGCGGGTGTAGCTCAATGGTAGAGCTGTAGCTTCCCAAGCTACTGACGAGGGTTCGATTCCCTTCACCCGCTCCAGTCACGACGCCGTGGACATCACCGGCGCCCGTCCTGCCCAGGCCCATCGTCGAATCCTGATCACAGGCATGCCCGTACAAGGACGTGTGCGGCGACCTGCGATTGCCGAATCCCACGTGGACCGGAAATGCACCACGACGCCTGGACCGCGCCTGACATACCGGCATCTGCCGGCCAGGCGGGTCTGGTCTTCCCGATCCCTTCGTGGCTGTCAAAAAACGCTGCTGGCCTGCGCCGCCAACCAGCAGCCTGCAGCAGGAGAATCACACATGACAATGATTCTCGATTGCGTTTATAATCCTAAAACGGGATTCAGATTCATTCACTGCGGGCTGTTGGTGCACTTGGCAGTCCGCGCCACCACCATGCAGCCGCGCGCCCGGGGGACCGGCGCAGCAACCGGGTCAGCCGCGGACGGGTACTGCTGGCGGCCCTGGCACTCGGCGCCGGACACCACCATTCGCCATCAAGGACGCCCGCGACATGATGTTGCAAGCCAACCGCGATATGGAAACCCAGCTGGGCGATGCCGAGGCGGCGCCGTACCTGGCACCCGGCCCGGCACCGACGTTTCTGCTGCAAGGTGGTTTACGGCCACTGCGCGCCCAAGGCTTGCGGCAACACCTGCCAGCCGGATCAATGCGCACACTGGACCAGCGGGTGGCGGATTTCTTTGCCGCACCGGATGTCGCCCCACAGCCGCTGCTCGGCTTGTTGCCGTTCGATCCCGACGCCGATACCGCGCTGTACCAGCCCCGGCAAGTGACGGCTGGGTCGTTGCCCCCCGTTTCCGCTGCACAGCCTGCGCCCATCCCCGCCGCCGTGGCCGCGGCTGAGCCCGCCGTCGCAGTCTGGGCCGACATGGTGGCGCACTGCGCGGCCGGCTTGGCCCGCCGCGGCGAGCACCCGTCCCGGCTGCACAAGCTGGTACTGGCACGCAGCCTGCGCGTGGAACTGGAAACTGCCGTCGACCTTCCGCACCTGGCGGCGCTGGCCGCACGGCTGGCCGGCGACCCCGGCGCCACTGCCTACCTGGCCCCGATTCCGGTCGCCGACGGGCAGGCGCCGGCCTGGCTGCTCGGCGCCACGCCGGAGCTGCTGGTCTCGCGGCGCGGCGACGCCATCGCCTCCAATCCACTGGCCGGCTCCGCACCGCGGCGTGCGGATGCGGCACAGGACCAGGCCGCGGCCAAGGCCCTGCTGGCCTCGGCCAAGGACCGCGACGAGCACCGCTATGTGGTCGAGGCCATGCTCGATACCCTGGCCCCGCTGTGCCGGCAACTCGATGCCGCCGAGCCCACGCTGCAGTCCACGCGCAGCATGTGGCACCTCGGCACCGGCATCCGCGGCCGGCTCAAGGACCCGGACGTGTCGGCAGCCACCCTGGCCGCCCTGCTGCACCCGACGCCCGCCGTCTGCGGCACGCCGCAACGCAAGGCACTGGGAGCCATCCGCAGGCTGGAACCGGTCGAGCGCGGCTTTTATGCCGGCGCCGTTGGCTGGGTCGAAGCCAGCGGCGACGGCGACTGGTACCTGACGCTGCGCTGCGCACACGTACAGGGAAATACGCTGCGGCTGTTCGCCGGAGCGGGCATCGTCGCCGACTCGCAGGCGGCGCTCGAGGTACAGGAAACCGACGCCAAGTTCCAGGCCATGCTGCAGGCCTTCGGCATCGAGCACCCGACGCACACCAGGCAGCCATTCCGCGGGCAGGAACGGCGCGCGGAGCTGACGTCCGCCGCGGGGATGGGCAATTGGCGCTGAAACCGGTCGCCGCCTACGCCCTGCCCGCGGCCGGGGAGCTGCCGGCTGCGCGCGTGTCCTGGCGGCTGCAGGCGGCACGCGCGGCCTTGCTGGTGCACGACATGCAGGGCTATTTCCTCGCCGTCTACCAGGCGCATGCGGCGCCACTCGCGCCCATGCTGGCCAGGCTCAAGACCGTGCTCGATCGCTGCCGCCTGCTTGACATACCGGTGTTCTATACCGCCCAGCGTGGCAACCAGGATCGCCGCGACCGTGGCCTGCAGGCCGACTGGTGGGGCCCCGGCATGCAGGCGGTGCCTGCGCACGAGGCGATCGTCGACGTGCTGGCGCCGGCCGCCGGCGACCAGGCCCTGGCCAAGCACCGCTACAGCGCATTCCAGCGCAGCAACCTGGCCGAGCTGCTGCGCGCACGCGGCCGCGACCAGTTGCTGATCACCGGCGTGTACGCCCACCTTGGCATCCTTGCCACCGCGGCCGAGGCGTTCCAGCGCGACATCCAGCCGTTCGTCGCCGCCGACGCCGTGGCCGACCTGGGTCGCGCCGAACATGACCAGGCCCTGGCCTGGATCGCCGCCAGCTGTGGCGTACCCATGGCCACCGCGGCCGTGCTGGAGGCGCTGCAATGAAATCCATGGCCGCGCCGACCCGCACCACGGGCTCCGTGACGCCGCGCATTCGCGCCGCAGCCACGCGCCACGACCCCGCCACTGCCCATTCGTGCGAGGAGGGGGCATGCAACTGAGCGGCATCGGGAAGCGCATCGCCCTGGTCACCGGTGCCGCCGGCGGCATCGGCCGGGCCGTCGTCGCCCAGTTGCGCGCCAGCGGCGCCGTCGTCGTCGCCACCGACCTGCAAGCGCCACGGGTACAAAACGATGCGGCGCTGCCAGCCGCCCACGCCATGGCATTGGACGTCGGTGATGCCAACGCCGTCGAAGCGCTGGTCGCCCGCATCGAGCGCGACATCGGCCCCATCGACCTGCTCGCCCACGTCGCCGGCGTGCTCTCCACCACCTGCGTCCACGACACCAGCGACGCCGAATGGCGGCGCGTGTTCGCCGTCAACACCGATGGCCCGTTCCATCTCGGCCGCGCGCTGGCGCGGGTCATGGCGCCACGCCGGCGCGGCGCCATGGTCCTGGTCGGCTCCAACGCCGCCGGCATCCCGCGCCATGCCATGGCCGCCTATGCCGCCTCCAAGGCCGCGGCCACCATGTTCATGCGCTGCCTGGGGCTGGAGCTGGCGCCGCTGGGCATCCGCTGCAACATCGTTGCTCCCGGCTCCACGCGCACGCCCATGCAGACCGGCATGTGGGTCGACGGCAACGACGAGGCGCATACCATCGCCGGCTCGCCGCAGACCTATAAAGGTGGCATCCCGCTGGGCAAGCTGGCCGAGCCTGGGGATGTCGCCAACGCCGTGCTGTTCCTGCTTTCCGAACAGGCCGGGCACATCACCATGGGTGACCTGTACGTGGATGGGGGGGCCAGCCTGCGTGGCTGAGATCTTCGACCCGTCACGCCGGACTCCCCGCCGGCAGGCTGACCCACCTGCTGCCGCCAACTTTCCAACCAGAGAGGTTTCGCCATGAAGCACCTGTCCCTTCCCGCCATCCTGGCTGTGCTGTTGCTGACAACTGGCGGTTTCCAGCCGGCGATGGCCACGGGCGCCATGGCGCAGGCGACGGGGGCGGCTGCCAGCACCGCGGCCACGCAGGCGCAAGTCCTGCGCCAGGCGCCGGCACCCGGGCTGTACCAGCTCGCCTATTCGCCCCGCCAGAACCTGCTGTACGTGGTTTCCGCCGGAGGTTCGGGCGAGGCTGGCGAGCCTTCCAAACTGCTGTGGCTGGATCCTGACACCCTGCGGGTGGTTGGCGAACTGGCGCTGCCGCAACGTGGCTTTGGCGTGGCCCTGGACGACGGCGGCGACCGCCTGTACATCGGCAACTCCGTGGATGGCTCAATTACCGTGGTCGACACGCAGGCCAAGCAAATCTCACGCGTCCTGCAGCTGGCGCAGAAGGTCGAGGCCCGCGGCCGCGACGGCAAGATGCGTCCGCGCCCGGCCTACATGTTCCGCGAACTCGTGTTCGATGCCCCCAGGCAGCGCCTCTACCTGCCGGGCCTTTCCAGGGAAGACAGCACACTGTTCGTGGTCGACACCAAGGCCCTGAGACTGGACAAGACCGTCACCGGCTTCGGCGCTGCCGCCACCGGCATCGCGCTCTCGCCCAAGGGCGACACGCTGTATGTCTCCAACCTGGCGGGGCAGCTCTACCTGGTCGACCCGGACACCTTGCAAATCCGCAAGCAAGTCAAAGTCGACGGCAAGCAGCTTCTCAACCTCGCCTTCGATGCCAAGCACCACCAGGTGCTGGCCATCGACCAGGGCTCGGCCTCGCCCGAGGCGAACCCTGGCCAGAGCAAGGAACAGGCGGCCGCCGACCGCGCGCACGGCAACCGCCTGGTGGTCATCGACGCCGGCGACGGCAAAACCGTCGGGCACATCGCCACCGGCCAGGGTCCCGTCGCCCTCCTGCTGGACGAGGCGCGCAACCGCCTGTACGTCACCAACCGCGGCAGCGGCACGGTGACCATCCACGACAGCAGCAACCGGCAACTGCTGCGCACCGTGGACCTGCCCACGCACCCGAACAGTCTGGCCCTGAACCCGACCACCGGCGCCGTGTACGTCACCATCAAGAACGGACGCGGCGAGGCCAAGGGCAACGAAAGCGTCGCCCGCATCCTGCCATGACCGGCGCGTCAGAGCCTGCGACCATGCCCGCTCCCGACCTGGCACCGATCGCCACCGAGATGCGCGCGTGGCGCCACGATTTCCACCGCCATCCGGAGCTCGGCATGCTCGAGCACCGCACCGCCGGCAAGGTGGCCGCGCTGCTCGGCTCCTGGGACATCGAGGTCGATGCCGGCTTCGGCGGCACCACGGCGGTGATCGGCACACTGCACGGCACGGGCGGCGGAGCGGACGGCAGCCGCAGCGTCGGCCTGCGCGCGGACATGGATGCCTTGCCCATGCCGGAGCAGGCCGACGTACCGTACCGCTCGGTGCATGCCGGCATTGCCCACACCTGCGGCCATGATGGGCATACCGCCATGCTGCTCGGCGCCGCCAAGTACCTCGCCAATCACCGGGACTTCAGTGGCACGGTGCGATTCATCTTCCAGCCCGCCGAGGAACCGCTGACCGGCGCCGCCGTGCTGCTGCGCCACGGCCTGCTCGAACGCCACCCCTGCGACCAGGTCTACGCGCTGCACAACAACAATGCGGTGCCCGCCGGCAGCATCGGGGTGCGCGAGGGCGCCATCCTGGCGGCAAACGACCTGTTCCGCATCCATATCACCGGGGTGGGTGGACATGCCGCGCAGCCACACCACACGGTGGATCCGATCCTGGTCGGCACGGCGCTGGTGCAGGCGCTGCAAAGCGTGGTCAGCCGCAACATCGATCCGCTGGACACGGCCGTGCTCAGCGTCTGCCAGTTCCACGCCGGCAGCGCGATCAACGTGATCGCCGCGCAAGCCGTGCTGGAAGGCACCCTGCGCAGCATGTCCCGCCAGGCCCAGGACACGGCACTGCAACGGTTGCACGCGCTGTGCGACGGCATGGCCGCGAGCTACGGCTGCGGGGTGCGCCTGGAGCACCTGCTGTCCACGCCGCCCACCATCAACCACCCGGCGCCAACCGGGCTGGTGCGGCGCGCCGCCGCGGCCGTGGTCGGCGCGCACAACGTGCGCGGGACGCCGCCGCTCATGGCCTCCGAGGATTTCTCGCTGCTGCTGGAGCAGCGCCCCGGCGCGTATTTCTTCCTCGGTCACGATGGCCTGAACTGCCATCACCCGGACTTCGTCTTCGACGACGAAACGCTCGCCACCGGCGCCGCCGTCCTGGTGGAAATCGCGCGCCAGGCGCTGGCGTGAGTATCTGACATGACGACGCCACCCGCATCGACTTCGCGTCCGGCCGATCGCGCCGGCAGTGCACGCGCGCTCTACGCGCGGCTGCTGCATTGGCGCTGGGTGCTGATGGCGGTGCTGGCCATCGCCATCGTGTTCACCACCCTGGTGGATTTCACCCTCGGCCCCTCAGGCCTGGGCTGGCCCGAACTGCTGCGCACCCTGCTGCACCCCGCGGCGGCCGAGCCGACTACGCGGGTGATCGTGTGGGATTTCCGCCTGCCGTATTCCACCATGGCCGTGGCCATCGGCCTCGGCCTCGGCCTGGCCGGCGCGGAGATGCAGACCATCCTCAACAACCCGCTGGCCAGCCCGTTCACCCTGGGCATCTCCTCGGCCGCGGCGGTCGGCGCCTCGCTGGCCATCGTGCTCGGCCTGGCGTTGCCCGGCATCCCGGCCGGCTGGATGGTTGCCGGCAACGCCTTCGTGTTTGCCATCCTCTCGGCGCTGCTGCTCGAGGCCGTGGCGCGCTGGGGCGGCATGGACAGTTCGGGCATGGTGCTGTTCGGCATCGCCCTGGTGTTTTCCTTCAACGCGTTGGTCTCGCTGATGCAGTTCATCGCCAGCGCCGAGGATCTGCAGAACCTGGTGTTCTGGACCATGGGCAGCCTGTCACGCGCCAACTGGACCACGGTGGGCATCATGCTGGCCGCGTTTGCGCTGATGCTGCCGCTGGCCCTGCGCGATGCCTGGAAGCTCACCGCGCTGCGCCTGGGCGAGGACCGCGCCGCCAGCTTCGGCATCGACATCCGGCGCCTGCGCCTGACCTCGCTGCTGCGCATCAGCCTGCTGGCGGCACTGGCCGTGGCCTTTGCCGGGACCATCAGCTTCATCGGCCTGATCGCACCGCACATCGCCCGGCGGCTGTTCGGCGAGGACCACCGCTATTACCTGCCGGGCAGCGCGGTGATCGGGGCGCTGATCCTGTCCCTGGCCTCGATCGCCTCCAAGAACCTGGCCAGCGGCAGCATCATCCCGGTCGGCATCGTCACCTCGCTGGTGGGCGTGCCGTTCTTCCTCTTCGTGCTGCTGCGGCGCAAGGTGGCCTGAGCCATGCTCGAGGTCAGCCGACTCTGCGTCGCCTACCGCCGCCAGGTCATCATTCCCGACCTGTCGCTGGCGCCGATCGCGCCGGGGCGACTGGTGGCATTGCTCGGCCCGAATGGCAGCGGCAAGTCCACCCTGCTCAAGGCCCTGGCCGGGTTGCTGCGGCCGCGCTCGGGCTCGATCCGGCTGGCCGGCACCGAGCTCACCCGCATCGGCTTCGAGGAGCGCGCGCAGCATGTGGTCTACCTGCCGCAATCGCTGCCCGCCGCCGTGCACCTGCGGGTGATGGAATCGGTGCTGGTCGCCGCGCGCGCCTCGGCGCGCGCCGCCAACGCCGGGCGCGCCACGGTGGACGCGGTCATGGCCCTGCTGGAGCGGCTGGGTATCGCCCAGCTGGCCATGCACTATCTCGACCAGCTGTCAGGCGGGCAAAAACAGCTGGTCGGCCTGGCCCAGGCCCTGATCCGCCGCCCCGCGCTGCTGCTGCTGGACGAGCCGCTGTCGGCGCTGGACCTGAATTACCAGTTCCACGTCATGGACCTGCTGCAGCAGGAAACCCACCACCATGACCTGGTCACCCTGGTCGTGCTGCACGACCTGAACATGGCCTTGCGCCACAGCGACGGCTGCGTGCTGGTACGCGGCGGCGAGCTGCTGCGTCAGGGGTCGCCGGCAACCGCGATCACCAGCGCGGCACTGGCCAGCTGCTACGGCGTGGCCGCGCGCATCGAGCGCTGCTCCCGGGGCATACCCCAGGTGCTGGTGGACGGGCTCAGCGATGCCGCGACCGGCTTGAACTGACTTTCGGGAGCCCACCGCTCCCACCACGCGAGACGAAGGCGATCCATCGATGCCCATGCAGAAGCAGATTTTCCCACTCGCCCGCATCTGGCTGCTCTTTGTCCTGGCCCTGGGCGCTGTCGCCAGCGCCCAGGCGCAGCCGATCACCGTGGTCGACGCGGTAGGCCGCGCGGTGCACATCGAGGCTCCGGCCAAGCGCATCATCCTGGCACAGGCGCGGCACTACCCGGTCCTGGCCCTGCTGCACCCGGACCCGTCCAGTCTCGTGGTCGGCTGGTCGGACGAGCTGCGCACCTCGTTTTCCGACGACTACCGCACCTACCTTGAGCACTCACCGCGACTGGCTGATATCCCCATCGTCGGCCGGCACACGCCGGACACCTTCTCGGTGGAAAAGGCGCTCTCGCTCAGACCCGACCTGGTCATCCTCGCGCCACGCTTCGCCGGCGGCACGACGAAAGAGCAGATCGACGCCTCGCCGCTGATGCGGCGCTTTGCCGCCGCCGGCGTGCCGGTGCTGGTGATCGACTTCTTCATCCAGCCCATGGAACACACCCTACCCAGCCTGAAGGCACTGGGCGCCGCGCTGGGCGAGGAGCAGCGCACGCAGGAGTTCATCGACTTCTACCAGGCCCACATGCAGGCGGTGAAACAGCGCCTGGCCGGCCTGCCGGACAGCCAGCGGCCCAGCGTGTTCATGCACGTGCACGCCGGCAGCACCGAGTGCTGCAACTCGCCCGGCACCGGCACCTTCGACGAGATGATCCAGTACGCCGGCGGGCACAACATCGGTGCCGATGCGCTGAAGGCGGCCACCGGGCGGCTCAGCTTCGAATACGTCAACGCGCGCCAGCCGAAGATCTACATCGCCACCGGCACCGGTGCCGGCACACGCGCCAGCACCGGGCTGGCGATCGGCCGCGACACGACGGTGGCGGCGGCACGCGCCAGCCTGCAGCGCATCATCGGCGCCGACAAGCTGGGCGGCCTGCCTGCGGTACGCAACGGCAACGCGCACGGCATCTGGCACGGCTTCAACGACTCGCCGCTGCACGTGGTGTTCATCGAGGCCCTGGCGGGCTGGATCCATCCGCGGCGCATGGCCGGCATCTCGGCGCAGAAGACCCTGGACGAGATCAACCGGCGCTTCCTCAGTGTGCCGATGACCGGCACCTACATGGTCGAGCTGCACGCGGAGCCAGCGCAGCCATGAGCTGCCGGCGCCACACGACGCAGCCCTTCACCGGCGTCGACGGACGGAGCATGACGCTCGACCTCTGGAAGCCGACACCGCCGGTCGATGGGACGCTGCCAGTCATGCTGCTGCTCGACGGCCAGTGGCTGCATGGCCTCATAGATCAGACGCTCGAGGCCGGCACCAGCCCGCCGCTGCTGGTGGCCAGCCTCGGTTTCACCTCAGCCGAGCGCGAGGTGATCCGACCGTGGCGCGCGCGCGACTACACGCCGCAGGCGCCCGGTCCCGAGCAATGCGATCCACGCGTGCCGGAGTGGCGCTGCGGCGGCGCCGATACCCTGCTGGAGCTGATTGGCGGGCACCTGTTGCCGCAACTGGTCGCCGACCATCACGCCGACCCCACCCGCTGCGCGCTGTTCGGGCACTCCTATGCCGGCCTGTTCGCGGTCTACGCCTGGCCGCGCCGACCCATGCCCTTCAGCCACATCTATGCCGCCAGCCCGTCACTGTGGTGGTACTGGCCGTACCCGCGGACACTGACTGCGGCCGCATTGGCCGCGCCACGCACGCAGCCGTTGCCGGCACTGCAGCTGTTCGTGGGCGACGCGGAGCGTTGGCGCCCGCTGCCGGCGCAGCCCGGACAACCCCGTCCTGCAGGCATTCCCACCCTCGGCTTCGCCCGCGAATTCCTCGCAACGCTGACGCCCGAGGCCACCGCGGCAAGCTCGCTGCAGGTGGTGCCCGAGCTTGCCCACGGACTGATGCTGGCGTGGGCGGCCCGGCATTGCCTGCAGGATTTCGCCGCGCGCATGGCCGGCATCGACACCAGGACATGAGCGCCGCCGACGCCACAGCCGAGGTGCAGGTCGTCATGCTGGATACCGGCCGCAAAAGGGATCTCCCGCCGGCGCTGGCCGCCACGCTGCCGCCTGCCGAGGACGCCCGCGCCACCACCTTGCGTCAGCCGCAGGACCGCCTCAACCGCCGTGTGGCCTACGCCGCGCTGTGCGCCCTGGCGGCGGCGCGCGCCGGCGTGGCGCCAGGAGCCATCGGCATCGGGCGCGACACCAACGGCAAACCCCAGCTGCGTCTGCCAGCTGGGATCGGCCCACTGCACGCCAGCCTGGCGCATGCCGGCACACGCGTGGCGGTGGCGCTCGCCGACCATGCGGTTGGCATCGACATCGAACGCGTGGGCGCGATCGACCACCAGGCCTTGTTGCATGAATATTTTCCCCATGACCCCGAGGCCGCGGACCACGACCCGCAGACCTGGTTCTTCCACCTGTGGACGGCCAAGGAGGCGCTGCTGAAAGCCATCGGTACCGGCCTGCATTTGCCGCTGCACGAGCTCGTGCTGCACCCGCCGTCGCCGGTATTCCAGGCCCCGGTATCGTGGCCTGCAGGCAGTGGCCTCGGGCAGACCCGGGTCGCCACACTGAAGCCTGGCGCCGGCTATGCCGCGGCGGTGGCGGTGTCCGGCGTGGACGCTTCCACTCGGGTCCGCTGCACGCTGCGGACATGGCCGCTGGAGCAGTTCCATGCCGACCTGCCGTGTCACCGACCAGCACCCTGGTCCACCGACGGCAGCGATGCGGGATCGTCACCCCGGAAATGAGAATGAGTCTTGTCTATGTTAGGATGATGCGGTTCCCGCGCGGCCTGCCGCCACCGGATCGCCATTCGCCACGACACCACCCATGCTCCCGGCGATTGGCCGGCCCTGGGGTGTCACCGCGTCCCTCCGCACGACCCTGGCCGCCATCGACTTGCCCGACATGACCGACGCCACCCACCTGCACCAGCCCTGGCCCGAGGGACTCGTCCGCCACTACGTCGCGGCCGGCTATTGGCGCGGCGAAACCTTTGGCGAGCTGTTGCACGAACGCGCCGAGACCTGCGGCGGGCGCATCGCCGTGGTGGGTGGGGCGACGCGCTGGAGCTATGCCGAACTCGACCGCCGGGCCTCGGACATCGCCGCCGGCCTGCTGGCCCGTGGCCTGCGGCGCGGCGACCGCGTCATCGTGCACCTGCCGAACATCCCGGCCTTCGTCAGCGTCGTGTTCGGCCTGTTCCGCGCCGGGCTGATCCCGGTCTACGCCCTGCCCGCGCACCGCATTGCCGAGATCGGGCACTTTGCCGTCACCGGCCACGCGCGCGCCTATGTCTGCGCCGGACAATACGGCGGCTTCGACTACGGCGGGCTCGCCACCACGCTGCAGGCGCGCTGCCCCTGGTTGGAACACGTGGTGGTCGCCCAGGGTGATCCCGGCCAGCATACGGCGTTGACTGAAATCGAGCGCGCCGGCGCCGGCATCGACCTGCCCTGGTCGGCGGCCGCGGCCCAGGACACCGCCTTCCTGCAGGCTTCGGGCGGCACCACCGGCCTGCCCAAGCTGATCCCGCGCACGCACGACGACTACATCTACACCTTGCGCGAGAGCGCACGCATCTGCGGCCTCACCGCAGACAGCGTGTTCCTGTGTGCGCTGCCAATGGCGCACAACTTCCCCATGAGCTCGCCCGGTTTCCTGGGCACGCTGTACGCCGGCGGGCGCGTCGTGCTCAGCCCCTCGCCCAGCCCCGACGTGTGCTTCCAGCTGATTGCGCAGGAGCGGGCCACGTTCAGCAGCCTGGTGCCGCCCGCCCTGCTGCTGTGGCTGGAGGCCGCGCGGCACGGCGGACATGACCTCTCCAGCCTGCGCGTGATCCAGGTCGGCGGGGCCAAGCTGATACCCGAGGTGGCGCGGCGCGTCGGACCGGTGCTCAGGGTCACCCTGCAGCAGGTGTTTGGCATGGCCGAGGGCCTGGTCAACTACACGCGCCTGGACGACGACGAGGACACCATCATCCATACCCAGGGCCGGCCGATCAGTCCGGACGACGACATCCTCATCGTCGACGAGCATGACCATCCGGTGGCGCCAGGCCAGCCCGGCCACCTGCTGACGCGCGGGCCGTACACACTGCGCGGCTACTACAACGACCCGGCGGCCAATGCGCGCGCGTTCACCCGCGACGGCCATTACCGCACCGGCGACATCGTGCGCCAGACCGCGGAGGGTTACCTGGTGGTCGAGGGCCGTGCCGGCGACCACATCAACCGCGCCGGGGAAAAGATCTCCGCCGAGGAAATCGAGGACCACCTGCTGGCCCACCCGCGGGTCTTCGACGCCGCCGTGGTCTCGGTGCCCGATGCCTACCTCGGCGAGCGCAGCTGCGCCTTCGTCATCGCCAGCGACAGCGAACATCCACCCCGCGCGGTCGAGCTCAAGCGCTGGATGCGCGAGCGCGGCCTGGCTGCCTTCAAGGTGCCGGACCAGATCATCTTCACCCCCAGCTTTGCCGCCACTGCCGCACTGAAGACCAACCGCAGGGCGCTGCGCGCGCAGTTGCGGGCGCAGCTTCTGCAGGACGGCCAAACTCCATCTCCGGGAGCCTCACCATGAGCGATGCACTGACCCTCGAGCGCATGCGGCAGGATGCTGCCGACATCCTGCACCTGGACGCCGCCGAGATCGGCGACGACGACAACCTGATGGAGCTTGGCCTGGATTCGCTGCGCGCCATGACCCTGGCCATGAGCTGGCGCCAGGCCGGGGCCGCAATCGAGTTCACCGACCTGGTCGACGACGTCACCCTGGGCAGCTGGTGGCAGTTGGTCCAGGCTGCCGAGCCACGTTGAGCAACGCCACGCGCCGCGCCCAGGAACGATCCGGAGCCATTCCAGCCATGGCCACCACCGACGCGCCATCACCGACGGCAGGGACCGGCATGCACTCGGCCGCCACCGCGGCACCGCTGACCGAGGCCCAGGAAGGGCTGTGGTATGCCCAGCAGCTCGACCCCGGCAACCCGCTGTTCAACACCGGCCACTGCACGGAAATCCGCGGTCCGCTCGACCGCGCCCGCTTCAGCGCCGCCATCAGCCAGACCTTGGCCGAGGCCGACGCGCTGGCGCTGAACTTCAGCGACGGCAATGCCGGCCCGCGGCAATGGATCGACGCGCGGCGCCGCCCGGTGCTGGAACAGGTAGTGCTGACTGCCTCGGGCGACGCCGCCAGGCACGCGCGGCAACTGATGCGTCAGGACCTGGAAACCCCGGTCGACCCGTGCTCGGCGCCGCTCGCCCGGCATGTGCTCTTCAGTCTCGGCGAGGAGCTTCACTTCTGGTACCAGCGCGTGCACCACCTGGCTGCCGACGGCTACGGCATGGCGCTGATCGAAAGCCGTGCCTTGCAGTTGTACCGGCAATCCGGCGGGGCGCAGGGTCACGGCAAGCCGCTGACCCCGTTCCAGCGCGTGGTCGCCGACGATGCCGCCTACCGCGTCAGCGGGCAGCGCCGGCAGGATGCCGCGTTCTGGCGCGGGCAGCTGCGCGACGCCGATGGCATCGGCAGCCTGGCCGAGGCCAGCGCCATGTCGGCGCACCGCATCCTGCAGGCACGACAAAACCTGAGCGCGGAGACCGTCGCCCTGCTCCAGCAACGGCAGGCGAACGCGCAATGCGCCTGGCCGGCCATCCTCACCGCGCTGGTCGCCGCCTACGTGCAGCGCCATGCCGGGCAGAACCCGGTCATCGTCGGTGCGCCGTGGATGGGCCGCATGGGCCACGCCAGCGCGCGCTGCGTGGCCACGGTGATGAACGTGATGCCGATGCGCCTGGAGCTCGACCAGGACGCGCCGCTGGATGAAGTCTTCCGTCGCTGTGCCGGGCAGCTGACGCTGGCGCACCGCCATGGCCGCTATCGCAGCGAGCAACTGCGCCGCGACCTGGGCCTGCCCGGTGGCCAGGGCCGCATCCACGGGCCGCTGGTCAATATTCTGCCGTTCGACGCAGCCTACCGGCGTGCCGGGCTCGACGCCCGCCAGGAAGTGCTGTGCGCGGGCCCGGTGGACGACTTCAATTTCAACTTCCGCGCCGCCCCGGATGCCTCGGACTTGCGCCTGGAGCTGGAGGCAAACCCGAAGCTCTATCGTGCGGACGAAGTGCAGCAGCACCTGACGCGCTTCGCCGCCTTCCTGCATGCCGCGCTGCAGGCGCAGACCCTGCGCCCGGTGCAGACCCTGCACGGTGCCGAATTCGAGCACTGGGTACACGGCGTCAACCAGACCAGCCACGCCGTGCCCGACACCACCCTGGTGGCCCTGGTGGCGCAGACCTGTGCCGCGCATCCGCAGGCCGAAGCGCTGCGCGCCGCGGACCGCTCGATCGACTTTGCCGGCTTTGACACCCTGGTCGGCCACGCCGCCCGCCGACTGCAGGCGGCGGGCGTGGGCCGCGGCGACATCGTCGCGGTGGCGCTGCCACGCAGTCTGGAGATGGTGCTCAGCCTGCATGCCATCCAACGCGCTGGCGCCGCCTGGTTGCCGCTGGACACCGGCCAGCCGGCGGCGCGCAGCGCGCGCATCCTGGGCGTGGCGCAGCCGGCGGCGCTGATCGGTGAGCCAGACACCCTGGCCGGGCTGGCGTGCACCTGCCCCACGCTCGCCGTCACCAGTCTGTTCGCCGCTCCGGAACATCCCGGGCCCAAATCCGCGGCCGCGCTTCCGGAGGTGCAGCCAGGTGACCCGGCCTACGTGATCTTTACCTCCGGCTCGACCGGTGAACCCAAGGGCGTGGTGGTCAGCCACCGCGCCATCGTCAACCGGCTGCTGTGGATGCGAGAGCACTATGGCCTTTCGGCGGACGACTGCTTCCTGCAAAAGACGCCGTATACCTTCGACGTCTCGGTGTGGGAGCTGTTCCTGCCCATGCTGTGCGCCGCACCCTTGGTGGTGGCCGCACCGGACGTACACCGCGACCCATTGGCCCTGGCCGAGCTGATCCAGCGCGAAGGCGTCGACGTGGTGCACTTCGTGCCGTCCATGCTGGCGGCCTTCCTCGACGAACCGGCCAGCCGCGGCCTGGCCCTGCGCATGGTGTTCTGCAGTGGCGAGGCGCTTTCCGCGCGCCTGCGCGACCGCTTCCACGTCTGCCTCAGCGCCGCCCTGCACAACCTCTACGGACCCACCGAGGCGGCGGTCGACGTGAGCTGGTGGCCGGCCAACGCCGACGACCGCTCCGACCCGGTGCCAATCGGCTTCCCCGTGTGGAACACGCAGCTCCATGTGCTCGACGCCTGCCGGCGCCCGCTGCCGGCCGGGGTACGCGGCCAACTGTACCTGGCCGGCGTGCAGCTGGCCGACGGCTACCTGGGCCGTCCCGGACTGACCGCGGCGCGCTTCGTCGCCAACCCGTTCTCCACCCGGCCCGATGCACGCATGTACGACACCGGCGACCTGGCACGCTGGCGTATCGACGGCGCGGTGGAATACCTGGGCCGCGCCGACCACCAGGTGAAGCTGCGCGGCCAGCGCATCGAGCTGGGCGAGATCGAGGCCGCGCTGGGCCAGCATCCGCTGTGTCGTCAGCTCACCGTGGCCCTGCGCCCGGACACCGCCGGCGAGCTGCGGCTCATCGCCTATGTCGTGCCGCCCGACGGTCACCCGGCCGGACAACAGGCGCAGGACGGCCAGGCCATCCTCGACCACGCCCGCCAGCAGCTGCCGCCAGCCATGGTGCCATCGGCCGTGGTCTGGCTGGCCGCGCTGCCGCTCAGCCGCAACGGCAAGCTGGACAGCAAGGCGCTGCCGGCACCGGACTTCACCCCGCAAGCGATGCGACTGCCCACCACGCCAGGCGAGATCGAGGTCGCCCACGCCTTCCAACACATCCTGGGCCTGCCCGAGCCGCCGGGTGCCGACGATGATTTCTTCGCGCTGGGCGGCCATTCGCTGCTGGCGGCGCGCCTGGCCAGCGCCTTGCGCCAGGACACCGGCGCCAAGCTCACCCTTGGCGCGGTCTTCGAGCATCCCACCGTGGCCGGGCTGGCCGGCTGGCTGGAGCACCTGGCGGACGATGCGGCAGCCAGCGACGAAGCCGGCTTCGGCCCGCTGTTCACCCTGCGCGCAGCCAGGGTGGGCGCGCCGGCAGCGCTGTTCTGCATCCATCCGGCGGGAGGCCTGAGCTGGTGCTACGGACCGCTGGCGCGAAACCTGTCCGCAGCGCGCCCGGTCTACGGGCTGCAATCGCCCGTGCTGGCCGGCACGCCGCATGGCATCGGCAGCCTGCGCGAGCTGGCCACGTTGTACGTCGACCGGCTGCAGGCGCTGCAGGCCCATGGCCCGTACCACCTGCTGGGCTGGTCGGTGGGCGGCATCATCGCCCAGGACATGGCCTGCGTCCTGCGCAGCCGCGACGCGGAGGTTGGGGTCGTTGCCCTGCTCGACGCCTATCCCAGCGAGGTCTGGCGCGCCCGGCCACCGGCTGCGGCCGATGACGCCTGGCGCGCCATCCTGCATATTGCCGGCTTCGATCCTGCCAGCCTGCCCGACCTGGACCTCGGCCGCGACAGCGTCATCGCCTTCCTGCGCGGGCGCGACCACCCGCTGGGTGCGCTCACCGACCCGCAACTGCATGGCATCCTGGAGGCGGTGGCGTTCAACAACGCCCTGGTGCGCGCGCATCGGCAGCAGCGCTACGACGGCGAACTGCTGTATTTCCGCGCCGCGCTCGACCACCAAGCCGATGGCCTCGACCCGCGCGCCTGGGAACCGTGGGTCGCCGGGCTGCATGTGCATGACGTGCCCTCGCTGCACGGCGACCTGCCGGGACCACCGGCACTGGCCCACTGGCTGCCCGTGCTCGACGACCGGCTGCAGGTCGCCGACACACCAGTCCCGGCCGCACCGGACCCATAGGCTTCCACGGATGCTTCCGGCCTGTGTTCCGTGCCGCACCGGTCAGGCAATCGCGATTCCCATCCGCGCCCCAGCGGGATTACCATCGCCAGCTCGGCACCGGCCGTGTCGGCGACAGGCACCAAGTTCGCCTCCCCCTCCGCAACCTGCACCGCGCGAGCCGCCCTCTCCGGCGACACGCGCCGCGCCACAGGATCGATGCATGAAAATCGCGATACTTTCGCGCAACACCCGCCTGTATTCGACGCGGCGCCTGGTGGAAGCCGCCCGCGAACGCGGGCACGTGGTGCGTGTGCTCGACCCGATGCGTTGCTACGCGCGGGTGGCGCCGGACAGGCTGTCGATGCGCTACCGCAGCAAGCCGCTGCGTGCGTTCGATTGCGTGATCCCGCGCATCGGCGCCAGCAGCACGTTTTACGGCACGGCCGTATTGCGCCAGCTGGAAATGATGGGCGTCTATACCCCCAGCCCGGCCGATGCGGTGCTGCGCGCGCGCGACAAGCTGGGCTGCCTGCAGCGCATGGCCGCCCAGGGCATCGAGGTGCCGACCACGGTGTTTGGCGACAATCCAGACGACACCGCCGACGTGCTCGGCCTGATCGGGCCGCCGCCCCACGTCATCAAGCTGAACGAGGGCAGCCAGGGCGCGGGCGTCGTGCTGGCGGAGAAGCAGGCTGCGTCGCAAAGCGTGGTGGAGGCCTTTCGCGGGCTGGCGGCCAACTTTGTGGTCCAGGAATTCATCCCCGAGGCGAACGGCAGCGACCTGCGCTGCTTCGTGGTCGGGCACAAGGTGGTCGCCGCCATGCAGCGTGACGCCAGCGCCGGCGATTTCCGCGCCAACCTGCATCGCGGCGGTGTGGCGACGCCCGCCACTCTCAGCGCCGCGGAGCGGCGCATGGCCATCCGCGCCGCCAGCGCCATCGGTCTGGGCATCGCGGGTGTCGACCTGCTGCGCTCGATGCGTGGCCCCCTGCTGCTGGAAGCCAACGCCTCGCCCGGGCTGGAAGGCATCGAGACTGCCACCGGCGTGGACGTCGCCGGCAGCATCATCGAGTGGCTCCAGGATCAGGTGCAACGCGTGCATACGGGCGAACCAGCACCACGCCGCGCCAGCAGCCTGCAGCGCTAGGAGCGCGGGCGCATCGTGCCCTGGAGCACGCGGCTTGGTAAGCTGGGATCCTCAGCCAGGCGGCTGTGCAGGAGTGATGTATGCGCGTACTGGTGATCGAAGACAATACCGACCTCGCCACCAATATCGGCGATTACCTGGAGGACCGCGGCAACGTGGTCGATTTTGCCGGCGACGGCGTCACCGGCCTGCATCTGGCCGTGGTGCACAACTTCGACGTCATCGTGCTGGACTTGACCCTGCCGGGCATGGACGGCCTGGAAGTCGCGCGCAAGCTGCGCCACGAGGCGCACAAGCAGACCCCGATCCTGATGCTGACCGCGCGTGACGCGCTGGAGCAGAAGTTGACCGGCTTCGAGTCCGGCGCCGACGACTACATGACCAAGCCGTTCGCGCTGCAGGAACTGGATGCCCGGCTGCAGGTGCTGGCCCGTCGCGGCAAGGGACCGCAGAGCCGGGTGCTCAAGGACGGCGACCTCACCTTCAACCTCGACACACTGACCGTGCACCGTGAAGGCAAGTCGATCCAGCTCAACCCGATCGGCCTGAAGCTGCTGCAGGCCTTGATGGAGGCGAGCCCTTCAGTGGTGACCCGGCAGGACCTGGAACAACGCGTGTGGGGCGAAGAGCTGCCCGACAGCGACTCGCTGCGCGTGCATATCCACGGCCTGCGCGCCGCGATCGACAAACCGTTTGCCACGCCACTGATCTATACGCGCCACGGTATCGGCTACCGGATGGTGGGACCGGATGCGCTCCAGGCGTAAGCTGCGGTTTCGCCTGGTCGTCTCGTTCACGCTCTTCGGCCTCGGCCTCAGCGCGCTGTTCGCCGTCGCCGCGCTGAACATCCGCGCCAAGGTGGAAAACCAGCTGGTGGTGTCGGCCCTGCAGCACGACGTCGACCAGGCGGTGGACCAGATCATCGCCCATCCCGACCAGCAGTCGCACTCCGAGCTGCTGGAGGCCTGGTTCAAGAGCGAGCGCACCCTGTACAAGATGCCGTTGGCCTGGCAGAACCTGCAGAGCGGCGTGCACGACATCACCGAGACCAATGCCAGCGGCGTGGTCAAGCATTACAAGCTGGCGGTGCGCCGCAAGGACGGCATCATCGGCTTCGTGCGCTATGACGCCGGGCGCGAGGAACTGGGCAAGCAGCAACTGGTGCTGGCCCTGGTGGGGGCGGTCTGCCTGTTCACCCTCCTGTCGCTGGCGATTGGCCTGTGGCTGTCGCGCAAGGTGCTGAAGCCGGTGACCGAGCTGGCCAACCGCCTGCGCGACTTCCGCAAGGCCGGCAAGGCCGAGCCGCTGGCGCCGCACTTCGCCGACGACGAGGTGGGCGAGCTGGCCCACGCGCTGGATGAATACTCGGTACGGCTCACGGCCATGGTCGAGCACGACCGGGAATTCAACTCCGACGTCAGCCACGAGTTGCGCACGCCGCTGGCGGTGATCGCCAGCACCACCGAGCTGCTGCAGGGCTCGAGCGACCTCACCCCGAAGCTGAGCGAGCGGCTGAAGCGCATCGAGCGCGCCTCGCGCCAGGCCACCGAGCTGATCGAGGCGCTGCTGCTGCTGTCGCGGGCCGAGCGGCGCGGGCCGACCCGCGGCGAGACCACCGAGCTGGCCAAGCTTGCCGCGGACGTGATCGAAAGCCAGCGCCCGCAGATGCGCGGCAAGCCGTTGAGCATCGAGTTGGTGGTGAACACCCCGGTGAGCGTCAACGCCCCGGCCTCGGTATTGTCCGTGGCACTGACCAACCTGATCGGCAACGCGATCAAGTACACGCTCGAAGGCAGCGTCCGCGTCGAGGTCGGCAATGACCAGGTGGAGGTGATCGACACCGGTCCCGGCATCAAGCCCGAGGACGCCGAGCGCCTGTTCCAGCGCGGCGTACGCGGCGAAGGCGTGGGCGGCAGCGGCGCCGGTCTGGGGCTGGCCATCGTGCGCCGGCTCTGCGAGCTCTACGGTTGGCATGTCTCCATGCGCCCGCGCGAGGATGCCAACGGCGCCGTGGCCCGCATCCGTTTTGTCTAGGGCCGCCCTGAACAAGACACACTCGACCGCCTTCCCGTGACACCACTCCTCGCCATTCCCGCGGGACACCCCCTCGTCGTCATTCCCGCTTTCGCGGGAATGACGACGGAGTGGTGTGTGAGTGCGTCTCCGAAACGTTCCGGACAGCAGTGCGCTTGACCAGCTTCGCTGTTGTGAAGCGCCTCGCGGGGATGACGACGATGGTTCAGGCCTCCCTGGGCCAGGCTCTCGAACTCAGACCTTCTCCAGCCAGCCCCACTGGTCACGGGTACGACCATCGAACAGGCCGAAGAACAGTTCCTGCAGGCGCCGCGTCACCGGACCGGCCTTGCCCGCACCCACCTGCTTGCCGTCCACGGAGCGGATTGGAGTGATCTCGGCCGCCGTGCCGCACATGAAGACTTCATCGGCCAGATACAGGTATTCGCGCGGCAGGTCACGTTCGACCACGTCGATGCCCTCGGCACGCGCGAGCTTGCGCAGGCTGTCACGCGTGATGCCGGCGAGGATGGAAGCACTCGCCGGTGCGGTGTGCAACGCACCGTCGAACACCAGGAACAGGTTCTCGCCCGCCCCTTCACTGAGCAGGCCCGAGGCGGACAAGGCGATACCCTCGCCAAAGCCGCGCTCGCGCGCCTCGCGGGCAATGAGCTGGCCGGACAGGTAATTGCCACCGGCCTTGGCGCCGGCCGGGATGGTGTTCGGGGCGAAGCGCTGCCAGCTCGACACGCAGGCGGTGATGCCGGTCTCCAGCGCCTCGGGACCAAGGTAGGGACCCATCGGCCAGGCGGCGATGGCCACATCGATCGGTGTATCGGCCGACAAGCCGAAGCCACCCAGGCCCCGATACGCCAGCGGCCGGATATACGAAGCCGTGAGACGGTTCCTGGTGATGACCTCGCGTGTGGCCGCGGCCAGCTCCTCGGCCGAATACGGCAGCACCATGTCGTAGATCTTGGCCGAGTGGTAAAGCCGCCGCAGGTGGTCGGTCAGGCGGAAGATCACCGCGCCGCTCGGCGTGGCGTAGCTGCGGATCCCCTCGAATACCGATGAGCCGTAGTTGAGCGCGTGCGACATGACGTGCGCGGTCGCGTCCTTCCATGGTTTGATCGAACCGTTGTGCCAGACCCAATCGGGATATTGCTGCGCCATGACGTTCCTCCTTAGCCTGGCACCATCATAGCCGCCCACGCCAACACCTGACGACCCACGACCGCCGACGCCGATACCGGTGGGTGACCGCCACCTCACCGCAACGTTGCGCCCATCGTCGGGAACCGCGCCGGCGGGCGCCGCCCTCGTCATTTTGCCGACCCCAAGATTCGAAGCAAGAGCTTTTCGACTGCCTTCGGCAGGCGAGTCACTTTTCTCTGTTTGGCCAGAGAAAAGTAACCAAAAGAGAGGCCACCCCGCTTGGCGCTTCCTGGGCATCGTGCCCAGGAAGTCCGTGAGCCGGAGCCGGGCTTTTCGGCGGTATATCCATATACCGTCGAAAAGGCATCGGCGTCATGCCGATGCCCGCTCCGCGGCCTGATCGTCTCCGTCTCACCGCCGCACAGGGGACCCATAAGAGCGAGCGCGCATCAGGCAACTGCTCCTGCGTTGCCTCCACTCAGGCATCCATGCCTTCCCCTGCGCGCACTCCTTGAAAAGCCAGCAAGTTCGCGCTGTCGCGCTTCCGCAGCGGCGCAGCCGCTGCGCACCGAGTGCGGGCCAGGCATGGCCCGCCCACTCTTCGGGGCCCCTGTGCGGCGGTGAGGCTGGGACGACCAGGCCCGCAGGGTGCTCGGCAGGGGGCCGAGCATTTCTCGACGGTACAAGGATGTACCGCCGAGAAACCCGGCCCAGCCTCACGGACTTGCCGCCCATGGAGTGGGCGGCAAGCGCCAAGCGGGGTGTCGTTTTCTCTTGGTTACTTCTCTTTTGGACAAGCAAAAGAGAAGTGACTCGCGCGACGAAGGCGCACGAAAGCTCTTGATTGATGAAGCCACGGGCGCAAGCCCAAACGAGAGCGGCGCGCGCCCGCAGGGGATTCCCTTCGGTCACTAGCAGGCTCCTGTAAAAGAGCGGGGGAAGCGGGGCTATGGGGTGCCGGTGCCGGTGCCGGCGCCGCGCAGCCACAGGCAGCCGGCACGCTGGACCACATCAAAGTGCAGGGCCTGCACGCCTTCGGGATCTCCGGCGGCACCCGTATCCACAACCAGCATGGTCGGGACCGGCGCCACTTCCGGCGCCGAATCCGATGGTGCCGGGAGGTCGCCCTCATCCTCCCCGGCCGGTTCCGTGGTGAGGCTGAGCAAGGGTCGACGCATGATGCCCTGTAGGGCGCGGATGTCGGCGACCGCGGCATGTGTTCCGTAACCGCCCCACAGCATCACGGCGGCCAGGCGATTGGCGTCACGCGCGGCAAATGCCTCGATCACCACGCGCTTGAGCTGGTTGGCGTTGGCCGCACACAGCATGACCGGTGCCGGCGGTCCCGCGACGGGCGGCGTCGCCGGGCTGCGCATCACCGGCGTGGCGTCGAGCGTCGCACATGGCTGATCGGTGAACACCGGGTTGCCATTGGTGCCCACACAGCGATGGATCACGGTCTGCGCTGCCACCGGCAACATGCCGGTCAACGCGAACAGGAACACCAGGGCAAGCAGGGGGCGCATCGGCCCAGCATACGGGATCGACAACGCACTGCCGCAGATCCACCCCGCTGCCCGTGACGCCAGTCTCGGTCGTCACACCACCGGCGCAGCATGCCCAGCAGGCACGGCCGGCAGAAGCCTCTGGGGCGTTGTCGCCCGGACGCCTTTGCCCGCCCGCGCCGCTAGGCCAGGCGCCGCAACACCGCGCGTGGCGCGTAGGCGCGGTTCAGGGTGTAGATGTGCAGTCCCGGCGCGCCGCCATCCAGCAGGCGCCGGCAGAGCTGGGCCACCACGTCGGCGCCCAGCGCACGCACCGCCTTGGCATCGTCGCCAAGCGCCTGCATGCGCTTGGCGATCCAGCGCGGGATCTCCGCGCCGCACATATCGGAAAAGCGCTGCAGTTCGCTGTAGCTGGAAATCGGCATGACGCCGGGCACGATGGGCACGTGCACGCCGAGCTTGGCCACGTCGTCGACGAAACGGAAATAGGCATCCGGATTGAAGAAATACTGGGTGATGGCGCAATCGGCACCGGCATCGACCTTGGCCTTGAAGTGCTCCAGGTCGCGCCGCGCGTTTTCCGCCTGCGGATGGATCTCCGGATACGCCGCCACCGCGATGTCGAAATGATCGCCACTGCGCTCGCGGATGAACTCGACCAGTTCCGCCGCGTGGCGGAAGTCGCCGGGAGACGCCATGCCGGACGGCAGGTCGCCGCGCAGCGCCACCAGGCGGCGGTAGCCGGCGGCCTGGTAGCTGTCCAGCAGCGCGCCCAGTTCGGCGCGGGTGCCGCCGGTGCACGACACGTGCGGCGCCACGGCCAGGCCGTGCTCGCAGCGCAGGCGCTCCGCCGTGTCGCGCGTATAGCTCAGGGTCGAGCCGCCGGCACCGAAGGTGACGGAGGCGTACTCGGGCAAATGCGCCTTCAAGGCCTGCGCGGCGCGATCGAGCTGGGCGCGCTGCTGGTCGGTCTTGGGCGGAAAGAATTCAAAACTGATGGTCGGCATCGGCGGCTTCCTGGTGCTGCGCCGGCAAGTGTATCTCTATGTCGCGATGAAGCGATAGCTCAAAATCGACCGACGCGCGCCGATACCCCGTCCGGCTGCGCGCAAGGCCCGTCAAGCCGCGCACCGGCTCGCCGCGCGGCGTCCCGGCCGCCTATACTGGAAGCGTTCCCACCGGTCTGGATCGACACGGCGTGCAGCACCCACTGCCATCTTGCATTCATCGTCTTCACTTCGGCCTCGCGGACGATTGCCAGTGGGATTGACGCTCACCCCCGACATGACCCTGGTACTGGGCCTGCTGGTCTTCACCATGCTGATGCTGGTCCTGGAGTGGATCCGTGCCGACATGGTGGCGCTGCTGGTGGTGGTCACCATCGGCCTGACCGGACTGCTGCCGCCGGAGCAGATCTTCCAGGGCTTTGCCGGCAACGCCGTGATCACCATCATCGCGGTGATGATCATGGGCACCGGCCTGGACCGCGCCGGCGTGCTGAACAGCGCGACCAGCTTCGTCATGCGCCTGGCCGGCGGCGTGGAATCCCGTCTGGGCCTGGTGGTCAACTCGCTGGCCTCGATGTTCAGCGCGGTCATTCCCAGCCAGGCCCTGGCCGCGCTGATGATCCCCGTCACCAGCCGCCTGTCGGCGCGCACCGGCGTGCCGCTGTCGCGGCTGCTGCTGCCCATGGCCTACTGCATCCTCACCGGCACCAACACCACACTGATCGCCAACTCACCGCTGATCCTGCTCAACGACCTGGTCGCCAGCGCCAACCGCAACCTGCCGCCGGGCGCGCACACGATTCCGAAGTTCAGCATGTTCAGCGTCACCCCCATCGGCCTGGCCTGGGCAGTGACCGGCATCGCATTCTTTTATTTCTTCTCGCGCAAATTGCTGCCACCGCGCGAAGACGAGCGCCATGCCGTCACGCCCCGGCGCACGGAGAGCTATTTCGCCGAGACCTATGGCATCGTCGGCAACCTCGCCGAGCTCACGGTGACAGCGGAAAGCCCGCTGGTCGGCATGAGCGTGTCGGAGGTCGAGCAACTCTTCGAGGCGCCGCTGATCCTGGCGATCAAGAGCGGCAACGACGCGCGCATGGCACCGCCGACCGACCACGTGATCTGGGTGGGCTCGGTGCTCGGGGTACTCGGCCCGCGCGAGCAACTGAACCGCTTCGCCAACAACCAGCTGTGCCGCCTGTCCACCCGCATGCGCCAGTTGGGCGAGCTGTTCAACCCGACCCGCGCCGGCATCTCCGAGGCGGTGCTGCCGCCCAGCTCGCGCTTCGTCAAGCAGGTGCTGGGCGACCTGCACCTGCGCAAGCGCTTCGGCATCTCGGTACTGGCGGTGAACCGCGGCGACCAGGTGTTTCGCGAGGATCTGCGCAGCATCACCCTGCGCGCCGGCGACACCCTGGTGCTGCACAGCAGCTGGCACGACCTGAGCCTGGTCCAGGAGGACAAGGACCTGATCGTGGTCACCGACATCCCCCAGGAGGAGCAGCGCCCGGGCAAGCTGTGGCTGGCGTTGGGCTTTTTCCTGGGCGCCATGGCCCTGGCCCTGTTCACCGACCTCGACCTGTCTGTGGCGATGATGACCGGCGCCATCGGCATGCTGCTGTCCGGCGTGCTGAACATGGACGAGGCCTACAAGGGCATCAACTGGATGACCATCTTCGTCACCGCCTGCCTGTTGCCACTGGGCTGGTCGATGGACTCCACCGGCACCGCCAGCTGGCTGGCGCAGGAGCTGATCGCCTTCTCCCACGGTGCGCCGCAATGGTCGCTGCAGCTGGCGATCGCGGTGCTGACCCTGGTGTCCTCGCAGATCATGTCCAACGTCGGCGCCACGGTGATGATGGTGCCGATCGCCATCAGCATTGCCGTGGCCACCGGCGGCAATCCAGCCGGCTATGCCCTGCTGGTGGCGGTGTCCTCGTCGAATGGGTTCATGCTCAGCGCCGGCCACCCGGCGCTGATGATGGTGGCCGGCCCGGGTGGCTACAAGAGCCGCGACTTCCTGCGCGTGGGCCTGCCGCTGACCGGCGTCATCCTGCTGGTGACCATGATCAGCATCAACCTGATGTTCCGTTGAGATTTCTCAGGCGCCCTCGCCCAGATAGACCTCGTCGCCCTCGATGCACAGCGGTATCTCGCGCAGGCTGTCGCCGCAGCAGGGGCCGCCAATGCACAGGCCGCTGGCCTGCTGGAAGGTGGCGCCATGCACGGCACAGGTCAGGGTATCGTTGCGCAGCAGGAATTTTCCCGGCGCGTAGTCGAGCCGGCGCCCGGCATGCGGGCACACGTTCAGGTAGGCGTGGACCTGGCCGTCGCGACGCAGCACGATGACGCTGTCGGCGCCATCATGCAGCACCGCATCGACTGCGGTGGCGCCGCTTTCGGGTATGTCACTCAAATGACACAGCGGTTTAACCCGCACCAAGGTATCCATCGGACTCTTGCCTTATGCGCCACATGACCCCATGGTCATGTCCGTAGGTCCTTCAACTTTATCATGCGGGTCCGTGCCCTATGCTGCTGGTATCCCCTTCGAACAGGTCGCAACACCCGCTGCTCCGCGTGGTGTCGATGCTGCTCGGCCTGGTCCTGCTGGGCTTGCTGCTGCTGTTCGGTCTGGTAGCTGCCGGCATATTGCTGGTTGGGG
Organism: Lysobacterales bacterium; assembly: GCA_017305055.1. GTDB lineage: Bacteria > Pseudomonadota > Gammaproteobacteria > Xanthomonadales > Rhodanobacteraceae > Rhodanobacter. Next base: position 64,538 of record JAFKMZ010000010.1, read on the forward strand.
GTGGCATCCTCCTGGCCTGGCGCCAATGGAAAAAGCTGCGCGCCCAACCGGCGGCGGCACGGGCAGGATCATCCAGGCCGTCGGTGCTCGAAGGCGAGTTCGTCGTACTGTCCAGCGAGCGGCGCAGCACCCGCTGAAGCCCTGGTCTTGCGGCAACCGCAACCGGTCGCACGGATGCCGGTCTGCGGTGATAATGCGCGGTCCCTCCGTGATGCCTTCCCATGTCCGTTCCGTCCGCGCCAGCCGCAGCCGCGGCACCGCGTCGCCTGGCTGATCCCGGCGCCCTGGTTCCGCTGTCGATGGCGGTCCTGTACCTGATCTGGGGCTCGACCTATCTCGCCATCCACTACGCGCTGGAAAGCTATCCCCCGTTCACCCTGGCTGGGCTGCGCTTCCTGGTGGCGGGTATTGTGCTGTACGGCTTCCTGCGCCTGCGTGGCTTGCCGGTGCCGACGGCGGTCCAGTGGCGCAATGCCGCGTTCACCAGCGTGCTTCTGCTCGGTCTGGGCAACGGCCTCATCTGCTACGCCGAACAGGACGTGGGCTCGGGCGTATCCGCGGTGGCGGTCGCCAGCATGCCCCTGTTTGCCGCGCTGTTCGAAGGCCTGTACGGAAACTGGCCCAGCCGGCAGGAAAGCCTCGGGCTGATGGTCGGCTTTACCGGAGTCATCGTGCTGAACCTGGGCAGCGGTTTGTCCGGATCACGCCTGGGCGCGCTCGCCCTGCTGACGGCCGCGGCAGCCTGGGCGCTCGGCTCGGCCTGGAGCCGGCGCCACGACATGCCACCCGGGCCGATGAACACCGCCGCGCAAATGCTGTGCGGGGGCATCGTGCTGCTGCTGTTCGGGCTGCTGCACGGCGAGCAGCTGCCGGTGCATCCCACGCTGCGGGCCACACTGGCAATCGCCTACCTGGCGCTGTTTGGCTCGATCGTTGCGTTCAGCGCCTATCTGTACGTGCTGGAGCGCGCGCGGCCGGCGCTGGCCACCAGCTATGCCTACGTCAACCCCCTGGTGGCCGTGCTGCTCGGCGTGCTCGTGGCCGGCGAGCAGGTTGGTCCGCTGGACCTGGCCGGCATGGCCGTGATCGTCTCCGGGGTGGCGGTGATCACCCTGGGCAAGCGCCGGCGTGCGCACTGACCGGGTCGCACCCGCAGTCGGCATGATGTGCTTGCGCACGCCGCTGCCGCCGGCGACGATGGCGCCATGGGGCAACAGGCAAGCATGAGCGAACCACAGGAGCGCTGGCTGGCGCGCTTCGCCCTGCGCTGCGCCGCCTGGTCGGAGCGCTGGTTCCCGGAAGCCTGGGTGTTCGCCGCACTCGGCGTGCTGGTGGTGGTCGTGGCGGATCTGGCGTTTGGCGCCACGCCGGCGGCCACGGTGCAAGCCTTCGGCGACGGCTTCTGGAGCCTGATCCCGTTCACCATGCAGATGGCCTTCGTGGTCATCGGCGGCTACGTGCTGGCCACGGCGCCGGTGGTGGCCAGGTTCATCGACGTGCTGGCGCGGGCGCCGCGCAGCGGCCGTGGCGCGGTGGTGTACATCGCCCTGGTCAGCATGCTGGCCTCGCTGCTGAGCTGGGGCTTCTCGCTGGTGTTCGGCGGCCTGCTGGTCCGCGCGCTGGCACGGCGGCGCGGGCTCAACATGGATTACCGGGCCGCCGGTGCCGCCGCCTACCTCGGCCTGGGCGCCATCTGGGCCATGGGGCTGTCCTCGTCGGCCGCGCAGCTGCAGGCGAACCCGGCCAGCATGCCGCCGGGCCTGCTCGCCATCACCGGCGTGCTGCCCTTCAGCCAGACCATCTTCCTGTGGCAGTCCATCGCCCTGACCTCCGTGCTGATCGTGGTCTCACTGCTGATCTGCTGGGCGACGGCGCCATCCAAGGCCAACGCACGCGGTGCCGGGCACTTCGACATTGGCGAACTCGCGACGCCCAGCTTGCCGCCGCGCACGCGGCCCGGCGAATGGCTGGAATACTCGCCGCTGCTGTCCATGGCCATTGGCCTGCTCGGGCTGGGCTGGCTCGGCCACGAGTTCGCCAGCAAGCCCGCGGTCACCGCCATCGCCAACCTCAACACCTACAACTTCCTGTTCCTCACCCTGGGCATCGTGCTGCACTGGCGGCCACGCAGCTTCCTCGATGCGGTGTCGCGCGCGGTGCCAAGCACCACCGGGGTACTGATCCAGTTCCCGCTGTACGGCAGCATTGCCGCCCTGCTCACGCAGACCCCGGGCCGCGACGGCCAGACCCTGGCCCACCACCTGTCCAGCGTCTTCGTGCACGTGGCCAACGCCGATACCTTCCCGGTGGTGATGGGCGCGTACTCGGCCGTGCTTGGCTTCTTCGTGCCCTCGGGTGGCGGCAAATGGCTGGTCGAGGCGCCCTATGTGATGCAGGCCGCCAACGACCTGCACGTGCACCTGGGCTGGGCCGTGCAGGTATACAACGCCGCCGAGGCCATACCAAACCTGATCAACCCGTTCTGGATGCTGCCGCTGCTTGGCGTGCTTGGGCTGCGGGCGCGCGACGTGGTCGGCTATACCTTCGTGCAGTTCGTGGTGCACCTGCCCCTGGTGCTTGCCCTGCTGTGGCTGTTTGGCCTGACCCTCGACTACCTGCCGCCGGTGCAGCCGTGAGCCAGTCCGCGGAGTAGTCTCGGCATACCTATTCCGCAAGGAGCAGACATGATGCCGAATCCAATCCGCAAACTGCTGTTGCTTTTGTCCGCCATGCTGCTGCCTGGCATGGCCGTTGCCGCCACCATGCACACTCCGGCCACGCTGCAACAGGCGGTGGACGGATCCTGGCGCTCGGCCGCCAACACTGCCCGCGACCAATATCGCCATCCGCTGCAGACGCTCGAGTTTTTCGGGCTCAAACCCGACATGACCGTGGTCGAACTCGCCCCGGCCGGAGGTTGGTACAGCGAGATCCTGGCGCCATTCCTGGCTGCGCACGGGCATTTGATCGAGGCCGGCTCACCCGCCTTCGCCAACAAGAAGACGACCAACCCCGAGGTCTTCGCCAAGATCAGCGTGGTGCCGTTCGCCCCGCCGTTGCAGACCAAACTGGGGGCGCCCGGTTCGGCAGACATGGTGCTCACCTTCCGCAATACGCATGACTGGTTGATCCACAGCCAGGAAACCCTGGCCAGCGTATTCAACGCCGCGTTCGCGGTGCTGAAGCATGGAGGCACGTTCGGCGTGGTCGAGCATCGCGCCAAACCGTTCGCCAATGCTGTCGAGAGCGCCAAGCAGCTGCACCGCCTGCCCGAGGACTACCTGATCGAGCTCGGCCTGAAGACCGGCTTCCGGCTCGACGGGGTGTCCGAGATCAACGCCAACCCGAAGGACCCCCAGGACATCAATGTGCACCGCCTGCCGCCGGATCTGGCGGGTCCGGACAGCGAGCACGCCAAGCTGAAAGCCATCGGCGAATCCGACCGCATGACACTGCGCTTCGTCAAGCCGTAACCAACCGGGTCGAGCGCGTGTCCGCCCCTGCGGCCCAGTGCGGAGCCAGGCCTGGGTCCCCATGGGCCCAGGCCCGCAGGGCCCGGACAAACAGGCCGACGGTGCGGCGCCAGACCTCGGTCGCCGCGGCTTCAGGGGCGCAGCGCGCGTCGGGAAACGCCGATCGCCAAACTCTATCGGCTTACCTTACAATCACGTAAGGGTCGTACCCGAAGCCCATCATGACTACTGCCACCCTCACCTCCAAAGGCCAAGTCACCATCCCCGCCACGGTCCGCGCAGCCCTCGGCGTGGATGCCGGTGACCGCATCGAGTTCGTCGAAACCGAACCCGGCCGATTCGAGGTCATCGCCGCCACCCTGCCGGTTACCGCACTCAAGGGGCTGGTCGCCAAGCCGGCCAAACCGGTAAGCGTAGCTGCGATGAACGCCGCCATCCGCGAGCGGGCCAGGCGCGGCCTCCGCCAGTGATCGGGCTCGACACCAACGTGCTGGTGCGCTATCTCGCCCAGGATGATGCCAGGCAGTCGCCACGGGCCACACGGCTCATCGAGTCCCTGACCAGTGCCCAACCCGGCTTCGTGTCGCACGTGGTACTGGCCGAAACCGTGTGGGTATTGGAATCCTGCTACGGCGCCGACGCCCGCAAGATCGCCGAGGTCATCGACACCCTGTTGCGCATCGACGGGCTCGTGGTGGACCGTGCGGACATCGTCTGGCAGGCGTTGCGCGAATTCACGCAGCGGCCCGGCGATTTTCCGGACGTGCTGATTGCGGCGATCGGGCGCAGCGCTGGCTGTGCCAGCGTGCAGACTTTCGACCAGGGCGCCGCCAGGCGCGCCGGCATGACCTTGCTGGGCTGACCAGGAAGCCGGCGGTCATGCCGCCTGCAGCGTGCGCTTGAACAAGGCCACGGTGCGGCGCCAGGCCTCGGTGGCGGCCGCCTCGTCGTAGCGCGGCGTGGTGTCGTTGTTGAAGCCGTGCACGGTGCCAGGTGGCTGGAACAGCGTGTAGCGCACGCCGGCCTGCTTGAGCGCCGCCTCGTAGGGTGGCCAGGTGGCGTTGACGCGCTCGTCGTTCGCGGCCAGCACCACCAGCAGCTCGGCCTTGATCGCCGGCACGTCCGCGAGCGGCGGCGCGCTGCCGTAGAACGGCGCAGCAGCGGCCAACTGCGGCAGGCGCGTAGCGAGGAGGTTGGCCATGCCGCCGCCGTAGCAGAAGCCGACCACGCCCATGCGCCCGTTGCCGCCTTCCATCTTGCCCAGCGCATCGGCCGCGGCGAGGAAATCCTCGTGTGTCTTGGCCTGGTCGAGCTTGGCGAACCGCTCGCGCGCCGCATCCTCGTCGCCGGGATAGCCGCCGAGCGGGAACAGGGCATCGGGGGCAAAGGCCATGAAACCCTCCAGCGCCAGGCGCCGCGCAATGTCCTCGATGTGCGGGTTGAGTCCGCGGTTCTCGTGCACCACCAGCACCAGCGGCAGCGGACCGCCGGGCTTGGCCGGCGTGGCCAGGTAGCCACGTCCGGTGCCGTAGCCTTGCGGCGAGGCGAATTCCACGAACTTCGTCGCCAGGCGCGGATCGTCCGGCTTGACCTGCTGCGCCTCAGCGAAGCGCGGGCTGAGCGCGGCCAGCAGGCTGCCCGCGGTCACCGCCCCGACGGCAAAGCGTGCCGCGCCGACGAGGAAGGCACGGCGGTCGATCACGCCATGCACGTACTTGTCGAACAGCTGCATTACCTCGGGATCGAAGTCGCTGGCCTTGGCACGTGGTGGCTTGGACATGGCGTTCTCCATAGAGGGCGTGTGCGGTGATCAGAGCATACCGGCCGCGTCATCGAATGGAAAAGGCGGCACCTCGCAGGTTCAAATCCCGCCCCCGCTACCAGGCCATCAGCTGGCTGCCTGCCTCGGACCACGCGATACGGCGGCGTCAATGACCCCACTTCATCCCACATTGACCGGTACCAGGGTCATCGTGTCGTTGCCGAAGATGTCGACGACTTTCACGGCCACGGTGTAGCGGCCGGGACGTTCGTAGGTGTGTTCGGCGGTGACGAGGTCGAGGTCGCGGTGCTTGCGGGTGCGGAAGCTTTGCCATTCGTTCTCGAAGATGTAGCCGCCCGTCCACTGTTCCTCGAATTCCAGCGCGCCCTCCCCGACGTCATTCCCGCGAACGCGGGAATCCACGGCTCTCGTGGCCGCCGCCCCCAAAACGGTCGCGGTGGCGTTTGAAACCACCGCGCTATCCACATCGCTGCCCACCGGCACCTTGATGATCTCCTTGCGTGACTGGTAGTCGAAGTCGACCGCCCAGTAGTCGACCCAATCCGTCCAGGTCCTGGTAAGTGTTTCGCGGGTGACCACGCCAGCCTTGTCCTTGCTGATCTTGACCAGTTGGCCGCGGTCGCAGATCACGCCGCTCTTGCCGTTGCCCAGTGCCTCGATCGCGTTTTCCGCGGCGCCCTGGCTGTAGTAGACGGAGAAGTCGGTCAGTTCGATCTTCACGGTGAGCTTGTCGCGCGCCGTGCGGCCCCTGGCGTAGCGCGGCGTGGCCTCGACGAAGCTGATGTCGTGGAACACCACCTGGCCGCGGTCCACCGCACGCTTGTCGAACACGTCGGCGGGGATGTACTTGGGCGTGAGGTCGATGCCCTTGGCTTTGGCCTCTTCCAGCACGGCCGGGAACAGACCCATCTCGAACTCGAACGCCAGCACGTCGACGCGGGTCGCGCCGCGCTTGCGCGTTTCCACGATCACTTCCTCGACGAACAGGCGACCGACCGGCAGGTTGATCGGGCCGACCACCACCAGCCGCCCGCCCTGCTTGCCGTCGAAGAACGCATCGCGGTCGAACGTCTCGGCCTTGTACGCGCGCAGGATCAGCTCGCGGAACTCGCGCTCCTTCTCGGCCAGCGCCTGTTCCCTCTGCGCGCCGCTCAGGCGACCGCCGACGTTGAGATAGGCCTGGCGCTCGTAGCGACCCAGGTTCAATACCTCGAACGCGCGGAAGTTCTTGTCGGCGGCCTTCAGCTCGCGCTGCACGCCAATCAGGCGCTTGCGCGTGGTATGGATGGCGAACTTGCCGAGGTCGGTGGCGATCCACTTGCGGCCAAGCTTCTCCGCGACCGCGGCGGTGGTACCTGAGCCGGTGAAGAAGTCGGCAACGAGATCGCCTTTGTTGCTACTAGCCTTGATGATGCGTTCGAGCAGGGCTTCGGGCTTCTGGGTTGCGTAACCGGTGTCCTCTTTCGCCTGTGAGTTCACAGGAGACAGATCCACCCACACGGTGCCGACTGGCACGCCTTTGCCTTCGTCCAAGAAACGACGCAGTTGAGGGCGACCTCCTGCCTTCTTCGGAAGTTCGATTCGGCCCTCAGAGAAAAGCCTCTCCATCGTTGATAGCTCGTAACGCCAGCCCATCGTAGGTGGTGAGCACCCTCGCCACTCATACATCATGTTCGGCCGCGGATTTGGGCTAGTCAGGTTGTCTAAACGGTAACGACGTCCATCAGGCGAAACGTTTGTGTACTTTGACGACAAATAGCTATCGTCGTAAGGCTCATATTGAGCATTCCAGATAAATCGCTCACTCTTCGTACGCCAAAATATCGCATCATGGATTACGCCCCAGCGTTGGCTGTCTCCATGTGCCGTGACGCGCTTCCACGTCACTGCAGCGCCGCTGCCAACTGAACCAAAAACTTCCCGAATAACTGCCTCCACGGACGGGGCAACATTCGGACCCATATGCACATAAATGCTCCCATCTTCGGCCAGCAAATCCCGCATCAGGACCAACCGCTCGTAGATCATGCTGATGAAGGAGTCCGCCCCACGGCCCCAGGTATCCCGGTAGGCGATCTGCTCCAGCAGGTTCGGCTCCTTGTGGAAGGTCTCGCCGCCGATCTCGATATCCATCGAGAAGTCGGCGCCCACGTCGAACGGCGGATCGATGTAGATCAGCTTGAGGCCGCCGGCATCCTCGATCTGCCGGCGCAGCGCGCCGGCTTTCAGTGACGACAGGATCAACTTGTTGTCGCCCCAGATCAGCTTGTTGGTCCAACCGCGGGTCTGGCGGCCGCGGGCGTCGAACAGCTCGTGCTGCACTTTCGTTTCCGCGCGCGGCTCGTCGACGTGTTCCAGCGTCTGGAACGGCAGCACGGTGGTGCAGACGTCGCGGTTCTTGCCGTTCCACACCAGCTCAACCTCACGCTTGTCCTCGAACAGGATGAAGCGGTACTTCTCCGGCAGCGGCTTGCCGGCCTGGATCAGCTGGGTAAGGTCGCGCTTTTCGGCGTCGGTGAGGTCGTAGGCGGGGGGCTTGGCCATGGTTAGATTTTGCCTGATGCGATGCGCGTCATTGGCGTGCACAAGGGCACGGCGCACGGACGCGCATTGACGCTTTGAAGGGACATGAAATCGAACCGTACCGGTGCGACGAGTGGGCTGCGAAGTTCCGTCATTCCCGCGAAAGCGGGAATCCATGCTTTTAGGCCAGCCACGATGGATTCCCGCTTTCGCGGGAATGACGGTCTGGTACGGTGCGGGATTGATGGTCCCGTGCGGTGCGGGAATGCCCGTCTTGCGGCTCGCGGATCTGACGGCTGCGCTGACGCCAGGATGGCAGGCTTGTCCAAGTGATGTGCACAACTCAAAGAATGGATTCCCACAAATCGTGCCAGTCCGGGTTGCCAACTTCGATCAGTTCCACCTTCCATGGACGCCGCCATTTCTTGAGCTGCTTCTCGCGCAAGATGGCTTCCTCCATACGATCGTGCAACTCGAAGTACACCAAGGTGTGCACACCATATTTTTGCGTAAAGCCCGCTACCACGTCGTGTTTGTGCTGCCAGATGCGCTTGACCAGATCGGAGGTGGCTCCGATGTAGAGCGTGCCGTGTGGCTTGCTGGCCAGAATGTAGATGGCGGGCTGTCTGTCCATGGTTGGCCCTTCGGGCATGGATCCCCGCGTTCGCGGGAATGGCGATCGTGGAGATCGCGGCGTTGCGGGCTGCGCGGATGGCGCGGATGTCGCGGATGCGCTCCAGCAGCTCGTCGAAATAGTCCGGCACGTCGGGACCGGGCGGGTTCTTCAGGCGCTCGTCGTCCATGACGAAGCCCTTGCGCAGGTATTCGCCGAGCCGCGCGGTGGCCCACTGGCGGAATGCGGTGCCGCGAAGCGAGCGCACGCGATGGCCTACCGCCAGGATCGCCTCGAGGCTGTAGTAGCGCAGGCGGCGGGTCACCTCGCGTGCGCCTTCCCGGCGAACTTGTAAGTAAGCCTTACAGGTTGCCGACTCGGACAACTCGCCCTCGGCATAGATTGCCTTGAGGTGGAGGGTGATGTTTTGTGGCGTGGTCTGGAACAGCTCGGCCAGCTGCGCCTGGGTCAGCCACAGGGTTTCATCCTGAAAGCGGCACTCGATGCGGGTGTGGCCGTCCTCGGCCTGATAGAGCAGGATTTCACCGCCGGGCGGCGGAGTCGGTTGGTCAGGCATCGGCCGGCTCCGGCTGGTAGTCGCGGAAGCTGGCCGGCAGCGCGGCGAAGGTGGCTGGCCGGTGCCGCTCGAAACCTTCCTGATCGACGTAGACGAAACGGTAGACGGTGCCGGTGTCGGCTGCGCAGGCCGCGGTGGCGTCGGCGCACCATTGCGCCAGCCGCTGCATTTTCTGCGGCAGGTCGAGTTCGGCGCGGCCCTTGGTCTCGATGATCCAGACGATGCCATTGCCGGTCTTGACGATGAAGTCGGGGATGTAGTGGGACAGCTCGCCATTGGCCCTGACGTAGTCGATCTTGAAGCCGACGGCGAGGTAGTTCTTGGCGAAGGCGGCCACGTCGGGCGCGCCATCGAGGAACGCGGCGAAGGCCATTTCCAAGCCGCCCGCTTGGGGTTCGCCCACGATCTTGTTGAACAGCGAGCGCACCGGCACCAGGTAGGGCCGGTTTTCGGTTCGGAACGGGCGGGTGTCGCGCAAACGCAGGTAGCCGTCCACCGTGGGCGCACCGGCGTCGCGCACGGTCAGCGCGTTGATCGCCTTGGTGAAGTTGTCGAACAGGATCTTGCCGACGGCCGGTTCGGCGAGATTGCGTAGCACTTGCGGGTCTTCAAGGTCGACCGGGCTTCCTTCGAACAAGTGGTCGCGCATGAAGTCGCGCACGCGCGGGTAGAGCAGCTCGTAGCCGCCAACCAGCTTCAGGTCCTTGATCAGCTGACGCGCAAAGAACGACACCACCGAGCGGTAATCCACTGGGCCGCCCGCATCCAGCTCGATGCTGTGGTGCTCGTTGCCATCGAGCATGGTCTTGAAGGTGATGTGGCGGGTTTCTTCCGGCGGGAAAGGTTTCAGCGGCAACGGCACGTTGTAGAAGCCAGCCGGCTCGAGCATGGACAGTTCGTGGTATTCGCGGTTGTAGCGGCGGGTGAGCCGGGGCAGCGCGATGTCCAGCGCGCCGATGTCCTTGGCGGGGTTGCCGGCATCCACTTCCACCACCAGCGAGTCCTTGCGCTCGGCGCCCTTGCCCATGGGCGCGCGTTCCAGCTCGACGCCTTCGCTCTTGATCGCCTCGACAAACTCCATGAAGGCGGCCGTGCCCATGACTGACACGTATTCCGGCATGCCGCTGCCGAAGTACATGCGGCGCAGGCCCCGACCCAGGGTCTGTTCGGGCAGGATGTTGGAGGTGGATGTGTACGCTCGCAGCCCGACGATGGTGGTGACGTTGCGCACGTCCCAGCCCTCCTTGAGCATCAGCACCGAGACGATCGCCTTGTATGGGCTGTCCCAACCGTCGATGTCGTTGGAGGCCTTGCGCAGCGTCTCCAGCTCCTCGCGCTTCTTGCCGGAGGCGGCTTCGGAAATCTCGCCGTTGTTCTTGGTGTGGATGACCAGCACGCCACCGGCCAGCTCGGGACAGATCTTTTCCAGGTGGGCGCCGACCTCGTCGCAGTTGCGGGTGTCGTCGACCATCACGAACAGCACGGCCTTCTTGCCCAGCTTCTCGTGCTCGGCGTAGCTCTTGCGCCATTCCTCCACGCCGAGCTGCAGGTAATCGCCATAGCGCTCGGTGAACAGCGCGCTGTTGTGCTCGGTCAGGCGGTCGATGCTTGCGCGGTCGGGCAGCACCGGGTGTTTGACCACGTTCTGGTGGATCGCCTCGACCAGCGGGTAGTCGGACACGGTCTGCACGAAGATCGAGCCATTGTTGTGCTTGGGCGTGGCGGTGACGTCGATCTGCAATGACAGGCGGCCGTCCTTCTGCAGCATGCGGTGATGGATGTCCTGGATGGACTTGAACCAGGCCATGCGTTCGTCGTGGACGTGATGGGCCTCATCGTTGAATACGGCAAGTTCGTCGATCTCACGCACGACTTCGCCGAGATCGGTCTTGCTGTCGGTGGTCTTGCCGACGGGTTTGGGGCCGAACGGACTGAGGAAATAGTCGCGCAGGTCGTCGTCGTCCAGCGACGGTTCCACCACGTCGCCGAGGTACACGCGATGGATGTTGGTCAGGAACAGGTTGCCGACCGGCCGCACGATGCGCACTTCGTCCTGCACGTGCAGGGTGAACTGGAAGTCGTCGCGCCAGTTGCGCGCTTCGAAGCCGTTGTCGGGCAGTACCGGGTCGTTGAAGAAGATCTTCAGGCCGTCGAAGTCGGTACGCAGGCGATCGAGCACGATGATGTTCGGCGCGATCAGCAGGATGTTCCGCGCCAGCGCCGAGCCGGCTTCATACAGCTTGTGGAAATAGCACCAGGCGATGAGCAGCGACAGCACCTTGGTCTTGCCCGAGCCGGTGGCCATCTTTATGACGTAGCGCGGCCAATCTTCCGGGAACATGCCGGCCGACACTGCACCCGAGGCATCAAAGCGCATCAGGTCGTATTTGTCCCGGACCTGCCTGACGTCGTATAGCCAAATCACCGTTTCGACGGCTTCGCGCTGCGCGAAGTAATACTCGAACGATGCCAACGAGCCGTCTGCCTGCTCCACCTGGTGTGGGATAGAGAACCACCAGCGCAGCAGCGCTTTCGAGGTGACCGAGGCGCCCTCGTAACCACGCCCGCGCCAAGAGCTGACCTCCTCGCGGATCTTCGCCACCAGGGGCGGCAGCAGCTTCTCGTAGGCGGTATCACGTAGCGCCTCGTCCGCCGGAAACCAGCGCTGATCCGGGCGCAGGATGGCGTAAGGCGACTGCGGAAGTTCTGGATGCAAAGCCATGCCGCAACTACTCCTTTACCCGCCCAGATGGCCTGGTCCACCCGCCTCGGTCGCCCCACGGCACAAACGTGTCCATCACCAACGGATCATTCCCCTGTACGCAGTTCCCCAAGCTTAGCCGCAAGCGTCTCACATGCCGCGACCGGGACCGGTCACGATGCATGCATTCCAGCCCATGCGACGGTCGAACACTGGTCGCAGACTCGGTGCTTGCGCGATGTGCGGTTCGGTCGCACCACGCTCAAGTTTCCTTGAACCAGTTTTCAATGCTGAGCTGCGGCACCTGCTCGAAGTGCTTGACGTTGCGCGTGACCAAGGTCAAGTCATGCTCCAGCGCCGTGGCGGCGAGCAGAGGATCAAGATCGCCACAGGTACGGCCGGCGCGGCGCAGCGCGGCGGCAATCACGCCGCCTCGCTCGGCAATGGCCTGGGTCACCGGCAGCCAGGTGACCACCGGCATGATGCTGTGCTGCAAGCGCGCCCAGAACGCTTCGGCATCCTGGCGCAGGCTGGCGCCATAACGCAGTTCATAGCGCGTGATGACGGAGGCGAACAGCTCACGGCTGTGGTGTTGCCGCAACTGGCCCACCACGACCGGATCGGGCCGCGCGCGGACGAGTTCGCTCAGCACATTGGTATCGAGCAGACGCATCATCCGGCATCCGCAAACGGATCGCGCGGCGATTGCTGACGGCTTTGCTCGCGAATGCCGTCGAGCGCAGCAAAAAATTCCAGATCGTCGATACCGTCGGGGTTGCGGATGCTGCCATCGGCACCGGTCACCAGCTTCGCGGCCCAGGCTTGCAGGGGGTCGGTATCGCTCGCCGCTGGCACCGCCTCCAGGCCGCGGCGGATCACATCGGTCACCACGTCCTTGAGGGTGCGATCGGTCTGCGCGGCGCGCACCTTCAGATGGCGCATGAGCTCATCAGGAAGTTCGAGCGTGGTTTTCATGGTCACCTCCATAAGTATGGCTTTATGGAAAGATGCTAGCCCACTGCAGGGTGATGGGCAATCGACAGCACCATCCACCCGCCGCGGTCGCCCCACTGAGCTCGGAGGCATCCGGCGGTTCGGCCTTCAGCGGCTTGCCCGGACCTGCCAGCTTATCCAGCGCCGAGGTCACTTTCGCCCCCCAGCACCCACACCTTGGGCTGCTCCAGCACGCGCGAAACGAAGGCATTGCCTTGCCTGATCCGCTTGGCAAGTTCGGCGCGCGAGTACAGCGTCGGGTTGATCTCTCGGCCCACTTGCCCGACCACCGGATGCAAGGCGCCAACGATGTCGGCGTAGGTGAGCGAGTCGGAGAGCACCATGAGATCGATGTCGCTGCCGGCCGTGTCGCTGCGCTTGGCGACGGAACCGTAGACGAAAGCCGCCGTGATCTTGCCTGCCAGCGGCTCCAGTGCCTCGCGCAACGGTTCGGCCAGACCAACGGTCTTGCGGATGATGCCGACCAGTTCGGCATGGATTGGCGCCTCGGCGTTGGCCTGGTAGTGCTTCTGGTTGCCCACTGGGCGCATGGTCACCAGGCCACTCGCAAGCAGCTTGGCGACTTCGCGCTGGGCGGCACCGGAGCCGGTGCCGGTGGCGGCAATGATGTCGCTGACGGTGAAGCTGCGCTGCGGCTGGCCAAACAACAGCCCGAGCACACGCTGTTGACCGGTGGTGAACAGCGCATCGGCCAGGCCAATGGATGGCTCCGCGTCCACAGCATATTGCGGGACCGTTTCGGCCACGCGCTGCCGCCCCTTGTATCCGGCCCGCTTTTCGGTGCTACCCATATTGGGCAGGATGATGCCTTTTATGGGCATGCACAATACGCGGGCCAGACGGCCGCGCTCGACGTTGTCCAAGCGCCAATGCAAGCGGTCGCGAACCTGTCGACTGCCGGACAAAGCCCTGATGTCAGAGCTGGACGCAGTCGAACTCCCGCATCGGGTCGACGTCAGCGTCGTAGTCGACGTCGGCGCGGTCGAAGCCGAACAGCTTGAGGAACTCGTGCTTGTAGCCGTCGTAGTCCGTGACCTGGCGCAGGTTCTCGGTGGTGACGGTCGGCCACACGCTCTTGCACGGCTCCTGCACATCCTCGCGCAGCTCCCAGTCATCCAGGCGCAGGCGGCCCTCGTCGTCGGTGGGCGGCGCGGCGCCGTCCGCGCGGTACAGGCGGTCGCGGAACAGGCGGTTGGCCTGCTCGATCGGCCCCTCGTGGATACCCTTCTCCTTCATCACCTTGAAGGCGATGGACACGTACAGCGGGATCACCGGGATCGCGGCGCTGGCCTGTGTCACCACCGACTTCATCACACTGACGTAGGCGTCGAGCCCCTGGCTGGCGTAGCGGCTGCGCAGCTCCTGCGCGGTCCTGTCGAGATGCTGCTTGGCGTGGCCGAGCGTGCCGTGCCAGTACATCGGCCAGGTGATCTCGGTGCCGATGTAGCTGTAGGCCACGGTCCTGGCGTGCGGAGCGAGTACGCCGGCCTGGCTCAGCGCCTCGATCCACAGCGCCCAGTCCTCGCCGCCCATCACCTTGACCGTGTCGGCGATCTCCTGCTCGGTGGCCGGCTCCACGCTGGCCGTGATCACCGTGTCCTTGTTGGTGTCGACCGAGGTCGCGGTGAAGGTCTCGCCGACGGTCTTCAGCGCCGAGCGCACCACCTCGCCGGTATCGGGCAGCTTGCGCACCGGCGAGGCCAGCGAGTACACCACCAGGTCGACGAAGCCACCCATCTCGTTCTTGATGATTTCGATGGCCTTGGCGCGGGTCTCGTTGGCAAACGCGTCGGCGTTGATCGACTTCGCAAACAGCCCGGCCTGCTTGGCCGCCTGGTCGAACGCGGCGGCGTTGTACCAGCCGGCGGTGCCTGTCTTGTCGTGGGTGCTGGGCTTCTCGAAGAACACGCCGAGCGTGGCCGCGCCGTAGCCGAACGCGGCGGTGATGCGCGAGGCCAGGCCGTAGCCGGTGGAGGCGCCAATGACCAGCACGCGCTTCGGCCCGTTGCCAGCATGGCCAGCAGCCCGCGTCACCGCGATCTGCTCGCGCACGTTGCGCTCGCAACCGACAGGATGGGCGGTGATGCAGATGAATCCACGCACTCGGGGCTTGATGATCACTCGCACTCTCCTGCTGACCTACGGCAATGCGTCATCTTAACCAAGCGCGGCCACTCTGTAGCGGGGCGGCCGAGCATGCCTGCCTGGGCGCCCGGTTGGCGTCGCACCCGCGCCGCGTTGGCGCATGGCGTGCCGACGTGCAGGTAGCATGCCGGCAACGGGCCGATCGGCCTGGTCCGCAACGGAGGCAAGCCATCCATGGGTACGGTCCTGGTTACCGGCGGCTCGGGCTTCATCGGCAGCCGCACGATCCTGCACCTGCTGGCCGCGGGCCACGCCGTGCGCACCAGCGTGCGCCGTCCCGATCGCGCTGGACAGGTGCGCGAGCTCCTGCGGCAGGGTGGCGCCGAACCCGGCGACCGGCTGTCATTCGCGGTCGCCGACCTGGAACACGACGCCGGCTGGGCGCAAGCCGTGGCCGGTTGCGATTATGTGCTGCACCTGGCCTCGCCCTTCCCGGCCACGCTGCCCAAACACGAGGACGACTTGATCGTGCCGGCACGCGAGGGCGCCTTGCGCGTCCTGCGCGCCGCGCGCGATGGTGGCGTGCGGCGCGTGGTGCTGACCTCGTCGTTTGCCGCCATCGGCTATGGCCACCCGCCACGGTCCACGCCCTTCGACGAAAGCGACTGGACCCGAACGGACGCGCCCGGAGTGCAGCCGTATGCGAAATCCAAGACCCTGGCCGAGCGCGCCGCCTGGGACTTCCTCGACCACGAAGGCGGAGCCCTCGAGCTGGCCATGGTGAACCCGGTGATGGTCTTCGGCCCGGTGCTCGGCGCGGACTATTCGACCTCGATCATGCTGATCCAGCGCCTGCTGGACGGCTCCCTGCCGGGCTGCCCGCGCATCCAGTTTGGCGCCGTCGACGTGCGCGACGTCGCCGATCTGCACCTGCGTGCCATGACCGACCCCGCCGCCAGCGGCGAGCGCTTTCTCGCCCTCGCCGGTGACTTCATGACACTGCTGGACATGGCGCGTCTGCTGAAGGAGCGGCTCGGCGCTGCCGCACGCCGCGCACCCACACGCCAACTGCCGGACTGGCTGGTGCGCGTGGCGGCACTCTGGGACGCCAACGTCCGGCAGATCCTGCCGGAACTCGGCCAGGCGCGGAACGCCACCGCTGCCAAGGCGCAGCGCCTGCTCGGCTGGCAACCCCGCCCGGCGCAGGAGGCGATCGTCGCCACCGCCGAGAGCCTGATCCGGCTGGGCCTCCTGAAATCCCGATAGCACGCTGTGCTCCCACTACCCCCTCGTTCCGGCTCGCGCCTGGCTTTCAGTTCAAGAGCCTTCGTGCGCCTCCGGCGCGCGAAACGCTCTTGATCGAGTATCACGGCAACGCCAAACACCCAGAAACAGCGCGCGTGGTCTGGGCGTCGCTGCAGGCGGAGCAGCGGGCGCGTAGCATGAAGCGGTCCCGACAGCGGAGTGCATCGACATGCGAGCCCTCAAGTCATTGATCGTGCTGATCGTGCTGGTGGTGATCGGACTCGGGATCTGGATCTGGTCGGGGACGTACAACATCGGCGCCGATTCGCCGCACTGGGCAGTCACCTCCAAGCTCATCAACGTGCTGCGCGAGCGCTCCATCACCACCCGCGCCGCACAGATCCAGGTCCCGAACCTCGATGACCCGGCGCTGGTCAAGCTGGGTGCCGAGCATTACCAGGAGATGTGCACCGGCTGCCACCTGGCGCCGGGCATGGGCGATTCGGAGCTGCGCGACAGCCTGTATCCCGAGCCGCCGAACCTGACCCATTTCGCGCCGCGCCCGGCCGAGGCCTTCTGGATCATCAAGCACGGCATCAAGCTCACCGCGATGCCGGCCTGGGGCAAGACCCACGACGACCAGAAGATCTGGGCCATGGTGGCGTATCTGCAAAAGCAGCCGCGCATGGGCGTGGACGAATATCGCCAGCTCACCGCCGATGCCGCGGGAGTGGAAGGCCATGGCGCCATGGCAGCACCCGCGCCCGCGGCCACGACGGGTGCCATGCCCGGCATGCAGATGTCCACGCCTGACGCGTCGCCGCAGGCGCCAGCGCCCGCCATAGCCCATCCGCACGCGGTACCCGGCCTGGCGCGCGCAGCCAGGGATTTCAGCCGTGATTTGCGGCAGACTTGGCGACTCGCAAATCCAGGGAATGTCCATGCCGCCCGTTCCACGGCACATTGACGCATGAACGACGCCGCGTCCGTCAGCCCGCCCTATCCTGGTATCGCGCGCGCCTGCTCGGTGCTGCTGATCCTGTTTGCGACCGCCGTGCTCGCCTACACGGACCGCCAGGTGCTGAGCCTGCTGGTCGATCCGGTGCGCCAGGACCTTGCCATCAGCGACACGCAGATGAGCCTGCTGCTGGGCGTGGCGTTCGCCGCGGTCTACGGCGTGGCCGGCATCCCGCTGGGCTTCCTCGCCGACCGCACGTCGCGGCGCAACCTGATCGTCGCCGGGGTGCTGATCTGGAGCGTGGGCACCCTGATGTGCGCGGTGGCGCCATCGTTTGCCATGCTGTTCGCCGCCCGCGTGGTGGTCGGCCTCGGCGAGGCGGTGCTGTCGCCGGCGGCCATCTCGCTGATCAGCGACACCTTCGAACCGAAGCATCGGGGCCTGGCGGTCGGCACCTTCTTCACCGGCATCGCCGTGGGCATCGGCGGCTCGATCCTGATTGGCGGCGGCGTGCTCGACCTGGTCCGCGCCGGCCTGTTTGCCGCCACGCCGGTGGCAGATTGGCCGCAGTGGCGGCTGGTGTTCCTGGCCGTGGGCTTGCCGAGCCTGCTCTGGCCGCTGTTGCTGCTGACCATCCGCGAGCCGGTGCGCCGCCACGACCAGATGTTCACTGCCGCGGAGTCGCCGGCGCTGGCCACCGACACCCTGCCACGCCTGTTGCGGCGCATGGCACCGGTGTTCATTGCCGTGGCGATCGCCTCGATGGTGGACAACGCGGTCGGCGCCTGGGCGCCCTCGTTGCTGATCCGGGAGTTTGCCGCGGACCCGGCGCGGGTCGGCGTCCAGCTCGGCCTGCTGCTCATGCTCGGCTACGGTGGCGGCATGCTTGCCGGCGGTGCGCTGGCCGACCGCTTTGCCCGCTGGCGCGGCCCCAGGGGCAAGACCGAGCTGTGCTGCCTCGCCGTGCTGGCCA
Organism: Lysobacterales bacterium; assembly: GCA_017305055.1. Classification (GTDB taxonomy): domain Bacteria; phylum Pseudomonadota; class Gammaproteobacteria; order Xanthomonadales; family Rhodanobacteraceae; genus Rhodanobacter. The sequence goes on from JAFKMZ010000010.1 coordinate 82,483, forward strand.
CGCTGCCGGCGGCGGTGATGATCAACAGCCACAGCGCCTCGGGCGTCATGCTCGCGGTACCGGTCTATTTCGCGCTGTCGGCCGTGGTCACCGCCTCGGGCCTGTCCGCCATCCTCGATGCCACGCCCAACCGCATGCGCGGCCAGGCCATGGCCATCAGTTTCTTCCTCAACGTCGCGATTGGCGCCGGCTTCGGGCCCACCGCGGTGGCGCTGGCCGGCGACCATGTGTTTGGTGCCGCCGCCGGGCTCGGCCCGGCCATCAGCTTTACAGTAGTGGTTTCCTATCTGCTGGCTGCCTTGGTGCTGCTGGCCGCGATCCGTGCCCGGAGAACCTGATGTCCCCAGCCGACGACGACGCCTTTGAACTCTACGACCTGAAGGTCGAGGTGGTGGCCCCGCCCGGCGCGAAGCTGTACTGCTCGGCCAGGGTCGGCGACAGCTTCGAGCTGCGCGGCGAGCTGCTGCATCTCCCCGACGGCCAGGGCTTTTCGATCTACTCGCTGGCTGCGGTGCTGCCGCTGCTGGCGGCCAAGCAACGGGTGACCGACGCCAACGACTGGATGAGTACGGACGCCGAAGTCGCCTGCCCCGATCCCAACTGCCCGTCGCGCCTGCGCATCACCCGGCTCGGTCGCCGGCGCTTCCACCACGGTGAAGTCACGGTTGCGCGGAAGCCGGCGCCATGACCACGCCGGAAACCTTCGCCATCAAGCCCGGCTACGTGATCTCACGCATCATCCGCGGCGGCTGGCAGCTGGCCGGCGATCATGGTGCGGTGGACCGCGCGCACGTCACGGACGACCTGGCCGCGTTCTACGACGCCGGAATCACCACGTTCGACTGCGCCGACATCTACACCGGCGTCGAGGAACTGTACGGCAACTTCCGCGCGGCCATGCTCCAGCGCCGTGGCGCGGATGCGCTGTCGCGGCTGAAGATCCACACCAAGTTCGTGCCGGACATCGACCTGCTGCCGCGCATCACCGCGGCCGACGTGCGCCGCATCATCGAGCGCTCGCTGCACCGCCTACGCATGGAGCGGCTCGACCTGGTGCAGTTCCATTGGTGGGACTACGCGGAGCCACGGTATGTCGAGACCGCCCTGCACCTGCGCGAACTGCAGGCCGAGGGCAAGATCGACCTGGTCAGCGGCACCAATTTCGACGCCGACCACGTGCAGGAGATGGCCGATGCCGGCGTGCGCTTCGCCACGCTGCAGGTCCAGTATTCGCTGCTCGACCACCGCCCGGCCGGGCGCCTGAGCGACACCTGCGGGCGGCTCGGCACCCGCCTGCTCTGCTACGGCACGCTGGCTGGGGGCTTCCTCAGCGATGCCTGGCTCGGCCGGGCGGAACCGCAAGCCGCGCTCGAGAACCGCTCCCTGGTCAAATACAAGCTGATCATCGACGAATTCGGCGGCTGGGACCTGTTCCAGCAGCTGCTGCGCACGCTGCGCAAGGTGGCTGACCGCCACGGCGCCAGCATCGCCAACGTCGCCTCCTGCCATGTGCTCGGGCAGCCGCTGGTCGCCGGCGTCATCGTCGGCGCACGCCATGCCGGCCACCTGCAGGACACGCTGCAACTCGCCTCCCTGGCCTTGTCGGCACAGGACCGCCAGGACATCGACGCCGTCCTCGCGCAGGCGCGCGGCCCGGGTGGCGAGGTCTATGCGCTGGAGCGCGACCGCAATGGCCCACACGGCCGCATCATGAAGTACAACTTGGGCGACGCGCCGCAGGCCTGAGGCGCGCAGTCTCGTCTGGCGCCTCGTGTGGGAGGGGCGACTTCGGCGTCTGCACTCCGAATGGGATGCCGCCAAACCGGAGCTCACCTCCTCAAGCCAACCCTCTCCCCGGCGGAGCCACGCGAGAGGGGTCAACGCTGCCGCTGCGCCGCCAGGCCTTGGTCGATGGCGCAAACCTCGCCACCCATGACTTCCGGAGCATACCGGTCGCCACGACCGCGCAGTATGTTGCCAAGGCCGCCTGGGGCGGCCGCTTCGGGAGTCGCCAAGATGAAATCCAGCCTGCTTGCCTCGGCCCTGGTGGCCGCGCTGTCCGGTCTTGTCCCACTGCTGGCACAGGCCGGAACGCCGCAGGCGCAGTCGCGCAGCGACAACGTGCCGCCGCCGCAGGACGTCCCCTACCCCGGCACCATGACCGTGCACGTCGATGCCACCGACACCGGCCATCGCATCTTCACCGTGCACGAGACCATCCCGGCCAAGGCTGGCCCAATGTACCTGCTGTATCCGGCGTGGATCCCCGGCGACCACGAGCCCAGCGGTCCGATCCGCAAGGTTGCCAGCCTCGTGGTCAGCGCGAATGGCAAGAGACTCACGTGGACCCGCGACAAGTACAACGTCTTCGCCTTCCTGGTCGATGTGCCGGCGGGCGCCAGCAGCATCGACGTGGACTTCCAGTTCCTGTCCTCGCAGAACAAGGGCGAGGGCTCCATCCGCATGACGCCGGAAATGCTCGACCTGTCGTGGAGCAAGGTTTCGATCTACCCGGCTGGCTACTACGGCAGCCGGATCCAGGTGGTGCCCAGTGTGACCCTGCCCGCGGGCTGGCAGTTCGGCACCGCGCTCGAGGTGGCCAGTCGCAGCAGCGACACCACGACGTTCAAGCCGATCGACTACACCAACCTGGTCGATTCGCCCATGTTTGCCGGCAAGTATTTCTCGCGCCTGGACCTGGCGCCCGGCGCGAAGCAGCCGGTGCACATGGACATCGTCGGCGACACGCCAGAGGACATCAAGACCACACCCGACCAGGTCAAGGCGCTGCGCAACATCGTGACCCAGATGGACAAGCTCTACGGCGCCTTCCATTTCGACCACTACGATTTCCTGTTTTCCCTGTCCGACAAGATGAGCGGCAAGGGCCTTGAGCATCACCGCTCCAGCGAGGACGGCACCGGTGCGGATTTCTTCACCAAGTGGGACCTGAAGACGCCGCGCGACCTGCTGACCCACGAGTTCAACCATTCGTGGAACGGCAAGTACCGCCGCCCGGCCGACCTGTGGACGCCGAACTTCAACGTCCCGATGGGCGATAGCCTGCTCTGGGTGTACGAGGGCCAGACGCAGTTCTGGGGCAACGTGATTGCCGTGCGCGCCGGGCTGGAGAGCAAGGAAACCGGCCTGGACAAGCTCGCCAACGTCGCCGCGACGTACGACATGAACCGGCCCGGCATGCTGACCTGGCGCAACATCCAGGACACCACCAACGACCCGGTCATCGCCCAGCGTGCGCCGCTGCCCTACCGCAACTACCAGATGAGCGAGGACTACTACTCAGGCGGCCAGATGATCTGGCTGGCGGTGGATGCCAAGCTGCGCGCGCTCAGCCACGGCAAGCACGCGCTGGATGACTTCGCCCGCGCGTTCTACGGCATGGACAACGGTGCCTGGGACATCAATACCTATACCTTCGACGACGTCGTCGCCACGCTCAACCAGATCGCCCCGTACGACTGGAAGAGCTTCCTGCGCACGCGCCTGGACGGCCACGACAAGATCACCGACGGCATCGCCGCCGAGGGCTGGAAGCTGGTCTATACGGACAAGCCATCCGACATCGTCGGTGCGCTGCAGAAGCGCTATCACGCGATCGACTTCACCTACTCGGTGGGCTTCACGGCCACCGACAAGGGCGGGTTGCGCGACGTGCGCTGGAACGGGCCGGCGTTCAAGGCCGGCCTGGCGCCGGGCATGACCATCGTCGGCGTCGACGGCAAGGACTTCAGTGCCGACAACCTGAAGCAGGCAATCACCGCCGCCAAGGGCGGCAGCACGCCAATCACCCTGCTGGTGAAGGATTTCGACGAGTTCAGGACACTGCAGGTCGACTACCACGACGGCTTGAAGTATCCGCACCTGGTGCGTACCGAGGGCGCGCCGGACTACCTGTCGCAGCTGTACGCGCCGAAGTAGCCGCTGTGCCACCGGCCCGGAACGCAGCCATCCGGGCCAGATGGCCAGCCCACCCGTGCGCGATGAGTCCGAGCGATGCGAATGGCCTGGCCGCAACGACGTGCACCTGAGGACCAAGTCAGGCCACGCCTCATGCTTGACGTGGAAGATTGACGATCCCGACTGACGTCACACCTGGCACATCCTGCTCCGGCTCCGGCCTGAGCGACCGCCCGGCGGTGTGACGGACGGCAGGAATGTCCATCTAAGCGCTTCGGCAGTCATTCTCCGCGCGCCAGCCGCTGCGCCTGAGGAAATCGGCGGCATTGGCGTTGTCCACCCGCAGGATGGCCTGGATCGCGTGCTGCTTGTCGCTAGCCTGATCGTAATAGGCGCGAACGATGCGATAGCCCACCCAGTAGCCGAGGTCGCCGGGCTGTTCGGGCGTACCGGGACCGTTGTACAGCCACCCGGACGTATCGGTACCCGTGGCCTGGGCCTGGAACCGGCTTTCGATCGCACAACGCCCATCGCGCGTCCACCGTTTCAGGTGGCTGTTGGTGACTTCGCCCGAGGTCAGCTCGCCGATGAACTCGGCGCCACCCTCCACCAGGGACTGGAACAACAACGTCGCCTTGGTCGGTGGCTCCGCCTGCGCCGCGGGCTGCTGCACATGCACGTATTCATGCGCGATCAGGTGCACCAGGCGCTCGACGACATCGGGGTCCAGCCAGTCGGCCCGGCAGATGACCTCCAGGCCAATGGTGACACCAGCGGCTGTGGTGGTTCCCCCGGTGTTGTTGCGTCCGACGACGATGGTGACCGGTGGAAACTTCGCGTCCGGGTCGAGTTCCGCCAACCGGGTGAACACTGGGCCCAGGCGCTCACGCACCGCCGGCAGCGCCTGCACGCACCGTCGGGCGCCAGCGTAATCCTGTGGCGACTTGGTGATGGCCATTGCCAATTTCTGCGCGGAGCCGATGCGTGCGGTCACGAACTGCTGCAGGCCCGTCGATCCAGGATCGAGATACCCCACCTGCAAGGCGTCGGCCGTCGGCTTGCCGTGGGCCCGGTCGTAAACGGCATAAAAGCGGGTGACATCATCGATGCGTACTGCCGGCAGCGGCGAGGCAGTCGCCGCTGCCGGCACTGGCGTAGCCTGATGGGCACTGCCGAGCATGGCAAGCAACAATCCGGTAGCAGCTGAGAGCATCGGCAGGTCCTAATGGGCTTGGGGTCAGGTCTTGGGCTTGGGGTCAGGTTGAGCTGGCGCCATATCCCTGCATATCCCTTATCTCTTGACAGGCGGGTCTCAAGTCCCGGTGGCTGGGGTCTGGATAAGGCCGCTCTTGACCACGAAGACGATCTTCGTCGTGTTGTGGATGTCCCGGGTGGGGTCGGCGGCGAGCACGACCAGGTCGGCACGCTTGCCGGCGGTGATCGTGCCGCGCTGCGCGGACTGGCCCATGGCTGCCGCGCCGACCGCGGTCGCGGCATGGATCGCCTGCAGCGGCGTAAAGCCGCAGTGCTCCACCAGCGCCGCCATCTCGGCGTGCACCAGCGGCAGCGCGGTCAGGTCGACGCCCTGCCTGCCCGCCGGCAGGCCCGAGCTGTCGGTGCCGACATCGACCAGCACGCCGCTCTCGTGTGCCAGGCGGGTCACCGCGTAGCTCCACGGCATGATGCCCGCCCCGACCTTCTCCGGGTGATGCTCCGCCTCGTCGAGGAACGGCAGCAAGGTGGCATCGAGGATCGTGCCGTGCTCGCGCATGGTCTTGAGCAGCGCGACGATCTGCGGCGCATCCGGGCGGATATGCGTGAAGTCACCCTTGGCGCGCACGCGGTAGTCAGCTGGCACGTCCGCGGCGGCCTCCCACACCAGGTACGGACTGTGCGAAAGGACATCGACACCTGCGGCGACGGCCTCGCCCGGCCGGGTCGGGAAAATCGTCGCGTGCGCCCACACCTGCATGCCCTGGCGGTGCGCCTCGGCCGTGACCTTCGCCACCAGGTCCGGGGTCAGGTTCGCATACAGCTTGAGCGCGGTCGCGCCGGTGCCCTTGGCCTCGGCCACGGCCAGGCGCAGGTCGGTATTGGCGGTGATCGCGCGCATCCATGGCGCCGTGCCGAGCGGCACGCCGACCGTCGAACCCTGCGCGCGCACATCCTGGGCAAAGAAGGAAGGCCCGGCCATCAAGGCGACATAGAAAATGTCCGGTGACGGTATCAGGTTGGAATTGGCCTGCCCCGCAAGATAGGCCACCAGGCGATCGTCGCCCGCCATGTCGCGGACCGCGGTGACGCCACCGCGGACCAGCGCTTGAAGGTGGGTTGCGTAGTGCGCGATGTCAGGCTCGGCGCCGGTCAGGTGCACGTGCGAGTCGATCAGGCCGGGGACGACAAAGCGCCCACTGAGATCCTTGATCTGGGCGCCCTTCGGTGTCGCGCGGCTGCCATCCGGATAGACGGCCGTGATGCGCTGGCCGTCCAGCGCAATGGTCATGTTCGCCTGCGGCGGTGCCCCGGTGCCGTCGATCACGGTCGCGTGGGTCAGGAGCACGGGGGCCGGACTGGCGGCGAATCCTGGCATGGCACATATCGGCAACAACAGCAGCCAGGCGAGGCGGCACAGGCAGGTTTTCAGCATGGGGAAGCTCCGTCATCGGCGTCGCGGTGAAACGCAAGGTCACGTGCACGCTCCCATCGTCGTGCAGGCAACCCGGCGCAGGCTGCCAGCGTTGCACCACCACACCAGGGACGCAATCGGGTCGGTGTTGGCGGGTCGGTGTTCACGTCACCACGGCGTCGTTGCCGATCATGCGCTCGTGGCATCGGTCGACGTCCACCCTGGCCGGCATCCCAGGTCATGCCGTCGCCGAGCCATCGTGGCTGCCGCGTGATTTCACCATGCCGTGCTTGCGCAACAGCGCGCGCAACTGGTGATAGCTCAGGCCCAGCAGCGGTGCGGCTTCGGTCTGGTTATAGCGGGCCTCGGCCAGGGCGCGCCTGATCAGATCGACTTCCAGGATGGCGACTTGCGCTTTGATGTCGCATGGGAGAGGGATGGATTCTTCCGCCGGTGGCGCGGCGACATCGTCCGCGACAGCCTCCGCCGGAGGTCGAAAGGCGGAAGCGAAGGGATCGAAGACGATGGTGTCGACCGGCGCGGCGGCTGCGCTGCGATGCACTGAGCGCTCGACGACGTTTTTCAGTTCACGCACATTCCCCGGCCAGGCGTAATGGATCAGCGCCATACGGGCGGACCCGGTGAAACCGGCGAAGAGTTTTCGGCCCAATTCGCGACTGATGTCGACGGCAAAATGCTCGGCCAATTGCATGATGTCTCCCGCGCGCGCGCGCAGTGGAGGCACCGTCAGCACGTCGAAGGCCAGCCGGTCGAGCAGGTCGGCACGAAACGTTCCGGCCCGCACGGCGGCCGGCAGGTCCCCGCTGGTGGCCCCGACAATGCGCACATCCACGGTCAGCGTCTCGCCGCCACCGACGCGCTCGAACTGGCCGTACTCGACCGCACGCAGGATCTTTTCCTGCACGCGCGTCGACACGGTGGCCAGCTCGTCGAGGAACAGCGTGCCGCCGTGCGCCTGCTCGAAGCGGCCGACGTGGCGGCGGGTGGCACCAGTGAAGGCGCCCGCCTCATGGCCGAACAACTCGGTCTCAAGCAGCGCTTCGGTCAAGGTCGCGCAATTCAACTTGACCAGCGGGGCCTGCCAGCGCGGCGACAGATAATGCAGTCGTGCCGCAATCAGTTCCTTGCCGGTGCCGCGTTCGCCGATGACCAGCACCGGCTTGTTTACGGCGGCGACACGCGAGGCATGTTCCAGCAGATCCAGGAAGGCTGGCGACTCGCCCAACATGGTTGTGGTTGGCGCTTCCGATGACAGCGTATCCGGCATGGGGCATCACGATGAGGATCGGGGTCGGGATGGGTGTACTGCTTGGCAAAAGCCATTGTCACTTAATATTCGCCATTTTAACCATATATAAGTCAAACAATCCATCATGAAGCATGACCACTGCCGGACATTCATGCATAACTTTATATTTATCAATATGTTGCACATCATCAGCCATTTGGCACGACCCCTGCTCTAAAGACCCTGCGGTCCTTCACTTCACGAGGTGAGCAACATGGGCGTTTTTTCGAGAATGAGCGACATCATCAACTCCAACATCAACGCGATGCTGGACAAGGCTGAAGAACCGGAGAAGGTGGTACGGCTGATCATCCAGGAGATGGAGGACACCCTGGTGGAAGTCCGCTCCGCCGCGGCACGCGGAATTGCCGACCGCAAGGAACTGGAGCGACGCATCATCTACGCGCAGCGCGAGGCCGACGAGTGGCAGCGTCGGGCCGAACTGGCCATCACCAAGGGACGGGACGACCTGGCCAAGGCGGCTCTTGCCGAAAAAAAGCGCATGGACGACGCGCAGGACTTGCTCAAGGAGCAGTCCACGGAGGTCGAACTGGGCCTGGCCAAACTCAACGACGACATTGCCGCGCTGCAAGACAAGCTGGCCGATGCCAAGCACCGCCAGAAGGCACTCGAGACCCGTCAGCACACGGCGAGCAACCGCCTGAAGGCACGCAGCCGGACCCACGACGAGCGGATCAACAATGCCCTGGGCCGGTTCGAGCACTACGAGCGCAAGCTGGAGCACATGGAAGGCAAGGTCGAAGCCTACGACCTGGGCAAGCAGCACGATCTCGACCGCGAGTTCGCGGACCTGGAAACCAATGACCACGTCGAGGCCGAACTGGCTGCACTGAAAGCACGCATGAGCCCGGGAAAGCCTGCCAACGCGGAGTAAGGCGCCATGGACTTTACGGCCATTTTCGCACTCTTCTGCATCTTCGTCGCTCCGCTGTGGCTGATCATGCACTACACGACGCAGCGCCGGCGCGCGCAGGGCCTGACGCGCGAGGACGAACAGATGCTTGCTGATTTGTGGCGTATCGCCAACCGGATGGAAGAACGCGTGAAGACGCTGGAAACCATTCTGGATACACAGACACCCACCTGGAGGGACAAGGCATGAACCGTTCGTGGAACGAATACCGGCAACGCCGGCTGTATCGCGATCCGGAACACGGTGTGATCCTAGGTGTATGCGCGGGCATCGCCGAACGTTTCGCCTGGCCGGTGTGGCTGACACGGGTCGCAACCCTGGCACTGGCCTGGTACTTCCCGGTGTCGGTGGCTGTGGCCTATATCGTGGCTGCGCTGATCATGCCCGAGCGCCCGCTGCGCTATTGTGGCGACGGCGATGAACGCAGCTTCTGGCAATCACGCCGGCACCGGAGCTGAGTCATGAGAGACGACGGAACCTGGCGCGCGCAGCGCTTTTACCGCGACCCGCAGCACGGCAAGCTCATGGGCGTATGCGCCGGCGTAGCCGATTATTTCGGCTGGAACGTCACCGTCGTCCGCGTCCTGGCGATCATTGCGCTGCTCTGGTTCAACGCACTCACGCTGGTCGCATACCTCGTCCTCGGCTTCATGCTTCCAACCAAGCCGGACACGCCCTACACCTGGGATGCCGACGAGGAATACTGGCGCAGCGTCAGGCGCTCGGCGGGCGGAACCTTCCGCGACGTGCGCCACCGCTTTCGCGAGCTGGACATGAAGTTGCAGCACATGGAAGGCTACGTCACGTCGAGTCGATACGATCTTGATCGCCAATTCCGCGATCTGGAACACTAGGAATCAACGATGGAACACGGTCAAATCTTTGTCCTGAGCATCATCATCATCGTCTTCGGGGGGCGAATCATCCGGGACCACCTGCGCCTGAAGCACATGGAGCCACGCGAAAACCCGCATTACCAGACCCGCATCGATGAGCTGGAGCAACGCGTGCGCACCCTCGAGCGCATCGTCACCGACAAGGGCTACGACCTCAAACGGGAATTCGACAAGCTGTGAATCAAGGCGGCGCGGAACCTGCGGCATCTCCACGAAGCCAATGACGTGCTGCGGTCATCCACGCCGTCACGTTCCGGGAACACCGCCCAGACTCAGGCGACAACCCCTCGCGGCTCGGTGATGCGGTCGGCGAAGCGGTCGGCCAGCGCCGCTATGGTCAGCGACGGGTTGGTACCTACCGGGCCGGGCATGATCGAGCCGTCCGCGACGTAGAAGCCGGGATAGCCGAAAACCTCGCCGTATTCGTTGACCACGCCCTCGTCCGCGTTGCGGCCCATCGGCGCGCCGCCCAACCCGTGCACGGTGATGATGCGGCGGCCGAGATGCCAGGTGGGATTGCTCTGGAATGAGCCGCCCCAGGCCTCCTCGGTGATCGCACGCATGGTGTCGGTCAGCCGGGTGAAGAATGGCGACGACCGCTTGATGCTCCAGTCGCTGGAGAGCAGTCCATCCTCCAGGCTGAGGTTGCCGTCGGGCACGTCGCGCCCCATGCCCAGCAAGGGAATGGATGAGGCAGACAGGTTGCCCGTACCGAGCAGGTTGGCGATGTCCGCACTCAGGTTGGTGGTGGTGTTGATGCCGAATGCCGAAAGCAGGCGGCGCCAGGCCAGGCGCTGGGCGCGCCCGAGCGTCGCGGCGAAGCCGGCGGTCTCCACCAGCCAGGACATGAAGGCGGGGTAGCCCGCATCCTCGATGTAGAAGCCGCGGCCACTGCCACCGTCCAGCGCGTCTGGCATGTGCAGCGAGCTGGTGATGACCGGGCCATAGTTGCCGTCGAGCGCCCACGGCTGCTTGCCGTTCGCGGTCTGCTTCGAGCAGCGCAAGGCGAAGGTGAGCAGGTCGCCGTTGCTGCAGAAATGCGAGCCCAGCGTCCGGCTGAGACCCGGGAACTGCGCCCGGTTGCTCAGCAGGAGATAGGTGCTGCCGAACGTGCCTGCCGACAGGATCAGGCGGTTCGCCGAGATCGTGGTCAGTGGCGCATCCGCGTGTGCCGGCTCCCCGGGCACGTGCTGGCGGTACGAGATCAGATAACCACCGCCGGCGCGCGGCGCGAAGGTCTTCACTTCGGCCAAGGTGCGCAGGTCGGCCCCGGCGCGCTTGGCCGCCGACAGGTAGTTGTAGTCCAGGGTGTTCTTGCTGCCATAGTTGCAGCCGACGTCGCATTCGCCGCACAGCCGGCAGGTGCTGCGGGTACGGTCGTGCAGGTTGCGGTGGGCCTCGACGATCGGCTCGCCCGGCACCGGTTCGGCGCCATCGTTGGCGAAGGTCACCGCCAGCGGCGGCAGCATCCACTCCAGGCCCAGCTTCTCGCCGGCCATGCGCATCGCCTTGGTCTTCTCGGTCTGGTCGTACGGCGCCTTGGCGAACGGATAGCGCTGCGCATTCATCATGCGCTCCACCCGGTCGTAGTGCGGATCGAGTTCGGCGCGGGTCACCGGCCAATACTCGTGGCCCGGCACGCCAGGCTGCTCGCGCACGAACCACTTCTCGTCCTTGCGCAGCAGCACGTTCGCGTAGATCAGCGAGCCGCCGCCCAGGCCGCTGGAGATGAGCGCGTCGATGTGCTTGAACGACCATACGTCGAACAGGCCGAACATGCCCGCGCCAGGATCCCAGAAGTTCGCGTGCATGGCCTTGGGCGTGCGCGCGAACGAGCCCGGCGGGTAGGCCTTGCCGCGCTCCAGCAGACATACGCTCTGCCCGGCCTCGGCCAACCGGTACGCCGACACCGAGCCGCCGAATCCCGAGCCCACCACTACTGCGTCGAAGTGTTCCATGCCTGCGCACTCGCTTGGGGGTCTCCGGAGGACACGGCGCTGGCAGCGACGGGTGCCGGGACCGTGAAGGGATCCTCGATCAGGTGTACCCGCGGCGGCTCGTCATGCCGCGGTCGGAAATAAGGTTTGCGCCGGTTGGCGCGCGGGTCGAAGCGCCAACGCGCCACGCGACGGATGCCGACTGCGTATACCGCCAGCGTGCCATCCGCCTGCAGATGGATGCGCAGGAAGTTCTTGTAGTGCTCGATGTGCTGTGACGAATAGGCCTCGTTGAAATTGACCCCCGGCAGCAGCGCCAGGCTGAACAGCAAGGCGCCCAGCGGCCCGCCGATCACGATCATCTCGACGATGTACAGCGCGCCCTGCATCCACAGCCGCTCGTGACCCGGCGCCTGCAGGCCGAGCAGCGCGCCGATGTGGGCAAACCACCAGGTGAGCGCGAGCACCAGGGCCAGGTGGGCCAGCCCGTGCACGACGCCGATCCACTTGAGCCAGGCCGGTCGGCCGGGATCCGGATTGCAGAACTGGTACAGGCCAAACACCAGCAGCGCGGCAATCACCATCAGCGCCGGCACCTGCACCATGATCTCCACCAGCACACCGAATACGTCACCGGCACGGGACAGCGGCTGCTGGCTCAACCAGGCCATCAAGGCATTCATTGGCGTATCCGCGCCGACCGTGCTCTGCACCAGCAGCGAGCCCTGGCTGGCGCTCTGCAGCAGCCACCCGCACAGCACGTAGATCAGGCCGAGGGCGAACACGAACCATGGGTTCTTGAAGCCCAGCAGCAGTGCCCCGGCGCGCAGGCGGCGTGAGGTGGATTGGTCCGGATACACCGGGCCGCGGGCATAGGTCTTGGTGGTCGCGCTGGTGCCCTGTCCGGGTTCGGTCGAATCCACCTTGGTCAGCTCGATGGCGTCGGGCAACCGGTGCGTGCCGTACAGATAGGCGCCACCGCCGCCGGCCGTGAGCTTGTGCCGCTGCCCGGTCGAATCTGAGTAGCGCGCGTAATGGTGCAGGTCGCCACTCAGTGAGAGCATCAGTTTCGCCTGCCGCGGGCACAGGATCGTGCGTTCGAAGAACAGCAGGTTGCGGTTGGCGTTCGACGTATCGCACTCTTCCACCCATGACGGCTGCGCCGTGCACAGGATCACCTGGTCACCGGGCTGCATGTGTGCGGCCACTTCGGTGAAGTAGTCGATCTGTGGCTGGTCGATGTCCGAGGCCAGCTGGATGTCGATGCCGAGCAGCCACCAGCGCTGCGGCAGCTTCAGCGCGAAGTAGCTGCGCGTCTGCCGGGTCTTCCAGGCACCGATGGAGCGGCGCTGGCAGAACAGGCGCATGAAGCTGGTGAGACCGTCGTACCAGTCGTGGTTGCCCGGTATCGAGAACAGGTGCGGCCTGGCCGCTTCCTCGTCAATCCACGGCAGCGCCGCCTCGAACGGGCCGTAGAAGCGGTTTTCGTATTGTGTGCGGGAGGCGGTCGGATACACCTGGTCGCCGCCAAGGATCAACACCTGGCCACGCTTGGTCGCCGCCAGCAGCTCGCGCTGCCGCGGATGTTCGGGCAACGCCTCGGCAGGCAGTTGCGCGTGGCCAAACAGCCACGCCACGCTATAGGTGGAATCGAAGCCATCGCCGAGATCGGCGGCAAAATCGATCCACAATTCGGGTGATCCGGAATAGTCATGGATCGCCGGTTGGGCACCATGCGCCAGTGCCGCCTGGGTCTCGCGCTGGTCGGCATAGGCGCCGAAGATGCTCGAGAGCAGCGCGCGGATGCCGGTGCGGATCAGCTGCACCGGATCGAACCACTGCGTCATGCGCTGCGGCGTCCAGGTCAGCGGGACCGGCGCGCTGTCCACAGCCACCGCCGGCTCTTCCGCGGGCGGGACCGTGGGATCGTAGGGAACTCGCGAGGTAGGCATGTGATACCCCCAGGTCTCAGCCCGGCCTCATTTGAACGCAGCCGGCGCGTAGCTCTTCCACAGCTCCCTGGCGAAGAAGCTGCCGAACTGGCCGATCAGTCTGGCCGCCTCCACCGGCGAGCCGGCGTCCACCGCGCGCACGCTCGCCGCGACCTTGGCGAACGCGATGGCATCGAGCCTGAGCACGCCGGCACCAACCACCTTGCCGGTGGTGTCACTACCCTCGTGCAAGCGGGTGTACAGCGTGGTGGTGTCGCTCCACAGGTCGAAGCCCGGGTCGTCGTGGACATGCTTGGCCCCGGCCAGGTAATAAGCCTTGCCGGCGTGCTCGAACGGCAGCTCGTACACCATCAGCGTGGTGTCTGCGGCATCGGCCGGCGCGAACAGGCGGAACACGCCCGCTCCGGTCGGCATGGCCATGCCCATCGGGGCGAAATCGATGGTGCCGGCCAGCGTGCCGTTGTGGTTCGGGTCCTGGACGAAGCGGTCCAGGTCCCTCACGGTGACGGTGACGTGGATCGCCAGCGTGGTCCCAGCGCCCTTGCCGGCGGTGGCACCCGCGTCCGGCTCGGTGGCGCCGAGCGAAAAAGGCCCCTGCATGGTTTCCTGGAACGAAATCCCTGGTACGGCGGGTGTCATCATGAGCGTCTCCGGGCTGAGGGCATCGCCCTCATCGGTCGTGGTGGCGAGGTAACGCTGGGCGTCCACATAGCCCATCTGGATCAGCGTACGTGCGTCGGTGCGCCCCAGGTACAGATCCGTGTCCAGCGGCAGCGGATGCGGCGGACGGATGACGTGCACCCGGATGGGAGCCCGCTGTCCGTACGGCGAGTCGCCTGCGGCAATGCGCGCGTTGAGCTGGGCGATGTCGTCGAACTCGCGGTTGAGGCTGGCATTGGCGGCCATCTCCAGCATCTGCACGTAGATGTGCAAGGCGCCGCCCAGGTACTCGGCGCTGTTGCCCAGGCACCAGACCAGCCAGATTTCCTCGGCACCGCGGCGCACCGCCTCCATCAGGTTCGCGTCACGGGCGAACGCCGCATCGAGATAGACCGAGCCGTTCCAGCCCACCGGCGGCATGACACCCGGCAGCGACATGCCGGCGACAAACAGCTCCTGATTCAGCTGCTGGTGCGCGACGACCTCGTTGACCTTGCGTGTGTAGTTGAAGACGTTGAACGTGCCCTGCAGCCACGTCGCGCCGCGCACGGCCTCCAGGTCGATGCCCAGGTGCGGATAGACATAGTCGATGAAGGCGTCGGCGCTGCCCATGGCCACCTGCCGATCCTGGCGCAGGTAGCTCTCCAGCGGCATCAGCGACAGCGAGCGCCGAAGCTGCAGGCTCGTCCAGCGCTCGCCCATCTCCGCCGGCGACAGCCCTGACAACAGCATGGCAAGGTTGATTGCCCCGCCCGAGGTGGCATCGATGTGCTGGAAGGCGAGGCCGGCCTCATGCAGGGCCCGCAACACGCCAGCCTGGTAGGACAGCCGCATGCCGCCGCCGGACAGCACCAGCGAACGGCGGCGAGCGGCGTCGGCTGGGGCGGCAAACACGGGAGGACTGGGCGTGGTCACGACTCGGCGGTCTCCTCGAGGTGGCGCAGTATATACGGATAGACGTCCCGATCGGCATGCTCGCCGATGATGCAGTCGACGTGGCCGTAGCCGGGGATCACCTCGCGCCAGTACAGCGCAGAGCCATTGCGCTCTGCCAGCGCGTCCCGTGACGCGGCCGTGCTCTCGGGCACCAGGCAGTCATTGTCGGCACCATGCACGAACAGGATCGGGATCGCCATCAGCTCCAGGCGTGGCAGGTAGCTGTCGGTGCCGTCCTCGCGCACCACGTGTCCGGCCCGCAGGTTGCGGATAAGGTGCCGGAACGCGCGCAGGTTCGCCTGGCCGAACTGCTCGGGCAGGGTCGCGTGCGTCTCGCCGCCCAGCCTGGCGTGCCGGTACAGCGGCCCATACATCGCGCTGATGCGCCGGCAGGTGGCGCTGTCGCAGCGCTCGGCCGGTGCGATCGGTTGCAGCCGGGTGCCCAGCGCGAACATGCGCTCACGCCAGCCACCGTGGGGCTGCGGCACCGCGTGCAGGGCCTTCACCCCGAGCCAGCCCATGAGCGTCGGCATCCCCATGTACGACTTGAGACGGTTCAGGGGCGCGGGGATGGGATGGATCGCCACCTGCGAGCACACCGCGGAGCGCACGCCTTGCAAGCCGGACAGCATGGCCATGCTGAAGGTCTGCGCACCGATACCATGGGCGACGACCTGGACGCTGCGCGCACCACTGACGGCGAGGACCAGCTGCACCGCGGCTGGGTAGTCGTATTGCGCGATCTCGTCGAAGCTCGACTGCCGCGACTGTGCATCGAGGTCGATGCTGAGGCGCATGTCCAGCAACCAGACGTCGAAACCGGCGGCGTACAGGTATTCGAGGAGATTGGTGGGAATCGTATCCAGCGCATACATGCGGCTGGACACGCCGATGCAGTGCACCAGCATGACCGGTCCGCGGCTGCCGCCCCGATGGCGCGTCAGGCGCAGTTCCACCCCATCCTCGGTGGTGAAGGGGTGGGTTTGCGCGGCATCCACGCGCAGGCGCCGGCGCCCCGGGACGTCCGCGTGCCGCATGGTCGTCTCCCCCAGCACCATCATGCTCCGGCATCGACAGCGGAGCGCGGGGTGGCGTCATGCCCCGCCGCTGCGGAACCAGGCGGCGGCAGCCAGGTTTCCCCGAGGCCCAGACCGACCACGCTTTCCAGTCCCTCCGGCACCTGGGCGGGGGGCTCGGCGTAGCTCAGGAACCAGCTTTCCAGGTGGTCATCGAGCACCCCGGAACTCTCCGGGAAGTAGCCGACGAACAGCGGCCGTTCGCCGATTTCCAGCCGGCGCAGGACCTCGGCGCGCGGGTGCGTGCCGAGCGTGAGCCGCGCCGACGCCTTGCGCCACAGTCGAAAGCCCATCTTGCCGTGGAAGTAGATGCTGGACTTCATCAGCATGCCGCGGAACGCGCACCAGTTGATCGCGCCCGTGCTGACCGGAAACGACTCCCGGCGCGGCCGCCCGATTTCCACTTCCGCCACCATCGCGCCATCGAGGTCATAGCGGCTGCGCACGGACGCGTCCGTGATCTGGAAGTCCAGGTTGGCCTGGTGCTTGGGCATGCCCCAGATGCCCTTGCCGCCCTTCACCGAGACCTCGGTACTGACCGGCAGGTCGAACACGTACTGGCCGAGGCCGCAGGACTTGCGGAACAGCATGGCGCGCAGCAGCGATACCGGCCGTGGCCCGTGCGTGCAGCCGATGCCGAGGCTGTACTCGATGTACTTGCCGATGCTGGTCTGGCGGTAGTCGATCACCGATACCAACAGGATCGCATGGCGCCCGAGGCGCAGCGGATGCAGCTCGTTGCCCGGCAGCAGTTCGGCCGCGCGCACGGGGTTGATGGGAAACGCCGCCATCAAGGCCGGGCTGCCGGCAGATGCCACCGGCAGCACAAACGGGATGCCATCCACCAGGGCATGCCGGCCACCTTGTTGCCTGAGTCTGCGGGGTATCGCCATATGCGCCTCGCCTCTAGTTGGTCCGGTCCAGCTCCTGCAGCATCAGCGGCAGCACGTCGCGATGGGCGTGCTGGCCCATGAAGATGTCCAGATGGCCGTACTCGGGAATGACATGCAAGCTGTGGTATCCGGGACGCAGGCCGTCGAGCCAGGCAAAACTGCGCTGCTGACTCTCCGGCAGGAAACAGCGGTTCCTGGCACCGGTGAAGAACGCGAAGCGCGCCGTGGTTTTCGGAGCCTGCGCAACGGGATCGGCAGGCACGTCCTTGGGGCGGTCGTACGCCACCAGGTGCCCGGCCGCAATGCAATCGGCCATCTGCTGGAAGAACGAGAGCGGCACGTCGGCAAACTCGCCCTGCATCCAGTCATGGGTGGCCGCATTCAGGTTTTCGTGCCGCCACAGCGTGGGAAAGCCGACCCCGTAGGCGAAGCTCGACCAGCGGCAGACCATGTTGTCGCATTCGTGGTGGGTCAAGCGGATCACGCCGTTCAGCGTCTTGGCCAGCAGACCCGGAGGATGCAGCCCCCATTGCGGGTTGACGAACGGGGTGAGCGAGGCCAGCAGCGGCACGCTGAGCTTGCCCTTGATGCGTGCCGCCAGCGGCACGACGGTGTGGAAAGACACCGCGTTGCTGACGATCGTGTCCACCTGGGGCAGCAGGCCGAGCGCCGCGGACAGACAGAACGACGTGGAACCCTGGCAATGCACGATGGCCTTGATGCTGGTGGCGCCGGTCTCCCTGGCAACCGTCTCGACCGCCACCGGATGGTCATAGAGTGCAGCTTGATCGATGGTCCATCGGCACGGAGTCAGGTCGATGCTGGCGCGCCAGTTTTCCATCCATACGTCATAGCCTGCGTCCAGCAGCAGGTCGACGACAGTGGCCTCGACAGGCGCGCGGAAGATGTTCGCCCGTACCCCCGCGCCATGCACCAGCAGGACCGGTCCCTTGTCCGGAGAGCGCTGGCCACGCACCTGGACGACGTTGCACGGCTGCCCGTCGCGCGCCTGGAACGGCACCACCCGATCCACTGCGGCGGCGTGACTCTGGCTGGCGAATGGCATGCGGCCCCTCCGTGAGTCAAAGCTGGCGACGGCTGGACGGCTTTACAGCCATTCCACGGCGTACGGATACACTGTTCCCCACACCCCGTCAAATCCTTTTTCGGAGACCGTGCGGCGCGAAACGCCCGGCCCCCGCAGCGGCTTGCCAATGCGGCTTCAGACCGCCCGCAGCGCCACCAGGATGGCCGGCACATGAGCCGTGACAGCCTCCAGATGGGCGAAGATGTCGGCGGCGCTGATCTCCGCCTGATCGCCGCAGCCGGCGGCGAAATTGGCCACCAGGGCCAGGCACGCGTAGTCGACCGCCAACTCCCGCGCGAGCACGGCCTCGGGCATCCCGGTCATCCCCACCAGGTCACAGCCATCGCGCCGCAGGCGGGCGATTTCCGCGCGCGTCTCCAGGCTCGGCCCCTGGGTGACGCCATAGCACCCACCGTCCACGACCGCCACCCCGGCCTCGGCCGCAGCCGCCAGCAACTGCCGACGCAAAGATGCCGCATAGGGCTCGGTGAAATCGACATGCTCCACCTTGGCACCGTCGACGTCGTGGAAGCTGCCCTCGCGGCCCCAGGTGTAGTCGATGAGCTGGTCTGGCACCACGATGCTGCGCGGTCCCAGGTCGGCGCGTATCCCACCCACCGCATTGACCGCGACCAGGCGCCGGACACCAAGCTGGTGCAGGGCCCAGACATTGGCGCGGTAATTGACCCGATGCGGCGCCAGCCGATGATCCTCGCCGTGGCGGGCCAGGAAGGCCATGCGCTGCGCGCCCAGCATGCCAATCACGACCTCCCCGGAGGGCTCGCCAAACGGCGTCTGCACACGATGGCGCTCGGCGTCCTGCAGGCCGGCAAGCGCATACAGTCCGCTGCCGCCGATGACCCCAAGCGCGACCGGAGATGTGGTTTCTGTCATCACGGGTTCCTGGAGTTTCCCCGGCTGTCGCGGCGGAGCGCCACGTTCAGCGGCCGGCACGCCATTGTGCCGCGAAACCCGCGGCCAGCCCACCCCATGCAGATTCACCGCGCCAACATTGGCAGTCCAGACGGCCGTTGCCACCATTCGCAGACGCAGCGCGGCGGCCTTCTCCGGGGACTCCCGGTGGACGCTGGCATGTGGTTGCAGCATCATGGCGCGACCAGTCAGGGGAGAGCACCATGTTCCAGCGCATCACGCTTGCGGCCATCGCCTTCATCCTGTTCCCCGGGCTGGCGACCCAAACCGCAGCCGCGGCTGACAACGCCCGCAATACCCCCAGCGCCAGCACCCTGCTGGCGCAATCCAAGCCCGACGAATGGCGCACACCCGACCCTGAAAACCTGCTGTATCTGCAACTGCCGAGCGGCCGGGTGATCATCGAGCTGGCACCCGGTTTCACCCCGCTGCATGCCGCCAATATCCGCACCCTGGCCCGCGCCCACTACTTCGACGGCTTGTCCATCCTGCGTGTCCAGGACGACTTCGTCAGCCAATGGGGCACCCCGGAAGACCCCAAGGACGGCTATGCCCCCACGCCACGCAACCGTGGGAGCGCCAAGACCAGCTTGCCGCCGGAATTCACCCGTCCACTCGATGCCGTCCTGCCCTGGACGGGTTTGCCTGACGGCGACCTCTATGCGCCCGAGGTCGGTTTCAGCGAGGGCTTTCCGGTGGGGCGCGACCGCACCAGCGGGCAGGAATGGCTGCTGCACTGCTACGGCATGGTCGGCGTGGCCCGCGACAATGACCCGCAGAGCGGTGACGGTGGCTCGCTGTATGCGGTGATTGGGCAGGCACGCCGGCTGGACCGCAACTTGGCGGTCGCCGGCCGCGTCCTGGTCGGCATGCCGCTGCTCTCCGGGTTGCCACGCGGTGATGGTGACAAGGGCTTCTACACCGCGGCGGATCAGCGCACGCCGATCCGCTCGGTGCAGGTGGCTGCCGACATACCGGTGAAGCAGCGGCCCGCGATCCGGGTCCTGCGCACCGACAGTGCCACGTTTGCGGCCCTGCTCGATGCGGCGCGCAACCGGCACGACGCGTTCTACAGCACAGCCCCGGGCAAGGTCGGCGTCTGCGACATCCCGGCGCCGGTACGCGAGGGTCCCGCCAACCGTCATTAAGCACGGTCGGTGCCGTCTGCACCGCGCATACCTCGGCTCGGCACAGGCGCCTACAATGCGCGCAGCCCCTGCCCTGTGCCATCCATGCAATCCACCACCCGCGCCCACCTGCAGATTCACTTCTGTGTCCTGTTGTGGGGCTTCACTGCCATCCTCGGCAAGCTGATCACTCTGCCGGCCGCACAGCTGGTGTGGTGGCGCATGCTGCTGGTCATGCTCGCCCTGCTCACCGTGCCGCGGGTGTGGCGGGGTCTGCGGGCAATGTCGGCACGCCTGCTTTGGGCCTACGCCGGCATTGGTGTGCTGGTGGCCATGCACTGGTTGACCTGGTACGCCGCGATCAAGTTGTCCAATGCCTCGGTAGGTGCCACCTGCATGGCCCTGGCACCGGTGTTCATGGCACTGATCGAACCATGGGTTGCCAAGCGCCGCTTCGACCCGCGCGAATTGCTGGTCGGCGCCGCGGTCGTCCCTGGCGTGGCCATGGTGGTGGGCGGCGTGCCCGCCGACATGCGCCTCGGACTCGCCCTGGGCGTGCTCTCGGCCGTGTTCGTCGCCTTGTTCGGTTCCCTCAACAAGCGTTTCGTGGAGCATGGCGATCCGCTGGCGGTGACCTTCGTCGAACTCGGTACCGGTGCCTTGTTCATCACCCTGCTGATGCCGCTGCTGCCGCACCAAGGTGCCATATACGCGCTGCCCAGCGTGCACGACGCATGGCTGCTCGTCGTCCTGGCCTTCGGTTGCACCCTGTTGCCGTTTGCGCTGGCCCTGGTGGCACTGCGCCAGTTGAGTGCGTTCACCACGCAGATGATCACCAACCTGGAGCCCGTCTACGCGATCGTGCTGGCCATCGTGCTGCTGCACGAGCAGCACGAGCTGGATGCCTGGTTCTACGCCGGCGTCGTGGTGATCCTCGGTGCCGTGTTCGCCCATCCCCTGCTCGGCCGGCTGCAACGCAAGCCCAAGCGCCCCGAAGTGCTGGGTACTGCGGAAAGCCACGCGGTGGTCGACTGATGCCCCCATGAACTATCGCCACGCCTACCACGCCGGCAACTTCGCCGATGTCCTCAAGCACACGGTGCTGCTGGCCCTGCTCGAGTCGCTGCAGGCCAAGCCGACGCCGTTCTGCTACCTGGACACGCATGCCGGCAGCGGCAGCTACGCCCTGGACAGCGTCGAGGCCGGGAAGACCCACGAATACCTGGGCGGCATCGCCCGGCTGCTGGGTGTGGACGGGCTGCCGCCGCTGCTGGCGCGATACCGCGACCTGGTGCTGGCGGGAGCGGACACCGCCACGCCGCTGCGCCACTACCCGGGCTCGCCCCTGTTTGCCGCGCGCCTGCTGCGCCCCGACGATCAGGCCCAGTTGTGCGAGCTGCACCCCGAAGAAGCGGCCGCGCTGCGCGCCCTGCTGGCCCACGACAAGCGCATGCACGTGCACCAGCGTGACGGCTATGCCGCCCTGAAGGCCTTGCTGCCACCGGCGCAAAAGCGCGGCCTCGTGCTCATCGATCCGCCGTACGAATTGCAGGAGGCCGAGTACGCCACCATCGACAAGGCGCTGAAAGCCGCATTGCAACGCTGGCCAAACGGCATCTACGCGGTGTGGTACCCGGTCAAGCTGCGCAGCCAGGTGCAGCCCTTTCTGCGCGCCATCGGACAGCTCCCGGTGAAGCGCGTATTGCGCGCGGAGATCCTGGTGCACGCGGCCAATACGCCGTTGCGCCTCAACGGTGCCGGGATGGTGGTGCTCAACGCGCCATGGGATCTGGACCAACGGCTGCGTGCCGCCATGACCACCCTGGCGCCGCTGCTGGCCCAGGGCGATGCGGCACCGTGGCAGCTAGACTGGTTGCGCAGCGATGCACCCACACCGCCGCGCCACCAAGGTCCACGCACCGCACCGCGCCAGCGTTGAACGTCGTGGCCGATACGGTGGTCTGTTTCCCGTTACGGCAAGGACGCGGTCGCCCGTTGACTGTTGCCGGCAGGCGTCACACGCTTGGAACACGCCAGTCCAGATTTCCGCCATCCCAGTCGAGTACCCGCACATGCACGCCGCCCGCTCCCTTGCCCCACTCTCCAGCCTGCTGCTTGTCGGCATCCTGGCTGGCTGCGCACCCAAGCCCATCTTCCACAGCCAAACGCCAAGCATCGCCGCCACGCCGGCCCAGGTGGGGCAAACCCCCGAGCGCTACACCCACAGCACGGTGATCTGGGGCGGCAAGGTGGTGCAGGTGAAGAACCTCGCCGACCACAGCGAGGTGGAAATCCTCGGCTATCCGTTGGATGCCTCGCAACGCCCACGGGCCAACGAGAGTGCAGGCGGCCGTTTCATCGCGGTGATGGACGGCTACGTGGAGCCGCTGGCCTATCCGGATGGCGCCATGGTTACCGTGCTGGGCACGCTCGACGGCAATCGCGCGGGTCAGGTCGGCGAGGCCAGCTACGTGTTTCCACTGGTGAGGGTCGCGCAAGCCCACCGGTGGACGCCAGAAGAACTGCAGCGGGGTCGCAGCAACGTGCACTTCGGCGTCGGCCTGGGTGTCGGCATCCGGTAAATAACGCGCTCCGCGGTCCCAGGCAACCTGGCGGTTACAATGGCACGCTTTGCCGGGCGTATTTTGCCGCCGCGCCCGCTGGCCACGCCGTCCATGCCTGCCCAAATCCTGCCACCCGCCCTGCCCACCACCCCCAAGCAACGCCGGTACTGGACCCCACCCTACGGTTCGGCCCGGGCGCTGGTGATCGCCGAGGCGGCGCGCGCACACTCCGGCCTGCTGGTCGCGGTCACCCGCGACAACCTGCGCGCGCGGGCGCTCGAGGCGGAGCTGGAAATCTTCGCCAACGACTTGCCGGTGCTGCACTTCCCGGACTGGGAAACACTGCCCTACGAGGTCTTCAGCCCACACCCGGCGGTGGTCTCGCAACGCATCGCCACGCTGTACCGCCTGCCGGGCCTGGTACGCGGCATGCTGGTGGTGCCGATGGCCACGCTCATGCAGCGCATCGCGCCGCGCAGCCATATTGCCGGCGCCGGGCTGATGCTCGATCGCGGGCAGAGATTCGATCTGGCCGAGGAACAGCGGCGCATGCAGGCCGCGGGTTACCGCCACGTGCCCCAGGTCGGCGAGCCTGGCGAGTTCGCCGTACGCGGCGCGCTGGTGGACATCTACCCGATGGGCGCTCCCGCGCCGTACCGGGTCGAGCTGCTGGACGACGAGATCGACTCCATCCGCAGCTTCGATCCGGAGACGCAGCGCTCGCTGCAGCAGGTGGACAGCGTGCAGCTGCTGCCGGCACGCGAGTTCCCGACCTCCGACGAAGCCGCCAAGGCGTTCCGTGGCAGGCTGCGCGAGCGCTTCCCCATCGATCCGCGGCACTGCCCGCTGTACCAGGACATGAAGGCGGGCGTCACTCCCGGCGGGATCGAGTACTACCTGCCGCTGTTTTTCCCGGCGGAGGCTCCGCCCATGGACACGCGGACTGGTGCGCAGGATCCGCCTGCGGGTACCGCCACCCTGTTCGACTATCTCGCCGACGACGCGCTGTTCGTGCTGTGCGAGGGTGCCAGCGCGGCCGCCGAGCAGTTCTGGGCGCAAACCGGCGAGCGCTACGAGCAGCGCGCGCACGACATCGAACGTCCCGTGCTGCCACCGGCGGAAATCTTCCTGCCCCCGGATGCATTGCGCGCGCAACTGAACCGGCGCCTGCGCGTGGAGGTGGTGGATGCCGGCCATGAGCATGCCATCGACACCGGCAGCCGTCCGGCGCCGGAGCTGACGCTGAACCGCAAGGGCGAGGAACCGGGCATGGCGCTGCGCCAGTTCCTGTCCAGCTACCCCGGGCGCGTACTGATTGCCGCCGACTCCGCTGGTCGCCGCGAAGCCCTGCTCGAATCGCTCTCGGCAGTCGACTTGCGCCCCGCCAACGTGGAGGACTGGCAAACCTTCCTTGGCCCAGAAGCAACCGCCCCCTTTCCCCCGGCTCCGCCGGCCGGAGTGAGCGGGACTGTTGCCGCAACGGCGCCCCGCTTCGCCATCACCGTCGCCGCCCTCGAGCAGGGCTTCGCGTTGCAGCGGCCGGCGCTCATCGTGCTCACCGAGCGCGAACTCTACGGCGAGCGCGTGCGCAACGAGCGCGAGCGCCGACGCCGGCGCGGCGAGGTGCGCGACCCGGAAAGCATCATCCGCGACCTGACCGAGCTCACCATCGGCGCACCCATCGTGCACGTCGACCACGGCGTCGGCCGCTACCAGGGCCTGGTGTCGATGGATGTCGGCGGCATGGTCGGCGAATTCCTGGCCATCGAGTACGCCAAGGGCGACAAGCTCTACGTGCCGGTTTCGCAGCTTGGCCTCGTCAGCCGCTACAGCGGCACCAGCCCGGAACTGGCGCCATTGCATTCGCTGGGAGGCGATGCCTGGGAGCGGGCGCGGCGCAAGGCGGCGGAAAAGGTCCGCGACGTCGCGGCCGAACTGCTGGCCATCTATGCCCAGCGCGAGGCACGCGGCGGCGAGGCCCTGCTCATCGATAGGCCGCTGGTGGAAGCCTTCGGGCGCAGCTTCCCGTTCGAGGAAACGCCCGACCAGGAATCGGCGATCGAGGCCGTGCTGGCCGACCTGGCCGCGCCACGCGCGATGGACCGCGTGGTCTGCGGCGATGTCGGTTTCGGCAAGACCGAAGTTGCCCTGCGCGCCGCGTTCGCGGCCACCACCGCCGGCCGCCAGGTTGCCGTGCTGGTGCCGACCACGCTGCTGGCACAACAGCACTACAGCAACTTTGCCGACCGTTTCGCCGACTGGCCAGTGCGCGTGGACATGCTCTCGCGCTTCCGCTCGAAGAAGGAAGTTGACGAGACACTCGCGCGGCTGGCCGCCGGCAGCATCGATGTCATCGTCGGCACGCACAAGCTGCTGAGACCGGAGATCAAGTTCCAGCGCCTCGGCCTGGTGATCGTCGACGAGGAGCAGCGCTTCGGCGTGCGCCAGAAGGAGCAGCTGAAGAAGCTGCGCGCCGAGGTGGACCTGCTCACCCTTACCGCCACGCCGATACCGCGCACACTGAACATGGCCATGAGCGGCCTGCGCGACCTGTCGCTGATCGCCACACCGCCGGCGCATCGCACCGCGGTGCGCACGTTCATCTCGCCCTGGGACCAGGGCACGATCCGCGAGGCCCTGCAGCGCGAGCTGGGCCGTGGTGGCCAGGTGTTTTTTCTGCACAACGAAGTGAGCACGATCGAGCGCACCGCGTGCGAGGTGGAGGCCCTGGCTCCCGAGGCCCGCGTGCGCATCGCCCACGGGCAGATGCCGGAGCGCGAGCTGGAAGGGATCATGGCCGACTTCCATCGCCAGCGCTTCAACATCCTGGTGTGCACCACCATCATCGAGACCGGCATCGACATCCCCACCGCCAACACCATCATCATCGACCGCGCCGACCACTTTGGCCTGGCCCAGTTGCACCAGCTGCGCGGCCGCGTCGGCCGCTCCAGCCAACGCGCGTTCGCCTACCTGATCGTACCCGAGCGCAACGCCATCACCGCCGACGCGCGCAAGCGGCTGGAGGCACTGGCATCGCTGGAAGAACTGGGCGCCGGCTTCACCCTGGCCACCCACGACCTGGAAATCCGCGGCGCCGGCGAGCTGCTCGGCGACGAGCAATCCGGCCAAATCCAGTCCGTCGGCTTCGGCCTGTACAGCGAGCTGCTGGACCGCGCGGTACGCGCCCTCAAGTCAGGCCAGGTTCCCGATTTCGACCTTGCCTCGGAGCATCAGACCGAAGTCGAGCTGCACTTTCCAGCGCTCATCCCAGAGGACTACCTGGGCGACGTACATACCCGCCTGACCCTGTACAAGAGGATTGCGAGCGCCGCGGACGATGAAGCATTGCGTGACCTCCAGGTGGAGATGATCGACCGCTTCGGCCTGCTTCCCGAACCGGCCAAGCAGCTCTTCGCAGTCACCGCCCTGAAGCTGATGGCCACGCCGCTTGGCATCCGCAAGTTGGACCTCGGCCAGAACGGCGGACGCATCACCTTCCGCGACAAGCCCAACGTGGATCCGCGCCGCATCATCGAACTGATCCAGCGCTCGCCGCGCGTCTATCAGCTGGCCGGACAGGACAAGCTGCGCATCATCCGCGAGCTGCCCGATGCGGCAGCCCGCCTGCAAGCGGCCACGGACATCCTGCTGCTGCTTGGCGCACGCGCACGGCAATAAGCAGCGGCAGCCCGTTCAAGGGCGCGACGGCCATCGGCTGGCGGGATCCTCGTTGGCACGCTGCAATCGTGGTCCTCAAACCACAAACCGCCGCACCCATTCCACATAACGATCGACGAAACCCTGCAGGAACTCCCGCGTCGACGCGTTGGTGATCCCGCCGTCGGCATCGATCGGACCATCGTCCCTGAACTGCAGGAACACTTCGGGTTGGGCCAGGGTCGGCACATCGAGATAGGCCAGCACGTTGCGCAGGTGCTGCTGTGCCATGGCGGCGCCGGGCGCACCGATCGAGGCACCGACCACCGCCGCCGGCTTGCCCGCCCATGAATTGGTGCCCCAAGGCCGCGAAGCAAGATCGAGCGCGTTCTTGAGCACACCGGGGATGGATCGGTTGTACTCGGGAGTGACAAACAACAGGGCATCGGCCGCCTCGACCTGTTTCTTGAGTTGCCGCCCGGCTGCCGGATAATCCACATCGAAATCCTGGCTGTACAGTGGCAAGCCGCCGATTTGGACCGGTTCGAAGTGCAAACCTGGCGGCGCCAATCGTTCCACTGCGCGCGCCAGGCGGCGGTTGAGCGAGGACTCGCGCAAACTGCCGACCAGCACCGCGACGGTGATTTTTTCTACAGCGCCCATGTGTGACTCTCCACGTCAGCATTGTGAGTTCTGCGCCATGCACTGGCGACTACCGGATACTACAGCGCCCGCGCGCCGGGCTGGCGTGGGGACCACTTGCAGCAAGCACCGAATCCATGGCGCAAATATTGCTTGCTGGTCTCATGACCCGGCATATCGCCACGGCTGCTCCTGCATCCACACCGCGCCACGCCTGCATCCCAGGGCGACCTGGGCAGTGGCGCGGCACGCCCGCCGGACGTCACCGACGGACCTGGCAGCCATGGAACTGGCTGGGTCTGGCCATGTGCATACTGTGCATGGGTCACACCACTGCCGCTTCGATACCCGGAGGTGCCTGGCGCGCGGCCCACGCCGGCGATACGCCCAGCCAGGTACTGCAGGAATACAATGCGGGCCGATTGCAGCGTTTCGATCCCTCGCGCGCCCAGCCCTTCACCCCCGGACCTGCCGGCACCTGGGTGGTCATCAACCCGCCACCCGCGACCGACGGCGGCGAACGCATACTGACCATAGACCCACCGCCATGGGGCGCGGTCACCGCCTACACCGAAAACCTCGCGCATGCCCAGACCCGGGCGCTGACCGACATTGGCGCGCCGCTCCCCGGGCATGGACGTCTGGCGTGGCAACTGCCTGACGGGCAGGCAGGGGCGAATCCGATCCTGCTGAAATTCGATTCCTCGCCGGTGCTCAATGCGCCGTTGCGCTTCCAGGTCCAGTCCCTGGCCGACTATCTGCAGCACGACGCCGACTGGCTGACCTTCGCCACGGCCTGCTTCGCCGCCATGCTGACCATGGTGCTGATGGCACTGTGCTTCGCGGTGATGCTCAGGGACGTGATCTACGCCTGGTACTCCGGCTACATCGTCTGTTACGCACTCATCCTTGGCGCCGAAAGCGGCTTCGTGTTCCACCCCCTGCGCTGGCACTGGCTGGTCGACAGCGTCAACATGACCCATGCCGCCGCGGTGGCGCTGTCGATCGCGTTCGCGGCCCTGTTCATGATCCGCTTCTGCGAGCTGCGCCACTACGCGCCGATCTTCCGCGTTCCGGTACTGGCGCTGGCGGTTGGCATGATCGACCTGGCCCTGCTGCGCATCAGCCATGTGCCGGTCCTGGTGGATATCGCCGACGCCCTGTTCACCCCGCTGACTACCCTCGGCGCCTCCCTCCTGCTGCTGACGGCGCTCGCCGCGGCGGTGCGAGGCTCGCGCGCCGCCTGGCTGTTCTTTGCCGGCTGGGTGCCGTTGTTGCTGTTCACCGCAGCCAACAACGCCCACCTCAGCGGAACCTTGCTGGGCTTGGACTGGCCCGACCAGACCGGACTCGCGCTTGGCGCGTTCGAGGCCATCCTGCTTGCCGTCGGTCTGGCCGACCGCGCCCTGACCTCACGCCTCGACCGCGATGAGGTCCGTGCCCTGGCCGACCATGATGCGCTGACCGACATCTTCAACCGCCGCGCCTGGAGCGAACACGCCAACGCCGCGCTCACCGCCAGCACTTCGCGGCAGTTGGCGCTGCTGTTCCTCGACCTGGACCACTTCAAGACCCTGAACGACCGCCTCGGCCACCACGCCGGGGATCGCGCCCTGGTCGCCGTCGCCCATGCCCTCAAGGCCGAATTGCGGCCGCGCGACCTGCTCGGCCGCTACGGCGGTGAGGAATTCGTCGTGTTGCTCGATGCGACCTCGGCCGAGCACGCCATCGACGTGGGCAACCGGCTGCGCCGCCGTGTGCACCGTCTCGAGATCCCAGCCAGCAGCGACACCACGTTCCTCACCCTCAGTGTCGGCATCGCCATGCGCCAGGCCGTCGACAGCCTGCAGGCGCTGGTGGAGCGCGCCGACCAGGCGATGTACCGGGCCAAGTCCACTGGCCGCAACCAGGTGGTGATGCACGAGGACGGCATGCTCATGCGCGCGGATCGGCCACTGGTGGTCGAACGCCGCAACCGTACCGACGCGGCCCCCACCAAACCGTGAGCCACCCAGTCGTGCGCTACGCCTTGGCCAGGTCGTGCACTGCCGCCACCACGTCGGCCTCGCCCGGAAGCACCAGCAAGGCGGCGCCAGCCAGCGGGGTGAAAGTGTCGGCGCCGACCACACGGCG
This sequence comes from Lysobacterales bacterium, assembly GCA_017305055.1. Taxonomy (GTDB): domain Bacteria; phylum Pseudomonadota; class Gammaproteobacteria; order Xanthomonadales; family Rhodanobacteraceae; genus Rhodanobacter. Next base: position 111,766 of record JAFKMZ010000010.1, read on the forward strand.
CAACGGCTTGGCCCCCAGTCCAGCTTCCACGATGGCAGTGATCACGCCCTCGCCGACACCGGCGCTGTGCCGCCCCTCATCGAGCACCACGATGCGCTTGGCCGTACGCGCCTGCCCGGCAATGAACTTCTCGTTCAGCGGCACCAGCCAACGCAGGTCGACCACGCGCACCTGCCAATGCAGCTCGGCCTCGATCGTGCGCGCGGCGCGCAAGGCCATGGGCACACCGTTGCCGAAGGTGAACACCACCAAGTCATCGGCCGCCTCATGGTAGACCCGGCCCTCACCCAGGGTCATGGCCTGGTCCGGCGCCGGATAGGCAAACTGCCACTCGCCGTCACCGGCCGCGTACAAATCCTTGGTCATGTACAGCGCGATCGGCTCCAGGAAGGCGCAGACACGGCCATCCACCCTGGCCAGGGCCAGCAGGGTGCGCAGCATCGTCGCGGCGTCATCGCCGCGGCTCGGGCAACCCACCACCAGCCCAGGGATGTCGCGCAAGGCGGTGATTGAATTGTCGTTGTGGAAATGCCCGCCAAAGCCCTTCTGGTAACCGAGTGAGGCAATCCGCAGCACCAGCGGATTGCGGTACTGGCCATTCGAGAAGAACTGCAGCGAGGACGCCTCGCCGCGGATCTGGTCGCAGGCATTGTGGAAATACGCCAGGTACTGGATCTCGGGGATCGGCAGCATGCCCATGTTGGCGTAGCCCTGCGCCAGGCCGAGGATCATGGTTTCGTCGAGCAGGGTGTTGAAGACGCGGGCGCCCTTGAATGCCTTCTGCAGGCCCTTGGTGACGGTGTACACGCCCCCCTTCTGCGCCACGTCCTCGCCAAACACGAGCGCCTCGGGATACTTCGCGAGCGCGTCGTGCAAGGCGTGGTTGATGAGGATGGCCAGGTGCCTAGGCGGCAGCTTCTCCGGCAACTTGTCGGCGCCGCCAAATGCCGCCAGGCGCTTGTCTGCCGGAGCGGCACGCGTGGCCTCGGCAGCCACCGCGGCGGGCGTGTACGGCGCCAGGGGCTGCACGACCTCGGCCAGCGTGGCCAGGCGCGGCCTTGCGTCGGCCGCCTCGGCCGCGGCAAAGCAGCGCTTGCGCATCGCCTCATAAACAGCCAGCAGTTCGTCCTTGCCGTAGACCCCGGCTTCCAGCGCAATGGCGGCCGAGCGCAACAGCGGATCAGTGGCCTCGAGCGCCACCAGCTCCTCGATGCTGCGCCACTCGATCTCGAAATCGCTGCCGGCATGCCCCATCAGGCGCGTGGTCTTTAGGTGCAGGAAGGTCGGCCGCCGCGTATGGCGGCAGTGCTCGACCGCCGCCGCCACCTGGGCGTAGCCGACCGCAAGGTCGAGGCTGTCGGCAAAGAAATAATCCAGGTCCGGGCGATGCTGGAAATTGTTCGCGATCCAACCCGACGGCGTCTTCACCGAGATGCCGATGCCGTTGTCCTCGCACACGAACAGGATCGGCGCCGGCAGCTTCTGATAGGCCGTCCAGGCCGCCGCATTGAAGGTCGTCTGCGCCGTCGCATGGTTGCTCGAAGCATCGCCAAACGAGCAGACCACGATGCTGTCCGCCGGCACCGGCAGCTGGTGGCCGATGCGCCCCGCCTGTTCGATGGCCACGGCGGTGCCCAGCGCCTTGGGCAGATGCGAGGCGATCGTGGAGGTCTGCGGCAGGACCCAGAGCGGCTTGCTGCCCCAGACCTTGTGCCGACCGCCAGAGGCCGGGTCTTCCTTGCTGGCGGCAAAGCTCAATGCCGAATCCTGCACCGGGTCCATGTCCGGCAACTTGCGGAAGCGCTCGGCCATGAAGCCGCCCGAGCGGTAATGCAGGAAGGCCGGGTCGGTATGCCGGGTCAGGCGCGCGACCATCGCGTTGCCTTCGTGGCCGGAGCTGCCGATGGTGTAGAACACCTTGTCCTGCTTGCGCAGCACCCGCGCCATGAGATCCAGGTGCCGGCTGACCAGCTCCGACTCGAACAACTCGCGAAAGCCCCGCACATTCAGCGCGCTGCCCGGCAGCACCGGGGCATCGTCCGCCGCCGTCGGCCGCTGCTCACCCTTCCACTGCTGCACGAACTCGATGAAGTTCTGGTCGACGATCTCGGCGCGGTTGAAGCCCTTGTGGCGGGCGCTGATGACAACTGGATTGGACATGGCGATTTGTACGAAAGGTGAGGTTGCTCTCGTGGAAGCCAGCTCGGAGGCGATGCTGTTCAAAGGCATCGCCCCCGAGCTGGCTTCCACATCCGGGGGTTCGCGCTACGCATCGGGCGTGGCAGGCGCAGCTCAGAAGGCGTTGATGCCGGTCAGCTCGCGCCCGACCACGAGTTCGTGGACGGTCTGCGTGCCCTCGTACGTGATGACCGACTCAAGGTTCAAGGCATGGCGGAGCGCGCTGTGCTCGGTGGTGATGCCGGCGCCGCCAAGGATGTCGCGGCACTGGCGTGCGACGTCGATGGCCATGCGGCAGTTGTTCCACTTCGCCAGCGAGACCTGGGTCGGGCGCAGCCGGCCGGCATCCTTCAGGCGGCCCAGCTGCAAGGACAGCAGCTGCGCGGTGGTGATACGCCGCGCCATGTCGGCCAGCTTGACCTGGATGGACTGGTTGGCGGCCAGCGGACGGCCGAACAACACGCGCTCGGCGGTGTACGCCAGGGCTTCCTTCAGACACGCCTGCGCCGCCCCGATCGGGCCCCAGGTGATGCCGTAGCGCGCCTGGTTGAGGCAACCCAGCGGCCCCTTGAGGCCCTTGACGCCAGGCAGCATGGCGCTGGCCGGCACGCGCACGTCATCGAAAAACAGCGCCGAGGTGACCGAGGCGCGCAGGCTCATCTTCTTGTGGATTTCCTGGGCCTTGAAGCCCGGCGTCGTGGTGGGGACCACGAAGCCGCGGATGCCGTCGTCGGTCTGTGCCCAGACGACGGCGATGTGCGCGAGATTGCCGTTGGTGATCCACATCTTGGCGCCGTTGATGACCCAGTCGTCGCCGGCCTTTTTTGCGTGGGTCTTCATGTTGGCTGGATCGGAGCCGCCGTGCGGCTCGGTCAAGCCGAAGCATCCGATCACCTCACCGGCGGACATGCGCGGCAGGTACTCGCGCTTCTGCTCCTCGCTGCCATACGCAAAGATCGGATACATGCACAGTGAACTCTGCACAGAGGCAAAACTGCGCAGCCCGGAGTCGCCGCGCTCGAGCTCCTGGCAGATCAGGCCATAGCTGACCCCGTTCATGCCCGCGCCGCCATATTCCTCGGGAATCGTTGCCCCAAGCAGCCCGAGGCCCGCGATGTCCGGGATCAACTCGACGGGAAACCGCGACTGGTCGAAGCAGTCGCCGATGATCGGCAGGACCTTCTCGTCGACGAAGCGCCCAACGGTGTCCTGGACCATGCGTTCCTCCTCGCTGAGCAGGGAACGGACGTCGTACAAGTCGAGTGGATCGAGGGATGGGGCGGGCATGCTGGTTCCAGGGCGTGGGCGCAGCGGGCATTGTAGCGCTCCGCCGCACGGACGGCCTTGACATGGCGCCTGCCGTGCAGCCGCCGGCGGTGACCGCCAATCCACGGCCACCGGCACCGTACCGTGGCCCGATCAGCTGTTGCCCACCCCGTGTGGCACGTGTCCGGTGGCCACGTGCTGGCGCGCCGACTCCACGTTGGCCGGCGAATCGTCGAAGAAGATGTCGGCACCGAACGCATCCAGGAATGGCCCCTTGTCGCGGCCGCCGAGGAACAGTGCCTCGTCGATGCGCACACCCCACTCGCGCAGGGTCAGGATGACGCGCTTGTGCGCCGGTGCAGACCGTGCCGTGACCAGGGCGGTGCGGATGGGAGAATGCTCGGCCGGAAACGCCGTCTGCAGGTGATGCAAGGCGGTGAGGAAACCACGGAACGGGCCCACCGACAACGGCTCGGCGGCGTGCTCGGTCTCGTTGCGGTGAAAAGCCTCCAGACCCTGTTCCCGCGACACGCGCTCACCCTCGTCCCCGAACAGCACGGCGTCGCCGTCAAAGGCAATGCGCAGTTGCTCCCCCGCGCGCGGCGGCGCCGAACTCGGCAGGATGGTGGCGGCGGCAACGCCCGCCGCGAGGGCGCGGCCGACGTCCTCGGCATTGGCCGACAAGAACAGGTCGGCCTTGAATGGCGCGATGTAGTCCGAGGTTGGCGCCCCGCTGGTAAACGCCGCGCGGCTGATCGCCAGGCCGTAGTGCTGGATGGCATTGAAGATGCGCAAGCCGGTATCGCCGGAATTGCGCGACAGCAGGATCACCTCGACCGGCGGCACGGCGCCGCTCAGCTTGTTCAAGTCGAGCAGCTTCTGCACCAGCGGAAAAGCCACGCCCGGCGCCAGGATGTCGTCCTCATGGGCAATCTGGAAGCTGCGGTAGGCGTCCAGACCCTCGCGCTGGAACAGCGCATGGCTGTCGCTGAGGTCGAACAGCGCACGCGACGAGATGGCCACCACCAGCCGGTTGTCGGCTTGCGCCGCGGCATCGTGCGCATTGTTCGTCAAGGTGCTCATGGCAGCATCATGCACGCATCGCGATCGGCGAATCCAGCCCGGCTTCTAATCGGCGGCAAACTGTTCGTCGAGAATGCGCTGCTCGAGGTTGTGCTCGGGATCGAAGAGCAGGCGCAGCCCGGCGCCTTCGGTTTGCCGGACAGTCACCGTGTGCACGTCGCGCACCTCGAGAAAATCCGCCGTGGCACTGACCGGGCGCTTGTCCGCACCCAGCACCCGGATGCGGACCTCGGTGCGATGCGGCAGGATCGCGCCACGCCAGCGTCGCGGGCGGAATGCGCTGATCGGGGTGAGCGCAAGCACCTTCGCGTCCAACGGCAGGATCGGCCCGTGCACGGACAGGTTGTAGGCGGTGGAACCGGCCGGGGTGGACACCAGGATGCCGTCGCAGATCAACACCGGCAACTTGAGCATGCCGTTCAACTTGATCTCGAGATGGGCCGCCTGGTTGCTCTGGCGCAACAAGGACACCTCGTTGAATGCCAGCGCCGTGTGCAACTTGCCGGCCCCGTCGCGCACCCGCATCTCCAGCGGATGCAGCTCCGCCACGTGGGCCTGGGCGACCCGCGCCACCAGGTCGCGCTGGCGGTACTTGTTCATCAGGAAACCGACGCGGCCAAGCTTCATGCCATACACCGGAATGCCACGTCCGCGGTGCGCGTGCAGGGTGCGCAGCATGAAGCCGTCGCCACCCAGCGCGATGATCACCTCGGCCTCGGCCACCGGCACGTCGCCATAGCGCTCGATGAGCTTGCGCCGGGCCTGCTGGGCGAGCTCGATCTCACTGGCAACGATGGCAAAACGCATGGGCGCATCCTACACAACGGGACACTTGCAACGTGCGCCGCGGACAGGTCCGACCAACCCCGCCCGCCGTGCGCCAGGCTGCGGATTCAACCTGCTCCCGGCGCCTCCTGCTGCATGCCTGGCAGGCTCTCGGCACCGACCGGGTCAATCAGCCGATCGGCACCTGGGCCAATTGCGCAAGGCGCCGCACCGCGACCGAGGCAATCGGGTAGTCCGCGGTCTGGGTGAAAATCTCCTCAAGCATCCCGCGCGTGTACTGCAAGGTGGGATCGTCGCGTTGCAGCCAGGCTTGTACCAACGCGTGCCCGTCGCTGCCGTCGGGGGACGCCGCCAGGACCTGCGACGCCAACGCCCGATGCTGGTGGTTGAGCTCGTCCAGCAGCGAACCACGCGCCTGGGCATGCCAACGCCCTTCCACCGGCAATGCCTCGATCTGTGTACGCAGCCATTCCAGGTCCAGCGACTCGCCCAACTCGTAGAACACGCTCGCCACCAGCTCGACCGGCCGCCGGGTCTGTGTTGCCACTTCGACCATGTCCAGCGCCGCGCGCAACACTGGCAGGCGCGCCAGACGCAACACCAGGTCGGCCGGGAGGCCAAGCCCGAGCCAGCGCTTCTGTTCCTCGTCGAACGCCGCCTTGCCCTTCTCCGTCAATACGCCAGGCAAGGCATTACGCAGTGCGGATACCCCGCTCTGATAGCGTTCGACGTCGGCAGCGATCCCCGGCGACCCACCGGGGCGATTGAGCAGCCAGCGCGTCAAGTGGCGCAACAGTGACCAAATGTGCCGCACCGCATCCATCTGCGTATCCTCGGCCACCTTGGCGTCCTGGGCCTCGACCTTCGCCCACAGGTCCCGGGCATCGACGATCTCCCGCGCCGCCGTGTATGCCTTGGCGATGGCGCCCGGCCCCTGCCCGGTATCCTCCTGCATGCGCATCATGAACGTGGCGCCCATGCGGTTGATCGTGGAGTTGGTCACCGCGGTGGCGATGATCTCGCGCTTCAGGCGATGACGCTGCATGTTGGCCGCGTACTTTTCCTGCAGTGGCACCGGAAAATAACGCACGAGCTCCTTGGACAGGTAGGGGTCTTCCGGCACGTCGGAATCGAGCAACTGCTGATACAGACGGATCTTGTCGTACGACAGGAGAATGGCAAGTTCTGGCCGGGTCAGTCCCAGGCCTCGGCTCCTGCGCTCGGCGAGCTCCGCGTCGCTGGGCAGGTTTTCCACCTGCCGGTCGAGAGAGCCCTCGGCTTCCAGGGTGCGAATGAAATGTCCCATCGAGCCGAGGCGCGACACCGACTGCTGTTCCATCAGCGTGATGGCCTGGTTCTGCCGGTAGTTGTCCCACAGCACCAAGTGACCCACCTCATCGGACATGGAGGCCAGCTGCGTATTGCGTTCGTCCACCGTGATCTCGCCGCGACTCACCGCATCGTTCAATAGGATCTTGATGTTGACCTCATGGTCCGAGGTGTCGACACCGGCGGAGTTGTCGATGAAGTCGGTGTTGAGCAGCACGCCGCCTTGCGCCGCCTCGATGCGCCCCTTCTGGGTCATGCCGAGGTTGCCGCCTTCGCCGATGATCCTCGCGCGCACCTGGTTGCCGTTGATGCGCAGGGCGTTGTTCGCCCGGTCGCTGGCGTCGGCGTGTGACTCAGTGGAAGCCTTGATATAGGTGCCGATACCACCGTTGTAGAGCAGATCGACCGGTGCCTTCAAGGCGGCGCTGACCAGCTCGTTCGGCGACAGGTGCTCCACATCCGCGGCCAAGCCCAACACCTCGCGCACCTCGACCGAAACCGGTATGGACTTCAGTGTGCGTGCATAGACCCCACCGCCAGCCGAGATCAACGAACGGTCGTAGTCATCCCAGCTGGAACGGGGCAGCTTGAACATCCGTTCACGCTCGGCAAACGAGCGCGCGGCATCCGGGTGCGGATCGAGGAAGATGTGCCGGTGGTCGAAGGCCACCACCAGGCAGATATGTCTGGACAGCAGCATGCCGTTGCCGAAGACATCGCCGGACATGTCGCCAATGCCCACACAGGTGAAGTCCTGCGTCTGGCAATCGCGGTTCAGCGAGCGGAAGTGGCGCTTGACCGACTCCCAGGCGCCACGCGCCGTGATACCCATGCCCTTGTGGTCATAGCCGTGCGAACCACCCGAGGCAAACGCGTCACCCAGCCAATAGTTGTGACCTTCGGAAATGGCATTGGCGATGTCGGAAAACTTGGCCGTACCCTTGTCCGCGGCAACCACCAGGTACGGGTCGTCGGGATCATGGCGGACCACGTTCGCCGGGTGCACAACCTTGCCGCCCTCCAGGTTGTCGGTGATATCGAGCATGCCGTTGTTGAACATCTGGTAACAGGCAATGCCCTCGGCCAGCTGCGCGTCACGGTCGCCGCCAACCGGCGGCAACTTGACGAAGAAGCCACCCTTGGAACCCACCGGCACGATGACCGTGTTCTTCACCATCTGCGCCTTGACCAGGCCTAGCACTTCGGTGCGGAAGTCCTCACGCCGGTCGGACCAGCGCAGGCCACCGCGGGCCACCGGCCCGAAGCGCAGGTGCACGCCCTCGACACGCGGAGCGTAGACCCAGATCTCCCGGTACGGCACCGGCTTGGGCAAGTCCGGGACCTTGTGCGAGTCGAACTTGTAGCTGATGTATTCGCGCGGGGCGCCGTCCCACAGCTGGAAGAAGCTGGTGCGCAAGGTGGCGCGGATGACGGAGACGAAGCTGCGCAGGATACGGTCCTCGTCCAGGCTGTCGACATTTTCCAGCAGTACGCCGATGGCACGCTCGAGTGCGGCCATCTGGGCATCCCGGGGCTGGCCCATCGCCTCGGCCAGCCCGGTGATCAAGCCAGGCTGGGCTTTCTGCACCTTCGCCGGAATCAACACTTCCATCTCGGCCACAAACGCGGCAACGGCTGCGGCACGGTCACCGGCGGTCTCGCGCTCCGGATCGAACTTGGCCAGGAACAGCTCGACGATCAGGCCAGCGATCGCGGGATAGTGGTTGAGTGCGTTCTCCATGTAGGCCTGGGAAAACGTCACCCCGACCTGCAGCAGGTACTTGCAATAGCCGCGCAGTATCGCCACCTGGCGCCAACCGAACTTGGCGCCAAGCACCAGGCGGTTGAAGCCGTCGTTCTCCGCATGCCCGCGCCATACGTTGGCGAAGGCGTCCTCGAACAGGCTTCCGACCTGGCCGACGTCGAACGCCAGCGCACCGACCGGCTGCACCTCGAAATCCTGGATGGACTGTGGCCGCGCGGGGTCGGCGATCTCGTAGACATGCTCGGTAAGCACGCGCAGGCCGAGATTCTCCAACTGCGGCAGGACCTCGGACAGGGCAATGTCGCCGCCGCTGCGATAGACCTTGAAGCGCAACGATTCGGGCTGTTTGACCGGGTGGTAAAGCAGGGTGCGCAACGCGTCGTCGCCCTGCAGCAATGACAGCTGGTAAATGTCCTGCGCGGCGACTGTCGCATCGACGTCGGCCACATAGCCGGCCGGCAACAGGCGGGCATACTGGTTGGCCAGCACCACGCCATCCTGCTCGCCGTGCCGATGCACCAACGCGTCGCGCACGTCGTCGGCAAAATCGCGGACGATGGCCGTCACGCCCTGCTCGAGGGCGGGCAGGTCGTACTCGGGCCGGTCACCGATCTTCGGACGCACGACCAGGGTGATTCGCGCCAACGTGCCTTCGCCCATCTGTACCGTCGAATCCAGCTGTTCGGCACGCAAGGCTGTGCTCAGCAGGGTTTCGATGCGCTCGCGCACGGTGGTGTTGAAGCGGTCGCGCGGCACATACACCATGCAGCTGAAAAACCGGCTGTAGCGGTCACGACGCACGAACAGCCGGGTGCGCGGACGCTGGCGCAGCTCGAGCACGCCCATGGCGATGGTGAACAGCTCGTCTTCCGTGCCCTGCAGCAACTCGTCGCGCGGCAGCATCTCCAGCACATGCTGCAGGGCCTTGCCGGAATACGAGTCGCGCTTGAGCCCGGACCGGGCCAGGACCGCTGCCACCCGGTGGCGCAACAACGGCACGTCCTGTGGCCGGGCCATGTAGGCGTTGGACGAGAACAGGCCCAGGAAGCGTTGCTCGGCGACGGGCTTGCCGGCGGCATCGAATTTCAGCACGCCGATGTAGTCCATGTAGCCGGCACGATGCACATCCGAGCGTGCATTGGTCTTGGTTAGGATGATGGTGTCGACAGCCCCCGATTGGGGCAACTCGGTGGCCACGAGCGATTGCAGCGAACGCGGCGCCATGGTGCGCGCATCGTTGCGCAGGATGCCCAGCCCGGAGGAGGCAATCGCGCGCAGCATCGCCTCGCCGCCGTCCTGGGTCACCTCATATTCGCGAAAGCCCAGGAAGGTGAAATTGTCCGCGGTCAGCCAGCGCAGGAACTCGCTGGCCTCGGTCATCTCGGCAGCAGCAATGGGCAGTTTGCGCTCAGGCAGGTCCATGGCGATGGCGAGCGCCTTCTCACGCATCGGCTCCCAGTCACGCACGGCAGCGCGCACGTCGTCCAGTGCCACTTCCACAGCGTCGACCAAGGCCGCACGGTCCGTGTCCTGGACACGGTCGATCTCGAAATGCATGATCGATTCGAGGGCGGCATCCTGGTTCCCACCCATACCCTCGGCCATCCCAGTCACCTCGCCGGAGGCCGCACGCACGACCCCAAGCACAGGATGGATGGCCGCATGCACGGTGTACCGGTTGGCCAGGACCATGCTGGTTGAGTCGACCAGGAACGGCATGTCATCGGTGACCACCTGCAGCAGGCTGCGCCCACCATGCGCCTCCTTCGGGTTGAGCACCCGCACCAAGGTCTGCCCCGACTGGCGCTGCTGCATGAAATCCAGCAGGCTGGCGATGATCACCGCCCATTGCGCCGATGCGTGCAGCTCGGCATCACTGCTGCTCATGCGCGAGAAAAACGCATTGCAGAAGACCTGGGCCGCGGCTAGGCGCTGCGGCGACAGGCCAAGCTTCTTCAGCTCGTCGAACACCGCAATGGAGGAAGAGTTGTCGGACACCGCGGAATTGGGGGACATGGCATCTGCTTGGTTGGTGGGGAAACCCCCTGTAGGGGCGTTGCAAATCGTTCGCAGGATACGCCGGCCGGCATCCCGATACCACCTGCAGACGTCCGTTCCAGCGTCCACGCGGCACGTGTGGCAGGCCTTCTCGTGGATCCCACCAGGTAGTTTGACCATCGCCAGAGAGGCAGACCACGGAACCGAAACCATGGCGCGCACCACGCGCCGCTGGAACCCCGACGGGCATGGTCGTCGTGCCCGTGGATACCACAACGTGACCTCCGCGCGTGGCTGAAGCTATGCGGCCGTCTGTGCGCAACAGGGTAGGGCCGCGCACACCGCCCATCGTCGTGGCTGGCGTCCGAGAGCCAAGACTGGCCGTCCGTTCGCCCGTGGGTACTATGGATTCAGAACATCAATAAATTGTAAACTGTGCGGTACTGCGGTCCGGTGTCAGCGATTTTCACCCGTCAAGCGTTCAAGCCAGATGCAGTCCTCGTCTACTTGCCTGGCTTGCTGGTCTGTGCCGCCACCAAACGTCGGCCTTCGGGCCGTCATCGTGCGGCTGCCGTGTCTGGCCAGTTCCGGCACCGGCGCGCGGTTGCAGATGCGATTGCACATGGAGTTCCGATGAAACGTTCGTTATTGCGCGCAACGCTGCTGTGCCTCGGCGCGCTCGCCTTGGGTGCGTGCGGAAACAAGACCGCCAACGATGCCTCGCAGCAGCCCGTGCCTGAAGTCGCGGTGCTGCAGGTACAGCCACAGGACTCGCCCCTGTCCCAGGCCGTGGTCGGGCGCCTGTCGCCCTACCGCAGCGCGGACGTCCGCGCGCGTGTGGCGGGGGTCTTGTTGCAGCGTGCGTATGACGAGGGCAGCATGGTGAAGAAGGGCCAGTTGCTGTTCCGCATCGACCCGGCGCCGTTACAGGCGGTACTGGCGGCAAGCACGGCAGCCCTGGCCCAGGCCGAGGCAACCAATACGAACGCCAAGGTGGCGGCAGAGCGGGCACGCAACCTCGCGCCCCAGGGTTACGTATCCAAGGCCGACCTGGACAACGCCCTGGCTGCCGAACGCACGGCCGCTGCCGCCGTGCAGGCAGCCAAGGCGAATGTGCAATCGGCGCGCATCAACCTGGGCTACGCCAGCGTCACCTCGCCCATCGATGGCCGCGCCGGTCAGCAGCAGGTCACCGAGGGCGCCCTGGTCGGCAGCGGAGGCGCCACGCTGCTGACCACGGTCGACCAGATCGATCCGCTGTACGTCAATTTCACCATGAGCGTGGCCGACATGGAGCGCATGCGCCGTGCCCAGAGCAATGGCAACGTCACCCTGGCACCGACCGACAAGACCAGCGTTGCCATCGCCCTGCCCGATGGCAGCCGGTATCCGCAATCCGGCGTGCTGGATTTTTCCGACACCTCGGTGAACCCGGCCACCGGCGCAGTCAACCTGCGCGCCGTCGTCCCGAACGCGCAGCACCGGCTGCTTCCTGGCATGTACGTCACCATGGAGGTGCACCTGGGTGAACAGCACAAGGTCTTCGTCGTGCCGCAGCAGGCGGTGCAGCGCGACACCGCCGGCGCCTTCGTCTTCACCATCGATGACGCCGGCAAGGTGGTGCGCAAGGACGTGACCACCGGCAACATGCTCGGTGGCGACTGGGTCATCACCGGCGGCCTCAGTGCCGGTGATCGCCTGGTCATGTCCGGCATGCAGAACCTCAGGATCGACCAGTCGGTCAAGGCCACGCCGTGGCAGGCACCCAACCGCGCACCAGCACCGGCCGGCAGTGTCCCGGGCGCTGCGCCCGGCGCCCGATAGCGGAGCCCGGAGATGCCCAGTTTCTTCATCGATCGGCCGATCTTCGCCTGGGTGGTGGCGATTCTCATTTCCCTGGGCGGCGTGCTGGCCATCCTCAACCTCGGCGTGCAGTCCTACCCGTCCATCGCGCCGCCGGAAGTCGTCGTGGTCGCCACCTATCCGGGCGCAAACGCGGAGACGACCGAGAAGACCGTCACCCAGGTGATCGAGCAGCAACTGACCGGCATCGACAACCTGCTGTATTTCAGATCATCGTCCAGCGCCACGGGGCGGGTCAGCATCACCCTCACATTTGCCGCCGGCACCGACCCGGACATCGCCCAGGTGCAGGTGCAAAACCAGGTCTCGCGCGCGACTCCGCAGTTGCCCGAAGAGGTGGTGCGCCAGGGCGTCCGGGTGCAGAAGTCCAACAGCAGCACGTTGATGGCCATCGCCTTGATCTCCAGCAACCCGGCGATCGACCGCAACCGGCTCAACGATATCGTGGGCTCCACCATCCTCGACCAGATCTCCCGCGTCCCCGGCGTCGGCAGCACACGCCAGTTCGGCGCCGAGTACGCGATGCGCATCTGGCTCGATCCGGACAAATTGCACGGGTACGGATTGTCGGCGACGCAGGTGCTCAATGCAGTCCAGGCACAGAACGTGCAGTTTGCGGCCGGCGCCATGGGTGCCGACCCGGCAATCCCGGGACAAGGCTTCACCGCCCTGGTTTCCACCGAGGGCCGCTTCACCACGCCCCAGCAATTCGCCGACATCATCCTGCGGGCAAACCCGGACGGCACCACGGTGAAGCTGGGGGATGTCTCGCGCATCGGCTTCGGCCCGAACAATTACGGCTTTGACACGCAATACAACGGCCAGCCGGTGGGTGCGTTCTCGATCAACCTGCTCCCTGGCGCCAACGCATTGAACGTGGTGACCGCGGTCCGCGCAAAGATGGACGAACTGGCGCCAAGCTTCCCCCAGGGGGTTACCTGGTTCAGCCCCTTCGACACCACGACCTTCGTCAAGACCTCGATCACCGAGGTCACGCGCACATTGATCGAGGCCATTGCCCTGGTGTTCCTGGTGATGCTGCTGTTCCTGCAGGACATCCGCTCCACCATTATCCCGACCCTGGTGATCCCGGTCGCCCTGCTCGGCACGTTCCTGGGCATGCTGGTGCTCGGCTTCACCATCAACCAGCTGACCCTGTTCGGCATGGTGCTGGCCATCGGCATCGTGGTCGACGACGCCATCGTGGTGATTGAAAACGTCGAGCGCATCATGCGTGAGGAAGGGCTGCCGCCGAAGGAAGCCACACGCAAGAGCATGGGCCAGATCACCGGTGCGGTGGTGGCGATCAGCGTGGTGCTGGCGGCCGTGTTCATCCCCTCGGCCCTGCAACCAGGGGCCAGCGGCGTGATCTACAAGCAGTTCGCGCTGACCATCGCCATGTCGATGGGCTTCTCCGCATTCCTCGCCCTGTCGTTCACGCCTGCACTGTGTGCCAGCTTCCTGCTGCCGGTGCACGAGCAGAAAAAGAACGTCATCTTCCGCAAGTTCAACACCGCGTTTGCCAGCATCACCCGCCACTACGTCGGTCATGTGGGACATGCGGTACACCATGCGCCGCGCTGGATGCTGGTGTTCGTGCTGGTTTCGGCCCTGGGTGGCTTCCTGTTCACGCTGTTGCCGGGGAGCTTCCTGCCCGAGGAAGACCAGGGTTACGTCATGATCAGCGCACAACTACCGCCCGGGGCCACGAAAGAGCGCACCGTCGATGTGATGTCGCAGGTACGCAAGATCCTGGACGCGGACGGCGCCGTCAAAGGCATGATGCAGGTCGTCGGCTTCAGTTTCATGGGCTCGGGCGAGAACACCGGCATGTCCTTCGTGCAGCTGAAGGACTACGCGGACCGCGACGTGACCGCGGCCCAGTTCATCGAGCGGGCGAACCAGAAATTGCGTCAGATCAGTGATGCCCGGCTGGTGGTGACCAACGTGCCAACGGTGCAGGGACTGGGCCAGTTCGGCGGTTTCGACATGTACCTGCAGGATCGTGGCGGCGCCGGCCGCGCGGCCCTGAGCCAGGCCCTCGACACGCTGGTTGCCAAGGCGAACCAGGACAAGGTCCTGGCGAACGTCCGCCAGAACGGGCTCGAGGACGCACCACAGCTCCAACTGGACGTGGATCGGACCCAGGCCCAGTCCATGGGGCTGTCGGTGAGCGACGTATACAACGCGCTGAGCCTGATGCTGGCCCCGGCCTACATCAATGATTTCAACTACGCTGGCCGCGTCAAGCGCGTGATGATGCAGGCCGACGCACCCTACCGCATGGGCGAGGAAGCGCTGCAGCACTTCTACACCCCCAGCAAGACGGCAACCAACGCCGACGGCACACCGGCGATGATCCCGCTGTCCAACGTAGTGCACGCCACCTGGCACATGTCCACGCCGTCACTGAGCCGCTACAACGGCTTTTCCGCGTTCGAGGTGGTCGGCTCCCCGGCGCCCGGCTATGCCTCCGGCGACGCCATGAACGAGATGGAACGACTGGTCGAGGCCAATCTCCCGCACGGCTTCGCCTACGACTGGACCGGCGAATCCTACGAGCAGGTGCTGTCCGGCAACTCCGCGACCCTGCTGATGGTGCTGTCGCTGTTCATCGTGTTCCTGGCCCTGGCGGCGTTGTACGAAAGCTGGTCGATCCCAGCCTCGGTGATGCTGATCGTCCCGCTCGCATTCCTGGGTGCCGTGGTGTTCACCCTGCTGCGGGGTCTGCCGAACGACGTGTATTTCAAGATCGGGCTGATCACGGTCATCGGCCTGGCGGCCAAGAACGCGATCCTGATCGTGGAGTTCGCCGTGGAGGAACAAAGGGTCGGACGGACACTGCGCGATGCCACGGTTGACGCGGCACGCCTGCGCCTGCGTCCGATCCTGATGACCTCGATGGCCTTCATCCTGGGGGTGTTTCCCCTGTTCATCTCCACGGGTGCGGGCGCAAACGCACGCCATGCCATCGGCACCGGGGTCATCGGCGGCATGTTGTTCGCCACCTTCCTCGGTGTGCTGCTGATCCCGGTCTTCTACGTCGTGGTCCGCCGCCTGCTCGGCGACAAGCTGGACGGCGAAGCGCCCGAAGGCGGGCCGCCACCGGCAGACGCCCTCACCTTCGATTCCGATCCGCGCCGCGGGCGTTGACCTCACCCGCGGACGCTGCGCTTTCTGTTTTGGCTACGCCTTGGTCCTGGATTAAGAGCTTTCGTGCGCCTACGGCGCACGAAAGCTCTTGATTCAAGAGAACGGCAGCGCAAACACAAGAGGAGCGCGCGGGCGCGGTCAGCGCAGGCCGGTTTCGGCGCGGGCAATGACCAGGCGCTGGATTTCGCTGGTGCCCTCGTAGATCTCGGTGATCTTGGCGTCACGGAAGTAGCGCTCGATGGGCATCTCGCTCGAATAGCCCATGCCGCCATGGATCTGCACCGCCTGATGGGTGATCCACATGGCCGCCTCGGAGGCGACCAGCTTGGCCATTGCCGCCTCGGTACCGAAGCGGCCGCCGTTCTGCTCGGCCCTGCCCTTGGTCCACGCGGCGCGCAAGGTCAGCAGCCAGGCGGCATCAAGCCTGCACTTCATGTCCGCAATCTTGGCCTGGGTCATCTGGAATGTACCGATGGGCCGGCCAAAAGCCTTGCGCTCACGCACCCAGGTGAGTGACGCCGCGTAGGCTGCGCGGGCGATGCCCAGCGCCTGCGAGGCAATGCCGATGCGCCCGGCGTCGAGGACACCCATGGCGATGGAAAACCCCTTGCCCACGGTGCCCAGCAGGTTGGCCTGCGGGCAGACGTAGTCATTGAACTCGATTTCGCAGGTGCTCGATGCACGTATGCCGAGCTTGTGCTCGATCTTTCCGGCATGGAAGCCCGGCAGGCTGGTATCGATGATGAAGGCGGAAATTCCCTTGGCGCCGATGCCTGGCGTGGTCAGCGCAAACAGCACCAGGTAGCGTGCCACCGGCCCGGAGGTGATCCACATCTTCTTGCCACTGATCACCCAGTCGCCCTGCTGGTTGCGCACGGCCCGGGTATGCATGGCCGACGCATCGGAACCGGACTGCGCCTCGGTGAGCGCATAGGCGCCAATCGCCTCCCCCGTCGCGACGGCACGCACGAAAGTCTGCTTCTGCTCCTCGCTGCCGTGTTTCAGGATGGCGTTGCAGAACAGGGAATTGTTCACCGACATGACCGTCGCCGTGGCCGCATCGGCCGCCGCAATCTCGATCATCGCGAGCACGTAGGCGATCGGATCGAGGCCGGGGCCGCCATAGCTTTCCGGCACCTCGATACCCATCAAGCCAAGCTTGCCCATCTCGCGGACATTCTCGAGCGGGAATTCGGCCTTCGCGTCCATGGCCGCCGCCACAGGAGCGATACGCTTCTGCGCGAAATCGCGGGCAATCGCCTGCAGCGACAGCTGCTCCTCGGTGAAATCGAAATCCATGCGTGTCTCCTGGAAAAAGCCTCACTGCGCTTCAGCGGCACGCAGCGCAACGGCGTCTGCGGCCCGTGCCGCGCGGCGGCCGCCGGGCAAGCGCGCGGATCAGGCATCCGCCGGCGGCCCGCAGCGTGGATTCAAGCAACGGAGGTATCACCTGCCGACGCCGGTTCCCAACAGTCGCCGCGGCCGGTCAACCGTCAGCGCCGACGCTCTCGCCAAGCTGCCAGTGCCCGCTGATACCGCTCCAGCGCCTCGTCATAACGATCATACACGCAGCGTATGCAGCCCTCCCCGCAGCAATCTGCCGCATCCGGCTCGGTCGGCCGCACCGGTTCCGGATCGGCAGGCGACATGGGGCGACCTGCGGGCGTGCCGGCGCGACCGTGGTTTGCATCATGCGCGGTCGCGTGGTCGTTCCCCGGCGGGTGCGATGGATCGACTGCGCTCACGACCGCGTGCGCCCGCCACATGCGGCGGAACCCGTACCGCGCGCAAGGTGCGGGTGCAGCGGCGAGGTACGCACGGGGCGCAGCCTGGCTGCGCCCCGCCCTGCGGCACTCATTGCGCCGGTTTGCGGAAGCGATAGATGAACTGGTCGGTGTGGCCGCGGATCGAGGGGTCGAACACCTTGATGTCGTGCGGATCCTTCGGATTGTGCAGCGCCTCGCTCTGACCGTCGAACACGAAGCCGGCCTCCTCGACCTGCTTCTTCACCAGGGCCGGATCGACACGGTGCAGGGTGTTCGTGTCCGTGGCCCCGGAGCCAGCTGGCGCCGCATGGTCGATCACCACGAACAGGCCACCGGGCTTGAGTGCCGCGAACACCTCACGATCGAACTTGACCATGTCAACCGGACCCATGGAGGGATTCAGGTAGTCGTGGTAGTTCTGCGAGGTGAACACCAGATCCACCGGCTCCGGTGCAGACAATTCCGCTGCCGGCTGCTGCAGCAGGCTGATGTTGGCGTAATGGGGCTCGGCAGCCACGGCGCTGAAGGCCGTATAGCCCTTGCTTGGCGCGGGTTTGGTACTGCCCGGGTACGGCCAGACGGTATAGACATGTCCACTGGAGCCCACGATGGCGCTGAACACGCGGGTGAAATAACCCGATCCAGGCAGCAGCTCCAGGACCTTCTGGCCTGGCTTGACCTCGGCAAACATCATGATCTGGCCAACCTTGCGGCGGGCATCGATGTCGCGATCAGCGGCAGGCCGGGCCGGGTCGCTGACCGCCTTTTGCACCACGCTGCTGAGTGCTGGGACCTTGGACTGCGGCGCCTGCGCCAGTGCCAGCGGGGGCAGCACGAGGGCGAGCAGGGCGGCAAGAACGGTAGGGCGCATGGGAAACCTCCGCAATCGGTGGGTGTCTTGACATTGTGCACCAAATCCGGCTGCGATGACCCCCATGTCGCCGGCTACGGCCGTGCACGATGCCAGTGGCGACAGCGAACGCGCAAGCTGGTAAAACCAAGGATGCTCCACGGCGCTCCGCATGGGCGGAGGGAAGGACTGCCTGATGCAGGTATTCGCATGGGTCCTGTTGGTCTGTCTGCTGGCGTGCAGTGGCACCGTCGTGGCCCAGCGCGTGCCGGTCGCCCCGGCTCCCGCCACCAGCGTCGGCCAAACCCAGGCCGCCTGGCTGGCCCGCCAGATGCAGGCCGCGCTCAAGTCTGACGACATCATGCGCGACGCCGACAAGCGCAGGGGCATGCTGGCCAAGTACGAGGTCATGCGCGACGCCTACCGCTCGGCCACCGATCCGGCATTCACGCTGATCTTCAGCCAATACCTGAGCTGGTACCAGACCTTCGTCGGCGACTATCTTGCCGCCGCGCGCACGTTTTCGATCAAGGAGCTGCTGCAGCCCGGCGACCATCCCTCGCCGCTGGCCAACAACGACTACAGCCCCCGCCCGGCCCTGGACGCCATCGCGCACCTGGCCAGCAAGTACCAGATCGTCTACCTCAACGAGGCCCACAACGTACCGCTCACGCGCACGCTGACCGTGCAGCTGCTGGACAAATTGCGCGCCGAAGGCTTCACCCACCTCGGCATGGAGACGCTTTACCAGAGCGACACGGGTTTGCAGGCGCGCGGCTACCCGGTGGCCGACAGTGGCTTTTACACCCGCGAGCCGATCGATGCGGAAATGGTGCGTACCGCGCTGAAGCTGGGCTTCCAGGTCTTCGGCTACGAGGCCCTCTCGGACGCCACAGGCAATGCGCGCGAAGCCGAGCAGGCGCGCAACATCTACGAGACGGTCTTCAAACACCATCCGCATGCGCGCCTGGTCGTGGTCGCCGGCTACGCCCATATCCAGAAGAGCGGCGTGTACCTCGATGGTTCCTCCATGGCCGAGCACCTGTACCAGTTGACCGGTATCGACGGTCTCGCGGTGGAGCAGACGATGATGATTCCCCACGCCAAACGCGCCGACGACCATCCCTATTACCGCGCCATCTGGGAGGCCGTGAATCCGCGCATCCTGATCGAATCGGAAGACAACGAGGAGACCGGCTACTCGGTCCGCTACCACATACTGCATGCCGCGGTGCCGATCGTCTACCTTAACCGGACCGGGCAACCCTGGACCTTGCGCGACGGCTATGACGTCAGCGTCATCTTCCCGCCGCAGGAAACGCGCGACGGCCGGCCAACGTGGCTGACCCTGGGTGGGTTGCGTCGAACCTACTTCATCAGTGGCGAGCGTTGCCGGCAGCAATTTCCGTGCATGGTCGAGGCGCGTTATGCCGATGAGGGCGCGGATGCGGTACCCGCCGACCGCATCGTGCTCGATCCCTTGTCGCCGAATTCAAACGTGCTTGGCCTGGTGCGCATGGGCAGGGACGTGCCGAACGCCGAGCTTTACCTGCGCCCCGGCACCTACGACCTGCGCTACACCGGCGACAACGACCGCTCGCTGTATCGGCAGACCGTCCGCGTGCCAGCCGACGGCAGCGACGACCCTGCCGCTCCCCCGCCGGAGGCATCCGCCGCGACAGGGCCGGCGCCGGCATCATCCCGCAAACCATAGCCGTCAACGCCCGCAGCCGATGATCCCGTCAGTAGGGATAAATATCTTGTTCACTGCCGCTTGACTTGGCTTAGCAACACATTTACTTTTTGCGCCGGCCCGAACGAAACTCAATCCTGCACGCCACCCTCCCCGGCTGACACGACAAGATTGGCAACGCCCGGTGGAATCGAGTCTGGCCTGCAACGCGAGCCCAGCACGCATGCTGGGACACGCTGAACCCTGACCCGACCGTAAGTGGTTGCTACGAGATCAGGGGAGCGGGCATATGCACAGGACGATGCCGCAGCTGACGATCACGTTGGCGCACAGGCCATGCATCAGCACCCGCATCGTGGGTACGAACACGACGCTCAAACTGGACACCGAGCCCATCGGTCACGGGCTGCCTGCCGTGTCCACCAGCTGACACGGTCGCTGACCATGCGGCAAGCGCGACCATCAGCCTTGTGGCAGCCACCCCATCCAAACGGTTTCAGCACGCCGCCCGCTTTGCGGGGCGGCGTGGTTGTCGGGGCCCGCAACAAAGTCCGTCCTTTCCTTCTCCACATCAGCAGGAGCCAATCATGTTGATCAACCTTTCCCACAGCCGCCTCGCCCTGGCCGTTTCGGCCTCCCTGGTGGCCAGCATGTCGATCGGCGCAAGCCAGGCATTCGCGCAGGACGCCAGCGCACCGCAAGCGGGTGCGCAAACCGCCGTCCAACTGCAGGCGGTCGAAGTCACCGGCTCGCGCATCAAGGGCGCCGACATGGCCACCCAGGTGCCCACGGTGACGATCTCCGCCAGCGAACTGGAGAAGACCGGCATCACCAATATCGGCGACATCCTGCAGCAGCTGTCGTCGTCCGGCGCCGGCCTGAACACCAAGTTCAACTCCAGCGGCAACTTCGGGTCACCGCCGGGAGGCAACGGCATCGGCGCCGGATCATCCACCCTGGACCTGCGCAACCTCGGCTCCAACCGGGTGCTGATCCTGGTCGACGGCGTGCGTTGGGTAAATGAGAGTTCCGGCTCGGGCGTCTCCGGCGCGGTGGACATGAACACGATTCCCGCCGGCATCATCGACCACATCGAGATCCTGCAGGACGGCGCTTCGGCCCTGTACGGCTCGGACGCCATCGCCGGCGTGGTGAACATCATCACCAAGAAATCCCAGAACGGGGG
Organism: Lysobacterales bacterium; assembly: GCA_017305055.1. GTDB lineage: Bacteria > Pseudomonadota > Gammaproteobacteria > Xanthomonadales > Rhodanobacteraceae > Rhodanobacter. The sequence goes on from JAFKMZ010000010.1 coordinate 132,682, forward strand.
CTCGGTCGACACCTACTACGGCGATTACAACAATCTCGGCGGCGCGCCGACCACCACCACCAACTTCTCCTACGGCGCCAAGACCGATCGCGCGGAATTTTTCGTCAACATCAGCCACCTCAAGCAGGATGGCATGTTTGCCAGGGAGTGGCCGCAATCCAGCCTGTGCGTACCGGGGATCCCGGCCTCGGATGTGTCCGAGTGCAGCTCGACGTCGCCGGGCGGCAGCATCACCTTGATCGACCCGGAAACGGGTGGCCGCACCAAGATGATCACCAATGCCGGGGTGACCGGTCCCGCCTCCTATCCCAACGACTTCCACAAGTTCACCAACGATGACCGCTACAACTATGCGGCAAACAACCTGCTGCTGACGCCCAGCAAGCGCAGCTCGGTGTTTGCCAGTTTCATCTACGACGTGACCGACAACGTCAAGTGGTACGCGCGCGCCTTGTACAACAACCGCAAGTCGCAGAACATCGCGGCGCCGGTGCCGGTGGTGTTCGGCGCGGATGGCGGCTCGGAAACCTTCACCGACCATATCAACATCGACGCCACCAACCCCTACAACCCCTTTGGCCGCACCATGGTGTCGGGCGTGGATTATGGCCTGATCCAGAAACGCCTCACCGAGGACGGCAACCGCACGTTCCTGCAGGATGTCGACACCACGTATTTCACCACGGGTCTGCAAGGCCACTTCGATCTCGGGCAGAAGAGCCTGTTCTGGGACGTGAATTACGCGAACGGCATCAACAAGGCCAGCGCCTCGTTCGTCCAGGGCGCCATCGACATGCGCAAGCTGCAGAGGGCCCTGGGGCCGATTGCCGATTGCACCGACACCTGCGTGCCACTGAACGTGTTCGGCGTCAACAGTGTCACCCCGGAGATGCTCAAGTACATCCAGTACAACGCCGTGGATCGCAGCCAGAACAAGATCCAGCTCTTCACCGCCAACCTGTCGGGTGAGATATTCGACCTGCCAGCCGGCCCCTTCAGCTTTGCCGCCGGCGGCGAGCATCGCAAATACAGCGGCTACTTCATCCCCAACCCGTTGACGGCCGCGGGTGACGACGGCAGCATTCCGGTGCCACCAACCTCGGGCAGCTACTCGATCAGCGAGGGCTACCTCGAATTGCATGTACCGGTATTGGCCGACGTCCCCTTCTTCAAGGCGCTGGACGTGTCCGCAGCTACCCGCTATTCCGACTACTCCAACTTCGGGGGCACGACCAACAGCAAGCTGGGCCTGCGGTGGCAGGTGATCAACGACCTGACCTTGCGCAGCACGGTCGCCCTTGGCTTCCGCGCCCCCGCGCTGGGCGAGCTGTACGCACCGCCGTCAGGCTTTGGTGCCACCTTGCTCGATCCCTGCACGGAGCCGGTGGCCAGCGCCCAGATCGCTGCGAACTGCCGGGCGCTCGGCGTGCCTGCGGGTTTCCAGCAGAACAACACGCAGATCACCGTGAACACCGGCGGCAACGCGAACCTCAGGCCGGAAACCTCGCACAGCGTGACGGCCGGCGCGGTCTACAGCCCGAGCTGGATCACCAGCATGGGCTGGGCCGACCGCTTCGACATCAGCCTGAACTACTACAAGATCAAGATCACCAATGCGATTGCGGCGCTCGACTCACAGACCGTGCTCAACAATTGCGTCGCGAGCGGCGTTGCCACGTCCGAGTTCTGCAAGGACATCCACCGCACGCCCAGCGGCGACATCGGCCTGTGGAACAACTTCCTGCGCAACATCGGCTTCGTCAACACCAGTGGCTGGGACTTCGGCATCAACTGGCGCAGCCCCAACACCGGGATCGGCGTGTTCACCGCGGACTGGGTAAGCACCTACACAGCCAAGTACGAGGAAGGCCAGGCCGACACCATCCAGCCGCGCTCGGTCGGCCTGGAATTGAAGGACAGCGCCATCCCGCGGATCAAGTCGACGCTGCGCCTGGGCTGGAACCGCGAGGCATGGAGCGTGAACACCACGTTCCGCTATATCAGCAGCCTCAACGAGGATTGTGCCAACGCAGTCGGCTATGCCATCTGCACCGAGCCGAACCTGATCACCCCGACCCGTCCGACCGGCACCCACCCGATGGGGGCGGTGGTCTACCAGGACCTGCGCGGCAGCTGGAAGTTGCCCATCAAGTGGGACCTGACGCTGAGCGCCGGCATCAACAACCTGTGGGACAAGGAGCCGCCCATCTGCATCTCCTGCACCCTGAATGGATACGACGCGTCGACCTACGACCTGCCCAGCCGTTTCATGTACGTGCAGGCGCGCTTGAACTTCTGAGCACCAGCAGCCTTGCAAGGTTGCGCAGCAACTGCCCCGGCAGCACATCCGCTGCCGGGGCCTCCACCCGATCCCGGATGCCGCAGCACCCACCCGGGCCCCATCCGCCATGAATGCGCCCCCCATCCGGGCACACGCCAAGCGTGACTTTCCGGCCTACCCAGGGTGCGCGTGGCGTGCGATCATCGCGCGCCTGTACCTGACGTTTGCCCACACCGCCCGCAACAAGGAAAACCACCCATGCCCACGCGCTTAGCATTCCTGTTGGCAGCCGCCCTGGTATCCATCACCGGCATCGCGACTGCCGCCACCACCGGCCAGGACGAACTCAACCTCACCTACGCGCGGGCGCCCGGCCAGGCCATCGACCAGGCGTATACCGACCTGATCAGCAAATACACCACGGAGCCGCAGTTCAACTCACCGCTGACCGACTACCTGCCCGCCTCGTCGACAGTACCGACACCCCTGAAAGTGCTGGGTCACATTGCCGGCGCGCCGGACTACCTCCCGTATTCGGCGGACGTCTACAAGTATTTCCGCGCCCTGGCCGCCGCCAGCCCGCGGGTCAAGGTGTTCACCATCGGCAAGACCGAGGAAGGCCGCGAGATGATCGCCGTGGCGGTGGCCGACGAGAAGCTGCTGGCCGACCTCGACGCCAACAAGGCGCGCCTGGCCAAGCTGGCCGACCCGCGCACGATCAACATGGACGACGCCACGGCCGACCAGCTCATCGCCCAGTCCACCCCGATCTACTACATCACCGGCACCATCCACTCACCGGAAACCGGCGCACCGACCGCGCTGATGGAACTGGCCTACCGCCTCGCCGTCGATGACGCGCCCTACATCCAGCACATCCGCTCGCACGTGGTCACCCTGATCACCCCGGTCGTCGAGGTGGACGGCCGCGACCGCCAGGTGGACCGCTACAACTGGCACCTGGCCAACCCGGGCAAGAACTACCCGCCCCTGCTGTACTGGGGCCACTACGTCGCCCACGACAACAACCGCGACGCCATGGGCATGACCCTGGCCCTGACCCGCAACGTGGCCAACACCTTCATCGGCTGGCATGCGCAGGTGCTGCACGACCTGCACGAATCCGTGCCGTTCCTGTACGACAACACCATTGGCGATGGCCCGTACAACGCCTGGTTGGATCCGATCCTGACTGGCGAATGGCAGCAGATCGGCTGGAACAACGTGCAGCAGCTGACCAAGTTCGGCATGCCTGGCGTGTTCACCCACGGCAACTTCGACACCTGGAGCCCTGGGTATCTCATGTTCATCGCCGCCATGCACAACGGCATCAGCCGGCTGTACGAGACTTTCGGCAACGATGGCGCCGACACGGTCAAGCGCATCCTCGGCCCGAACGAATACGCGCGCACCTGGTACAAGCCGAACCCGCCCCTGCCCGAGGTGATCTGGTCACAGCGCAACAACAACAACTACGAGCAGAGTGGCCTGCTCACCACGCTCAACTATTTCTCCAACAACACCACCCTGTTCCTGAAGAACTTCTACCTCAAGAGCAAGCGTTCTATCGAGAAGCCGCAGCTGGCCGGCCCGGCAGCGTACATCTTCCCGGCCGACGGCAAGCGCCCGGGTTCGCGCGCGTTGTTGCTGCAGGTCCTCGAGCGCCAGCACGTGGAGATCAGCCGCACCACGGCACCGGTCACGGTCAAGGTGAGCGTACCCAACGGGCCGAAGGAGAACCAGAAGCCCGCCACCACCACGTCGCGCACGTTTGCGGCCGGCAGCTATGTGGTGCGTATGGACCAGCCGTTCTCGCGCATCGCCGACGCCCTGCTCGACCGCCAGTACTGGTCACCGGAAGACCCGCAATCGCATCCGTACGACGACACCAGCTGGTCCATGGGCGACCTGTTCGACGTGCAACCGGCCCGGGTGGTCGACCCGGCGATCCTGAAGGCGCCGATGGAAAAGCTGACCCAGCCCGTCGACGTGCCTCAAGGCCTGGCCGCGATCGACATGCAGCAGCCGGCGAAGCTGCCGCGCATCGCCATCATGCACACCTGGATCAGCACGCAGACGGAAGGCTGGTGGCGCATGGCGCTGGACGAGCTCAAGGTGCCGTTCACCTACATCAGCACGCAGGACGTGGCGCGTGAGCCGGATCTGCGCAAGAAGTACGACGTGATCCTGTTCGGCCCCGTTGGCCGTGCCAGCACACAGCAGATCATCGACGGCATGCCCATGTGGGGCAACCCGATGCCGTGGAAGACCACCAAGCTGACCCCGAACATCGGCAAGATCGACAGCACCGACGACATCCGGCCAGGCCTGGGCGAGACCGGAGTGGCCAACCTCAAGCGCTTCGTGGCCGGTGGCGGCCTGCTCATCACCTCCGAGGACACCGCCAAGTTCGCCATCGACACCGGCATGGCGCCTGGCGTGTTCATCACCCCGACCCGTCAGCTGAAGGTGGTAGGCAGCGTGCTGCAGGCCAAGTTTGCCGACCGCGGCAGCCCGATCGCCGCCGGCTATACCAGCGACGACCTGGCGCTGTACAGCGCCAATGGCCAGTCCTTCATGGTCTCCAACATGGTCACCGGCGACCGTGGCCTGGCGAGCCTCAAGGGCTACGAGCGCCCGACTGGACGGGGTGGCCCGTACGACCAGGATTCACCGGAAGGCCGCGTCGTGACCCCGGCACCGGCGCTCCCCGACGTCAAGCCCTGGCAGCCCATCCCGCTGAATGAGGAGCAGCTGCGCGGCAACGGCTTCGGCATGCCGAACCGGGTCATCCCGGACGACCAGAAGCCGCGGGTCATACTGCACTACGCCGACGCCAAGGACCTGCTGGTGTCCGGCCTGCTGGCCCATGGCGAGGAGATGGCCGGACGCGCCGCCGTGGTGGATGCGCGCTACGGCAAGGGCCACGTCCTGCTGTTCTCCAGCAACCCGATCTGGCGCGGCGAGACCATCGGCAGCTATCCGCTGGTGTTCAACGCCATCGTCAACTTCGACAAGCTGGACGGCGGCAGCAAGACGCCCTGAGCACTTGAGCAATGCGCGCCACCGGCATCCGGTGGCGCGCTGCAACTCAGTGACCTGGCCTGCGGGGCCTTGCACTGTGCAAGGCCGCCGGCCAGGTCACCCCGGTCACGCCTACCGCACCACTTCCTCAATCCGACGCTTCCATCACGGCGCCGGAATGGAGGGCGGAGCGTCCTTGGACTTGTTCCCCAGGATATCCACCAGCGGGCTGATCAAGTCCAGCGGCAACGGGAACACGATGGTCGACGCCTTGCCGGAATTGCCCAGGTCGGCCATGGTCTGCAGGTAACGCAGCTGCAGCGCCTGCGGCTGCTGCGCCAGCAGGCCGGCAGCGTCGCGCAGCTTCTCGGCCGCCTGGTATTCGCCGTCGGCATGGATCACCTTGGCGCGGCGTTCGCGCTCGGCTTCGGCCTGGCGGGCGATGGCGCGCACCATGGTCTCGTTGATGTCCACGTCCTTGATCTCGACGTTGGCGATCTTGATGCCCCACGGGCCGGCCGCCTCGTCCAGCGTGGTCTGCAGCGTGTGGTTGATCGAATCGCGCTGGGCCAGGATCTCGTCCAGCTCGTGCTGGCCGAGCACGGAGCGCAACCGGGTCTGCGCCAACTGGCTGGTGGCCTGGTAGAACTCGGCCACTTCCAGCACCGCCTTTTCCGGCTCGATCACGCGGAAATACACCACCGCATTGACGCGCACGGAGACGTTGTCCAGCGAGATGACGTCCTGCGGCGGTACGTCCATCACCGTCACCCGCAGGTCGACGCGCAGCATGCGCTGGATCGCCGGCAACAGCAGCACCAGGCCCGGCCCCTTGGTGCCGGTGTAACGCCCCAGCGTGAGGATGACGCCACGCTCGTACTCCGGCAGGACCTTGATGGTCGAAAACAGCAGCAGGATGCCAATGATGACCAGAACGCCAACGAATCCAAACATGTCACTCTCCCGTCAAAAGTTTTACGGCTATGGCGACGACTGCGCTGGCATGACGTGCAGCAACAATCCGTCCCGGCGCGTCACCCGGACCTTGGCATGCTTCGGCAACGCGGTGTCGCTGTACACGCGCCAGCGCTCGCCACGCACCATCATCCAGGACTCGCCGCCGGCAGCCACCGCCTCGAGCAGCTCACCGGTCTCGGTCAACATGCCCTCGTCGCCAGTGACGACTCGTGAGCGCCGCGAGCGCAGCACCAGCCAGACGATGAGCCCGAGCAGCACCGCCGCGCTCAAGGCAATGGCGGCAATCACGCCCACGTTGACGGCATATCCCGGCACTCCGGTATTCATCAGCATCACCGATCCCACCACGAAAGAAACCACGCCCCCGAGGCCAAGCACCCCAATGCTTGGATTGACCGCTTCGGCCACCAGCAAACCGATGCCCAGGGCCATCAGCGCCAGGCCGGCATAGTTGACCGGCAGCAACTGCAAGGCGTACAGCCCGACCAGCAGGCAGATGCCGCCCACCACACCCGGAAAGATCGCGCCCGGATGCAGCGCCTCCAGGCCAATGCCAAAGATACCGGCCAACAGCAGCAGGTAGGCAATCGTCGGTGTGGTGATGACGCCAAGGAAGCGCGTGCGCGCACCCGGCGTGTATTCGCGCACGCTGGCTCCCGCCAGCTGCAAGGTGACCTTGTGGCCGCCCACCTCGACCACGCGACCATTGGCCTGGGCCAGCAGGTCAGCGACGTCGTTGGCGACGAAATCGATCACGTGCTGGTCCAGCGCCTCGCTCGCGGTGAGCGTCGCCGCGCCACGCACCGCCTGCTCCGCCCAGGCCGCATTGCGCCCACGCAACTGGGCCAGCGAGCGGATGTAGGCAATGGCGTCGTTGAGCACCTTGTGTTCTTCTGCGTCACCACCCGCCGCGGCTGGTGGCGGTGGCGCCGAGCCCGCACTGGCTGGTTTGCCCGGTGTTGGCGCTGGCGGGACCGGCAGCGGCAGCGGCGTGCTGCCGCCAAGCGACACCGGTGTCGCGGCGCCGAGATGCGTGCCCGGCGCCATGGCGGCGACTTGCGCGGCGTACAGAATATAGGTGCCGGCCGAGGCGGCGCGGGCGCCACCTGGCGCAACGTAGCCAAGCACGGGCACATCGCTGGCCAGGATGCGCGAAATGATCTGGCGCATCGATTCGGACAGGCCGCCGGGCGTGTCCAGGCGCAACACCACCGCCGTCGCGCCATCGCGTTTCGCCCGCGCCATGGCGTCGTCGAAATACTCCGCAGCAGCAGGGCCGATCGGGCCATCCAGGCTGATCTCGGCGACCAGGGGCACCGGCTTCGCGGCGTCCGGCGCTGCCACCCCGGGCATCGGAGCGGCGGCAAACAACAGGCAGGACCAGCCCAATACCATCGCAAGCCAACGTGCCATGCCTGCCTCCTGACGACGCGCCGTGATGTCCACTGTAACGCGAACCCATGGCCGAGTCGCCCGGAGGGCCGGCCCGCGGGTGTGGCAGGCTGCCACACTCAGGACGCCGGCGTGCGCCCTCCTGCCGTGCGCCGCCGGTGGCGCAGGTGCACGACCAGGTTGTAGCCCGAGACGAAGACCGGGAAGAAATTGGAAATGATCCCGATCGAATCGTTCTTGCCGAACACGAAATACGCCAGCAGCATCACGCTGCCGGCAACCGACAGCCACCAGAACGCGAGCGGCATCACCACCTGGCCCAGCTTGCGCGTGTAGTACAGCTGCACGAACCAGCGGCTGGTGAAGAGCAGCGAGCCCAGCAGGCCGACCGCCTTCCACGGCGTGAGCTCGAAATTCTGCAAGGCCTGCAGGATGAGGAGGAATTGGCCGCTGAGGTAGTCCATGGTCAGTCACGCAGACATTGGCAGAGGCGCGAGTTTACCAAGCAGCGCACAGGTGCCCGGTCATCCGCCTCGTGCCGCAGCGCGTCCATCCGTGACGCGGCGCGGTCGTGAATTGACCGCACCGGCACACTCCACCTAAAATTGCGCGCTTGCACTGGGCGGTTAGCTCAGCGGTAGAGCACTGCCTTCACACGGCAGGTGTCGCAGGTTCGATCCCTGCACCGCCCACCAACGCAGTCGACGATGAAGGCCATCCATTCGGGTGGCCTTTGCTGTTGTACGCCCCACCTACCCCGTCGGTAGTGCAAAAGCGGTGCAAGCTGGACGTGTGCGCGGAATCGTTTACGCTGCCGCGGGCCAGTGCCCCGACAACCCCCGCCAAGTTCCTCCATATCGCGCTCACGCCCCACTCTTTCCGTCACCGGCGAAGGCGGGCCACGGCTGCGGATGCCATGTCCCCGGCCGCCAACCATCGGCAATGGGATGACCAGCCCCTGACGCCGAACAAACAAGCTGCGACATGGCACGCGTCCAGTGAGGGCAGCGGGTCACGCGTATTGGCGTGATTATTGCTTTACAGTTTGGGTACATATCCCAAACTACCGGGCGAAAACCATGGATATGAATGTCGATGCCGAACAGATCGAGCGCGTGCTGAGCCGTCTGGCGCGCCTGTGGCAACCCCACGACCAGGACGCGGTGAACGCCCTCGACAGCCTAAGGCCCGCATGGCTGAAGGCGGCCGCCTGGGACGTCATCCTCGAGGACTTGGCGGCCCAACGCTGCTCGGAGGTTCGGGCGCCTCGGGCATCTGCGCGGCCGCGGTTGCGATTAGTGCGAGGGTGACCCAGCGCGCTTTTTCTGGCCCCCAGGCGTCACAACGCAAAAGGCCGCTCTGTCGAGCGGCCTTTTGCGTTGCGGGAATCGGCATGCCGGGAATAGGAATCGAACCTACGACCTACGCATTACGAATGCGCCGCTCTACCAACTGAGCTATCCCGGCAAAGAGCCGCAGAGTTTACGGGGCACGGCCGGTTGCCGCAAGGGTCGCGGCCGGCACGCCACGCGCGCTCACCGGCTGTTGGGGCCGGGTGAGCCGCGGTCCTAGCGCGCCTGGCGCAGCATCTTGGGCAGCGCGAAAGTGACGTCCTCGCGCACGCCGTCCAACTCGCTGACTTCGCCCGCGCCCCACTCCTGCAGTTTGGCCACGACGCCGCGCACCAGCCGCTCGGGTGCGGAAGCGCCGGCCGTCACGCCGATGTGCTGCACGCCCTGCAGCCA
>JAFKMZ010000105.1 GCA_017305055.1 Lysobacterales bacterium
GGTCTGGTTGGTGAGATTCGTGGTATCGCTCTCGCGGTTGTTGTTGCGCCGCCAGATGCCCTCGTTGACGATGAAGTTGCCCTGGCTGTCGTCGGGCTGGGTCCAGATGTAGTCGTCCGCAGAGCGCCCGTAGACGGTGGTGTTGCGCACCACCCAGCCGTTGCCGAAGTCGTGCTTGAGCAGGATCGTGCCGATATCGTTCTTCTGCCGCTGGAAGTCGCGCGAGAACAGGCCGTAATAGGTATCGTGCGGCACGTGGATCGGCCTGCCGCTGCCTTGCGGGTAATTGTTGGGATTGTTGTAGGGGATGCCGCTGTCGGGCTGGTCGTCGCTCTGCAGGTGGTAGTAGCCGAGCGTGGCGCTGGTGTCCGCATGCAGGCCGAAGATGACCGACGGGGCGATACCCCAGCGGCGGTGGTCGGGACCGCCGCGGTCGGCAACCTCGTCCTTGTGGCCCATCACGTTGAGGCGCAAGGCGGTATCGCCGCCCGTCACCAGGTTCCAGTCGACGGTGCCGCGGGCGTAGTCGTCCGTGCCCAGGCCAATCCCACCCTTGACGAAGTCCCTTGCCCTGGGTGCCTTGCTCACCAGGTTGATGCTGCCGCCGACCGAGCCGCGGCCGGTATAGGCCGAACTCGGCCCCTTGGTGACTTCGATCTGGTCGATGTCGAAGACCTCGCGTTGCTGCGATCCGGAGCTGCGCACCCCGTCCACGAAGATCGAGCTTTGCGAATCGAAGCCGCGGATGAAGGGGCGGTCGCCGTTTGGGTTGCCGCCTTCGCCAGCGCCAAAGGTGATGCCCGGCACGGTGCGCAAGGCGTCGGTGAGCGAGATCGAGCCGGTGGCCTGGATGACGCTGTCCGGGATCACGGTGACGGCACGTGGCGTATCCAGCAGGGATGCGGTGAACTTGGGCGAGGAGGCATTGGCTGTGGCCTCGACGTTGATGCTGCCGAGCGTCTTGGCCTGGGTCTCGTTGGCTGTTGCGCCGGCATCTGCGGCAACGTCGCCGGCACCGTTGTCGGCGGCGACGGCGGTCGTGGAAATCAACGCCATGCCGAGGGCCGAGGCCAGCAGCCGTTTGGGTTGACCAGGTTGTGCATTGACGAACGAACGAGCAGGCATATGGGGTCCTGATCCAGGGCAGGTGCAAGGCATGCCACGACGGTTGCCTGGCAGATGCGGGGCGTTGGCATGGGAAGCGCTGGGCCGCGGCCACGAAGTGCGCGACTCCTGTTTCGCCGCGTCAGCATGAGTCCGTGCCCCGGGCGTGAAGTGTAATGTTGTTGATAATGATTCGCAATCGCTGAAACGCAGGCACGGTTTGCCGGCGATGCGTCTGTGGGCCAGCCTGCGGCGAGCCTGGATGCGTCAATCGAATGGGCTTATGCGACGACGGACGCCGGGTCTGGACGTGGTGTTTCCCCGCCCCGGGTCTGCCGGCAACGGGGTCCTACCGGATCCTCATCTGCCGCTCGTGGACGTGGCGTCGTCGCGGGCGGCTGCGCTCGCCGTCGCGGGCAGTGCCTCCGGCGCCATGGCGCCGCCAGAAATGATGAAGGCCATGGCCTGGTCCATGGTCCAGTCGGTAGGAGTCAGCTCGTCCAGCGGCACGACCTCCAGGTAGCCGCCGGTCGGGTTGGGTGTGGTCGGAATGAACACCGCCGCCATCTCGCGTCCGCTGCCCTCTTCCAACATCACCCTGGTGACGAAACCGACCACCCGCATGCCCCGGCGTGGGAACTCGATCAGCACCACGCGTTGCACGCCGCTGGGCTTGTGCTGCAGTACCGCCATCAACTTCTTCGTGCCGCCATAGATGGTCTGCACCACCGGAATCCGCGCGAGCAGTGTGTCGAAGGCGTTGATGACGCGTTGGCCGATCACATGCGTGGCCACCACGCCCAGGACATACAACGCGGCCAGCGTGAGCAGCAGCGCGATGCTGAAGGTCAGCCACCTGGTGTTGAGCGTATCGGCGGTGTGCGGCGCCACCAACGCCAGGGTGCCGATCAATGCCTCCACCAACGGCGCACCGATGCCGGCCAGCAGGCCCAGCACGAACTTGAACACCAGCCAGGTCACCCACAGCGGGATGAAGGTGAGCAGACCGGTAAGGAGGTAGCGCTTGAGGTGCAGGGAATTCATGGGAGCGTTCGCCGTTTGCGCGTGCGTAGTGTAGGGGCGCCGAGGATCGTGCGCCGGGTGCGGGCCAGGCACGCGGGGCGCAGGCGTGGGGCGTTGAAGTGCCCTTTGCCGGGCAGCGGACGGTCGGGAGCGGCCGCGACGGTCAGGGTTTTCTGGGGCCGCGCCCGTGGCCGAATCCATCGAGCAGCTTGCTCGTGGTCGGCCGCGGCTTGTAGCCGTCGTGGAAGTGCCTGCGGCGCGACGATTCACGTGCCTCGTGCAGACGTTGCGCATGGGCGGCCAGTACATCGCCGCGGGTCAGGAAGCCGACGAGCTTGTGCGGGTCGTCCTTGCTGACCACGATGAGCCGGCCGATCTTTTGCATGACCATGTGGTCGGCCGCTTCACGCAGCGAGTGGGCCTCGGTCACCGCCACCGGCGGCCTGGTCGCGAGCTCGCCGAGTGTCAGCGTGTAGTGCCATTGCGGATCGAGCAGCGCGCGCCTGGTCAGCACGCCGCGCACATGACCATGTTCATCGACCACTGGAAATCCCTGGTGACGCATCTCCGGCCCCCCCTGGGTGAGCCATGGGCGTACCTCCGCCAGGGTCTGGCTGGTCTTGAGCGTCACCACATGGCGTGAGCAGACGTCGCCCACCGACACTTGTTCCAGGTAGTCGGCGGCATAGCCGGTGGGTACGCGCACACCGCGGCGCGCGATCTTCTCGGTCATGATCGTGTCGCGCATGAGCAGCGCCGAGATGAGGTATGCCGCGGTGCAGCCACCCAGGAGCGGCAGCAGGGTCGCCGGCTGGCGCGTGGTTTCGAATGCGAACACCACCGCCGTCAGCAGGGCACGCGACGAGCCGGCGAAGATCGCCGCCATGCCGACCAGCGCAGCAATGCGCACGTCCACGTTGGCCGCCGGCACCAGCTGGTTGATGCCGATGCCGATCACCGCGCCCAGCGAACCACCGATCATGAACAGCGGCGCCAGCGTGCCACCCGAGGTGCCGCTGCCGAGTGCGATGACCCAGGAGAGGAACTTCAGCGTTCCGAAGCTGAGCAGCATCGCAAGACCGAACTGCCCTTGTACGAGGGCGTCGATGTTGTCGTAGCCGACGCCCATGGTGCGCGGCTCGATCCAGCCGATGAAACCGGCGAAGGCGGCGCCGAGCGCTGGCCACCACATCCAGTGGATCGGGAGTTTCGCGAAGCTGTCCTCGACGAAATACACCGCCCGGCTGACCCAGATCGACGCGTAGCCCACCATGCTGCCGATCAGTACCAGGCCGACCAGGGCGGCGCCCCCTGGCTCCAGCACGTCCGGCATCAGGAACACCGGGCTGGCGCCATAGCTTGCGTAGCGCACGCCCACCGCCACGACCGCTGCCAGCGCAACCGGAATCAGCGAAGCGGGGCGCAGCTCGAACAGCAGCAGTTCGATGGCCAGCACCAGCGATGACACCGGCGCGCCAAACACTTCGGCCATGCCGGCGGCGGCGCCGGCAGCCAGCAACACCTTGCGCTCGTTGGCCGTGACGTGCAGCAGCTGACCGAGCAGCGAACCCAGGGCACCCCCGGTGGAAATGATCGGCCCCTCGGCGCCGAACGGACCGCCGGTGCCGATCGTGAACGCCGAGGACACCGGTTTCAGCCAGGTCATGCGCGCCGGGATGTTCGATTCATTGGTGAGGATCTGTTCCATGGCCTCCGGGATGCCGTGACCCTGGATCGCTCGGGACCCCCAACGCGCCATGATGCCGGCGATCAGGCCGCCGATGACCGGCATCACGATCACCCATGCGCCCAGTTGCGTGCCGGCGGGCGACAACACCGATCCAGGCTTGTGCTGCGGTCCGAGCACATCGGAGACGGTGCCGTAGAAGGTCACGTCGGTGATGAGGTTGATGAGCAGCATCAGCAGTTGTGCGACCCACGCCGACACCAGGCCGACCACGATCGCGAGCAGGCTGATCCACAGGATGCGCCGCGTCACCAGCGTCGATTTGCGCGGCATGTCGGCGGCATCGAGCGACAGGCCGAGCTCCGGCGCGACCGGCAGCGCGTCGGTACTGCCGGCGGTGCGCACATCGACCGGGCGCTCGGGTGGAGTGGAGGGTGGGCTCATGAGGTCAGCATTTGCGCGGGAAAAAACCCATCCATTCTACAGATTGCGCTGCACGGTGCGGGTTTGCAGGACCTCGTTTCCGGCGAATGCCATGAGCCTGGCGTGCGCCTTGACACCGCAGCGAAGGGACCATGGCGTACGCCGTGCATCGTTGCGATCTTTGCGGCATGCCGCTTCGCCGGCAGGGATCCCAGGCGATCGAGGGCATCAACCGGATGCCACGCGGCGGCCCGCGTGCAGCCTGCGGTACGTGTGATGCATGCCGGCGGCGGCGACCAGCAGCCACATGGCCAGGCTCACATAGACGCCAACGGCGGGAATGCCCAGCAGGAAATCGGCCGGCAGCGCATGCGCGAGCTCGTACGTGCCCACCGTGTACATGCCGATCGGGAACACGATGTCCCAATCGTCGGTTTCGTAATGGAAGCGCACGTGGCGGCGCAGATGCCGCCACGCCTCCAGGATGACCAGCAGTGGTATCCACCAGGTTGCCGTCGCCCAGAAAAACACGGTGAACCCCTTCACGAACGGCAGTAGTTCGGGGAGCGGGCCGCCGGTCGGCGCGTGTGTGACGATGAGGCTGCCGGCGAGCGTGGTGATGGCGAGCGCGCCCATGTCGATCCAGTAGGGCGGGGTGAAGTCGCTGGCGCGCAGCGGAAAGAACACCATGCGGTACACCACCAGCGTGATGATGAGCAGGTAAAGGGCGGCGCCGAGCATGTACAGGCCGAGCGCAAGGAACCGCAGGTGGCCTGGATCGGCGCGGCTGGCGGCAAGCAGGGTGAGCAGCACCGAAAGCGCCTCCGTCGCCACCACGGCGACCAGCCAGCCGCCGTTGATGCTGCGCGTGAAGCCCGGCTTGAACCGGGCCGTGATGGCGGCCGCAAAGAAGAGATAGGTCAGGATGGCCCATGCTGCCGCGCCGACAATCGCGAGTGTGCCTGCGAGCGTCGGCAGCGGAACCACTTGCAGGCACTGGCTGCCGAGCACGCAGGTGCCGGCGGCAAAGGTGAGGAAGCCGGCGCCGCGCGATGGGTCCGCGAAGTCGGCGACCATCTCGCGGCGGAAGTGCACCAGGCGCAGCACGGTGAGGGCGAGCAACCAGACATACGCCAGGAGGTTGAACACGAACAACGCGTAGGCAATGCCCGGCATGCCGTGCTGGCTGGCGTCGATCGACACGATGCCGGTGGCCATGACCAGGGCAAAACAGCCGGGGTGCAAGTGGCGCACGCGCGGCAGGATGATGTCGGCAAGCCTCATCGCGGCCTCCACGGCCGGCGGCAATGCGCTACATAGTGCACCCGCCGGGGAGGCAATGACTCTCTTCCGCCGCCGGACGATTCACGCAGAGGGGCCAGCAAGAGTCCGCTGGTGGGAGGTGCGCGGACTGGACGTCAGAACAGCATCGAGGCCATGCGTCGCCGATAGCGCCCGACCAGGGCGGCGTCGTCGAGGCTGGCAAACGCGGCCAGCAGGCGCTTCTTGGCCTGGCCGTCGTTCCATTCCGGGGCGTGCTGCAGGATGGCGAGGAATTGCTCGAGCCCGGCCTCGGCATCACCCGCGGCCAGCAGGCGCACGCCGAGCTGGTCGTGGGCGTCCCAGTCACTTGCATCGGTCTCAACCCGCTTCTGCAGGGCGGCAACGTCTGGGGCACCTTGTGCCGCCCGGGCCAACTCCAGCTTGCTGCGCAGGCGTACCGCACGCTCGTCGGTGGCGAGGTTGACGGGCAGCCCAGCCAGCTCTGCCGCTGCGGCGTCATCCCGGCCGGCTTGCTGCAGGGCCACGGCCAGGTCGAGCTTCAGCTCCGCGTTGGCGGGGGTCTCGGCAATCGCCTGCTGCAGGCGGTTGATGGCTTGCTCGGGGGTTTCGGGCTCGGTTTCCGCGGCTGCCGCGTCATCGGTTGCAGGCAGCGGCTGGACGTGGGGGGCCAGAAACTCGCGCACCTGACCCTCGGGCCGCGCCCCGGCAAAGCCGTCGAGCACCTGGCCATCCTTGACCAAAACCACGGTCGGGATGCTCTTCACGCCAAACATGGCGGCCAGCTCCTGCTCCTGGTCGACGTCCACCTTGCCCAGGCGAAAGGCGCCGTTGTATTCGGCGGCGAGCTTTTCCAGCACCGGCCCGAGGGCCTTGCAGGGCCCGCACCAGGTCGCCCAGAAATCCACCACGATCGGCGTGGTCAGCGAGGCCTGCAGGACGTCGGCCTCGAAGGTTTCCTGGTGGACTTCGAAAACATGGGTAGTTGCGGCGACTTCGCTCACCTGACGGCTCCTGTGCTTGGCCCTGAATACATCGGGCCACGGTGCAGCATATCAAGCGGCTTGCGCGCGGTTCAGCGCCGGGTCCGCAGATTTGCGAGAATCGCCGGATCGAGCGGCAGCCGACAATGACGAAGGACGGCATGGACTCCGGCGCCCCACAGCAATTACTGGTGTGCGAGTACTGCGACACGGTTTACCGCCGTCGCCGCCTGGCGCGCGGCGAGGTGGCCGAATGCCCGCGCTGCCTGTGCGAGATCGAGCGCTACCAGTGGCTGAACCCGGCGGTCCTGCTGGCGCTGATCCTGACCGCGTTGCTGGCCTTCGTGCAGGCCAACATCTTTCCCATCGTCACCCTGGGCCTGGGCGGACAGCAAAACAGCGTCACCTTGTGGGGCATGATCGTGATCATGTGGCGCGAACACGCGCAGGTGGTATCGGTGCTGACCGCCGCGACGCTGTTCTTTTTCCCACTGATCAAGATGAGCCTGCTGGGCTGGCTGCTCTGGTTTGCCCGGCTTGGGGTGCGCGCGCCAGGATTCGCCCGGCTCATGGTGCTGCTGCACTACGTCAACCCGTGGACCATGAGCGAGGTGTTCGTGCTCGGCGCGCTGGTATCGATCGTCAAGGCCCACGTGTACTTCGAGGTGGTGGTCGACCCGGGCATCTATGCCTACGCGGCCCTGACCGTGCTGATCACCCTGTTCTCCGGTGTCGACCTGCGCGACCTGTGGGAGCTGCCCGAGCGGGGCGCGACGTGAACGCGTTGCCACGGGCCATCGACATCGGCGTCATCGCCTGCCGTGTCTGCGGCCTGGTGTGCCGCAACGTGCCGGGGGATCCGGACCTGGACGGCGACGGCATTGGTGACCTCATGGCCTGCCCGCGCTGCGG
>JAFKMZ010000011.1:0-5661 GCA_017305055.1 Lysobacterales bacterium
CACCTTGCTGTTGGCACCCGGGGAACACTGGCTGGTGCTCGGCGACATGGGTGAACTTGGTGCCGAGGCGCGAGCGCTGCATGCCGCGCTCGGTCGGCAGGCACGGGAGCGGGGCATCGGGCGCCTGTTCGCGACGGGGCCGCTGGGCGTCGAGACGGTGCGCGCGTTCGGCGCCGGCGGCGAGCACTACGTTGACCAGGCCAGCCTGCTTGCCGCGTTGCGGCCGCAACTGCACGCCGGGGTGACGTGCCTGGTCAAGGGTTCGCGCGCGGCCGGCATGGAACGCGTGGTCGAGGCGCTGCGGGAAGGCGAGGGCACCGCCACAGGAGGGGACGCGCATGCTGCTTGAGCTGGCCGAATGGCTCGCAGGCCGCTTCACCGTCCTGCATGTGTTCCAGTACATCACCTTCCGCACGATCATGGCGGCGCTGACCGCGCTGGTCATGTCCCTGCTCATGGGGCCGGCCGTGATCCGCAAGCTGGCGGCGCTGAAGGCCGGCCAGGTGGTGCGCTCGGACGGCCCGCAGACGCACCTGCTCAAGGCCGGCACGCCGACCATGGGCGGGACCATGATCCTGCTGGCGGTGAGCGTCGCCACGTTGCTCTGGGCCAACCTGCACAGCCGTTACGTCTGGGTGGTTCTGGTGGTCACCCTGAGCTTTGGCGTGATCGGCTTCGTCGACGACTATCGCAAGCTGGTGCTGAAGAACAGCCGCGGGCTGCCCGCACGCTGGAAGTATTTCTGGCAATCGGTGTGCGGCCTGGGCGCCGCGTTGTTCCTGTACCACACCGCGCCGGTTTCCCTTGGCGGCCTGCCGGTGGCCGAGACCGCACTGTATGTGCCGCTGTTCAAGCAGGTGGCGGTGCCCATGGGGCTGTTCTTCGTCGTCGTGGCCTACCTCATGATGGTGGGTTTCTCCAACGCGGTGAACCTCACCGACGGCCTGGACGGGCTGGCGGTGATGCCTGTGGTGCTGGTGTCCGGCGCGCTGGGCGTGTTTGCCTACCTGGCGGGCAACCGGGTGTTTTCCGAATACCTGGGCATCCCCTCCATTCCCGGCGCCGGCGAGTTGTCGATTTTCTGCGGCGCGCTGGCAGGCGCCGGGCTGGGCTTCCTGTGGTTCAACACCTATCCGGCGCAGGTGTTCATGGGCGATGTCGGTGCGCTGGCGCTCGGCGCGGCGCTGGGCTGCGTGGCGGTGATCGTGCGCCAGGAGATCGTGCTGCTGGTGATGGGCGGCCTGTTCGTGATGGAGACCGCCTCGGTGATGCTGCAGGTGGGCAGCTACAAGCTGACCGGCAGGCGCATCTTCCGCATGGCACCGATCCACCACCACTTCGAGCTGAAAGGTTGGCCGGAGCCGCGGGTGATCGTGCGCTTCTGGATCATCTCGGTGGTGCTGGTGCTGATTGGCCTGGCTACGTTGAAAGTGCGCTGAGATGTTCGATGCCATGCAAGCCACCAGACGCCAGCAGCCACGTGGCCGCGTGGACGCCTGGCTGCTGGCCGGCCTGGTCGGGCTGGCCGCCATCGGCGTGGTGATGATCACCTCGAGCTCGATCGCGGTGGCCGACAACCAGCACCTGGGGGCGTTGTATTTCCTGAAGCGCCAGCTGGTGTTCCTGGCCCTGGGTGTGCTCGGCGCGGCGCTGGTGCTGCGCATCGAGCTGAAGCGCTTCGAGACCTGGGCGCTGCCGCTGCTGGCCCTGGGCTTCGTGCTGCTGGTGGCGGTGTTCGTGCCGCACCTGGGTTTGCGCATCAACGGCGCGCGGCGCTGGCTCAACCTCATCGTCACCACCTTCCAGCCGGTCGAGGCCGTGAAGCTGATCCTGGTGGTGTACGTCGCCAGCTACCTGGTGCGCCATCGCGACAGCGTGGAGACGCGGTTCCTCGGCCTGTTCAAGCCGCTGATGGTGGCCGGCCTGATCGTGCTGCTGCTGCTGGCGCAGCCGGACTTCGGCTCGGCCACGCTGGTGATCGCGGTGACCATTGCCATGGTCTGGTTTGGCGGCGCCCGGCCGTTCTACCTGTTTGCCATGGGTCTGCCGTTGATGCCCTTGCTGTACGTCGCCGCCACCGGCGAAAGCTACCGCATGAAGCGGCTGACCTCGTTCCTTGATCCATGGAAGGATCCATTCAACGACGGCTTCCAGCTCACCCAGTCGCTGATGGCGATCGGCCGCGGCCAATGGGACGGCGTAGGCCTGGGCTCGAGCGTGCTCAAGCTGTCCTACCTGCCCGAGGCGCATACCGACTTCATCTTTGCCGTGATTGGCGAGGAGCTCGGCCTGGCCGGCGTGCTGTTGGTCATCGGCCTGTTTGCCCTGGTCGTGTGGCGCGGCCTGCTGCTGGCGCTGCGCGGGGTGGAGGTAAACCGCCTGTTTGCGGCGCACGTCGCCTTTGGCGCGTCATTGATGCTGGCCCTGCAGGCCATCGTCTCCATCGGCGTGAATCTGGGTGTGCTGCCAACCAAGGGCCTGACCCTGCCGCTGATCAGCTACGGCGGCTCGTCGATGGTGCTGACCTGCATGATGGGTGGCCTGCTGCTGCGCGCCACGCTGGAAATCAACCGCGCGCTCGACATCCGTGCCGCGCGCGAGCACCTGCCGACGGCAGTCACCGCGGCCGATGCCGGTCTCGCCGCGCCTGCCCGCGAACTGGAGGCGGCATGAGCGCCTACGCACCCGTGCTGATCATGGCCGGCGGTACTGGCGGGCATATCTTCCCTGGTCTGGCCGTGGCCGAACGCCTGCGCGAGCAGGGTGTGCCGGTGGCCTGGCTTGGTGCCCGCGGCGGCATGGAGGCGGACATGGTGGCGGCGCGGCAGATTCCACTGCATCTGATTGCGGTCGGTGGGCTGCGTGGCAAGGGCTGGGGCAGGCGCCTGCTGGCCCCGTACATGCTGCTGCGCGCGCTGTTTGCGGCCTGGCGCGTGCTGCGCAAGCTGCGGCCACGCAGCGTGCTGTCGATGGGCGGCTATGCAGCCGGTCCGGGCGGCCTGGCGGCGTGGCTGCTGCGCGTGCCCCTGGTGGTGCACGAGCAGAATCGTGTGGCCGGGGTGACCAACCGCCTGTTGGCGCACCTCGCGCGTGAGGTGTTGACCGGCTTTGCCGGCGTGCTGCCACGTGGGCGCTGGGTCGGCAATCCGGTGCGCGAGGCGATTGCCCAGGTGCCACCGCCCGCGCAGCGCTTCGCCACGCGCAGCGGCCGGCCGCGCCTGCTGGTGCTGGGCGGCAGTCTCGGCGCGCGGGCGCTCAACCTGGCGCTGCCGCTTGCACTGGCCACCATTCCGCCGCGACAGCGTCCGGACGTCGTGCACCAGTGCGGCACGCGCGGCCTGGACGAGGCGCGCACGGCCTACGCCGCGGCCGCGGTCGAGGTGCAGCTGCTGGCTTTCATCGACGATATGGCCGCGCGCTATGCCTGGGCCGACCTGGCGGTGTGCAGGGCCGGTGCGCTGACCCTGGCTGAGCTGACCGCGGTGGGACTCGGCGCGCTGTTGGTGCCGTTTCCGCATGCCGTGGACGACCATCAGACGCGCAACGCCGAAGTTCTGGTTGCCGCCGGCGCCGCGCGGCTGATGAGCGAGGACCGGCATGCCGCGCAAGCCCTGGACCCTGAAGTCCTGGCCGCCTCGCTGGAGGCGATGCTGGACAGCCGTTCGCAGCTGCTGGCCATGGCCGAGGCGGCGCGCACGCTGGCCAAGCCCGATGCCGCGCAGGTGATTGCGCGTGTCTGCGTGGAGGTGGGGGCATGACCGCGCGCCGTCTCCCGCCGCATGGCGATGTCATGCAGAGCTTCCGCCGCGTGCATTTCATCGGCATCGGCGGCGCCGGCATGAGCGGCATCGCCGAAGTGCTGCACACCCTGGGCTACGAGGTGTCCGGTTCGGACCGTACTGCCTCGGCGGTGACCGAACGGCTCGCCGGCATGGGTGTGGACGTCGCCATCGGCCACGACGCGGCGCACGTCGCCAACGTCGACGCCGTGGTGGTGTCCAGCGCGATCCACGCCGACAACCCGGAACTCGTGGCCGCCGAGGCGCGCCGTATCCCGGTGGTGCCGCGCGCGGAAATGCTGGGCGAACTGATGCGCTTCCGCCGCGGCATCGCCGTGGCCGGCTCGCACGGCAAGACCACCACTACCAGCCTCACCGCCAGCGTGCTGGCCGAGGCCGGCTACGATCCCACCTTCGTCATCGGTGGCCAGCTGCTGTCGGCCGGTGCCAATGCGCGACTCGGTGCCGGCGCCTACCTGGTTGCCGAGGCCGACGAATCCGATGGCTCGTTCCTGAAGCTGTCGCCGGTGATCGCGGTGGTCACCAATATCGACGCCGACCACCTGGACCATTACCACGGCGACTTCGCGGAGTTGAAGCAGGCCTTTGCCGATTTCCTGCATCGCCTGCCGTTCTACGGCCTGGCCGTGCTGTGCGTGGACAACCCGGAAGTCGCCGAGCTGGCGCAGCGTACCGCGCGCTCGACCCTGACCTATGCCATCGAGCAGGCCGCCGACGTGCGCGGCGCCAACCTGCGGGCCGACGGCGCGCGCACTCATTTCGACCTGCTGTTGCCGGGCCAGCCGCCGCTGCCGGTCACGCTGAACCTGCCGGGGCGGCACAACGTGCTGAACGCGGTGGCCGCAGCCACCATCGGCTGGCATCTTGGCGTCGAGCCCTATGCCATCGCCCGCGCGCTCGAGCGTTTCCAGGGCGTGGGCCGGCGCTTCCACATCAACGGTGAGCTGGCGGTCGACGGGGGCAAGGTGTTGCTGGTCGACGACTATGGCCACCATCCGCGCGAGCTCTCGGCGGTGATGCAGGCGGCGCGCGACGGCTGGCCCGGCCGGCGGCTCGTGATCGTGTTCCAGCCGCATCGCTACACCCGCACCCGCGACCTGCTGGACGATTTCGCCGGCGTGCTGTGCGAGGCCGACGCCCTGGTGCTGACCGAAGTTTATCCGGCGGGCGAGGCACCGATTGCCGGTGCCGATGGGCGCTCCCTGGCCCGTGCCGTGCGCGCGCGCGGCAAGGTCGACCCGGTGTTCATCGACCACCCGCGGGAACTCGGCGCGACGCTGCCGGCGCTGTTGCGCGACGGCGACCTGGTGCTGCTGCTCGGCGCGGGCGACATCGGCGCGGCGGCGGCGGTGCTGGCCGCCCGCGGCAAGCTGAAGACGGAGGACGCCGAATGAATGCAACGACTGCTGCCAGGCGGGTCACCGACGCGCGCGACTTCGGCCATGTCGCCGTGGTCATGGGCGGCACCTCCGCCGAGCGCGAGGTGTCCCTGAATTCCGGCCGCAACGTGCTCGCCGCGCTGCGTGCGCGCGGCGTCGACGCCGAGGCGGTGGACGGTATCCCGGCGCTGCTGCATGCGCTGCAGGCGCAGCGTTTCGCGCGCGTGTTCAACATCCTCCATGGCCAGCATGGCGGTGGCGAGGATGGCGTCCTGCAGGGCGCGCTGGAGGCGCTCGGTGTGCCATATACCGGTTCGGGAGTGCTTGGTTCGGCGCTGTCCATGGACAAGCCGCGCTCCAAGCGGGTATGGCAGTCATTGGGACTTCCCACACCGGATTTCGTCGCCGTCCCGCACGGCGAGAGCGTGCACGCCGCGGCGGCCACACTGGGCTTTCCGCTCATCGTCAAACCGGCCTGCGAG
>JAFKMZ010000011.1:5701-158874 GCA_017305055.1 Lysobacterales bacterium
GACCCGCGTGTTTGCCGAGTCACAGCTCGATGCGGCCGCGACCCTGGCCTCGGGCTATCCCGGCGCGCTGCTGGTGGAGCGGCTGATCGAGGGTGACGAGCTGACTGTCGGCGTGCTCGGTGGCGAGGTGCTGCCGAGCATCCACATCGTGCCGCATGCTGATTTCTACGACTACACCGCCAAGTATGTCGCCGAGGACACCCAATACCTGTGCCCGGGCCTCGAGGGCGCCGCGGAGCAGGCCCTGCGCGAGCTGGCCTGGTCGGCGTTCAGCGCGCTCGACTGTGCCGGCTGGGGCCGGGTCGATGTCATGCGCGATCGCGCCGGGCAGAACTGGCTGCTCGAGGTCAACACTGCCCCAGGCATGACCTCGCATTCGCTGGTGCCCAAGGCTGCCGCGGTTGCAGGCATGGACTATCAGGAATTGTGCTGGCGCGTGCTGGAGACGAGCGTGCGCAGCGCGCTGCCGCCGGCCGCCAGCCAGGTCGCAGCCCACGGGGGCCAGCCATGAGGGGGTCGATCCGCGTGCTGGCCTGGTGCCTGGCGATCGCGCTGGTGGCGCTGCCCCTGGTCGGCGTGCTGCGTGGCTGGTTTGCGGCACAAAGCTGGCCGGTGACCCGGCTGGTGGTGCAGGCCCATTTCAAGTACGTGGACGCGGCGCAGATTCGTGCCGCGGTGGCGCCGCGCGTGGACAAGGGCTTCTTTGCACTGGACCTCGGCGCGGTGCAGCGGGCCGTGGCGGCCTTGCCGTGGGTGGAGGCGGTCGAGGTGCGCAAGCGCTGGCCGGACACGCTGGTGCTGCGCGTGCACGAGCGGCAGCCGTTTGCGCACTGGAACGAGCAGCAGCTGATCAGCAGCAAGGGTGTGGTGTTCGACGCCACCCTGCCTGCCGGTGCGCCCGCCTTGCCCGACTTGCACGGTCCGGATGCCCGCCTCGCCGAGGTGGTGAGCTTCTACAGCGAGGCGCGCAGGGCGTTTGCCGGCGCGCAGGTGCGGGTCCAGGGGCTGACCCTGACCGATCGCGGCAGCTGGAGCATACGCATTGGCGATGGCTCGCGCGTCGTGGTTGGCGACAGCGCCCAGGCGGCCTCGCGCCTGCACCGCTTCCTGGATGTGCTGCCGCAATTGATGAGCGGTCACGACCGCAGCTTCGTCTACGCCGACTTGCGTTACACCAATGGCTTTGCCGTGCTCTGGCCCGCGGCGATGCCCACCACCGCCGGAGGTACGCCGCCCGCATGAGAACCCACAACGACAAGCAACTCGTGGTCGGCCTGGATATCGGCACCTCGAAGGTGGTGGCGATCGTGGGCGAGTACGAACCCGAGCAGCCGATCACCGTGATCGGTATCGGCACCCACGTGTCGCGTGGGATGAAGCGCGGTTCGGTGGTGGACATCGAGTCCACCGTGCACTCGATCCAGCACGCCGTCGAAGAGGCCGAGCTGATGGCCGGCTGCGACATCCGCTCGGTGTTCGCCTCGATCTCCGGCAGCCACCTGGAGACCCGCAACTCGCACGGCAGCGCGGCGATCCGCGACCACGAGGTCACCGCCGGCGACCTCGAGCAGGTGCTGGAGGCGGCCAGTGCCGTGGCCATTCCGGCCGACCGCAAGGTCCTGTTCAAGGAGTCGCAGGAATACCGCATCGACGGCCAGGACGGCATCCGCCGCCCGGTGGGCATGAGCGGGGTGCGCCTGGAGGCCAGCGTGCATCTGGTGACGGGTGCCGCCGCCGCGGTGCAGAACATCACCAAGTGCATCCAGCGCTGCGGCCTCACGGTCGATGGCCTGGTGCCGTCGGGACTGGCCAGCGCGATGAGCGTGCTCACCGACGACGAGCGCGAGCTCGGCGTGTGCCTGGTGGACATCGGCGCCGGCACCACCGACGTGGCGATCTACACCCAGGGCGCGATCCGCTTTACCGCCTCGCTGCCGGTGGGCGGTGACCAGGTGACCAACGACATTGCCTACGGCGTGCACACCCCGACCGCGCACGCCGAGGAAATCAAGATCAAGTACGCCTGCGCGCAGACCGGGCTGACCCACGCCGAGGAGACCATCCAGGTGCCGAGCGTCGGCGATCGCCCGCCGCGCCGGCTGGCCCGCCAGTCGCTCGCGCAGAGCGTGCAGGCGCGCTACGAGGAGATCTTCGAGATGGTGCAGGACCAACTGCGGCGTTCCGGCTACGAGAGCCTGGTCGCGGCCGGCGTGGTGCTCACCGGTGGCGCCTCGCGCATGGAAGGCGCGCTGGAGCTGGCCGAGGAAATCTTCCACAAGATGGTGCGTATTGGCGTACCGCAGCAGGTCGAGGGTCTGGGTGATGTGGTCACCAGCCCCTTGCACGCCACCGGAGTCGGCCTGCTGCTGCATGGCGCGCGGGTCGGAAGCCAGCGCAGCGGCCGGTCCCCGAGCGGCGGCTCGGATGCGCTGGTCGGAAGGTTGCGCGGTTGGGTGGCACGGAATTTTTGAGTGGTGGAGGCGGCATGGTGGCCGGCAACGGCCATCCGGTTCCAAGGTGATGCGGGATGCATCACCAGGGCATTCCAGGGATACAGCCCGGCGCCCGCGATCGATGCCAGGTCGGCGCGGGTCATAAAACAACGACGGAGGACGGGACATGTTTGAATTGATCGAAAAGCTTTCCCCCAACGCGATCATCAAGGTGATCGGGGTTGGCGGCGGCGGCGGCAACGCCGTGGCGCACATGCTCAACGCCAATATCGAGGGGGTCGAGTTCGTGGTCGCGAATACCGACGCCCAGGCCATGACCACCTGCGGTTCGCGCACGCACCTGCAGCTGGGCGGCAACGTGACCAAGGGTCTCGGCGCGGGCGCCAACCCCGAGGTTGGCCGACAGGCGGCACTGGAGGACCGTGAGCGCATCGAGGCCATGCTCGAGGGTGCCGACATGGTATTCATCACTGCCGGCATGGGCGGTGGCACCGGTACCGGCGCGGCGCCGGTGGTTGCGCAGCTGGCCAAGGAGAAAGGCATCCTTACCGTGGCCGTGGTCACCAAGCCGTTCCCGTTCGAGGGTCGCCGGCGCATGCAGGTGGCGTTGAAGGGCATCGAGGACCTGTCCCAGCACGTCGATTCCCTGATCACGGTGCCGAACGAGAAGTTGCTCAACGTGCTCGGCCGCGAGGTCACGTTGCTGAATGCGTTCAAGGCCGCCAACGATGTGCTGCAGGGTGCGGTCCAGGGCATTGCCGACCTGATCACGGCGCCAGGCCTGATCAACGTGGACTTCGCCGACGTGCGCACGGTGATGTCGGAAATGGGCCAGGCCATGATGGGTTCCGGTACCGCCCGCGGCGACGACCGCGCCCAGGCCGCGGCCGAGGCGGCAATCAAGAACCCGCTGCTGGAAGACGTCAACCTGAACGGAGCTTGCGGCATCCTGGTCAACGTCACCGCCGGACCCAACCTCACAATGCGTGAGTTCGACGAAATTGGCCGCATCATCCACGATTTTGCCAGCGAAGACGCGACGGTGGTCATTGGCACCTCGATGGACCAGGATATGCAGGACGATGTGCGCGTGACTGTGGTCGCCACTGGCCTCAATCGTGCCGACACCTCGCGCGCACGGCCGCCGATCCAGCTGGTCGAGCCGGCCATCGAGCGTCCGCGCCCGGTGCTGCTGCGCACGGGTACCGGCAATGAGGTGGTGGATTACGCGCAACGCGAGCGTGGGCCGCAGACCGGTGCCGATGCGGCGGCTGCGGGGACGAGTGACCCCGGGTTCGACTACTTGGACATCCCGGCCTTCCTGCGGCGGCAGGCGGACTGATCAGGCTGGCGCCGCGTCAGCGCGAGCGGCGGCGTCCAGGCGGCACGTGCGACGCGTCCGGCGGCCGGTGTGGCGCGGCCCGTGACTGGGGAGAGCCGGGGGTGGGAACATCCGGCGCACCCGGAGCGCGCGAACGCGCGTGAAATTTAATCATACTGTACAGTACGGTTTGCTATTGAAGTTGGTTAAGACTGTGTTAGTATGCGCGCCTGTCGGTGTTGCCGCCACGAGACCCGCTCCCATGATCAAGCAGCGTACGCTGAGAAATGTCATACGGGCCACCGGCGTCGGTTTGCATACCGGCGACAAGGTGTATATGACGCTGCGCCCGGCAGCACCCAACACGGGCATCGTATTCCGTCGCACCGACCTCAATCCGCCGGTGGACATCTACGCGCGCCAGGACAACGTCGGCGATACCCGGCTCTCCACCACGCTGGTGAATGGCGACACGCGGGTGGCCACGGTCGAGCACCTGCTCTCGGCGATGGCCGGGCTGGGCATCGACAATGCCTATGTCGACCTGTCGGCACCCGAGGTGCCAATCATGGACGGCAGCGCGGGGCCGTTCGTGTTCCTGCTGCAATCTGCCGGGATCGAGGAACAGAACGCCGCCAAGCGTTTCATCCGCATCCGCAAGCCGATCCGTGTCGAGCAGGGTGACAAGTGGGCCAGCTTCGCTCCGTTCGAGGGTTTCAAGGTCGGCTTCTCGATCGACTTCAACCACCCGATCATCTCCAAGCGCACCTCGCACAGCGAGATCGACTTCTCCACCACTTCCTACGTCAAGGAAGTCAGCCGCGCCCGTACGTTCGGCTTCATGCGCGACATCGAAGTCCTGCGCGAGGCGAACCTGGCCCTGGGCGGCTCGATGGACAATGCCGTGGTGCTGGACGATTACCGGGTATTGAACGAGGACGGCCTGCGCTACGAGGACGAGTTCGTGAAGCACAAGATCCTCGACGCGATCGGCGACCTGTACCTCCTCGGCCACAGTCTCATCGGCGCCTACCATGCACACAAGTCGGGCCACGAGCTGAACAACAAGCTGTTGCGTACCTTGGTCGCGGACACCTCGGCCTGGGAAGAAGTCAGCTACCACGATGATCCGGCGGTATCGCCGATCTCCTATACGCATCCGGCCCAAGCCATCTAGGCCAGCGTCCGGCGCCGGCCAGCCGGCAATCGTGGCCACGATTCCGCAGTGCATCGGCTTGTGCCGTCCCCAGGTTGCCGGTTCAGCTTCCGCGGGACGGACGCTGGTCGGCCTGCGCCGCCAGGGTGAGGAACATGGCGCGCAGCTCCGGGTCCTGGAGCCCACCGGCCGCCGCCCGCAGATGCGCGGCCGCCGCGGCCGAGATCGACATGCCTGCTGCGGCCGTTGCCGTCACCGTGGCGGACGGCGCCACCACCTTGACCTTGATTGCTCCGGCGGCGACGCCAATGGCGCGCGCGCATGCCAGGATCTGGCCTTGGGCCAGGCGCAGGCGCGAGGCCCAGGCGGGCGAGTTTGCCAGGAAGACCAGGCGCTCGTGACGCACGTCGGCAAAGCGGACCTGGTCGCGCAACGGCTGCGGCAGAGTTTGCCGCAGCGCGCGGTCCAGCGCTTCCAGGGTATGCGCGCGCTGCGCCAGTTGCGCGAACGAGGTGCATTCGACCAGAGCCTGAGGCGCGTGACGCGGGGGCCGGGCGACGCGACGGGCAGGCCCATGTGTGCTGCTGGCAGGTTTCTCCATGTGTGGATGATACGCGGGCAAGTGACCGGTCGGGCTGCTGTGGTGGTTCGCCGCCCTTGAATCGGCGCGGCGCCGACGCCATTCGAGGATATTCCGGGCATAACCCGTCCGGCCCGCCCGCGCCGCCCCGATCGTGGCTGCGTGGCGCGTTGCCGGCATGGCTCGCCGGGCTTGTGTCACGGTGTTTGCGGGCCGTGCCTGCGCGGTTGGCGCAGGTGCGTGTAGTAACATGTGCGATTGGCTCGCGAGCAGGCGGGCGCTCACACCCAAGCGGAAGACCGATGCTCAGTCGCTCCTTGAAGTCCTTGTTTGGCAGTCACAACGAGCGCGTCACGCGCCAACTGAACCGGATCGCCGCCCGCATCAATACGCTTGAGCCGGCCTGCGAAAAATTGAGCGACGAAGAGCTGCGTGCCAAGACCGACGAGTTCAAGCAGCGCTATGCGGCCGGAGAGTCGCTGGACAAGCTCCTGCCCGAGGCGTTTGCAGTGGTGCGCGAGGCTTCCAAGCGCAAGCTTGGCCTGCGCCACTACGACGTGCAGCTGGTGGGCGGCATGGTCCTGCACCAGGGCAAGATTGCCGAGATGCGCACCGGCGAGGGCAAGACCCTGGTCGCCACCTTGCCGGTCTACCTCAATGCCATTGCCGGTGCCGGCGTGCATGTGGTCACCGTCAACGACTATCTGGCGCGGCGCGACGCGGCGCAGATGGGCGTGCTGTACAACTTCCTCGGACTCACTGTTGGCGTGGTATATCCGGGGATGGACCAGGGTGACAAGGCTGCCGCATACAACGCCGACATCACCTACGGCACCAACAACGAGTTCGGCTTCGACTACCTGCGCGACAACATGGCCCTGAGCAAGGAGCAGCGCTTCCAGCGCGGGCTGAATTTCGCCATCGTCGACGAGGTGGACTCTATCCTGATCGACGAGGCGCGCACTCCGCTGATCATTTCCGGCCCAGCCGAGGACTCGGTGCAGCTGTACCTGGCGGTGAACAAGATCGTGCCGCACATGGTGCGGCAAAAGGAGGAGGACGGCCCCGGCGACTTCTGGGTCGACGAGAAGCAGAAGCAGGTACACATGTCCGAGGCCGGCATGCAGCACGCCGAGGAGCTGCTGCACGAAGCCGGCGTGCTCAGCGCGGACAGCGCCCTCTACGACTCGAAGAACCTGGCTGTGGTGCATCACCTGAATGCGGCGCTGCGCGCGCAGGGGATCTACCAGCGCGACGTGGACTACATCGTGCGCGACGGCGAGGTCATCATCGTCGACGAGTTCACCGGGCGCACCCTGCCCGGACGCCGCTGGTCCGACGGGCTGCACCAGGCGGTCGAGGCCAAGGAGGGAGTGCCGATCCAGCGTGAAAACCAGACCATGGCCACGGTCACCTTCCAGAACCTGTTCCGCATGTACAAGAAGCTCTCGGGCATGACTGGCACGGCGTTCACCGAGGCGTTCGAGTTCGAGAGCATCTATGGGCTGGAGGTGGTGGTCATCCCCACCCACAAGCCGATGATCCGGGTCGACAACCAGGACATGATCTTCCTCAGCACGGCGGCCAAGTACCGCGCCGTCATCGAGGACGTCAAGTCGCGCCATGCGGTGGGCCAGCCGGTCCTGGTCGGCACCACCTCGATCGAGGTTTCCGAACTGTTGTCCAAGGAGCTGGACGACGCTGGCATTGCGCACGAGGTGCTGAACGCCAAGCAGCACGAGCGCGAGGCAGTCATCGTGGCCCAGGCCGGTGCCCTCGGGCAGGTGACCATAGCCACCAACATGGCCGGCCGCGGCACCGACATCGTGCTCGGTGGCAGCCTGGATGCGGCGCTTGCCGCCTTGCCGGCCGAGGCCACCGAGGCCGAGCGCGAGCAGGTGCGCGGGACGTGGCGGGCCGAGCACGAGAAGGTCGTCGCTGCCGGCGGCCTGCACATCGTCGGCACCGAGCGGCACGAGTCACGCCGCATCGACAACCAGCTGCGCGGCCGTTCCGGACGCCAGGGCGACCCCGGTTCGTCGCGCTTCTACCTGTCGCTGGACGACAACCTGCTGCGCATCTTCGGCGGCGAGGGCCTGATCCGCTGGATGAAGCGCTTCGGCATGAAGGACGACGATGCGCTGGAGGACCGCCTGGTCAGCCGGCAGATCGAGAAGGCGCAGCGCAAGGTCGAGCAGCACAACTTCGACATCCGCAAGCACCTGCTGGAGTTCGACGACGTCGCCAACGACCAGCGCAAGGTGATTTATTCCCAGCGTGACGAGCTGCTCGAGGGCGAGGACGTGTCCGCCACCGTGGCCGACATCCGCGAGGACGTCGTGCGCACCATGGTGCGCGCCAGCGTGCCGGCCGACAGCATCGACGAGCAGTGGGACATCCCCGGCCTGGACGCCGCGCTGCAGGGCGAGTTTGGCCTGACGCTGGACCTGGTGCACTGGTTCGAAGGCCGCGCCGAGGTGGACGCCGAAGGCATCCTCGGGCATGTCCTCGACGGCGTGAACACGATGTTTGCCGAGAAGGAGCAGCAGATTGGCGCCGATACCATGCGCCAGCTTGAAAAGCACGTGATGCTGACCGTGGTCGACAATGCCTGGAAGGACCATCTGGCGAACATGGATTACCTGCGCCAGGGCATCTACCTCGTGGGCTACGCGCAGCAGGATCCGAAGCAGGCGTTCAAGCGCGAGGCATTCCGGCTGTTCTCGGAGATGCTCGACCGCATCAAGGCCGAAGTGGTGCAGATGCTGGCCCGGATCCGCGTGCGCAGCGAAGAGGAAGTGGCCGAGATGGAAGCCGAGCAGCGCCGCATCGCTGCGCGTCTGCAGCAGCAGATGCTGGCGACCGGTGGTGGCGCGCCTGCCGGTGGCGCCTTTGGCGAGGGGACGCCGGCACAGGAGGATGCGGCGCCGGCAGCCGGGCCGATGCGGCCGGTGCAACTGGCTGGTCCGAAGATCGGCCGCAACGATCCCTGCCCGTGCGGCTCTGGGAAAAAGTACAAGCACTGCCACGGCCGGCTCAGCTGAGCTTGCCGCGGCTCCTGCCACTCAATGCCGCGAACGGTGTGGTTCGGCTTCGACGGTGACGTACTGCGGGTCGGGGACGTCGAGCCGCAGCGCGGTGAGCTGGCCACCCCAGACGCAACCGGTATCGATGGCGTGCACGCCGCAGCCGATGAAGCGCCCCAGGGCCGACCAGTGGCCTGAAACCATGCGCAGGCCGCGCTGGCGCATTCCCGGCACGGCAAACCATGGGTACAAGCCGGGCTTCTGCGTGCCAGGCATACCCTTGGCGTCGAAATCGATGTGCCCGTTCACATCGCAGTAGCGCATGCGGGTGAAGATGTTGATGGCGGCACGATAGCGGTCCAGTCCCTTCAGGCTGTTGGACCAGGCCGCCGGCCGGTTGCCGAACAGGTTGCGCAGCAGTTTGCAGTGCCGTGGACTGGACAGCTCGCGCTCGACCTCCTGGGCCACGACCTGGGCCTGGCGCAGCGTCCAGGCCGGGGCCAGGCCGGCATGCACCATGGTCCAGCCCAGGGCCGGATCGTGGTGCAGCAGCTTTTGCGAGCGCAGCCATTCGCACAGCACCGGTGCGTCCTCGGCAAACAGCACCTCGCGCAGCTCCGGGTTGACCCGCGCCTGGGCCTCGGGGCGGCGCTGCGCGATCGACAGCAGACTGAGGTCGTGGTTGCCCAGGGTGACGATGCAGTTCTCGCGCAAGCCGTGGATCAGGCGCAGGGTCGCCAGTGATTGGCCGCCGCGGTTCACCAGGTCGCCGCAAAACCACAATCGGTCGTGTGCTGGGTCGAAGCGCAGCTTGTCCAGCAGGCGCTGCAGCTCCGGGTAGCAGCCCTGCACGTCGCCGATCGCATAGGTGGCCATGTCAGTGCGCCGCCATCAGTGCAGCGTGCGCGGGATGGACAGCGTGAATGTGGGTATCGGCGCGTCGAAGCAGGTGCCATCGTCGGCCAGCATCTGGTAGCTGCCGCCCATGGTGCCCACCGGCGTTTCCAGCACAGCACCGGAGGTGTACTCGAAGCGGTCACCCGGACGCATCCACGGCTGTTCGCCGATGACACCGTCACCGCGCACCTCCTGCACCCGGCCGTTGGCGTCGGTGATCATCCAGTGCCGCGTAAGCAGCCGCGCCGGAACTCTGCCGGCGTTGCGCAGCTGCACCGTATAGGCGAAGACGTAGCGGTTGGCCTGGGGCTCCGATTGGTCGGCGACGAAACGTGCTTGCACCTGCACTTCGATGGTGTAGGTCGAATCTTCAGTCATGTGTGGATTGTACGGCTTGCATCCATCGGCGTGGCAGGCTGCCACCGGCGCCGCCGGTCACTTGGTGGCCGCATCGCGGCGGCGTGCCGCGCAGGCTTGCGCCAGGCGCACGAACGCTGCGGGCTCCAGCGTTTCGGCCCGCGCGCCGGGATCGACTCCGGCGTGGCGGATCGCGTCGCGGTCGAGCACCTGGGCCAGGGCGTTGGCCAGGGTCTTGCGCCGCTGCGCAAACGCGGCCTTGACCACCAGTTGCAGGTCCTGCGCCGATGCAGCGGGGCGTTCGTGGGGCGCCAGCGGCAACATGCGCACCACCGCCGAATCCACTTTCGGCGGCGGACGGAACGCGCGTGCCGGCACGTCGAACAGCAGCTCCACCCGGCAGGCGAGCTGCAGCATCACCGACAGGCGACCGTAGATCTTGCTGCCTGGCGCTGCGGCCATGCGCTCGACCACTTCCTTCTGCAGCATGAAGTGCAGATCCTGGATCGCCTGCAGGTGATCCAGGCAATGGAACAGGATCGGGCTGGAGATGTAGTAGGGCAGATTGCCGACCACGCGCAGCTTGGACGCCCCCAGGTGCTGCGCCAGCGTGGTGAGGTCGACCTGCAGGATGTCCGCCGGAATGATGGCCAGCTTGCCGAGCGCTGCTGCGCGTCGCTGCAGCGCGGGGATCAGCTCGGCATCGAGCTCGATCGCGGTGAGCCTCCCGGAGGCGGCCAGCAGCGGCAAGGTGAGCGCACCCTCGCCGGGGCCGATTTCCAGCAGGGTGTCCACGGCGCTGGGCGCCAGCACGCGGAGGATGCGGTCGATAACGCCGCGGTCCTCCAGGAAGTGCTGACCGTAGCCTTTCTTCGGTGCGCTCACGGCGTAGGCGTGCGGGTGGCCAGCTCGATGGCCATGCGTGTCGCGGCGACCAGGCTGGCCACGCTGGCCGTGCCGCTGCCGGCAAGGTCAAGCGCCGTGCCGTGATCCACCGAGGTGCGGATGAAGGGCAGGCCCAGGGTCAGGTTGACCGTGCCATCGAAGGCCTCGCTCTTCAGTACCGGCAAGGCCTGGTCGTGGTACATGGCCAGCACCGCATCGTAGCGGGCGCGTTGCGCGGGGATGAAGGCGGTGTCGGCCGGCAGGGGGCCCAGCAACTGCATGCCTTCACTGCGCAACGCGGCGAGCACGGGCATGATCGTGTCCAGTTCCTCGCGGCCGATGTGGCCGCCTTCCCCGGCGTGAGGGTTGAGCCCGAGCACGGCGATGCGTGGTGCGTCCAGGCCGAACTTGCGGTGCAGCTCGGCGTGCACGATGCGCAGGGTGCGGGTCAACAGGGGGGCGGTGATTGCCGCTGGCACCGCCGCCAGCGGCAGGTGTGTGGTGGCCAGCGCCACGCGCAGGGTCGGGCTGGCGAGCATCATCACCACCTCGGCATGGGCGCGCTCGGCGAAGAATTCGGTATGCCCGCGGAACGCCACGCCGGCCTCGTTGATGGTGGCCTTCTGCAGCGGCGCGGTGACCACCGCCGCGTAGCGGCCAGCCATGCAGCCGTCGGCGGCCATGGCCAGGGTAGCCAGCACGTGCCCGGCATTGCGTGTATCGGGCTGGCCGGGAACTTCGCGTGCGCCAAGTGCAACCTGCTGCACGCGCAGCGTGCCTGGGGCGCGGCTGTCGGCTGCACTGCCGTCGTCATCGTCGAGTTCAATGTTGACGCCGCAACGCACGGCAGCACGCTGCAACAGGCCGCGGTCGCTCAGCGCAACCAGGGTGGCCGGCAACGGCAGTTGCGCCAGGCGTACCACCAGCTCGGCGCCGACCCCCGCCGGCTCGCCGGTGGTGACGGCCAGCCGCGGCAGGCGTGCTCCGGTCACTCCCCGCGGGAGGCGGTGCTGGGCGCCTCTGCCGTGGTGTCGGACAGGCTGGGCACCAGGATCTTGATGTACGCGTTGGCGCGCAGCTCGCGCAGGTAGTCCTCGTAGGCCTCCTCGGCCTTGCGGTTGCCGATCGCCTGGCGGGCCTGGTTGCGGGCTACCTCATCGGTGACGTCGCTTTCGCGGGCACCGAGGCGCTGCACCACGTGCCAGCCGTCACTGGCCTGGAACGGCTTGGACACGTCGCCGTCCTTCATCGCCTGCAGATGCTGGGCAATGGCTGGGTCCATCGACTGGGGCTGAAGCCAGCCCATGTCGCCGCCGAGGTTGGCGGTGGTGTAGTCGGTGGAGTCGGCCTTGGCCAGCTTGGCGAAATCCTCGTGCTTGTCGACGATGCGCGTGTACAGGTCCTGGGCCTTCTGCTCGGCCTGGGCCGAGCTGACCAGCTCGCTGGGCGCGATCAGGATCTGCCGGGCATGGAATTCGGTGACCACCTGCTTGCTGGGCTGGCGTTGGCCAAACAACTTGATGATGTGGAAGGCGGTGGGGCCGCGCATTGGCGGGCTCACCTGCCCGGGCTGCATGGTGGTGACCGCATCGGCGAAGGCCGCAGGCAACTCGTCCAGGCGCATCCAGCCGAGGTCGCCGCCGTCCAGGGCATCGGTTGCATCCGAATAGCGGATCGCGGCGGCATTGAAGTCCATGCCGCCCTTGATCGCGGCCTCGGCCTGCTCGGCCTTTTCCTGGCTGGCATGGATCGCTGCCGCGTCAGCACCGCTGGGGATGCTGATCTGGATATGCCCGATGTGCACCTCGCCGGCCTTGTAGGTCGGGCTGTTCAGCAGGTTGTCCACTTCGCTGTCGGTGACCGACACCGAGTCATGCACCACACTGGTGTGCAGACGCTGCACCATGAGTTGGTCGGCCAGCTGCTGGCGGAATTGCGCAAAGCTGCCGGTCCGCTCGATCTCGGCGCGCAGCTGGTCGGCGCTGATGTTGTTCTGCTTGGCCACGCCGGCGACAGCGGCGTCGACGTCCGCCTCGGACACGTGGATGCCCTGGTCCAGCGCCTTTTGCACCTGCAGGCGCATCATGATCAGGCGCTGCAGCACCTGCTTGCGCAGGATGTCGGCTGGCGGCAGCTGGTCGGGATGCGCGGCGTATTGCTGCTGCACGGACTGCACCGCTTCGTCGAGCTCGCTTTGCAGGATCACGTCGTCGTTGGCCACGGCCACGATGCGGTCCAGCGACTGCGTGGTTGTGGCCGCAGGTGCGCCGGGCAGAAGCTGCGCGTGCAGCGGCGCGACGAGCGCGGCTGTGGCCAGGAGGAATGCAACGGAACACTTCATCAAAGAACGCCTGTTGGGTGTAGGCATGCCGACTATTGTTGGTAGCCGAGAATATCACGCTGCAGCAGGGGCTCGAGCTGGCCACCGGTGGAACCCAGGCCCTTGAATTCGAACTCGAACAGCACCGCGTTGTCGCGCTTGTCGAGGTTGGTCGGCGCCGATGCCGGCCCATAGCCGTAATAGCCCTGGTTGACGTAGCTGCGCATGACCAGCCGCAAGGCGACGCAGCAACTGTCGTACTGCACGCCGCCAAGCGCCTCGACCATGCGATGGTCCGGCACCGACCAGGCCAGCGCGCCAACCAGACGCCAGCGCTCGGACAGCGGGTAGACCATGGACGCGCTGTATTGTTCCAGCAGCCCGCGCCGATAGTGGTAGGAGAAGTTGACGATGCCGTCGTCGCCGAGGCGCCGCTGCAATTCCAGCACGGCGACGTCGCGCTGGCGCGTATTCGGGTTCCACTGATACGCGCTGTTGACGCGCCAGCGGCTGCTGAGCTGCACGTTGAGCTGGGCCACGTAGTCCGAGCCGGACCAGTCGGTGGCTGGCACCACGCTGTCCTGGCCGTTCGGCAACTGCACCCGTTGCGGGGTGAAATAGCGGATCTGGCCAAAGCTGGCTGACAGACGCTCGGCACCGCCGGCGTCAAGCAGTCGTGTGGTGACCGCGCCGGTCAGATTGTTCGCGTTCATCTGCCGGTCGGCGCCGGAGTACTGGTTGGTCGAGAACAGCTGCCAGTAGTTGAACGTCATCAGGTTGGTGTCGAACAGCGGCAGGGCGTCCTGGTTGCGATACGGCACATAGAGGTAATACAGGCGGGGCTCGAGCGTCTGCGTGTAGGCCTGCCCGAACAGGTGCGCGTCGCGTTCGAAAATCAGGCCGCTGTCGATGCTGGCAATGGGCAGCGCGCGGCTGGGCGAGTCGTGCACGAAGGGAGAACCCGCGCCACTGCCGAGCAGGCCGTAGTAGCCGTAACGGGCGCGGTCGGAGTCGAGCTGGTAGGCGGTGTAGCGATAGGCGAGCCGCGGGCGCACGAACCAGGCCGCGCCGCCGAACGAGGCGGCCACGTAGGGCGCCAGGTCCTCGCGCTGGCCGCTGATGTAGCCGGGTTTGCGGAACGCCACCGCGGCGCTGTCCACGCCGGCCTCCAGCCAGCGCGATACCGGAATGTCCAGATTGAACATGGCGTAGGGCAACTGCCGATAAGGCAGCGCGCTGTCGGTCAGGAAGGGATTGGTGTTCTGGTAGGCGATGCCGCCGAACGCCGCGTTCCACCAGGTGCCGCCACCAACCAGGGCCGCACTCGAGGCCAGCGAATACACGGTACGCCCCTGACCCTTGTTGGCGAAGTCGTACAGATAGCTGCTGTCGGAAGTGCGGTTGATCGAGGTGCGAAGGGCCCAGTGCGCCCACAAGGGCGTGTGGTCGGAAAAATTCAGCAGGTAACGGTGCGTGCCGGTGGTGTCGGCCAGCGCGCTCGGGCTGCCGTGGTCGCGGGGCACGTACTGCAGGTTCAGTTGCCCGTTGCTGCCGCCAAGCAGGTAGCGGAACTCGCCGCCCAACATGATCCCGCGGTCGCTGTACACGCGCGGGTCGAGCGTGGCGTCGTAGTTCGGCGCGAGGTTCAGGTAATACGGCGCGGCCAGCTCGAAGCCGGAGCGGCTGGTGTGCGCCAGGGTCGGATAGAGGAAGCCGCTCTTGCGCCGGTCGTCGGTGGGAAAGCTGAAATAAGGCAGATACAGCAGCGGTACCTTGCCCACGCGCAAGGTCGCGTCGCGGGCCACGCCGACGCCGGTGCCCTGGTCGATGCTGATGCTGCGCGCGCGAAATTCCCACACGTGGTGGCCGACGTCGCAGGTCGAGTAGGTGGCGGACGCGTAGCGTGAGCGCGCGGCGTCGAGCAATACGCCCTGGCGCGCCGTGCCGTTGCCGTGCGACTTCAGCATCTGGTAGCGCACCTGGTCGGCGACGCCGCGGTTGGCCGCGCTGTTGCCGCGCATGCTGGCGGCGGCCAGCAGTTGCCCGGCTTCCTGGTAGCGCACATTGCCGCTGGCGGCGTAGTCGGTGGTCTGGTTGTCGTACTCGGCCTGGTCCGCCTGCAGCTGCTGGTCGGCGCGGGTCAGCTTCACGTCGCCGGACAGGTGATAGACGGACTGGTTGGAGCTGTCCACCTTGCGCGCCTCGATCTGGGTCGGGCTCGTGGGACGCAGGCTGGCGTCGGTGGACAGCGTCGGGTCGTAGAACTCCAACAGTGCGTTCGGGCGGCACATGGCGTAGTCCGGAGGACGTGGGGCGCAGCGGAACGTGCCCAGCGGGCAGGGCGCTGGTGACGGCTTGGCGGCGGCCGGCGTGGCGTGAGTCGCGGCATTGCCTTGCGCCGCGGCCACAGTAGATGCGCCAAGCAGCGCCAGGGCGGTTGCCATGGCCAGCACAGGGCGCGGGAACGGCATCGGGGTCACGGCCGCATTCGCCCGGCTGGAAAGGGGGCTTACGCTAGCAGAAAGGCGGGGGCGCATGTCATGCCATGAGTGCGTCGACGTGGGCGCAGGTGCTGTCGGCGAGCGCAGCGAGGTCGTACCCGCCTTCCAGCGTGGACACCAGCCGATCGGCCGCGTGCACATGCGCCAAGTCCACGAGCTGGGCGGTGATCCAGGCGTAGTCGTCGGTTTCCAACTGCAGGTCCGCGAGCGGATCGCGGCGATGTGCATCGAAACCGGCGCTGACCAGTACCAGCTGTGGCCGGAAAGCGTGCAGGCGCGGCAGCAACCGCGTGCTCCACAGGTCGCGGAACGCAGCCGAGCCCGAACCTGGCGCCAGGGCGCCGTTGATGCAGTTGCCCGGGTTCGCGGCGTCGGGATCGCCGGTGCCTGGATACAACGGCACCTGGTGGCTGGACGCGAACAGCACGCGTGGCTCGCCGGTGCAGAGTTCCTGCGTGCCATTGCCGTGGTGCACGTCGAAATCGGCGATGGCGATGCGCTCCAGCCCGTGTGCGGCCAGCGCGTGGGCGGCGCCCAGGGCCACGTTGTTGAACAGGCAGAAGCCCATCGCCTGTGTCGCCGTGGCGTGGTGGCCCGGTGGGCGTACTGCGCAAAAGGCATGGCGGCAGGTCCCCGCCATGACCGCATCGACCGCGGCGATGACGGCGCCAGCCGCGCGCAAGGCCGCTTCCGCGGAGTCTGCACACCAATAGGTATCGGCGTCCAGCATGTGCGGACCTTCGTCGGACGGCCCGGACAGGATGGTGTCGACGTGCTTGGCGCCATGCATGCGCAGCAGCTGCCCGCGGCTGGCGCGCGGCGCCTCGACACGGTCCACGGTCGCATAGCGGTCGGCGTCCAGCGCCCCCAGCACGGCCTGCAGCCGCGCGGGACACTCGGCATGATTGCCCGGCGGCGCGTGTCGCAGGCAGGCACGGTGGGTGTACAGCTGCAGCATGCGCTGGCTCAGGAGGCCGGTTTCGGCTTGGGCCGGCGCTGGTGTTGCCAGAGGACCTCGCCGAAACCACTGGCGCGGGCCAGCACCCTGGACATCACGAACAGCAGGTCGGACAAGCGGTTCAGGTAATGCCGTGGTTGCGGGCGAACTTCCTCCTCACGGGCCAGGGCGACCACGGCGCGTTCCGCACGCCGGCACACGGTGCGTGCCAGGTGGCAACAGGCTGCCGCCATGCCGCCGCCGGGCAGGATGAACTCCTTCAGCGGCGGCAGGTCGTCGTTCAACGCGTCCAGTGCCGACTCGAGGCGCGTGACATCCGCGTCCTTGATCGTTTCCATGCCGGGGATGCACAGCTCGCCGCCGAGATCGAACAGGTCATGCTGCACCTGGGTCAGCGTCTCGCGTACCGCGTCCGGCACCTTGTCGGCGGCCAGGACCATGCCGATGGTGGCGTTGAGCTCGTCCACCGTGCCGTAGGCGCTGACCCGCAGTGAGTCCTTGCCCACCCGCGAGCCGTCGCCGAGGCCGGTGCTGCCGTCATCGCCGGTACGCGTATAGATGCGGGAGAGGCGATTGCCCACGTCAGTACTGCGTGCGGTCGCTGCGCTGCGCCATGCGCGCGAGCTGGGTGGCCAGCACATGGAGCACCGCGCCCAGGGCCACGTAGGTGGCCGTGCCGGCGAGGAAGGGCAGGTACCAGTCGCCGAGGTTGGCGAACCAGGCGCCGAAACTGCGCGGTGCCGGCACCATGTCGCTCATCCAGTAGAAGCTGCCGTTGGAGATCACGTAGCACGCGCCCTCGGCCACCAGCAGCGCGGCGACTGCGAGACCCAGCGTGGCCAAGCCGTTGCCGCGCCCGTGCTTCGCCAGCCAGCTGCCGCCCAGCCACAACGCGCCGTAGGCGGGCAGCAGGAACCAGTAGGCTGGCGAGACGCAATAGTGTGTCCAGAAATCCAGGCCCTGGCCGCTGATCACCAGGTAATCCACCAGCACCGCCTCGGCCAGCAGCAGCGGAAACGCCCAGCGGCCCTGGCCGCGCAGCCAGAAACCGGCGAGGAAGAAGACGCCCCAGGACGCATCCCACAGCGCGTGGTGCAGCAGGGAGGGGTGGAAACGGGTAATGCCCATCGCCAAGGCCAGGCCCAGGAAAATACCGAACCGCGCCGTAGTCGTCTTGGTCATCGTGATTCCGCGTCGTTCCGAATTAGGCACCTAGTCTATCGCAATGGCTGCGCCCCCAGCGGCAGCTTGGGTATGATCGGCGCATGCGTGAAGCCTGGTAGACGACAGTGAATGCACCGAATGTGCTGGTGGTGGGTGGCGGCCTGGTGGGAGCCAGCCTGGCCATCGCGCTCGACGCGGCGGGCATCGCTGCCACGCTGGTGGAGGCGGCCGTGCCGCGGACCGGGGCGCAGCCGAGCTACGACGAACGCAACCTGGCCCTGGCGCGGGCCAGCGTCAACGGCCTCGCCGCGATCGGCGTGTGGCAACACGCCGCAGCGGCGGCCACGCCGATCCGCCATATCCGGGTGAGCCGCGCCGGCGATTTTGGCAGCACGCGGATCGATGCCGCGCGGCACGGGGTGGATGCGCTTGGCTGGACCCTGCCGGCACGGGAACTCGGCGCGGCCCTGCTGCATCGCCTCGACGCGTGCACGCACCTGCAACGCCTCGCCCCGGCGAGCCTCACCAGGCTGGAGCCGGCGACGGGGGGCTGGCGCGCGCACCTGCGGTGCGGCGATGACGAACGTACGGTCGAGGCGGCGCTGGTGGTCGGCGCCGACGGTACCGAATCGTTCGTGCGTGGCGCCGTGGGCCTGGCCGCCGAGCGCCACGATTACCGGCAGACCTTGTTCGTGTGCACGGTGACGCCCGAACGCGAGCATGCCGGCCGCGCCTTCGAGCGCTTCGGCGACGACGGTCCGGTGGCCGTGCTGCCGCTGGCCGAACGTCGCTGTGGACTGGTGCTCACCGCCGCCACGGCCGAGGCCGCAGCAGTTGCCAATATGGACGACGAGGCTTTTCTCGCCCTGGCGCAACGGCGCTTTGGCTGGCGTCTGGGCAGGCTGGCGCGGCCCGGCAGGCGCTTTGCGTATCCGGTGCAGCGGGTCGTCGCTCCGGCGGTGCAGGCGCGGCGCGCAGTGGTGGTCGGCAACGCGGCGCAGACCATCCACCCGATTGGTGCGCAGGGATTCAACCTCGGCCTGCGCGACGCGCTGACCCTGGCGGAGCTCATCGTCGACGCGCCTGACCCGGGCGCTGCGGAATTGTTGCGCACCTATGCGGCGCGGCGCGCACCCGATCGTGCTGGCACCATGGCCATGAGCCACGGGCTGATCGAGCTGGCCTGCCTGCACCAGCCGTTGCTTTCGCCGCTGCGCTCCCTGGGCCTGCTGGCCTTCGACCGGCTGGGACCGCTGCAGCAGGCGCTGGCCAGGCGCGGCATGGGCTGGCGCGGCGAGCCGCCACGCGCGGCGCTGGAGCGCGTGCTGTGAG
This sequence comes from Lysobacterales bacterium, assembly GCA_017305055.1. Taxonomy (GTDB): domain Bacteria; phylum Pseudomonadota; class Gammaproteobacteria; order Xanthomonadales; family Rhodanobacteraceae; genus Rhodanobacter. Next base: position 24,652 of record JAFKMZ010000011.1, read on the forward strand.
CGCCAGCGGGCGCAGCGCGGTGCGTGCACGGGCTCCGGCGCTGGATGTCGCCGTGGTCGGCGGCGGCATGGCGGGGGCTGCCGCTGCGCTGGCCCTGGCGCGCGCCGGCTTCGCCGTCGCCTTGCTGGAGGCGCGCCAGCCATCAGCGTGGGACGCCCAGGACGAGTGGGACCTGCGCGTGGTCAGCCTGGCTCCATCATCCATGGCCCTGTTCTCGGAACTGGGCATCTGGACTTCCATTCGGACGGCCCGTTGCAGCTGCTTCGGGCACATGCAGGTATGGGATGCGCAGAACGGCGCGACCCTGCGCTTTGACGCGGCTGCCAGCGGTCGCGCGGAACTGGGCTGCATCGTGGAAAACCGTCTGGTGCAATCCGTGCTGTGGGCGGCGTTGCCCGCCGCCGGCGTGCGCGTGTGCTGTCCAGCCAGGGTGGAGCGATTGCATCCCGGCGCCGGGCAGATCGCGCTCGAGCTGGCCGATGGCAGCGAGGTTGTCTCCCGCCTGGTGGTGGCTGCCGATGGCAGCGCCTCGCCGCTGCGCCAGCTGGCTGGCATCGGCACCGGCGGCCGTGATTATGCCCAGCGCGCCATCGTGGCCCACGTGGCCACCGAGCGGGGGCATCAGGCCACGGCCTGGCAGCGCTTCCTGCCCGGGGGCCCGCTGGCGCTGCTGCCACTGGCCGATGGCCGCAGCTCGATCGTGTGGTCGTTGCCCGAGGACGAGGCGCGGCGCGTGCTGGCGCTGGACGATCCGGATTTCATGGACGCCCTGGGTGCCGCCAGCGATTTCCGGCTCGGGCGCGTCACCGCCACCACGCCGCGTGCCGCGTTTTCCTTGCGCCTGAGTCTGGCCAAGACCTACCAGGCCCCGCGCATGGTGCTGCTCGGGGACGCGGCGCACGCCGTGCACCCGTTGGCCGGCCAGGGCGTGAACCTGGGTCTGCGCGACGTGGCGGAGCTGCGCGACTGCCTGCTCGCGGCCCGGCAGGCCGGGCGCGACCTCGGTGCCGCGCACGTGCTGCGGCGCTATGCGCGCCGCCGGCGCAGCGCCGATACGCTGGATGCGTTTGGCTTCGATACGCTGGCGCGGGTATACGGCTGGACGGCACCGCCGCTGGTCGCCGCGCGCGGCATGGGCATGCACGTGATCGAGCGCCTGGCACCGTTGAAACGGCGCATTTCCGGGCACGCCGCAGGGATCTGAGCGAGCACGAGGAGAACGCCATGGGTGTGAATCGAATGGGTGGGTTGCTGCTGCTGGCCGCGCTGCCGTTTGCCGCGCCGGCCAGCATGGTGCAGCGGCCGGTGACGTGGAGCCAGGACGGCACCACGTTCCACAGCGTGCTGGTGTACGACGATGCGGCGGACACACCGCGGCCGGGGCTGGTGATGGTGCCGAACTGGTACGGCGTCAACGCCGCCGCGGTCAAGAAGGCCGAGATGATCGCCGGCAAGGACTACGTCATCCTGGTCACCGACCTCTACGGCGAAAAGGTCCGGCCCACAAACAATACCGAGGCGCAGGCGGCCGTGAAGCCGCTGTATGCCAACCGCACGCTGATGCGTTCGCGCATGAACGCGGCGCTTGGGCAGTTGCGGGCGCAGGCACCCAGCGCGCCGATCGATACGGCCAGGCTGGCAGCCATCGGCTTCTGTTTTGGCGGCTCGGCGGTGCTCGACCTGGCGCGCAGCGGTGCGGATCTGGCTGCCGTGGTGACGTTCCACGGCGACCTGTCCACCGACAATCCGGCCCTGGCGAAGAACATCAAGGCGCGCGTGCTGGCCATGAACGGTGCTGACGACAAGGGCACCATGGGGCAGGCCGACAAGTTCATGGACGAGATGCGCGGCAGTCCCGCCGACTGGCAGTTCGTGGTGCTTGGCCATGCCGTGCACTGCTTCACCGAGGTTGGCGAGAATTCCCCGGGCTGCCGCTATGACGAGCGCGCGGCGACGCGCAGCTACCGCCTGATGCACGACTGGCTGCGCAACGCCTTCGCCGACACCCCCTAGCCGCTCCCGCGGGCGAGCCTGTTGCTCGTTTGTTGATATTGGATCAAGGGCTTTCGTCTGCCTTCGGCAGCCGAGTCACTTTCTCTTTGGTTACTTTCTCTCGGGCAAGCGAGAGAAAGTGACTCGCGCGCCGGAGGCGCACGAAACGCTCTTGATGGGTTCAGTGGTCGCGCTGCACCGAGTAGTCGGCCAGCTGGGCCAGCGCCATGCGCTGGGGCGAGGCAGGGAGTGTGGCGAGTGCCTCATGCGCGGCCTGGGCGTGGCGTTCGGCGCAGGCCCGCGTACGCTCCAGCGCGTCCGAGGCGCGGATCATCGCCACGATCGGCGCCAGTCCTTCGCTGCCGCCATGCTGCACGGTGGCACGGATGCGCTCGGCCTGGACCGCATCGACCGCTTCCATGGCGTAGATCAGGGGCAAGGTGGGCTTGCCCTCGAACAAGTCCTCGCCGATGTTCTTGCCCAGCGTACCGGCGTCGCTGACGTAGTCGAGAAGGTCGTCGGAGATCTGGAACGCGTAGCCCAGTTCCATGCCGTAGCGCCTGAGTGCGGCGACCTGGGTCTCCGGGACCTGGCCCAGCACTCCGCCCAGCTCGGTGGCGGCGGCAAACAGCACGGCGGTCTTGCGCTCGATGACCGACAGGTAGGCTGCCTCGGACACATCGGCATTGCCGATATTCAGCAGCTGCAGCACTTCCCCGGCGGCAATGGTGTTGGTGGTGTCGGCCAGGATGCGCATGATGCGCATGTCATCGAGTTCGACCATCAGCTGGAACGAGCGCGAATACAGGAAATCGCCGACCAGCACGCTGGCGGCGTTGCCCCACAGTGCATTGGCGGTCTTGCGTCCGCGACGCAGGTCCGAATCGTCCACCACGTCGTCGTGCAGCAGCGTGGAGGTGTGGATGAACTCGATGATGGCCGCCAGCTTGATGTGCTGCTCGCCGACGTAGCCTGCTGCGCCGGCGGCCAGCAGATGCAGCATCGGGCGCAGCCGTTTGCCGCCGCTGCCGACAATGTGGTTGGCGATCTGGTTGATGAGCACGACATCGGAACTGAGGCGCTCGCCGATCAGCCGGTCGACGCGCTGCATGTCGCCGGCGGCAAGCTCGCGCACCTGGGAAAAATCGGCTGGGCACAGAGTGTCGGCAGGCATCACGATCGTGGGGCTTCCAGGGCGGCGTGGCGGCAATTATAAGGGGTGCGCGGCATTGCGCCGCGTACGTCCGCCACGGCACCACGGCCTGGTTGTGGGTGCGCGCCGTATAATTCGCCGCGATGCAGCCTTCCAACCGTCGCCGTCGGTGAGCAAACTCACGCCCCTGGAATTGCGCAGCGCGCTGACCCTGGCCTGCGTGATCAGCCTGCGACTGTTCGGCTTGTTCCTGATCATGCCGGTGTTTTCGCTGTACGCGAAAGCCATGCCGGGTGCCACCGCGTTCATGATCGGCTTCGCCTTGGGCGTCTACGGCCTGGGTCAGATCGTGCTGCAGATTCCCCTCGGCCTGTTGTCCGACCGTATCGGCCGCAAGCCGGCCATCACGCTCGGCCTGGTGTTGTTTGCCATCGGCGGTGTCATCGCCGCCATGGCGCACAGCCTGACCGGCATTGCCATCGGCAGGGCGGTGCAGGGCATGGGTGCGGTGGCGGGTGCCGGCATCGCACTGGCCGCCGACCTCACCGCGGACGAGAACCGTGGCAAGGTGATGGGCATCATCGGCGTATCGATCGGGGCTGCGTTCCTGCTGGCGCTGGTCCTTGGCCCGCCACTGGAGGCGATCCGCGGCTTGCCCGGCTTGTTTGCGGCCACCTCGATCCTGGCCCTGCTGTCGTTGTTGCTGCTGTGGCTGATCGTCCCGACCCCGGTCCAGGCCCGCGCGCCGGCGGCAGCAGGTGTGGCCCAGGTGCTGGAGATGCTGGCCGACCGGCGCCTGTTGGTGTTGAACGGTTCGGTGTTTTTCCTGCACGCGATGCTGACCGCGAGTTTCGTCGGTTTGCCACTGGTGCTGGCCGGCAGCCTGCACCTGCCGGTCAATCGGCACTGGGAACTGTATTTGCCGGTGATGCTCCTGGCAGCGCTGGTGATGGGCGGCAGCCTGCGGCACATGCGCGAGGTGGCGCAGAGCCTGCGCGTGGTCATGGTCTGCGTGGTGGCGATGGGGCTGGCGCTGCTGGGTTTTGCGTTGTCCGGCACGCATCTGCTGGTGTTCGGGTTGCTGGCGGCCGTATTCTTTTCCGGATTCAACCTGCTGGAGGCGGCCCTGCCCAGCCTGGTGTCGCGCCTGGCACCCTTGCACTTGCGCGGCGCGGCGCTCGGGGCATACTCGACCAGCCAGTTTGCCGGCGCGTTCGTCGGTGGGACCCTGGGCGGCATCGCGCTGGGCCGCTTTGGTCCGCACGGGATTTTCGCCGGCGCCGCCGTACTCACCTTGCTGTGGCTGCCGCTGCTGGTGAGCGGCTCGCGGCGCATCGTGGACGGAAGCCTGATGGCAGACGCATCGGCCTGACCGGTGCGCCCGGTACGATGGGCGATCGGTATCCGGTACCCGCTCGAGCTGAGGCACTCTGCATGGCGCACGAGATCTTTGTCCTGCTTGGCGAGTATGGCCTGCTGCTGGTGTTCCTCAACGTGCTGGTGACCCAGCTCGGCATGCCGCTGCCGGCGGTTCCCACCCTGGTGGTGGCTGGCGCGCTGACGGCCAGCGGGCAACTGGTCCTGCCGGCGGTGCTGCTGGTCGCACTGCTGGCCTGCCTGATTGGCGACACCCTGTGGTACGGCGCCGGCCGGCGCTACGGCGGCCACGTCATGCGGGCCCTGTGCCGCATCTCGCTCTCGCCGGATTCGTGCGTGCATCGCTCGGAGCTGCAGTTCCAGCGCTGGCGCGGCGGAGTGCTGTTGATCGCCAAGTTCGTGCCTGGCCTGTCCACCGTGGCTCCGCCGCTGGTGGGGGCCATGGGCCTCGGCTTCCTGTCCTTCATTGTCTTCGACGGCATCGGCTCCGTGCTTTGGGCCGGCGTCGCCGTGGTTCTCGGCAGCGCCTTCGCGGCCCAGCTGGACATGCTGCTCGGCATGCTGGCCGACGCCGGTGCGCTCGCGCTCGAGCTGTTGCTCGGCCTGTTGGCCCTGTACATCCTCGTGCGCTGGTGGCAGCGCCACCATTTGCTGGCCGCACTGCGCATGCCGCGTATCGCGCCGGCGGAGCTGAACCTGGCGCTGACCCAGGGGCAGGCACCGCTGGTGCTGGACGTGCGCTCGGTGCCGGCACGCGCGCTCGACCGCCGCGTGCTCCCCGGAGCCCTGCTTGCCGACGGGCAGGACCAGGCCATGGACAAGCTCCTGCGCGGCGTCGTCCCCGATCGCGAGCTGGTCCTGTATTGCAACTGCCCGCACGAGGCGACCGCTGCCAAGGCGGCCAAGGCGCTCAAGGCCCGTGGCTATCGGCATGTGCGGCCACTGGCCGGCGGCCTGGATGCCTGGGCAGCTGCGGGGTATGCGGTCGAGTGGTTGCCGGAGTTGCCGGCTGCCAAGGCTGCCGAGGTTCCTGCCGCAAGGGCCTGAGTACCGTTGGCCTGCGCCGCGTACCGCTGCCACGGCGCAGGCGCCGGCAGTGGCGGGTGGCGCCGACCCACGGCCACGTCGGCGTGGCGCGGTGGCATCGAAGCCGTCGGCAGCTATCATGGACAACCAGCTCCATCACCCTGGTCACGGCACTGCCCGCGGCCGGCACGACGAGGACATCCCATGGCACGCGGCGTCAACAAAGTCATCCTTATCGGCAATCTCGGTGCCGACCCGGAAATGCGCTACACGACCAGCGGCTCGGCAATCTGCACCTTCAACCTGGCCACCAGCGAGTCGTGGACCGACAAGCAGACCAACGAGAAGCAGGAACGCACCGAGTGGCACCGCGTGAAGATCTTCGGGCGCCTGGCGGAGATCGCCAACGAGTACCTGAAGAAGGGGCGTCAGGTCTACATCGAGGGCTCCATCCGCACCGACAAGTTCACCGGCAAGGACGGGGTGGAGAAATACTTCACCGACATCATTGCCAACAACATGCAGCTGCTCGGCAGCGGCGGCGAAAGTGGCGGCGGTGGTGGCGGCAATTACCAGCGCAGCCAGGGCGGCTCCGGCGGCCCGCGCCAGGGCGGCGGCAACCGTGGGACCCAGCGCGGCGGTGATCCGGGGAACGTCCCCGGCGGCGGGTCGCCAGCCGACGACGGCTTCACTGACGACGAGATTCCGTTCTAGGGCAGGTGCCGAATTCTGCATGCCCGCGGTCCCGACGCCATCACCGCGGCACGGTGATGATGTCTTTGCCGTGGCCAATGCCCAGTCAAGGGCCGATGCGCGGGCAAACGGCGGCATCTTCAAGTGGCCGTGGCTGAGCGCGCCTGGTGCGGCCTTCATGTCTTGTGCACGGTTTGTTCATCCCTACAAGCCATGCTTACCTCCCAGACATCACGAACGAGGAGGTACCCATGCGTCGAATCCTGCCCAGCGCAACGATCTGCGCGCTTGTCCTGGCGCTTGCCGGCTGTGGTCAGGCCAACGATGCGGTGCAGAGTACCGCGCAGCCCGTTGTGGCGCCGGCCGCGGCGGCAACCGTGGCACGTCGCGCCGGGATGACCGATACGGACCGGGCGTTCATTGCCGCGGCAACGGGTGACAACGCGTTCCTGGATGCGCTCGGCCACATGGCGCTGGAGAAGTCTTCGACCGATGAGATGCATGCGCTGGCGCAGCGCATGGTCGAGGACCATGCACGCATGGGTGGCGAGCTGGCGTCCTTCACGGAGATCCTCGGTACCGGCCAGGCCCCGCCAAGCATGCCGGCGGATCAGGCGCTGCAGCTGCGCAACCACCTGGCGCCGCTGCAGGGCGATGCATTCCGCAACGCGTTCGTCGACGTCGCCATCCGCGAGCATCATCTCGTCGTGGCGTTGTTTGCCGGTGAGGCCAAGAATGGTCACGACAAGGCGTTGCGGAGCTTTGCGCGCAGGGAATTGCCGGCCTTGCGTGAGCACCTGGCGATGGTCCAGGCGATGCTGGCGGCGGGAGGTTCCGCGCCACAGGGCTGAAGCCATCGTGGGCGTCGCCGCCGGATTGACACATTTTTTGCGTGCCGGATGCCAAGCTGGCTGCCACCACCGGGAACCCTGGCAAAGGGCATCGCCATGGAGCAGAAAACCTATTTCGTGCGTGGCGTGCTGAATGGGCGCCGGCAGCCCGACGAGAATTTCACCTCGGAGCTGCACGCACGCCGGCGCGCGGCCCATCTCGGCACCAGCTACGACTCGGTGGTGGTGGATCTGGATAGGAGCCGCCCGTGGGCTGACTGGTGGGCGGCAGTGAGGTCGCGCCTGCGTGGCCGTGGCCCCGGTCACGGCTGAACCCGTGCTCTCCTGACGGGGACCGCCCCGCCAACCGCGCCCATAGGCAGGTGAACCGTGCGCTCGCGGCGAGGCCGCAGCGCATTGGAGCCGGCAACCGCGATGCCTGGCGTGGTCGGTTGCGCGTACTCATGCAGGGCTGGTGCTGTGCCGGGCGCGTCGGGCATCATGCGGGAATGTGCCGCGGCGCGGATGGCACGGCGGAGGTGGTCGGGTGCGGAAGTCATGAATTGGGTCGGGGTGCTGCGTTGGCGGACGGTCGGCCTGTTGCTGGCGGTCGTGGTCATCGTGGGCCTGCCGTATCTGGTCGTCACCGTCAATGCACGCGCCACGCGCCACGCGAGCGCCTGGGTCAACCACTCGCTCGCGGTCAAGGCCATGGCCTACCGAGCGGCCTACGTCGTGCATGACAGCGAATCGGCGCTGTACCGTGCGCTGATCGGCGACGCCAATGCGCATACGCGCGAGCGCATCGAGCGCTATGCGCGGGAGGGCTCGGAATTGGCATCCCAGCTGGCTGCCATGACCCGCGACAATCCCGACCAGCAGCTCCTGGTCGGGTCGCTGGAAAAGAGTGTCAATGGCCGCGTCACCCTGCTGGGCCAGGCTGCCGCGAGGCTCGGGGCAGGCGATGTCGTGGGGGCACGCAACTCATTGCGCGACGCCGAGGACCTGTTTCCGATCGATGAAACCCTCATCGCCATCGTGGGCAACGAGGATGACTTGCTGGCCCGGCGCCAGGCCGCGGCCGAACGCTCCGTCGCTGCCGGTCGCGTGGTGTCGGCGGTCACGGCCCTGGCCCAGCTGGTGCTGCTGGCACTGATCATCATCATGACCGAGCGCCAGATTGGCCGTCGGCGGCGGGCCGAGAGCCGTGAGAGCCACGCCGTGCAGCGCTCGCGGCTGATCCTGCAGGTGGTCCGCGAACCGATCGGGTTGTTCGATGCGGAATTGCGCAGCCTGCTGGTGAATCCAGCCTTTGCCAGGATGTACGGCGTCGACGCCAACCGGCACCGGCAGGAACTGGCCGGAATGGGTGGCGGGGCATGGGACAACGATGTGCTGCTGCAGCGCCTGCGCGAGGTGTTGCTGCAAGGGCGCGAGCTGTGGGACTACGAGATGACGCAATCCACGGCCGATGGCATGACCCGGCGAGTCGTGCTCAACGCCCAGCGCCTGCAGCAGGAGACTGGTGACGAGCCGTCGCTGGTGCTCACAGTCAGCGACATCACGGCGCGGGCCATGGCCGAGCGGCAGATGAGCGAGCTCAACCGCCAATTGGAGGGCAAGGTCGCGCAGGTGTCGGACGTCAACCGCGAGCTGGAGGCGTTCAGCTATTCCGTATCGCACGACCTGCGTGCACCGCTGCGCCACATCGCTGGATTCTCGCAGAAGCTGCAGCAGCATCTGGGCGACACTGCCGACGAGAAGGCGCGCCATTACATCGAAGTCGTCTCCGCGGCGGCGCAGCGCATGGCCCAGCTGATCGACGACCTGCTGGTGTTCTCGCGCCTGGGGCGTGGCGCGTTGCGCCTGCAGGGCGTGGACATGCAATCGTTAGTGGAGGAAGCCCGTGACCTGGCCGTTGCCGGGGTACCCGATCGGCGCATCGTGTGGAACATCGCGCCCCTGCCGATGGTGATTGGAGATGAAAACATGCTGCGCACCGTGTGGCAGAACCTGATCGGCAACGCGGTGAAGTACACCGGCAAGCGCGAGGCCGCCCGCATTGACGTCAGCGTGAAGCGCAGTGCGGACAATGGCTACGAGTTCACCGTCTCGGACAATGGTGCCGGCTTCGACATGCAGTACGCAGACAAATTGTTTGGCGTCTTCCAGCGACTGCACCGCGCCGCCGAGTTCCCAGGCAACGGTATCGGTTTGGCGAATGTTCGTCGTATCATCGCCAGGCACGGCGGCAGCGTCTGGGCCGAGGGTGAGCCGGGCCAAGGTGCACACTTCCACTTCTCCCTGCCGGCCACGGATGTGGCTGGCGCATCCGGCTGAGAGCAATCCATGAACAAGCGTGACCTGCGTCCCATCCTGCTGGTCGAGGACAGCCAAGCAGACGCGGAGATGACCATGGATGCGCTGGCCGACGCACACCTGGCCAACCCCGTGGTGCATGTCGAGGACGGCGTGGACTGCCTGGATTACCTGCAAGGGCGCGGCGCCTGGGCCGATCGCGGGCACATCGACCCGGTGGTGGTGCTGCTGGACATCAAGATGCCGCGCATGGACGGGCTGGAGGTACTCAAGCGCATGCGTCAGGACGAGCACCTGCGGCACATACCGGTGGTGATCCTGTCTTCGTCGCGCGAGGAGAGCGACCTGGCGCGGGGCTGGGATCTGGGCGTCAATGCCTACGTGATCAAGCCGGTGGACGTGGAGCAGTTTTTCGCCGCCGTGCGTGCGCTTGGACGTTTCTGGGCCGTGTTCAACCAGCCGGCCGACTCCGATTGAGGCATGCTGCGCGGGCCGGCGCTGCTGCTGCCCGATTGCGGGTTAGGTGAGGCGATGCCGGAGTATGGGGAAAACCGATTCGACACGGTGCGCGTCCTGCAGGTCGAGGACAGCGCGCCGGATGCCGAGCTGATCCTGGGCGAGCTCGAGCACGATGGCCTGCGCTACGAGGCGCGGCTGGTCGACGACGAAAGCCAGTTTCTCGCCGCGCTCGACGGGTTCGCCCCCGATATCGTGCTGTCCGACCTCAGTCTGCCGAAATTTTCCGGCAAGCGGGCGCTGGCCTTGCTGCGCCAGCGCGACGAGGACCTGCCGTTCATTTTCGTGTCGGCAACGCTGGGCGAGGAAGCTGCCGTGGCCGCCCTGCGCGACGGTGCCACCGACTACATCCTGAAGCAGAACCCGGTGCGCCTGGCCAGTGCGGTGCGGCGTGCATTGCGTGAGGCTGAGGCACGCCGCCAGCGGCGCCGGGCCGAGGCCGAGCTGATGCGTTCCCAGCGCTTCGAGAGCCTGGCCATGTTGGCCGGCGGCCTCAGTCATGACCTGCGCAACCTGCTGCAACCGCTGCTGCTGGTCGCGGACAGCCTGCGCGACTACGACGATCCGCGCCTGATGCGCCTTGGCACGCTGGTCCGCGATTGTGGCAAGCGCGGGCTGGACATGGTGCATTCGATGCTGTCATTCGCGCGCGGCGCGCGACGCGCCGAACAGGTGCAGCTGGGTCCGTTGATCAATGCCCTGGACCTGCTGATGCAGGGCAGCGTGCCGCGTTCGGTGGCGCTGGAGCTCGTGGTCGACAACCCCGATCTGAGCTTCGAGGGCAACCAGACCGAGCTGCAGCAGTGTCTGCTCAACCTCTGCCTCAATGCGATCCAGGCCATGCCCGATGGTGGCCACGTACGCCTGGAGACTTCGTGCACCAGCCTGACCAAGGATTTCTTCCTGCCGTCCGAACAGGCGTGCAGCGGCAACTATCTGCGTATCAGTGTGATCGACGATGGCCAGGGCATGCCGCCGGAAGTGCTCAAGCATCTGTTCGAGCCATTCTTTACCACCAAGCAGACCGGCACTGGCCTCGGCCTCATGTCGTGCAAGCGCATCGTCGGCAACCATGGTGGGGTGATGCGCGTCGACAGCGCGCCAGGTCGCGGCACCCGTTTCGACCTGTATCTGCCGGTCGATGCAGTGGCAGGCGACGAAGTGGACATGCTGCAGGAGAGTCTGGAGGGGGCCGCCGAGCGCGTACTGGTGGTGGTCGAGGATGCCGGTCCCCTGCGCCTGCTGACCGACATCTTCGATGCCTACGGCTATCAGGCCAATCCGTGCCAGAGCGGCACCGCCGCGCTGCAATGGATCGAGGCCTGCGGCCTGCCTGAGCTGGTGGTCATGGATGCGGACATGAACCTGATGACCGGGGTGCGCACCCTGGCGTTCCTGCTCGAACGGGAGTACGCGGGGGCAGTGATCCTGCTCGCACGCCCCGACGCGCCGCCGGACCTGCATGGCGTGCCGCCGCTGGCCAGGCTGCACGTGCTCAACAAGCCGGTCGCCACCCAGGCATTGTTGCGGTTGGTGCGCAAGGCTTTGGACGAGCCGGACACGCCGACCTAGCGGGTGCGGGTCCGTCGGGCCCATGGCACGGAGTCCGCCACTTGGCCGCTGCTGGTGGCGGGAGTGTCGCCACGGGCGTCATCACGCACGTGTTCCCACGAGCGTCCGGCGTGGCGGTGCGGCTCAGTCGATGCCGAGCTTTTTCAGCTTGTAGCGCAAGGCGCGGAAAGTGATGCCGAGTTTGCGCGCAGCGGCGGTCTTGTTGTAGCGAGATTCCTCGAGCGCCTTGACGATGGCGGTGCGCTCCAGGTTGGTGATGTAGTCGTCGAGGCCGCCGTCGCTGGTGGCCTCGCGGACCGGCTCCGGGTGGCGGATGCCGCCGCCGTCACCGCCCAGGTGTGCACTGCGCTGCGGCAGCATCAGATCCGCGGCGTCGATATTGGTGCCTTCACACATCGCCATCGCGCGCTCGAGAATATTTTCCAGCTCGCGCACATTGCCCGGGAACTCGTAGCCAGCCAGGGCCTGCTGGGCGCCGGACGAGAGCACGCCTGCACCATCGCCGCTCTTGGCCGCCAATCCATCGAGGATGAACTTGGCCAGCTGTGGCACGTCGCCGCGGCGCTCGCGCAGCGGTGGTACGCGCAGCTCGATGACGTTGATGCGGTAGAACAGGTCCTGGCGGAACTGGCCCTGCTCCACCAGCTCGGCCAGGTTCTTGTGCGTGGCCGAGAGGATACGCACGTCCACCGGGATCTCGTCGCGGCCACCAATCGGGCGCACCGCCTTTTCCTGGATCGCGCGCAACAGCTTCACCTGCATGTGCAGCGGCAGCTCGGCCACCTCGTCGAGGAACAACGTGCCGCCCTGGGCGGCCTGGAAGAGGCCCTCCTTGTCGGCAGCGGCGCCGGTGAAACTGCCCTTGCGATGGCCGAAGAATTCGCTCTCCATCAGCTCGGACGGAATGGCACCGCAGTTGACCGGGACGAATGGGCCGCCGGCCCGCGGGCCCTGCTCATGGATCAGCCGCGCCACCAGTTCCTTGCCGACTCCGGATTCGCCGGCGATGTAGACCGGGGCCTGGTTGCGCGCCAGCTTGGCCACCGTGGCGCGCACCTGCTGCATGGCGGCGGAATCCCCGATCAGGCGGTTGCTGGCGTCGCCCGGCTTGGCCGCGGCGGTGTCGTTGTGACGCTCCTCGGCCAGGCGCAGCGCGGTGCGCACCAGGCCGCGCAGCATCTGGATGTCCACCGGCTTGGAGACGAAGTCGAAGGCGCCGGCCTTCAGCGCATTGACGGCAGCGTCCACGTTGCCATAGGCGGTGATCATCGCCACCGGCATGTCCGGGCAGGTCTCGGCGATCAGCTCGATGATCTCCTGGCCATTGCCGTCAGGCAGGCGCATGTCGGTGAAACACAGGTCGTAGCTGCGCTCGGACAAGGCGGTACGGGCGTCGGCCACGGTGCCCACCGCCTCCACCTGCAGATCCATGCGGCCCAGGGTGATGGTCAGCAGCTCGCGAATGTCGCGTTCATCGTCGATGACCAGGACGGTCTGTGCAGTCATGGGCTTCCGGTGGGGTTCGGCTATCGCCGCAGATTACTAGGACCGGCCGAAAGGTCAAAGCATCGGGGCGCTCACGTCATCCCCAGGCTTGGGGTCGGGATGTCGCCGCCGACCAGCCGGTGCGCCGGTGGCGTCAGCACCAGGCGGAAACAGCTGCCGCCGCCGGCGACGCGCACGTACTGCAGTGCGGCCTGGTTGGCCTCGCTCATTTGCCGCGCCAGGTACAGGCCCAGCCCGGTGCCATATTCGTGCGTGGTGTAGAACGGCTGGAAGATCTGCGCGGCCACCTTGGGGGCGATGCCCGGCCCGCGGTCGATGACCTCCAGGATGGGCACGCCGTGCTCGCCTTGCCGCGTCACCACCAGCACGCGGGCGGGCTCTCCAGGCAGGCGTCCGTAGCGCAGGGCATTCTGCACCAGGTTCCAGACCACCTGCTGCAGTTGTTGCGGATCGGCCACGGCGGCAACCGGCAGCGGGCTGTTGGACACCACGCGCAGCGAATCCGTGCCGATGTCGTTGCCCTGGCAGTATTCCTCGACGAAGGCCTGCGCCCAGCGCCCGAGGTCCAGGGTTTCCGGCCGCGAGCGTTCGCGGCGCGAGAGCTGCAGGATGTTCTCGATGATCTCGTTCAGGCGGATGCAGTGGTTGTTGATGATCTCCACCATGCGCTGGTCGGTCGAGTCCATGCTGGTCGACTCGGCGAGCAGCTGCGCCGAGTAGCGGATGGCCGCCAGCGGGTTGCGGATCTCGTGCGCGATCGAGGCCGACAGGCGGCCGAGCGAGGTAAGGGTGAGTTCCTCGGCGCGGCGGGAAAGCAGCGAGGTGTCGTCGAGGAAGATCAGCACGTGGGAGTCGTCGTTTGGCGCCAGGCGGGTGAAGCGCGGCACCACCTCGGGCATGCCGTCGGCCAGTTGCGTGGCCGACTCGTCCAGCTTGCCCTGGCTGGTCCAGTGGTACAGCCGCCGCGACAGCTCCGGGGCCAGCTGGCCCAGGTCGCGCTGGTCCGCGCTCGGGCTGCCCAGCAGCATCCACGCCGATTCGTTGATCTGGTGGATGTGGTTGGCGTCGTCCACCAGCAGCACCCCGGTCTTCATGCGCCGGATGATCAGCTCGTTGACCTGGGACAGGTTGACCAGGTCCGAGCTGCGTTGTTCGGCCAGCGCCTCGGTGGCCCGCAATTGCCGGCCGAGCGTGTGGCACAACGAAGTGCTGGCGAAGTACGCCAGGCCGAACAGTGCCGCCTCGAGCATGTCGTTGCTGCCCGGCATGCGGCCGAGCATGGAGGCGAAGAAGGTGTGGCCGAGCATGCCCAGCGTGGCCAGCGCGGCAAAGAACAGCGACAGGCGCAATGGCAGCATCAGGGCGCCGACGCTCAGGTTGACCGCCAGCATCATGGCGATGCCGATGCGCGCGTCGTGCATGGTGACGATGGCCAGCACTGCGGCCACCACGTCCACCACCAGCATGGCCGACACCGCGGTCTTGGCGTGCGGCATGCTCACCCGGTTCAGCAGCAGCATGAACAGGGCGAACAGCATGTAGCTGATGGCCACGTCGCGGGCGAAGTCGCGGCTGCCCAGGTCCAGGCCATCGACCGGTGTCATGCCGAACGCCAGGCCGGTGTAGACCACCGCCTGGATCACCCGGAACACATTCAGGAACGTCAGCTCGTAGCGGATGGTGCCCGGGCCGGTCGTGGCTTTGGCGACGAATGAGGGGCTTGACACGAGGCGGATACTCGAGGGCAGGCTGGCGCAAGTATAGGCTGGGAGCGGCGTCGCGCCAGCGTCGTGGCGACAGATTCTTGGCGTCAGGCTTCCCGTGGCGGCGCCGATCCGCGGTGGAATGGGCCGCACTTTCCATTGCCGGCGGCTTCCACGAAAATAGCAGGTTGTATCATGGGCGCTCCGGGTGGCCGCAAGCCTGCCCGCGCAGCCATCCGGCTCACTCTTCGACCCGCGCCTCGGGCGTGCGGCCCCCTAGTTTTCCGTTCGCTCGAGGTATCGAATGAATTTCCACGAGTATCAGGCCAAGGCGCTGTTTGCGCAGTACGGCATTGCCGTGCCGCCGGGCAAGATCGCCAATTCCCCGGACGCCGCCGTCGACGTCGCCAAATCCCTGGGTGGCAAGCAGTGGATGGTGAAGGCGCAGATCCACGCCGGTGGTCGCGGCAAGTCCGGCGGCGTGAAGTTCTGCCGGAGCTTCGACGAGGTGCATGCCGCGGCCAAGGGCATGCTCGGTACGCGCATGTCCACCTACCAGTCCGCCGGCCGCGAGCTCCCGGTCAACCTGGTGCTGGTGACCGATGCCACCGACATCGCGCGCGAGCTGTATCTGTCGGTGCTGGTCGATCGCGACCGCAAGGCCGTCTCGTTCATCGCCTCCAAGCACGGCGGCGTGGATATCGAGCAGGTGGCCCGCGACACGCCGCAGGACATCCACACCATCGTGGTGGATTTCGTCGAGGGGTTGCAACCGTACCAGTGCCGCCAGCTTGGCTTTGCCCTGGAGCTCAACCCCAAGCAGGTCGGCCAGCTGACCAGGATCATGCTTGGCTTGTACAAGCTGTTCAACGAGCAGGACCTGTCCCTGGTCGAGCTGAACCCGCTGGCCGTGCTCGAGGATGGCAACCTGGCGGCGCTGGACGGCAAGGTCAATTCCGACGACAACGCCGAGTTCCGCCATCCGGACCTGGCCGCCATGCGCGACCTGACCCAGGAAGACCAGGCCGAAGCCACGGCGGTGCAGTACAACCTCAACTACGTGACCATGGGCGGCTCGATCGGCTGCATGGTCAATGGTGCCGGTCTGGCCATGGCCACCATGGACGTGATCAAGCTGGCAGGCGGCGAGCCGGCCAACTTCCTCGACGTCGGTGGCGGCGCGACCAAGGAGCGGGTGACCGAGGCGTTCAAGCTGATCACGCATTCGGACAAGGTCAAGGCGATCCTGGTGAACATCTTCGGCGGCATCGTGCGTTGCGACATGATTGCCGAGGGCATCATCGCGGCGGTCAAGGACGTGGGCCTGAAGATTCCGGTGGTGGTGCGCCTGCAGGGCACCAACGTCAAGAAAGGCCGCGAGCTGCTGGCCAATTCCGGCCTTGCGATCACTCCGGCAGACGACCTCAACGACGCGGCGCACAAGGCCGTGGCCGCTGCGGCCCACTGATCACCCACAGGACATTGTCATGAGCGTTTTGGTCAACAAGAACACCAAGGTGATCGTGCAGGGCTTCACTGGCCAGCAGGGCACCTTCCACGCCCAGCAGGCACTCGACTACGGCACCAAGGTGGTCGGCGGCGTGGTGCCCGGCAAGGGCGGTCAGCAGCACATCGGCCTGCCGGTGTTCAACTCGGTGGATGAGGCGGTCGCGGCCACCGGCGCCGATGCCACGGTGATCTTCGTGCCGCCACCGTATGCCGCCGATTCCATCCTCGAGGCCATCGACGGTGGCATCCGCGTGGTCGTGGCGATCACCGAGGGCATTCCGGTGCTGGACATGCTGCGCGTGAAGAACGTGCTCAAGCAGCACCCGGACACGGTGCTGATCGGTCCGAACTGTCCGGGTGTCATCACCCCGGGCGAATGCAAGATCGGCATCATGCCGGGCCACATCCACATGCCGGGCAAGGTCGGTGTGGTCTCGCGCTCAGGCACCTTGACCTACGAGGCGGTGTTCCAGACCACCAACGAGGGCCTGGGGCAGAGCACGGTGATCGGCATCGGCGGCGATCCGATCAACGGCCTGTCCTTCATCGATTGCCTCAAGCTGTTCCAGGACGATGCGCAGACCGAGGGCATCATCATGGTCGGCGAGATCGGCGGCAGCGCCGAGGAGGACGCTGCCGAGTTCATCGCTGCGCATGTGACCAAGCCCGTGGTCTCGTTCATCGCCGGCGCCTCGGCCCCGGCCGGCAAGCGCATGGGCCATGCCGGTGCGATCATCTCCGGCGGCAAGGGCACGGCGGCGGCGAAGTTCGCGGCGCTGGAGAAGGCTGGCGTGACCACGGTGAAGTCGCCGGCCGATCTCGGCAAGGCCATGGCCGCGCTGCTGAAGTGACCCGATGACCTCTTCACGGACCGTGCATGGCGCGGTCCGGTTTGGTCGCTACGATGGGCGTCACTGTCAGGCTTCCCGAGGAACCGCACATGGCACCGCTACGGCTGGCGCTGGCGCAATGCGATTTCGCCGTGGGCGCGGTTGCGGCCAACGCCGCGAAAATGCGCGCCCTGATCGGTCAGGCGCGTGCCGGCGGCGCCGCGCTGGTGGCGTTTCCGGAAATGGCCCTGAGCGGCTATCCACCGGACGACCTGCTGTCGCGGCCCAGTTTCGTCAGCGCCTGCGCCGAGGCGCTGGCCAGCCTGGCAACCGACGCGCAGGGAATCACCAGCGTGGTTGGCCATCCGCAGCGCGTGGCGGATGCGTTGTACAACGCTGCCAGCGTGTTGCATGGCGGGCGCGTCGAGGTCACCGCATCCAAGCAGGCCTTGCCCAACTACGGCGTATTCGACGACAAGCGCTATTTCCGGCCGGGCGATTGCAGCACCACATTCATGGTCGGGGGTGTGCGGGTCGGCCTGCTGATCTGCGAGGACGTATGGCAGGTCGGACCCGCCAGGCACGCCGCGGCAGCCGGGGCGCAGCTGTTGCTGGTCGTCAACGCCTCGCCCTGGGATGCCGACAAGCAGGCCGAACGCGAGGCCGTGCTGGTGGCGCGCGCGCGCGAGACCGGTTGCGCGATCGCCTATGTCAATCTGGTGGGTGGCCAGGACGAGGTGGTCTACGACGGCGCGTCGATGCTGGTCGACGCCGATGGCACGGTGGCGGCGCGCGCACCGGCCTTCGTGGACGCGCTGTTGTGGGCTGAGTTCGATCCGGACACACGCCGCTTCAGCGCCAGGCAATGGCCGCGGGCCACCGACACATCGCCCGAGGCCACGCTGTATGCCGCGCTGGTGCGGGGTACGCGCGACTATGTGGACAAGAACGCGGCTGCGGGTGTCCTGCTCGGACTCTCCGGCGGCATCGATTCGGCGCTTACCCTGGCCCTGGCAGTCGATGCCCTGGGCAGCGGGCGCGTCAGCGCGGTGATGCTGCCCAGCCGCTACACCTCGAAGCTGTCGCTGAACGGCGCGCGCGAGCAGGCCGAGGCCCTGGGCGTGGATTACCAGGTGATCGACATCGAGCCGACCGTGCAGGCTCTGCTTGCGGCTCTGGCTCCGGCGTTTGCCGGCCGCGAGCCCGACATCACCGAGGAGAACCTGCAGGCGCGCGCGCGCGGTGTGCTGCTGATGGGTTTGTCCAACAAGTTCGGACGCTTCCTGCTGGCCACCGGCAACAAGAGCGAGATGGCGGTCGGCTACGCGACCTTGTACGGGGACATGTGTGGTGCCTATGCGCCGCTCAAGGATGTCTACAAGACCGCGGTGTTCCGCCTGGCGCGGTGGCGCAATGCGGCGGCGGGCAGCCTGCCCTGGGAAATCAGTGGTGCCCCGGCGGCTCCCGCTGGCCGGCCGCCGATTCCGCCGGCAGTGATCGGGCGCCCGCCATCGGCCGAGCTGCGCGACAACCAGACCGACCAGGATTCGTTGCCGCCATACACGGAGCTCGATGCGATCCTGGCCCGCTTCATCGAGGGCGAGGAGTCACAGGCACAGATCGTGGCAGCGGGCTTTGCTGCCGACACCGTGCGCCGGGTCACCCGCCTGGTGCTGCAGAACGAGTTCAAGCGCAGGCAGTCCGCACCTGGTCCGCGGGTGACCTCGCGGGCCTTCGGTCGCGAGCGGCGCTATCCGATCACCTCGGGTTGGCGCTGAGCCTGGCGTTTCGCGCACCTGCCGGCCGCGCCGTTCCGCCGCGGGCAACCTACTGGTGGCCGGAGAACGGGATCAGCTTGCGCAGCGTGGACGGCGCGCGCGGCCACTTCGGGTCGCTCAGGTAGGGATGGTCCGGGTAGTTCAGGGCCAGCACCTTGCGGCTCTGCTCGGCCAGCTTGTCCTGCTTGAGCGCAAGGTAGCAGCGGGTGAGCAAGGCCAGGGCGTCGGCCACCTGCGGCGCCTGCTGATAGTGCTCGATCACGTATTGCGCGCGGTCGGCGGCGGCGATGTAGGCGCGCTGGTGCAGGTAGAATTCGGCGATGTTGATTTCATACTGGGCCAGCATGTTGCGCAGGTAGATCATGCGCTGGCGCGCATCGGCCGCATACGCACTGTTGGGAAAGCGGCGCGACAGTTCGGAAAAGTCGTCGAACGATTGCAGGAAGGGGGCCGGATCGCGCCGTGCCGTCCCGCTTTCGCCGCCGCGCAGGGTGGTCAGGATGCCGCCGCTGTCGCGGTCGAAATCGATCAGGCCGCGCAGGTAATAGGCATAGTCGACATGCTGGTTGGCAGGGTAGGTCTTGATGAAGCGGTTGATGGTGGACAAGGCGTCATCGGGCTTGTTGTCCTTGTATTGCGCGTAGGCCAGTTCCAGCTGCGCGTGTTCGTTGTAGTTGCCCGAGGGAAAGCGCGCGATCAGTCGCTGGTAGCTTGTGGCGGCAGTGCCGTAGCGGCCCTCCACCAGCGCGGCGTGGGCCTTGTTGTACAGCGCATCCACCGGCAGGTTGTCGTCGCGCTGCTTGGCGCCGAAGATGGAGCAGCCGCCGACCAGGGCGGCCAGGGCCACGATGAGCAGGTATTTCGCGGCGCACGAGGGATGCATCGACTGCTTTGCTACGCGCATATGCAAGGATTCGACTTGGGGACGATGGATGGCACCAGCGGAACGGCCATGATAACGGAAACTGCCTGCGCTCCCTGGCTGCCGGTATGACGGCCCTGCAGCGCACGGCCGTGGTACCGCAGGATCTGGCTGGGCAACGTTTCGACCAGGGCGCAGCCCAGTTGTTCCCGGATTGCTCGCGCTCGCGGCTCAGCCGCTGGATCAAGTCCGGCGAGTTGACTCTGGATGGGCGGCAGGCCATGCCCCGGCAGTTGTTGCTCGGTGGCGAGCAGCTGCGCCTGGATGCCGAGCTCGTCGCCGAAACCGGCGACCTGGCCGAGAACATCGCGCTGGCCATCGTGCACGAGGACGCGGACCTGCTGGTATTGAACAAGCCCGCCGGCCTGGTGGTGCATCCTGGGGCCGGCAATCCGGTCGGCACCCTGCTGAATGCCCTGCTGCACCATGATGCCCGGCTCGCCGAGCTGCCACGCGCCGGCATCGTGCACCGGCTGGACAAGGACACTTCCGGCCTGCTGGTGGTGGCCAGGACCCTGCCCGCCTACACGGCACTGGTCGATTTGCTCTCGCGGCATGACGTGGAACGCGAATACGAGGCCGTGGTTCTCGGCGTACTGGTAGCCGGAGGCACCGTGGATGCACCGCTCGGCCGCAGCCGCGGCGATCGTGTGCGCCAGGCGGTGTGCGCGGAAGGCGGGGGCAAGCGCGCCGTGACCCATTACCGGGTCGCCGAGCGCTTTCGGGCCCACAGCCTGATCCACTGTCGCCTGGAGACCGGCCGCACCCACCAGATCCGCGTCCACATGGCGCACATCCACCACCCGCTGCTGGGTGACCCGCTGTATGGCGGCGGGCTCAAGCTGCCCAAGGGCGCATCGGCCGAACTCATTGCCACGCTGCGCGGTTTTCGGCGGCAGGCCCTGCACGCGCGCAAGCTCGGCTTTGTCCACCCGATCAGCGGCCAGCCGATGGAGTTCAGCGCAGAGCGCCCCGCCGACCAGCAGGCCCTGGTCGACGCGCTGCGCGCCGATCTGCTGGAACACCGCAAGGATCCGTGACGCCGCCGGAGGGGAGGATGGGGGGAGAGGAGACTCTTCAGATTTCGACCGGCGCGCCGAGCTCGATCAGCCGATTGCCGGGAATCTGGAAGAAGGCCGTGGCCGGCAGCGCGTTGCGTGACATGAAGGCAAACAGCTTGTCGCGCCACAGCGCCATGCCTGGGCGCCGGGCATCGGCCACGATGCTCTCGCGCGAGAGGAAGAACGTGGTGTCCATCATGTCGAACACCAGCCCTTCCTTCGGGCAGTGGGCCAGGGCCAACGGGATATTCGGGTCTTCAGCAAAGCCGAAATGCAGTTCCAGGGCATAGAAATCCCTGGTCGTCGGCGACAGCTGGGTGAGCTGGATGCGTTCCTCCTGCTCTGCCACCGGGGTCTCCAGGATGGACACCATGAGCAGCACGTTGCGTTCGTGCAGCACCTTGTTGTGCTTGAGGTTGTGCAGCAGGGCATGCGGCACGGCATTGAGGTTGGCGGTGAGGAATACCGCGGTGCCAGGCACCCGCAGCGGCGGGTGCTCGGTCATGTTCTCGATGAACGGCGCAAGCGCGAGGCCGCTTTGCTTGATCTCGCGCACCACCAGCTCGCGTCCGCGCCGCCACGTGGTCATCACGACAAACACCATCAGGCCGAGCACCAGCGGGAACCAGCCGCCATCGGGAATCTTCAGCGTGTTGGCGCCGAAGAAGCTCAGGTCGATGACCAGCAGCACCAGGCTCAGGGCGATCACCACGGTGCGGCTCCAATGCCACATGCGGCGTGCGACGGTCATCACCAGCAGGGTGTCGATTGCCATGGTGCCGGTCACCGCGATGCCGTAGGCCCCGGCCAGCGCATTGGACGAGCCGAAGCCGATCACCGTGGCGATCACCAGCACCATCAGCGCGCGGTTGACCCAGGGCAGGAAGATCTGCCCGATGGCCTCGCGCGAAGTGTGCACCACCTCCATGCGCGGCAGGAAGCCGAGCTGGATCGCCTGGCGGGTGACGGTGAACGCGCCGGAGATCACCGCCTGGGAGGCGATCACCGTGGCCAGCGTGGCCAGGCCGATCATCGGGTACAGGCCCCAGTCCGGTACCGCGTGGTAGAACGGGTTGCCGATGGCCTCCGGATTGGTCAGCAGCAGACCACCTTGCCCGTAGTAGTTGAGCAGCAGGGCCGGCAGCACAAACGCAAACCATGCCGTGCGGATGGGGACGCGGCCGAAGTGGCCCATGTCCGCGTACAGCGCCTCCGCCCCGGTGACACACAGCACCACCGAGCCCAGGGCCAGGAACGAGACGCTGCCGTGGTTCATGAAGAACTGCACCGCGTACCAGGGGTTGAGCGCATACAGCACGCCGGGCGACTGGTAGATGTTCCATGCCCCGATCACGGCCAAGGCCAGGAACCACAGCGCCATCACCGGACCGAAGATCGCGCCGACCCGGGCGCTGCCGCGGCGCTGCAGCCAGAACAGGCCGAGCAGCACCAGCACCGTGATCGGCACCACCCAGTGCGAGAGCGATGGCGCGGCCACGTTCAGGCCCTCGATTGCCGAGAGCACGGAAATCGAGGGCGTGATCACGCCGTCGCCGAAGAACAGCGCGGCGCCGAGCAGGCCCATCAGCATGATCAGGCGGCGCACTCCGGGCGACTTGCCGCTGACGCGCTGGGCCAGGGTCATCAGCGCCATGATGCCGCCTTCGCCCTTGTTGTCGGCGCGCATGACGAGGCTGACGTATTTGACCGCCACCACCATGATCAGCGACCAGGTCACCAGCGACAGCACGCCGAGTACCGTGCTCGGGTGCGGGCGCAGACCGTGCACCGGCAGAAAGGTCTCGTGCATGGTGTACAGCGGGCTGGTGCCGATGTCGCCGAATACCACGCCGAGGGCGCCGAGCAGGAGCTTGGAGCGCGCGCCGCGGTCACCGTCGGCGGCGAGGTCCCGCACCGGGGCTGGCTGGTCGTGCATGGACTCGGGCATCGGGCGGGATCCTAGCTGCCGAGCGCCGCACGCAAGGCCTTGCGGATGATGTCTTCGGCGCTGTCGCCGGGGGCCGCGACCTTCTGCACCAGGCGGGAAACCTCGGCCGGCTTGTAGCCGAGCTGGGACAGGGCGACCGTGGCTTCGCCGGTGGCATCCAGCGGGGCGCCGCCGTGGATCCCGGTGGCGCCGACGGCACCGGAGCCGGCCGCCAGGCGGTCGCGCAGTTCCACCACGATGCGCTCGGCGGTCTTCTTGCCGATGCCGGGAATCTTGGTCAGGGCGGCGATGTCGGCGGCGTGCACGAGCCGGGCAAAGTGTTCGGTGGAGACGCTGGACAGCACCACCAGCGCCGTCTTCGCACCGATGCCGCCGACCTTCTGCAACTGGCGGAACAGCACGCGCTCGCGCTCGTGCGCAAAGGCATACAGCGCCGCGCTGTCTTCCTTGACCGCATAGTGGGTAAGCACGGTGACTTCGCTGCCCACGGCCGGCAGATCATAGATCGTCGACATCGGGGCTTCGACCTCGTAGCCGATCCCGCCGACCTCGATCAGCAGCCAGGGCGGGGCCTTGCTCAGCAGCGTGCCGCGCAGGCGCCCGATCATCGTGCTGGCTCCGTTCCGGTCATCAGCGGCGGCGCCGCCATGCCGCGCGCGGAATGCCGGCCCGGGCCAGGCCGGCGCGCGTATGCGCGTGGGCGATGGCGATGGCCAGCGCGTCGGCGGCGTCCGGCTGCAGCGGCCCCTTCAGGCCGAGCAGGATGCCGACCATGTGCTGCACCTGGGTCTTGTCCCCGCGTCCGCTGCCGACGACGGCCCGCTTCACCTCGGTGGCGGCGTATTCGTGCACGTCGAGGCCATGGCTGACTGCCGCGCAGATGGCCGCGCCGCGCGCCTGGCCGAGCTTGAGCGCGGAATCGGGGTTGCGCGCCATGAACACCTGCTCGATGCCGCACTCGTCGGGATGATGCAGCTCCAGCAGCGCGCCCAACTCGTCGAAGATGCGTTTGAGGCGCAGCGCGAAACTGGCCTCGCCGGCCACGGCCAGCGCGGTGTGGCAGACGTGGGTGAGGCGCCCGTTTGGGTCCACGTCGATGATGCCCACGCCGGTACGCTGGCTGCCAGGGTCGATGCCGAGGATGCGGATGACGCCCAGGCCATGCGCTGTTGCACCGGCCTCGGTGGGCAGGCGCCTGCCGGCGACGGCGGTGTTCACGTCAGGCCCAGGTCTGCGGCCACGGGCGCGGGCGACCCATCCACAGTTGCCACCGGGTGCGGGCAGGCCTGCGTGGCGGGCATGTTGTCAGGCATTTGGCAGCACGGCATTGTGGTAGATCTCGTGGACGTCATCGAGCGCTTCCAGCGCGTCGATCAATTCCAGCAGCGTGTCCTGCGCCTCGGCCGGGATCTCCACCCGGTTGGCCGGATGCATGACCACCTGCGTGCGGTCCAGGGTCAGACCGGCCGCTACCAATCCAGCCTGCACGCTTTCCAGGTCATCGGCGCCGCACACCACGCAGCTTTCCCCATCGGCGTTGACCACGTCTTCGGCGCCGGCCTCGAGTGCCGCCTCCAGCACCTGCTCCTCACGGCCGGGGTCGCCGTCGGTGACGATGCCAACCTCGCCGCGACGCTGGAACTGGTATGCCACCGAGCCGCTGGTGCCGAGGTTGCCGCCGTGCCGGGTCAGGGCGTGGCGCACGTCGGCCACGGTGCGCAGCGGATTGTCGGTGACGCAGTCGATGATCAGGGCCACGCCAGCGGGCCCGTAGCCTTCGTAGCGCAGTTCCTGCATGTCCGCCCCGCCATCGGCGCCGGAGCCGCGCTTGATCGCGCGGTCGATCGTCTCGCGGGTCATGTTGGCCGCCAGGGCCTTGTCCACTGCTGCACGCAATCTGGCGTTGACCGCGGGGTCGGCGACGCCGGCGCGCGTAGCTACCGTGATCTCGCGGATCAGCTTGGTGAAGACCTTGGCGCGCTTCGCGTCTTCGGCATTCTTGCGACCTTCTACGGTCGGTCCCCTACCCATGACCATGTACCTGAGCGAACCGGACAAGCAGGCAATTTTACCCTATTTCCCGCCAGGACCTCGCCCCGGTCCCGGCATTGTCGGGTCCATTGACCAGGCAAGGCGCGACGATCGGACCGGCGGCGGGCGCCCCGGCGCCTGGACTGCGCGTCATCGCCATCCGTTCCGCCGGCGCGACCGGCGGCTTCGGCATCGGCACCATCGACTTTGTCGCCAAGTGAGCGTCTTCCGACCGTGCCAAAGGTCCCTGGATGCGCGTTCGTGGCGTGTGTTATGTTCGCGCGCTGCGCAATTGGCGATGGCATGGGGACACGGCCTTGACAAAGAAAACCATCAGCGGTTTCGCACTGGCGGGTTTGCTCGGCATGGGGTCGCTGGCCGTCGCGGCCGCGGCGCAAACCCCAATCCCGCCACCCGGGTTCTATCCCGTAGCTTCGACGGATGCGGGCAATCCCTACGCGGAGATGCACTGGCGCATGATCGGTCCGACCCGTGGCGGTCGGGCGCGCGCCGTCTCCGGCGTCGCCGGTCAGCCCAATGTCGCCTACATCGGCTTCGACAACGGCGGCGTGTGGCGCTCGACTGATTACGGCTCCAACTGGCATCCCCTGTTCGACGGCCAGGACACCGGCTCGATCGGCGCGATCGCGGTGGCGCCGTCCAACCCGAACATCATCTATGTGGGTACCGGCGCGGGCATCATCCGCCCGGACCTGGCCACGGGCGACGGCATGTACAAGTCGACCGACGCCGGCAAGACCTGGACCCACCTGGGGCTGCGCGACAGCCAGATGATCGCCGCCATCGATGTCGATCCGACGAATCCCGATCGCCTGTTCGTCGCCGCGCTCGGCCATCCCTATGGACCGAATCCGGAGCGCGGCATTTTCCGTTCCACGGACGGCGGCAAGACCTTCCAGAAGGTGCTGTACAAGGACGAGTACACCAGCGGCAACGACGTGCACATCGATCCGCGCAATCCAAACATCGTCTATGCGGGCCTGTGGCAGCAGCAGCAGGGCTACAGTGAGTCGACCGAGTTTGGTGGCGCCGGCAACGGCATGTTCAAGTCCACCGACGGTGGCACCACCTGGAAGCACCTGACCAACGGTCTGCCCTCCCAGATCGAGGCGAACATCGCCCTGGCGCCGAGCAATTCCAACGTCCTGTATGCCATGGTGGCGTATGACTCGCCGAAGGCGCGCAGCCACACCACGGGCGAGATCGACCTGTTCCGTTCCAACGACGGTGGCGAGCATTGGCATCTGGCCATCGACGATCCCAGCGTGCCCGCGGCGTCGCGGCCCAAGCAGACCGACAGCCGCCCCCTGGAGCGCATCGGCGGTGGCGACCTCTCGACCCTTGCCGTCGACCCGAAGGACGAGAACATCGTCTATACCGCATCGCGGGTGTTCTGGCGCAGCGAGGATGGCGGCGCGACCTGGACCGCGGTGCGCGGCTCGCCGGGTGGCGACGACTACCAGAAGATCTGGATCAACCCGGACCACCCGAACATCCTCATCGTGGTCGCGGACCAGGGCGGCGTGGTATCGAGCAACCGCGGCAATTCCTGGAGCAACTGGTACACGCAGCCGACCGCGGCCATGTACCACGCCTCCACGGACAATTCGTTCCCGTACCGGGTGTGCGGCGGCCAGCAGGACTCGGGCTCGGCCTGCGTCGACAGCCGCTCGAACGACGGCATGATCACGTTCCGCGACTGGCGTCCGGTCAACATCCAGGAATACGGGGTCGCCTCGTCCGATCCGAAGGATCCGGACCTGGTGTTCGGCAGCATGCGCAGCAACATCTCGCTGTACAACTTCAAGACCGGTCAGACGACCTATGTCGGCCCGGACACGAAGGCGAAGGATCCGAAAACCGGCGAGATGTTCAACCGCAACGTGCGCACCATGCCGCTGGAATGGTCGCCGGTTGACGACAAGATTCTGTATTACGGTTCCAACGCGGTATGGAAGAGCACGGACCAGGCGCACACCTGGACCCGCATCAGCCCGGATCTGTCGCGCAAGACCTGGACCACGCCGCCCAGCGTGGGCAAATACGCGAAGGAGGTCAAGAACACCCGCCAGGGTGCGCTCACCGCGATTGCCCCCTCGCCGCTGGACGTCAATGTCATCTGGGCCGGAACGGAAGACGGCAACATCCAGGTCACGATGGATGGTGGCAGGAATTGGAGCAACGTGACTCCGCCGCAGATCAAGGCGTGGTCGCGCGTGTTCAACATCGATGCCGGACACTTCGACAAGCAGACGGCGTACGCGGCGGTCAACACGATGCGCCTGGATGACATGAACCCGCATCTGTGGCGCACCCATGATGGCGGCAAGACCTGGACCGAGATCAACAATGGCATCGCGCCGGGTGCGGTCACCAACACCATCCGCGAGGACCCGCGCACCAAGGGCCTGCTGTATGCCGGCACCGACGCGCAGGTGTGGGTCTCCTTCGACGATGGCGACAAGTGGCAGTCGCTCAAACTCGACATGCCGGCGATCTCGGTGCGCGACCTGCAGGTCAAGGATGACGATTCCTGCCTGTGTTCGGACCTGATCGCGGCGACGCACGGCCGTGGCTTCTACATCCTCGACGACGTGACGCCGTTGCGGCAGAACGCGCAGATGGAGGCCGCACGCGCGGCCCAGGGCGCCTACCTGTACAAGCCGGTGACTGCGGTGCGCGTGCGCTTTGCGATGAACGACCCGACGCCGTGGCCGCCGGAAGTGCCGCATGGCGACAACCCGCCGCCCGGAGGCATCCTCGACTACTACCTGTCGAAGGATGTGTCCGGTCCGGTCAAGCTCGACATCCTGGACAGTGCCGGCAAGCTGGTTCGCTCCTATGCCAGCACCGATCCGGTGCGCGACCCGGAGCCGGCGCTCGATCCGGTGGCCTTCAACAAGGTGTGCCAGGAAACCCCGTCGGCGCCGGATTGTGGCGTGCCGCTGTACTGGGCCGCGCCGCCGACGGTGATCTCGACCAAGGCGGGGATGCACCGCATGAGCTGGGATCTGCGCTACAACCCGATCCTCGACGAGCGTGCCAGCGACGACGAGAACCGTGCGGTACCGCACCGCACCTATCCCAAGGCCAATGCGCCATGGGCGTCCCCGGGTGAGTACACGGTGCGCCTGACCGTGGACGGCAAGACCTACACGCAGCCGCTGGACCTGCGCATGGATCCACGGGTGCAGACCCCCGCGGCCGACCTCGCCAAGCTGGCGACGCTGACCCAGCAGATGTATGCGGCCACCCAGTCGGCGCACGCCGAGTTCCTGCAGGCGCGCGGGCTGCTGGCGGAGCTGGACAAGCTGCAGGGCAAGGATGTGGAGGCACTGAAGACCCAAGTGGCGGCGCTGGCGCCGCCCCCACTGACGGGTATGGCGGCGATGATTGCGCGCTTCTTCGGCGCACCGCCGGGCCCGCCGACCCTGACCGGCGTCACCAGTTCGCTGAATGACGCGATGATGGCGCTGCAGGACGCTGATACGGCACCGACCGCGACCCAGGTGGCAGCCTGCGAACGCGCCGAGACGCAGCTGCGGGACCTGCTGCCGAAGTGGTCGGCCGTGAAGACCAACCAGCTCGCGGCGTTCAACGCCAAGCGCAAGGCGGCAGGCCAGCCCGAGGTGGTCTTGCCGACGAGGTAACCACCGATCCCGCGCTGTACGCACCCTCTCCCCTGGCTTTGCCAGGGAAGAGGGTTGGGGTGGGGGGCGCCTGGGCTCGTGACTTCACCCTCGTCCCGATGGCGGTGCAGGCTGCCATGAAGATTGATCTTGCCGTCAGGCCGCGGACTTCGCGAAGTGCCCTGTGCGCAGGAACGCCGCCGTGCAGTGCGCGGCTTCGGCGGAAAACAGCAGGCCCATGTGGTTGGATTCGATGACGCAGTGGTCGGCGATGCCGGGCAACCGGGTTTCGGCAACCGCGACCGTGCCGTCGTGCGCTCCGTCGAGGTGACCGAGCAGGTTGCCCAGGCCCAGCGGCAGGCGGCCGGCAATGACGCCGACATCGCGCTCGGCGTCCCAACGCTCGAAGCCGCGCTGCAGCAGGTCGCGGTTGTGGCCCAGCAGCGCCTCGCCGGCGTGCCCCCAGGCCGCCAGCCCGCGGGCTGCGGAGCTGCCGAGCAGGGGTGAGCCCAGGCAGACGATGCGTCCGGGCGGCAACGGCACCGCGATGTCGCTGCATGCGCGCATGGCCAGCAGGCCGCCCAGGCTGTGGCCGACCAGGTGCACGGTGTGTCCCTGCTCGCCCAGTTCGCGCATTTGCGCGTGCATCTGGTCCAGGATGTGCTCCTGGCTGGCGGCGACGCTCAGGTAGTCGAAGCGGTGGACCTCGAATCCAGCCCCGATCAGGCGCTTGTCCAGCATGGCCAGCGCGAAGCCGCGCATCCACAGGCCGTGCAGCAGGATGACCTGGTCAGGCACGGGCGGGCCGGATGGCCGGCGGCGGGCGTGCACCCGTCACGCGGCCCATCATCGTACGGGTGGCGCCGCTGGACACGCGCACGCCGGCACGGCTTCAGTGACCCTGCGCCGCAGGGGTATTGGCCGCCGGCTCATCGAGTACCTGCACGTGCAGGTCGCGCAGTTGTGCCGGCGCGATATCCGAGGGCGCATCGGTCATCAAGTCCTGCGCGCTGGTGGTCTTGGGGAAGGCGATCACGTCGCGGATCGAATCGGTGCCTGCGAGCAGGGCAGCGATGCGGTCCACTCCGAACGCCACGCCACCATGGGGCGGCGCGCCAAACTTCAGCGCCTTGAGCAGGAAGCCGAACTTGGCCTCGGCCTCGGCCTCGCCAATCCCGAGCAGGTCGAACACCGCGCGCTGCATCTCCGGGCGGTGGATACGGATCGAGCCGCCACCGATCTCGTTGCCGTTGAGCACCATGTCGTAGCCACGGCTGACCGCGGTGCCTGGATGGGCGCGCAGGTCGTCAACGTCGTCGATCTTCGGTGCGGTGAACGGGTGGTGCAGGGCCACGTAGCGCTGGGCCTCGTGGTCATATTCGAACATCGGGAAGTCGGTGACCCACAGCGGCTTCCAGCCCTCGGCGATCAGTCCGCGGTCCTTGGCCAGCTTGAGGCGCAGGGCGCCCATGAACTCGCTGACGGTCTGCCAGCGGCCGGCGCCAAAGAACAGCATGTCCCCGGCCTGCGCGCCGGTGGCCGCCAGGATCGCGCGCAAGGACCCGGCGTCGAGGAACTTGGCCACCGGCGAGTGCACGCCCCCGAGGCCCTTGGCGGGATCGTCCACGCGCATCCAGGCCAGGCCCTTGGCGCCGTAGCGCGCCACGTGCGCGGCATAGCCGTCCAGGTCCTTGCGGCTCAGGTCGTGGCCGCCGGGCAGGCGCAAGGCTGCGACGCGGCCGTCGGCGTCATTGGCCGGGCCGGAGAACACCTTGAACTCGACCTGCCGCACGGCCTCCGCAATATCCACCAATTCCAGCGTGCAGCGCAGGTCCGGCTTGTCGGAGCCGAAGCGGCGCATGGCCTCGGCCCAGGTCAAGCGCGGGAAGCGCTCGTCCAGGTCGACGCCCTGCACTTCGCGGAACACGTGGCGGATCAGGTCCTCCACGGTGTCCTGGATCCCGTGCTCGTCGACGAAGGCAAACTCGATGTCGAGCTGGGTGAATTCGGGCTGGCGGTCGGCACGCAGGTCCTCGTCGCGGAAACAGCGCGCAATCTGGTAGTAGCGGTCGAAGCCGGCCACCATCAGCAATTGCTTGAACAGCTGCGGCGACTGCGGCAACGCGTAGAACTGGCCCGGGTGGACGCGGCTTGGCACCAGGTAGTCGCGTGCGCCTTCCGGCGTGGCCTTGGTCAGGATCGGGGTCTCGATATCCTGGAAGCCGCGTTCGTCCAGGTAATGCCGCAGCGCGCGCACCAGCCGCCCGCGCGTGCGCAGGCGCTGCTGCATGGCCGGACGTCGCAGGTCGAGGTAGCGGTAGGTCATCCGCATGTCCTCGTTCGGGCTTTCGTGCAGGGCAAACGGCAGGTCCTTCGCCGTGTTCAGTACTTCCACGCGCTCGGCCAGCAGCTCCACCGTGCCGGTGCGCAACTTGTCGTTGACGCTGACGCGGCGCCGGATCGTGCCGTGCACGCGCAGGCAGTACTCGTTGCCCAGCGTGGCCGCCAGCTCGAACGCCGCGACGTTGTCGCGCTCGATCACCACCTGCGCCAGACCCTCGTGGTCACGCAGGTCGATGAAGGCCACGTGCGCCTGCAGGCGCATGGCGTTGACCCAGCCGCACAGGGTGACCGGCTGGCCGATCAACGACTCGTCGATGAGGCCGCAATAATGCGTGCGCATGCGCTCGAAGCTCCGGGCCGCCACTGCGGCTGACAGGCGGAAAAGACCGCGTATCTTAGCATCCACCCCAGCCCCGTTCGCGCCACCCGGTCTGTCCGTGCCTAACCGGCGGCGGCAGCGGCCTTGTCGCCGGAGGGCTTGGCGGCGGGGGTTGGCGTGGTTGCCGCAGGAGCGGCGGCGCTGCCCTCGGTGGCGGCTGCCGGCTTGCTTGCGGCGTGCCCGTCACGGCCGTCCGCATGTGGTGCGCCGGCGTCGCCGGCCAGATTGTGGCGTTGGTCGCCGGGCTTCTTGAAGTCGGTCTCGTACCAGCCGCTGCCGGCCAGGCGGAACGCTGGCGCGCTGAGCATGTGCTGCAACTGCTCGGCGTGGCAACTGGGACACACCTTCGGGTCCGGGTCCGACAGCTTTTGCAGATGGTCAAAATGATGGCCGCACGCGCGGCACTCGAACTCATAAATGGGCATGCCAACTCCAATTGCCCGGTCCTCGGCCAGGCCAACGGCTCCATGATTGGGGCACATATGGGGATTTCAAGCAGTCGCGGAAGTATGCCTGATGACCCATGCCGACGACTCGTCACCGGCGTATGGTAGTGCCCATGGGTCGCGACGCGGCCCGCGCCGGATGGACGTATAGACGGCTGGATACGCTCCGTTGGCCTGACTGGCCCGGTACGCGGCGTCACCTGAATATCGTCAAGTGTGGTCGTTTGACCACCAAGGAGTATTCCCATGAAAAAGCTTTCGCCGCGGTTGGCGCGCTTCGCGCCGAGTGTGCTTTCGGCCGCTGTACTGTTTGCGCTGGCCAATGCAGCGTATGCCCAGGATGCCAGTCAGGCGAACCCGGCCAAGGCCGAGACCTTGAGCACGGTCATCGTCACTGGCACGCGTTCGGATGCGCGCACGGTGAGCAGCTCGCTGACCCCGATCGACGTGGTGCCGTTCAAGGTCCTGCTGCAGACAGGCACCACCGACCTGCCGACCGCGCTGTCGCGGCTGATCCCGTCACTGAACTTTCCGCGTCCGGCTGCGGCGGATACCGCCGATACGCAGCGCCCGGCGCAGATGCGCGGCCTCTCGCCGGACCAGGTACTGGTGCTGGTCGACGGCAAGCGCTGGCACCAGGGTGCGATCCTGCTCAACAACGGCGTGATCGGCCGCGGCTCGCAGCCGGTGGACCTCAACACCATTCCGATGTCGGCGATCGACCATATCGAGGTGCTGCGTGACGGCGCGTCGGCCCAATACGGCTCCGATGCCATCGCGGGCGTCATCAACATCATCCTCAAAAAGGGCGCGCAGGGCGGCGACGTGGAATTGACCGGGGGCCAATATTCGGCCGGCGATGGCCGGCAGTGGCAGGGCTCGGCGAATTTCGGCATACCGCTGGCCGGCGACAAGGGCTGGCTGCGCATGACGGTGCAGAACGGCAACCAGGACCACACCAACCGCGCCGGCCCGGACAACCGTCCCGGCTTTGGCGGCCTCGGCGTGAAGTTCCGCCAGGGCGATCCGGACGTGCGCGACACCAACGTGCTGCTGAACTCGCAGTACGACCTGACGCCCAATGTGCAGTTCTATGCCTTCGGCCATTACAGCCGGCGCCAGGGCACCTCGCCGGCGTTCTTCCGCTATGGCGACAATTCCCCCAAGCCGAACAATCCGCTGATCGGCCAGGTGTATCCGAACGGCTTCCTGCCCCTGGAGCACAGCGACTCCACGGACCAGTCCATGGTGGCTGGCCTGCGCGGCACGATCAGTGGCTGGCGTTGGGATCTGAGTGGCAACTTCGGCCGCAACCGGGTTTCCTACGAGACCCGCAACAGCCTCAACTATGCGTTCCTGCACGACTTCGGCAGCACGCCCAGCGTGTTCGACGACGGCGTCCTGACCTCCGGCCAGCAGTCGCTGGATCTGGATGTCGCCAAGGACGTCAATGTCGGCTGGCTGCCGAATGCGGTCACGGTGGCCTATGGCGCGCAGTATCTGCGCCAGACCTACAGCATCGACGCCGGTTCGCTGCCGTCGTGGTATGTCGGCACCTCCGGCACGTCGGGTGGCGCCCAGGGCTTTGCCGGCTGGCAGCCGGTGAACGCGGTCAGCGCCTCGCGGCAGGACGTGGCCGAGTATCTCGACTTCGAAACCAACCTCACCGACCGCTTCGGTGCTTCGGCGGCCGTGCGCCATGAGCACTACAACGACTTCGGCAACACCACCTCGGGTGCGTTGGCCGGCCGTTTCGACTTCACCGACACGTTCGCGCTGCGCGGCAGTGCGTCCACCGGCTTCCGCGCGCCGTCGCTGGGCCAGGAGTATTTTTCGCAGACCTCGTCGCTGTTCATGGCCGCCGGCAACTCGGTCGGTCTGCCCGCCGGCATCTACAACGCGGGCCTGGTACCCGTCGGCAGCCAGATCGCGCGCCTGCTCGGCGCCGAGCCGCTGAAACCCGAGAAATCCACCAACTACACCTTTGGCGCGGTGTGGAGTCCAGGGGCCTGGAACCTCAGCCTGGATCTGTACCAGATCAAGATCCGTGACCGCATTTCGCTCTCCGGCGCCATCGCCACCACCGGGCCGGACGTCGTGGATTATCTGGCGGCCAACGGCGTGGGCAACCTCAACTTCCGCAGCATCGACTACTTCACCAATGCCGCCGACACGCGCACGCGCGGTGTCGACCTGGTGGCGTCGTACCTGTCCGACTTCGGCGGCGCCGGCACCTTGTCCAGCACGCTCAGCGTCAACTACAACCAGAACCTGGTGACCGACGTCAAGCCCAACCCGGAGGTGCTGAACAACCTGGGCGTCAACTTCGTGCGCCTGACCCGGCAGGACATCAAGGGCTACCTGGCCAATTCCACCCCGCGCAGCAAGCTGGTGCTGAACGAGATGTACAACGTCGGCAACTGGAGCCTGACCGGCGTGCTGACGCGCTACGGCCGCTACACCAACTACGTCAGCAGCCTGGCCGCCTACAACGCGGCCACCGGCGTGGTCGACCAGACCTTCGACCCGAAGTGGGTGCTCGACCTGGCCGCGAACTACACGCTGGACAAGTGGCGGTTCACCCTGGGCGTCGACAACGCGCTCGACACCTACCCGGACAAGAGCATCCCGAACAACAACAACAACGGCACGCTGAAGTACTCGACGTTCTCACCGTTTGGCTACAACGGCGCCTACGCCTACGGCAAGGTGCGCTACAGCTGGTGATGCCCGCACTTGTGGGAGCCCGCCAGCGGGTTCCCACAAACCGGTGCAAAGGCATCGCTCCCAGGCGCGGGGTGGCGGCTGCCGCAAGCGTGTACAGGTGCGGTGATCAGCTGTTGCAGGAGGCGCCGGCAGCCAGGTTCAAGGTACTGGTCGAGCCCGAGCCGTTCACGTCCATGCGCACGCCGTGGACGGTTGCCGTGCTGTGGCCGATGCCGGTGTCGCCGCTGCGCGCGCAGGTCAGGAAGGCCAGCGCCGTGCCTGGGCGCAACTGGCCTTGCAGGCCAAAGGTGATCACTTGGCTTTGCAGTCCGTAGATCGAGACCCCGGCACGCCGGTCCACCGCGCGCAGCAGTGTTGCCGTGCTGTCGTAGGCCTTGTTTGCCGATGCCGCGCCGGCAGGGTAGGAGTACACGATCCAGCCGGGCTCGAAATTCTGGCCAGCCGAGGTGCAGCTGGTGCCGTCGGCGCTCGGGCACATCGACACCAGTTGCCCGCGATTGATGGCCGTCGTGCGTGCGTAGGCGATGCTGGCTGCCAGGTCGTTGCTGGCCGAGCTGACCCGGTTGCGCTGGATCATGCTGCGCATGCTGGGCACGCCGATCGCCAGCAGCACCGCCACGATGGTGATCGTGGTCATGAGCTCCAGCAGGGTGAAGCCCTGGCTGCGGCCGGGGTCAGGGATCAGGCCGCTCACCAGCAGTCACCGTTGACGGCGGACGAGGTGGATATGGCCAACGGCGTCTTGACCCCGGCATCATTGATCGTCAGGGGCTGGCAGCTGTCCGTGGCCTGCACGTTCTGTGGCGTGGCCGTGGCCACGAAATTCTGCGCAGAGGTGCTGCCGGAGGCGACGTTCACGCTCGCCACGTAATAGCCCTTTTCCGAGGCGACGGTCGAGCCATAGCCAATGTCGCTCAGCGAACCGTAGTGGTTGTTGGTCGCGTAGAAACGCTCCTGCGCATTGGCAATGCGCAGCAGCATCTCCTGGCCGTCAGCCCGCCGGGCGCGGAATGCATAGCGCCCAAATGCCGGCACGGCGATGGCGGCCAGGATCGCGATGATGGCGATCACCACCATCAGCTCGACCAGGCTGAAACCACGAATCCGGCGTACACGCTTGTTCATGCCGCGAACCTCATTGGTCATGCATCAGCACCCGCCACGAACGCCGGCGCCAGATGGGCGCGTCCAGCGAAATGGGTGCCGAACTGGAGGGCGCCAGCGTCGCGCCTGGCAGGTACGCCTTGCCACCGCCCAGTGCCGACACCACCGGCAGGCTGCCGCTCGTGCGCGCACTGTTGATGCGAGCGCCCGCGGTCGGCCAGCCGCCCAATGATGACATGCCTGCCGAGCCGCCGGTGGTCGCATTCAAGGCCAGGATCGCACCCTGGATCGTTGGCGCACAGGCGTCACTGCCCGACGCGCCAGTGATCATCGACTCGAATATCACCGTATTGCTGGCGAAGATGGCACCCGGATTGACCACGATGCGCTCGCCCCCATTGTTTTGAGTGCCCGCTGCGTCCGTGGTGTACAGGTTGACGTACCAGCCACCACCGCTGCCCGGCAGTGAGTTGATGGGCGTGGCTGACGAGGTGCAGGTGTCGCTGCTGGAGCCGGTGACACAGCGCAGGGTCGCGCCGGCATTGGGGTGACCGGACGGTACCACGGCCTCGTGCAGGTATTGCCGGGTCAGGTCGCTCTTGGTCCAGGTCGTGCCGACGGTGTCGCGTACCGCGTACACGGCCTGCACGCCACTGCTGGTATTGTCGCCGACGCCCAGGTACTTGCCGGTGCCGAACAACACCAGGAAGCGGTTGGTGCCGGGGTCCGGGAACAGGCGCGGCATGGTGGTGATCGGCTGCACGCCCTGGACGCCGCTGACGTCGACGCCCTTGTACACCAGGCTCACCGACCAATCCGATGGATTCGAACTGCTGAGGTCGAAGCGCCACAGGTTGCCCTGCACGTCGCCGGCAAACGCCACGTCGTCGACCTGGTCGCTGGTGTAGTCGCCCAGCACTGCCCTGGCCAGGCCGAAGCTGGTGACGCCGCTGATTTTCGGCGTTTTCAGTTCCGCGAGCATCTTGCCGGTTTCCGCATCCAGGACGAACAAGGCGCTGTAATTTGTGCCGTCCGTGTACTTGGGTACCTGCGCCGCAATGGCGTTGCAGGTGGAGACGTCACCGGTGGGTGCGTCCGGCGTGCCGCAATCCGGGAAATAGCCGTTGGATACCAGCACCACCCACTTGCCGTTGGCCAGGCGACCGACGTTGGGTTGTGACACGGTGTAGCCGAGGTCGGTGGAGCGGCAGGGCGCTTCAGCGTTGGTCACACAGGTCACCGGCGCCAGCATGTCCGCGTCGAATTCCCACAGCACATTGCTGGCCGAGAAGGAGCTCGGATCGGTGATGTCCAGCGCGTAGATGCCGCGCCCGCCCACGCCCACGCCCCCGGTGAGCAGCGTGTGCCACTTCTTGTCGCCGCTGAAATACACGTCCCGCGTCACGGGCGTCGAGTCGACGGTGGGACGGAACTGGAAGGCCGTATTGTTGGTGAGGTTGCCCAGGTTGGCGTACACGGCGCGGGGTATGAACGCGAAGGCTTCCTGGCCCTGGTTGGTGGTGGAAGGCCACGTATAGGCGGAGCAGTTGCCGCTGGTGTCGACCGTTCCCGTGCACGTCGCCACTGGCGCATGGAACGCGTGCAGCATGCCATCGTTGGCGCCGATGTAGACCATGGGCTCGCGGGTGGCCACATTGTTTACGAAGGTGTCGTACGTCTGGGCGCCGGTGGCAGTCTCGGGCGGGGCGACGCCGAGGTTCGGCCAACTGCCGCGGTAGTTGCCGGTGGCGCCGGTCACATAGGCTGGCCCCGAGTGGATGATGGCACCCAGGATATTGGTCCGCGGGCGATAGCCCGCCCCGGTCGCACTTTCGTGGGTGATGTCGCCAAGCAGGTAGTTGATGCGGTTGTTCAGCGTGTCACTGCCGCCGGCGAGTGCCGGAGCCTGCAGGCCCGCGGTCTCGGTGGTGTCCAGCGAGGCGCTGTTCGCGGCGTTGAACTGGAACGCGCTGAAGCTGCCGACGCCAGCCGTGATCGTGTAGGCGCCAGTGTATACCGACCGACCCGAATAACCGGTGGTCGAATGATAGGTTGCGGTCAGCCACGTACCGGCATCCCACAGGTCCTGGCTGACCGTGCCATCGGCATTCAATGCCACCGCCTGCAATGTTCCGCTCCAGCCTGCGGTGGTGTAGACCGTCTTGAATGCGGCGGCGCCGAGCGACAGGACGCTGGCGTTCACCCCCGCTGTCTGCAAGGGCGCGTTGCGTGCACCGATATCGGAAAGCGCCTTGGAGAATGCCTCGGCCAGCTCGGTGCTGTTGTTGGCGTTGAAGAAATCGCCGTGGCCGTTCACGCCGGCGTGGGCCAGGTCGGCAATGTTGTAGATGCTGTCCGAGCCTGGTGTCGGCCAGCTGAAGCCGGTGATTGCCGCGCCGCCGTTTGCCCAGCCGAAGATCTGGGCGGACGTGGTGCCGGTCGGCGTGACGCCTTTCAGGGGATAGCCCAGACCGACGGTGAACGTGGTCATGTGCTGCCACGACGCCGGATCAGCGTCCGTCGGGAGGGCCATGATTTCGTTGTTGAGGTCCGCGTTCAAGTCGCGTTCCCAGTAATAGGTGGCGATGTCGGCCAGTGTCACGTCGCCGGCGATGCCGCCGCCGTTGTAGGGGGGCTTCGCCACGTATTGCGTGACGGAACCCGTGGGGACGACCTGCACCGGCCCGTCGACGCTGGCCGCGC
This sequence comes from Lysobacterales bacterium, assembly GCA_017305055.1. Lineage (GTDB taxonomy): Bacteria > Pseudomonadota > Gammaproteobacteria > Xanthomonadales > Rhodanobacteraceae > Rhodanobacter. The sequence continues at coordinate 62,770 of JAFKMZ010000011.1, forward strand.
CGGCCAGACCGCTGGGATCGGTCGGCGGATCACCGTTCCAGAAGCCGTCCGTGGTGAGGATCGTGTAGGAGGAACGGCAGGTGAAGTTGGTGGTGCTGCCGGTGGTCCAGCCGGGGTCGCCCTGCATGGTTTTCCAGGGGTTGGCGGTCGAGTAGTACTGGCCCACCGCATTCAGCGCCTTGCGCAGCGGCGTGGTCTTGGCTGCCGTGACGTTCGCCAGCCAGTTCCAGAACTGCGCCTTCTGGGTGCCGCTACTGCCGTCGCCAAACGGTTGCACCGCGGCGAGCTTGTTGCTGCTGTTCCCACCGCTGCCGTCCGCCGTGCTGTCGTCGAACCCATACGCGGCAGTACTTGAGCTCGCGCCCGCCGGGATGTTCGTGAGACCGTTGCCGTTGATCGAGGCGAAGCCGAAGCGGTATTTCGGGTCGACGCCGCGGAACGCCGTCATCAGGCTGCTCTTGGCCATCAGCAGGCGCGTGCGGTAATAGGAGAACCAGTTCGCGATGTTCTGATCCGCGGAGATGCCGGCCGGCGCAGCCTTGCCGGTAGTGTCGTCCGCGTTCACGCAGTTGGCTTTTTGCCACGCACTGTTAAGCACGCCGCACCAGCCGCCGGCCGGGGGATCCTGGCCATTGAACGTCACATTGGGGATCACATAGTGTGAATTCGTATTTACCGGGTTGCCCACGACGTAGGTGAATGCCCGGACGTAGATTCGCGTGCTGGTTCCGCTGGTCCAGCACTCGGGAGCCGCACTTGGCGGGCCGGGCGGGCTGCCGGTGAACGAGCCACCGCTCAGGCACTGCCAACGGTCGGGCGTGGGATCGGTCGGGGGCGTTGGCGCGATGGTGGGGATCGCCGGGAAGGTGCACGTGTTGCCGGCTGTCGGGCCAACCGAGGGTGCATAGCAGACGTACCCACCGTCCGTTGCGTTGTACGGGTGATCGACCTGGACTCCTTCCTCCCACACCCGATGGTGGCACATCATGGTGCCGCCCGAGTTGTACGCGCTGCCGTCTCCCGCATTGCAGGTCCACAGATGGGTGGCGGCAATGGGATTGCGAATGCACTGGCTCGAATTGCCCGGATCGACATGGTAGCCGCCGATGCAGCCGCCGCCGGGGGTGCCGGGGCCGCCGGGAGTGCCGCCGCCCCAGGTGGCCGCGCCCTTGTCCACGGGGGGTGTGGTGTTGAAGAGCGTGGTCGCGAGGTTGTCGGTGTAGTTGAAGGATTTGCCGTTGCCTCCCCCGACGTAGCCGCCGCCGCCGACGATGTTCAATGCCGCGGTGTTGGTAAAGCCGTCCCTGTACGCCGCGATCATCGACGGGGAATTCGGGTACCAGGTGCCATCCGACTGCCAGGCGGTGTCGGTGACGCCGGACGCGGCCGTGGCCTTCGGCGGCGGGATGTAGGTGGCCGTCGGGTTGTAGTAGACGTAGTTGATGCCGGAGTTTCTTGTGCCGTAGACGCCGTTGTTCGCGAGATCATCCCAGTCCGGCATGTAATCCCACGCCATGGAACCCGAGTCGTCCAGCATCAGCACCAGGTTGGGCGGCACGGCCTGCATGTCTTCCGGCGGCATGGCGCTGAGCTCGGTGCAGCCGTTGTGGTTGCCTTCGGTGCAGGCCAGGGGGGCCGCGTCGGCGAGCGCGTGGGTGCTCTGCAGGATCAGGAAGGGCGCGGTAAGACCGGCAAACAACAGCAGCGCCGAGGCCATGGTGGCGGCCCGGCTGGCCAGCATGTTCTTGGAGGTTGTGGACATGACGGATTCCCCGCTTTCCTTGCCGTGTATGGCCGTCCGTTGAGGCGCGGACTGGCCGGTTGGTTTTCTGCCCTGCCCCTGGAACGTGGGCTTCCGGGTTGGATTGCCTACTGGACCTGTGCGTCGAAGGTGCTTTCCAGCACGCTGATCGTGTTCGGGTCACCGCCGGTGGCGCGGGCGGTGATGCGGAAGATTTCCAGGTTGATCTGGCCGGTCCCACCACTGGACGGGCCGGTGGAACCCGACTCATGCTGGGGGCCGGAGCCAGGCGGCCGCACCATGCCCAGGTCCTCGACGATATATCTGGGGTTTTCGGCCAGGTCGCCGTTGGCTGCAGCGGTGAAGTCGATGGCGCCCTCGTTGCCGAGGTATTCCTCGCTGCCCGCCGTGACCCAGCCCGGCCTGGTGCGGAAATTCACCGCATTGGCGACGGGACTGAGCGGATCGAAGATGTAGCAGGACGGGAACAGCGCCGTGCCGCAGCCCAGGGTGGTGCCGACCTTGGCTGCCGAGCTCCACAGGCGCCATTCGGCGCCGCGCAGTGCGGTCTGCGCGCTCATCTGCGCGCGCTGGGCGTTCAGCAGGCCGCCGGCCATGCGTTGCTGCAGCAGGGAACGGTTCGAGGCGCCAACGGCAAGGATCGTGAGCAGCAGCAGGAAGATCAGCGCGATCACCAGCACTGCGCCACGCTGGGCGGTACGGACACCAGGGTGACGGGGCGTCGATGGGCGCATCGTTGGGGTCAAGGCCATTCCCTCGCTGTCGCCTGGCTGCGGTTGGTGGGCGTAGGCGTTCATGGGTTGAAGTTGCGCACGGCGACCAGGGAGGTGAACTCGCGCCGCAGCAGTTGGTCAGGGAAGCCCTGGTCGCTGGGCTTGATCGCGTGGGCGCCGGGCGCCAGCAGGCCGGGGTTGGCATCGGCGGTGTAGGCGTACAGCAGGTCGTTGCTGGTCAGCGTGTACAGCGGCACCTGGCCATCCATCAGGATGCTCACCTCGATGCTCTTCACGCTGCGCCACAGGCAGCCGGCGGTGGTCAGGAAGCCCTGCTCCTGTGGGGCGCAGTTGGTGGCGCTGTCGACTTCGGAGGCGGTGAGGAACGAGGTGTTGCCGTTGGTGTCCTCGACCCCGTAGCGGAAATCCAGGCGCTCGACGCCGCGCACCAGCTCATCCTCGCTGCCGCCCCGGTCGGCGGCGTGGCCCGCGCCGCCATTGACGCGCCGCATCAAGGCACCGGTGTAGGGGGCGTGGCCATCGTTGTTCACGCTGACCACGCGCAGGTAGTAGGTGACGGTGCGGAAATCGCGGTTGACGTCGAATACCCGGGGTGCGGACTGCGGCGTCGGTACCACCGGTGCCGTGCCGGGGACGTTGGTTCCGCCGGCGACCGTCAATACGCCGCCGGAGACCGAGCCCAGGGCGAAGATCTGCGAGTTCGAGCAATCCGCCAGCAGGGCGAGGTCGGTCGCGCCGAAATCGGATATGGGCGGTTCGCCGGTCAGCGGCGACAGCGTGATCGTGGTGAGGATCGGCACGCCGCCCGAACTGGTGACCGCGAGCGAACTGCCGCCGGTCTCGCCGATCGACCAGCCGCCGTCGGAATTGACGTAGCGGACGGTGAGGACATCGGCGCCCTTCACCCGGCTGCCTTCCGCCGTGCCCATGGCCGGCAGGCCGGCGGCGACGGGATTGGCCGGCGTGCAGTTGGTCAGCGTGCAATCGTAGCCGCGCATGTAGAGGAAGGCCGGCATGGGATAGGACGATGACGGTGCAGCCGGATAACCCCCGCTGCCCCAGCCCGTGGTGATATCGGCCAGCGCGCTGCTGCTTGGATGCGCCACGTTGATCAGGTTGGTGGCGAACACGCGCGGCGAGCGTATGGAGTCGAGCATGGTGCCGCTGGCACTGGTCGTTGCCGAGCCGCCCGAATTGTTGCAGTACAGGGCGTTGGCCATGCGCAGGTCATTGTTCAGCCGGCCGATGGCAAAGCGGCCCTCCTCCTGCAGCCGGGCGAGCTGGGTCTGCGCCTTGTTGCTGCTGGAGGTGGAGGAGAAAACGGTGACGATGCCGCCGGCGACGATGAGGCCGAGCAGCATCGCCACCATCAGCTCGATCAGGGTGACGCCGCGCTGGGCCTGTTGTGGGGGCGGTAGGCAGGTCGGGCCGGTCATGGCTGAAAGTTCCAGACGAAGGTTTGCACGTTGTCGCCGTGCAAGGGGGCCTGACCGCGTTCGCTGCGCTCGGTCCAGTTGATTTCCATGACGCAGTTGCCGCCATAGGGCGGCCGCTGCGGAAGGTTGCCGATCGGGTTGTAGCTGACCGCGGTGACACCAGCGCAGACGATGCTTGCGGTCGGGTTGGGCAGGAAAGTCCGCAGCTGGTTGCTCCAGCTCTGCTGGTCATACACGGCCAGGTCCGCCGGGCTGCATGGCGAGCTGGAGCTGCACGTCACGCTGCCGGCACCAACCGGGTAGGAGCCATTGTTGTAGGCGCCGCTCCACACCCCGCGCGGGTTGGCGCTCATGCGCTCGGCCATGTTGTTGGCCAGGAAGGTGACCTGGGTGCGCAGGTAGGCGACATGGTTGGAGCGGGTGGACACCACCATCAGCCCGGCCAGGCCGATCAGGCCGATGCTGAAGATCAGCACGGCAATCAGCACCTCGATCAGCGACACCCCGCGTTGGCGTGGCTTGTATGGCATGGAACCCCCTGACCCGTTTGTTCGTACTGTACCGGCCACGTCGAGGCTGGCGGCAGGCCCGGGGCGACCAGCGGTAGCAATTCCCCGACAAACGGCTCCCGTGGGCCCTCGGGAATCCACCCGGGGCCATGGGAACCCTGCAAACCGTCACTTTCCCCTCCGTCATTCCCGCGAAAGCGGGAATCCAGTGCCTTGGCCTTGCGGGTCACTTGAAAGCACTGGATCCCCGCTTTCGCGGGGATGACGAAGTGGTAGGTGCGGGGATGACGGGGCGGATCTCACCGGCTCCGTGAATCTGATGCCGATCGATCAGCCTTCGTCAGCGCTTGCGGAAGGCCAGTGCGCCGCCGCTGGCATCGACTTCGATGGTGTCGCCGGGCGCGAACTTGCCGGCCAGGATCTCCCGCGCCAGCGGGTTCTCCAGCTGCTGCTGGATGGCCCGTTTCAGCGGCCGCGCACCGTATACCGGATCGAAGCCGACATTGCCGAGCAGGTTGAGCGCGGCCTCGCTGACCTCGAGCTGCAGCTGCCGTTCGGCCAGGCGCTGCTCCAGGTAGCCCAGCTGGATGTGCGCGATGGCGCGGATCTGGGCCTTGTCCAGCGGACGGAACACCACCAGTTCGTCCAGCCGGTTGATGAACTCGGGCCGGAAGTGCGCCTGCACTACGCCGAGTACGGAGGCCTTCATCTGTGTGTACTGCTCCTCGGCGTCGCGGTCGCCGGCGTTGTCGGCTGCGTCCTGGATCATCTGCGAGCCGAGGTTCGAGGTCATCACGATCACGGTGTTGCGGAAGTCCACGGTGCGGCCCTGGCCATCGGTGAGGCGGCCGTCGTCCAGCACCTGCAGCAGGATGTTGAACACGTCCGGGTGTGCCTTCTCCACTTCGTCCAGCAGGATCACGCTGTACGGCCGGCGGCGTACCGCCTCGGTGAGATAACCGCCTTCCTCGTAGCCCACGTAGCCCGGGGGCGCGCCGACCAGGCGGCTCACCGAGTGCTTCTCCATGAACTCGCTCATGTCGATGCGCACCATGGCGTCGGTGGTGTCGAACAGGAACTCGGCGAGTGCCTTGCACAGTTCGGTCTTGCCCACGCCGGTGGGGCCGAGGAACAGGAACGAGCCATTCGGCCGGTTGGGATCGGCCAGCCCGGCCCGGGCGCGGCGGATGGCGTCGGCCACCGCGTGCACGGCCTCGTCCTGGCCGACCACGCGCTTGTGCAGCTCATCCTCCATGTGCAGCAGCTTCTCGCGCTCGCCCTCGAGCATCTTGCTGACCGGGATGCCGGTCCAGCGCGAGACGACTTCGGCGATCTCCTCGGCGGTGACGCGGGTCTGTACCAGCTTGAAGTCCTGGTGCTCGGCGGCCTGCGCCGCGGCGAGCTGCTTTTCCAGCGCCGGCAGCTGGCCGTACTGGATCTCGCTCATCTTGGCGTAGTCCTGGCGGCGCTGCGCGGCTTCCAGCGCCACGCGCGCGGCCTCGATCTGCTCCTTGACCTTGGTGGTGCCCTGCAGCGCCGCCTTCTCGGATTTCCAGATTTCGTTGAGGTCGGAGAACTCGCGCTCGAGCTTCCCGATGTCGGCCTCGAGATCGGCCAGGCGCTGCTTCGACTCGTTGTCGGTTTCCTTCTTCAGCATCTCGCGCTGGATCTTCAGCTGGATCAGGCGCCGCTCCAGGCGGTCGAGCTCCTCGGGCTTGGAATCGATCTCCATGCGGATGCGCGAGGCGGCCTCGTCCATCAGGTCGATGGCCTTGTCCGGCAGCTGGCGGTCGGTGATGTAGCGGTGCGACAAGGTGGCCGCGGCGACGATCGCCGGGTCGGTGATCTCCACGCCATGGTGCACGGCGTAGCGCTCCTTCAGCCCGCGCAGGATGGCGATGGTGTCCTCCACGCTGGGCTCGCCGACGAACACCTTCTGGAAGCGCCGCTCCAGCGCCGCGTCCTTCTCGATGTACTTGCGGTATTCGTCCAGTGTGGTGGCACCGATGCAATGCAGCTCGCCACGCGCCAGCGCCGGCTTCAACATGTTGCCGGCGTCCATGGCGCCGTCGGCCTTGCCGGCGCCGACTACGGTGTGCAGCTCGTCGATGAACAGGATCACCTGGCCTTCCTGCTTGGCCAGGTCGTTGAGCACGGCCTTCAGGCGCTCCTCGAACTCGCCGCGGAACTTGGCGCCGGCAATCAGCGCGCCCATGTCCAGCGCCAGCACGCGGCGGTCGCGCAGGCCTTCGGGCACCTCGCCCTTGACGATGCGCTGGGCCAGGCCCTCGACGATCGCGGTCTTGCCCACGCCAGGCTCGCCGATGAGCACCGGGTTGTTCTTGGTGCGCCGCTGCAGCACCTGGATCGTGCGCCGGATTTCCTCGTCGCGGCCGATCACCGGGTCGAGCTTGCCGCGCTCGGCGCGCTGGGTGAGGTCGATGCAGTATTTTTCCAGTGCCTGGCGCTGCTCCTCGGCATTCTCGGACTGCACCTTTTCGCCGCCGCGCAGTTTCTCGATGGCTGCCTCGAGATTGGCCTTGTGCGCGCCCGATTCGCGCAGGGCCGCGCCCAGCTCGCCCTTGTCCTCCAGCGCCGCCAGCACGAACAGTTCGCTGGCGATGAACTGGTCGCCGCGCTGCTGGGCCAGCTTGTCGGTGAGGTTGAGCAGGCGCGTCAGGTCGTTGCCGACGTTGATGTTGCCTTCCTGGCCGCGCACCTGGGGCAGGCCGTCGAGCAGCGTCCGCACGCGTTGCTGCAACGCCGGCACGTTGACCTGCGCCTGGGTCAGCAGGGGCGCGGTCGAGCCGCCCTGCTGGTCGAGCAGGGCGGCCATGACGTGCACCGGCTCGAGGATGTTGTTGTCGCGACCGACCGCGAGCGATTGCGCATCGGCAAGCGCCTGCTGGAAACGCGAAGTCAGTTTGTCCATGCGCATGCTGGCACCTCGGAAGTTCGGATGGCGTTGACACCGTATCCACAGCGACATGTGGACGCCGGGCCGCGATTCAACCAGCCCGCTCCCTCGCCGGCCTGCGGGTTCCCAAGATCGTCACGCCCAGTCTGGTACGGTGAAATGGATGTCGATACACCAGCCAGCCCTTGATTTGTCGCCGGGGGCGACCCTGCCGTCGCCGCCATTGCCCGCTGCCGGCGAGCGCTGGGCGCTGTTCCTCGATGTGGACGGCACCTTGCTGGAACTTGCCGACGATCCGCGGTCGGTGACGGCAAGCCCTCCGCTGATCGCCCTGCTGCAGGGGCTGCATGCGGCCCTGGATGGTGCGTTGGCCCTGGTCAGCGGGCGCACGCTGGCGGAGCTCGATCGCGTGTTCGGGAACCCGGGCTGGACGGTGGTGGGCCTGCATGGACTGGACCTGCGCCACGCCGACGGAATGCGCCGGCGGCTTCCGGTCGCGACGGACGACCAGGAGCGCATGCGGGCCGCGGTACAGGTCCTGGCCGGCAGGTTCCCCGATGTGCGGCGGGAGGCCAAGGGCGTCGCGGCGGCCCTGCATTGCCGCCAGGCACCGGGACAGTTCCCGCGCCTGCTTGCCGCGGCGCAAGGCGTGGTGCGGGACCTGCCGGGTTATGAAGTCCAACCCGGCAACCTGGTCGTGGAACTCAAGCCCTCGGGCATGGACAAGGGCAGGGCCGTGGCGGAGCTGCTGCACCAGGTGCCGTTTGCCGGCCGGCGTCCGGTGTACGTCGGCGACGACCTTACGGACGAACACGCGTTCGCCGTGGTCAATGACGCCGCCGGGCTCAGCGTCCGCGTGGGCTGGCGCGAGCCCTCGGCCGCGCGGTGCATGCTGGCTGGCCCGCAGGCGGTGCACGATTGGCTGCGCGGGGTGCTGGCGGTGGGAGGCTGCAGGCATGCCTGAGGCCGCGCCGGATACCGAGCCACAGGCGAACCTGGCCCTGGGCGTGGTTGGCAACGGCAGCGTGGCGGCACTGATCGACGCACAGGCGCGCGTCGTCTGGTGTTGCCTGCCACGCTTCGACGCCGACGCCAGCTTTTGCGCCCTGCTGTCGCCGCGGATGCCTGGTGGCGACTGGTGCATCGAGCTGGACGATTTCGAGCACGCCGAGCAGAGCTACCTGCCCAACACGGCGGTGCTGGTCACGCGCATGTTCGACCGCCATGGCGGTGGCATCGAGGTGGTCGATTTTGCGCCTCGTTACCGTTCGCATGGGCGTGTCTACCACCCCGTGCTGCTGGCGCGCCGGGTCAGTCCGATCTGCGGCTCGCCGCGTGTGCGGGTGCGCCTGCGACCGTTGTGCGACTACGGCGCGCGCACCCCGGAAAGGACCAGCGGCAGCAACCATATCCGCTATCTGCTGAGCGACGTCGTGCAGCGCCTGACCAGCGACGTCGCCGTGCCGCTGATCGAGCGCGAGCTGCCGTTCGCGCTCGACCGGCCGGCGCACTTCGTGTTTGGTCCGGACGAGACCTTGACGGAGAGCCCGGCCGTGATCATCCACCTGGCGCTTGAGCGCACGCTTGCCTATTGGCACGAATGGACGCGCTCGCTGTACGTGCCGTTCGAGTGGCAGGAGGCGGTGATCCGCGCGGCGATCACCCTGAAACTGTGCCAGTACGAGGCGACCGGCGCGATTGTCGCCGCGCTGACCACCTCGATACCCGAGGCTGCCGGCAGCGCGCGCAACTGGGACTACCGCTATTGCTGGCTGCGCGATGCCGCGTTCACCGTGCGCGCGCTGAACCGTCTGGGCGCCACGCGCAGCATGGAGGAGTACATCCGCTACGTTTTCAACCTGGTGACCACCGACCACGACACGGAGATCGGCCCGGTCTTCGGCATCACCTTCGAGCGCGAATTGCCCGAGCGCGAGGTGGACAGCCTGGACGGCTATCGTGGCATGGGCCCGGTGCGGGTCGGCAATGCGGCGTGGCGGCAGCGGCAGAACGACGTCTACGGCTCGGTGGTGCTCGCCTCGGCGCAGCTGTTCTTCGACCAGCGCATCGAGCACCGCGGCGACCAGCTGATGTTCGAGCGCCTGGAGCGCATGGGCGAGCTGGCGCTGCGTACCGCCGAGCAGCCGGATGCCGGGCTGTGGGAGTTTCGCGGGCGCATGGCGGTGCATACCTATTCGGCGGCCATGTGCTGGGCTGCCTGTGACCGCCTGGCCCACATCGCCACCCAGCTCGGCCTGAGCGGGCGCGCGCGCCACTGGCACGAGCATGCCGTGCAGCTCCATGCGCGAATCGAGGCGCGCACCTGGAATGCGGCGCTCGGTCATTTCGTCGATACCTACGACGGCGAGCACCTGGACGCCAGCCTGCTGCTGCTGGCCGACATCGGCTTCGTCAAGGCGCGCGACCCGCGCTTCATCGCCACGGTCGATGCGATTGGCGCCACCCTGGGCCGCGGCAACTACCTGTACCGCTACACCGCGCCGGATGATTTCGGCACGCCGCAGACCAGCTTCAACATCTGCACCTTCTGGTACATCGAGGCGCTGCATGCGACTGGCCGCAAGCGCCGCGCGCGCACCTTGTTTGCGCACATGCTGAAGCAGCGCAATGCGCTCGGCCTGCTGTCGGAGGATCTGGCGCCGGACAGCGGGGAGCACTGGGGCAATTATCCGCAGACGTATTCCCTGGTGGGCCTGATCCAGACCGCAATGCGCCTGACGGTGCGCTGGGAGGATGCGTTGTGACCCCGCGGGCCAAGGCCACGCCAGGGCGGCTGGTGGTGGTCTCCAACCGCGTGGCCCTGCCGCGCCAGACCACACCCGGTGGCCTGGCATCGGCGCTCCAGGCGGCCTTGCTCGAGCGCGGCGGCCTGTGGTTTGGCTGGAGCGGCAAGTTGGCTGCGGCAACCGGCGCCGAGGTGCATCACCAGCGCAGCGGCAACGTGGAGTACGCGACAATCGACCTGTCGCGGGCCGACCAGGAGGGCTATTACACCGGCTTTGCCAACGGCACCCTGTGGCCGATGCTGCATTACCGGCCGGACCTGGTCAATTACCAGCGCAGCCACCTGGACGGCTATCTGCGGGTCAACGCGATTTTTGCCGACCAGCTGAAAAGGCTGATTCGTCGCGACGACATCATCTGGGTGCACGACTATCACCTGATCCCGCTGGCCAGCATGCTGCGCGAGCGCGGGGTACGCAACCGCATCGGGTTCTTCCTGCATACGCCGCTGCCGGCGGCCGGGCTGCTGATAGCCCTGCCGAACCATCGCCAGTTGCTGGAGACCCTCGCCAGCTGCAACCTGGTGGGCGTGCACACGGCACGCGACCTGCGTGCGCTGGAAGACTATTTCCTGCACGAAAGCGGCGCCTCGATGCGCACCGGGGGTCGCATGCGCATGCCTGACGGACGGCTGTTCCGCGCCGCCCGGTTTCCGATCAGCATCGACACCGCGGCGATCGTCCGGGCGGCGCAGGATGCGGAGTCGCAGCCGGAGAGCCGCCGGCTGCAGGCCAGCCTGGAAGACCGGGCGCTGATCATCGGCGTCGACCGGCTGGACTACGCCAAGGGCCTGCCGCAACGCTTCGAGGCCTATGCGCGCCTGCTGGAACGCGCGCCGGAGCTGCACCGCAAGGTCATCTTCATGCAGATCGCGCCGCCCTCGCGCGGTGCGGTACAGGAGTACCGGCAGATTCGCCGCGAGCTGGAGCGCACGGCCGGGCACATCAACGGCAAGTACGCGACGCCGGACTGGGTGCCGATCCGCTACATCAACAAGTCATTTCCGCACCGCTCGCTGGCGGGCTATTACCGCAGCGCGCGTGTGGCCCTGGTCACGCCACTGCGTGACGGCATGAACCTGGTGGCCAAGGAATACGTGGCCTGCCAACGCCGGCGCGACCCCGGGGTGCTGATCCTGTCGCGCTTCGCGGGTGCGGCGCAGGAGCTCACCGAGGCCTTGCTGGTGAACCCGGCGGACGCGGAGGAGGTGGCCGACGCGTTGGAGCGGGCCCTGAAGATGCCGTTGCGCCAGCGCCAGTCGCGCTGGGCGGCCATGATGGAAACCCTCGAGGCCAACGACATCACCAACTGGCGCACGAGCTTCCTCGACGTCCTGCGCCACGAGCCCCCACGCCGCGACGCCGCCTAGGCGCGATGGAGGGTGCGGGGATGTGCAGTCGGCAGAGCTTCCCCGCTGCACGCTACTCGCGCCAGATTAGGCTGGCGAAGCGGCCGCTGTGCTTGCCGTCGCGCCGGTAGGAGTACCAGCGCGCATCGCCGCAGGTGTCGAAGCTGCCGCCATAGATGGCTTGCACGCCGGCGCCGTGCAGGCGTAAGCGGGCCAGTGCCGCCAGGTCGCACAACCAATGGCCCGGCCGGGTTGCCGCAAAACAGGCGTCCGCGGCCGGGTCATGCGCCACGAAGGCTTCCCGCACTTCGGCGCCCACCTCGTACGATGCCGCACCGATGCACGGCCCGAGCCAGGCCAGGACCTGTGCCGGTGCTGCCGGCAGCGCAGCCAAGGTTGCTTCCAGCACGCCGGCCGCAAGCCCGCGCCAACCCGCATGTGCGGCAGCGACGGCATGGCCATCATGGGTGCAGAAAAGCGCCGGCAGGCAGTCGGCGGTGAGGATTGCCAGCACCGTACCGGACGTATCGGTCACGGCTGCGTCCGCCTGCGGTTCTCCGCCAGGGGCTTGCGCGCCGCGATGGACCACCGTGGTGCCGTGCACCTGCCGCAGCCAGTGCGGCGCGGCCGGCAGTTGCAGGGCGGCCTGCACGGCATTGCGGTTGGCCTGCACGACGGCAGTGTTCTCGCCGCTGTGCAGGCCGAGGTTGCAGCGCGCATACGGCCCCTCCGACTGGCCGGGGCTGTGCCGCGTGGTGACGGCGGCATGCACCTGGGGCGCTGCCGGCCAGTCCGGGAAGAGCCAGGTTTCGGTCATGGTGGCGGGCTTGGGTCCGGTACGAAAGCGATGGCCGATGATCGCATGCCTGCGGGCGCCGGCGACCGCATCCGCTCCACGGCGATCTGCTGCGCCCCTTGTGGGAATCCGGGTTCCCCGGATAATGCAGGCATGCCCGAGAGCCGAATCATTGCCGCGGCTGCGCAGCCGGACGACGCCCTGCTCGACGCCACGATCCGCCCGAAGCACCTGGTCGAGTATCTCGGCCAGCAGGCGGTGCGCGAGCAGATGGGGATCTATATCGAGGCGGCACGCAAGCGCGGCGGCGCGCTGGACCACGTACTGATCTTCGGCCCTCCGGGCCTGGGCAAGACCACGCTCAGCCATGTCATCGCCAATGAGCTCGGGGTGAACCTGCGCTCCACTTCCGGCCCGGTGCTCGAGCGCGCGGGCGACCTGGCCGCGCTGCTCACCAACCTCGAGCCGAACGACGTGCTGTTCGTTGACGAGATCCATCGCCTGTCGCCGGTGGTCGAGGAAGTGCTGTATCCGGCGATGGAAGACTTCCAGATCGACATCATGATTGGTGAGGGCCCGGCCGCACGTTCGATCAAGCTCGACCTGCCGCCGTTCACCCTGATTGGCGCCACCACCCGTGCCGGCATGCTCACCGCGCCATTGCGCGACCGCTTTGGCATCGTGCAGCGGCTGGAGTTCTACAGCCCGGAGGAACTCACCCAGATCGTGACCCGCGCCGCGCGCATCCTGGGTATCGGGTGCGCTGCCGCCGGCGCGCAGGAAATCGCGCGCCGCTCGCGTGGCACACCGCGCATCGCCAACCGCCTGCTGCGCCGGGTGCGCGACTACGCGGAGGTGCGTGCAGATGGTTCGGTCACGGCGGCTGTGGCCAAGGCGGCGCTGGACATGCTGAAGATCGACCCCCAGGGCTTCGACGAGCTGGACCGGCGCCTGCTAGGGATCATCATCGAGAACTTCGAGGGCGGCCCGGTGGGCGTGGAGTCCCTGGCCGCGGCGCTGAGCGAGGACCGCGGCACGCTCGAGGATGTGGTCGAACCCTACCTGATCCAGCAGGGCTACCTGGTGCGTACCGCCCGCGGGCGCATGGCCAGTGCCAAGGGTTGGCGCCACCTGGGATTGGCGCCGCCGCCGCGCTCAAGCCAGGTGGCCGACCTGTTTGCCGCTGGCGCGAGCGACTCACGGCAGTCCGATGTCTGAGGCCGCGCCGTTTACGTGGATGGTCCGCGTGTACTGGGAAGACACCGACGCCGGTGGCGTCGTGTATCACGCCAGTTACCTGCGTTTCCTGGAGCGCGCCCGAACCGAGTGGCTGCGCGCCCGCGGCGTCGACCAGATCGGCCTGAAGCGGGAGCGAGGCCTGGCCTTCCTGGTCCGCGACATGCAACTGGACTTCCGGCATCCAGCCCTGCTGGATGATGAATTGGCGATAACGCTTACTGTGACGCAATGTCGCGCAGCCAGTATCCTGTTCGCCCAGACTGTCGTCCGCGCGGACGGAATATGCCTGGTACAAGCCAACGTGCGGGTTGCCTGCGTGGATATGCAGCGCATGCGGCCGGCCCCCATTCCGGAGGATTTGCTGCCGTCGCCCTGACCGGTGGCGTCGGCGACCTCGATCCCAGCCTTCCGGCAGGGGACGACGGAGCGCATGGCGTGGTTGGTTTCCCCGATGACCAGAACCCCTGGCGGAGCATCTGCAAGCAATGAACGGTGGCCTGAACGTTTTTACCCTCATCGCGCAGTCGAGCGTGCCGGTGCAACTGGTGCTGCTGATACTGCTGGTGTTCTCATTCCTGTCGTGGGTGATCATCATCCGCAAGCACACGCAGACGAAGGTGGCGCTGGAAACCGCCGAGCGCTTCGAGGAGCGCTTCTGGTCCGGCGGTGACCTGGCGCAACTGTTCCGTGAGGTGGGCAGCCGCGGCGGCGAGGATGGCGGCAACGGCATCGAGACCATCTTCGAGTCCGGTTTCCGCGAATTTGCCCGCCAACGGCAGCGCAAGGCGCACGATCCGCGCATCGTGATCGAAGGCACCGAGCGTGCCATGCAGGTTTCCGTGACCCGGGAGGTCGGCCTGCTCGAGCGCAACCTCGAATTCCTCGCCAACGTCGGCTCGGTGAGTCCCTACATCGGCTTGTTCGGCACGGTCTGGGGCATCATGGGCGCGTTCCAGGGCCTGGGCGAGTTGCATGACGTGACGATCGCCGCCGTGGCCCCGCATATTTCCGAGGCGCTGGTGGCCACCGCCATGGGCCTGTTCGCAGCCATCCCCGCGCAATGGGCGTACAACCGCTTCGCCAACAAGGTCGAACGCATCGCCTCACGCTATGACGTGTTCCAGGACGAGTTTTCCTCGTTGCTGCAACGGCAGATCCAGACTGACGACGCGGCCTGAGCAGGAGCGGCGAGCATGCGTGAAGTCCGGCGAAAGCGCCTCAAACTCAAGTTTGAAATGAACGTCGTACCGTATATCGACGTGATGCTGGTGCTGCTCATCATCTTCATGGTGACCACGCCGATGATGAACTCGAACGTGGACGTGCAGCTGCCGCAGGCGGATGCCAAGTCCCTGCAGCAGAAGAAGGATCCGGTGCTGATCTCGGTGCTGCAGGACGGCACGCTGTACCTCACCTTGCCGGGGGCGGCCAAGGAGCAGCTCGACGCCGACGCGCTCAAGGTCAAGGTGGGCGCGTTCGTCCGCGTGAATCCGGAAGTCAGCGTCCTGGTCGGCGGCGACGAGCGCGGCAGTTACGGTGGCGTTTTCAAGGTACTGGCGGATCTGCAGCAGGCGGGCGTTGCCAAGGTTGGCCTGATGGGTCAGCCCGAACAAGCCCAGGGCGCACCGCATGGACGACAGTAGGACGACGCCAAAGGCGGTCGTGCTGTCCGCCGTCCTGCACCTCGGCATCGTCGGTTTCCTGTTCTTGGCGATCCTGCCGTGCTCAAGCTACGAGGCCATGTTCGGGGCCCTGGGTCTGCCCGCCGCGTGGAATCCGATCACCTGCTCGGAGCCGTTGCAGTTGCAGGGCCCGATCATCGAGGCCACCCTGATCGGCCCCACCGGCAGCCCGCCGCCGAAGCCGGTCAAGGCCAAGCCGGTGCCGGACACGGTGCCGCCCCCGCCCACCGTGCCGCCGCCCAAGCCGCAGGTGGAGGCGCCGCAGCTGAAGACCCTGCCGCCGCCGCCCCAGCATCCGGATATCAAGGATCAGGAGCGCGTGGTCCAGGATGCGGTGAAGCAGGCCGAGGATGCCAAGCGCCTGCAGGAAGAGAAGCAGCGCCAGCGGCAATCCGAGCTGGACGCCCAGGCGGCCAAACAGAAGCAGGAGAAGCAGAAGCAACTGGACGAACTGTTCGCCAAGATGGACGCCGCCGCGCAGCAGACCCGACGCCTGGACAGCAAGGCCAAGCAGGCCCAGCAGCAGATGAAGGACCTGGAAAACGCGCAGGACCAGGGTCAGCCAGACCTCCCCGCGGCGACGCAGCGCCAGAGCGGCAACGACAGCAAGGACGCCAATTTGCGCGATGAATACCTGGCCGCCATTCAGAATGCGGTCACGCCCAACTGGCTGCGTCCGGATAACATGCCGAATGTGCCGTGCAAGGTGCACATCGTGCAACTGCCTGGCGGCGACGTGCTCAGCGCCAAGGTCGATCCCAGCTGCCCGTATGATGAGGCAGGCAAGCGTTCGGTCGAAAATGCGGTGTTGCGATCCGAACCTTTGCCCTACAAGGGTTTCGAGAGCGTCTTTTCGCGCGATTTGATTTTCACCTTCAGGCCACAGTGATCCAGTCGATGAGCCCATCCCGTTTCCGTTTCGCGTTGTTCCTCACCGCTCTGGTGGCCCTGCTGCTGGGCGGCCCGGCCGCGGCCCAGTCGCTCAACGTCGACATCGTCGGCGGCCTGAAGACCGCCACCCCGATCACCGTGGTGCCGTTTGCGCAGAACGGCGGCGCGCCGCTGCCGACCGACGTGGCCGCGGTGATCACCAACGATTTCAACCGCTCCGGCAAGTTCCGCGTGCTGCCCAAGAGCGACATCGTGGAGTTCCCCACCAAGGGCGCGGAGATCAAGTTCCCGACCTGGAAGTTGCTCAAGCAGGACTACATCACCGTCGGCCGCATCAGCGATGCCGGTGGCGGCATGCTGCGGGTGGAATACGAGCTGTGGGACGTCAACAAGCAGCAGAGCCTGCTGGCACAGGCGTTCACCGCTCCGGCCGGGGACCTGCGCGGTGTGGCCCACCAGATTGCCGACCAGATCTACGAAAAGATCACTGGCGTGCGCGGCGCGTTCTGGACCCGCATCGCCTACATCACCAGTGTTGGCCTGGGCAACAACATGACCTATTCGCTGATCGTGGCCGATTCCGACGGCTTCAATCCGCAGGTCGTGGCCCGTTCCAAGGAGGCCCTGCTGACGCCGCGCTGGTCGCCGGATGGCCGGAAGATCGCCTACGTCTCCTTTGAAAGCGGCAATTCGGCGATCTATGTCCAGGACATCACCACCGGCTCGCGCCAACTGGTGGAAGCGCATCCCAAAGGGGTGAACGGTTCTCCGGCCTGGTCGCCGGACGGCACCAAGCTCGCTGTGGCACTTTCCTATGTCGGCAACCTCGAGCTGTTCGTGCTCGATCTGCAGACCCGCAAGGAAACCCAGCTGACCCACAACCTTGCCATCGATACCGAGGCGGTATGGGCGCCGGACGGGCAGAGCATCTACTTCACCTCGGACCGTTCCGGCCAGCCGCAGGTCTACCAGATACCGGCGGCCGGGGGTACGGCACAGCGCATCAGTTTCCATGGCCAGCGCAACGCTGCCCCGGCCATCAGCTATGACGGCAAACAGTTGGCCATGGTAGAGGGCCAAGGGAACGTGTATCGTATTGCAGTGATGGATCTTGGCCTGGGCGGCCAGGTGAGGTTTCTTTCGCCCGGGCCGCTCGACGAATCGCCGAGTTTTGCGCCAAATGCCAGTATGTTGCTGTACGCCGCCACCGAGGGGCGCCGTGACGTTTTGTATGCCGTGTCAGCCGACGGGTTGGTCCGCCAACGCCTGGAGTTGTCCGATGGCGATGTGCGCGATCCATCCTGGGGCCCGTACCGGCAACGTTGAATCCAGTGCAGCCGCTCCATGGGCGGCTGCACCTGTCCAGGGAAAGGACCTGAAGAGCGCCAGAGGCGCCGTTCGGTTTTGACCGGCGGCGTTTACGCGCCGTTACAGCCGTTTTGGTTAGATCAATGTTATTATGTGAAGGACGCTAGCCTCGTGCCATGGGAAGCCACTACACCGGCGTAGCGGTGTCGTTATCCGTGTCGAAAATCGTTGGTTTGGAACTTAACTCGTAAGGAAGTCACCATGAATAAGACCGTTCGCGTCGCCTTGATCGCCCTCATGTGTGTGGGTGCGGCCGCTTGCTCGAAGAAACAGGAAGTCAAACCGGCACCGCCCGCTCCGGCGCCGGAAGTTGCGCAGACCGAGGCCCCGCCTCCCAGCAACAAGTACACGCCGGAAGATCTCGATACCGACGCGTGCCTGCGCCAGCGTGTCGTGTACTTTGATTTCGACAAGTCCGAAATCAAGCCGGAATTCCAGCAGATCATGGCTTGTCATGCCAAGTATCTGCAGGATCGTCCGATGGCCCATGTCCGTCTTGAAGGCAATACCGACGAGCGTGGTACGCGTGAGTACAACCTTGGCCTCGGCGAGCGTCGTGGCAATGCGGTAGCCGATGCCCTGCAGGCCAATGGCGCCTCGGCCAGCGAAATGGAAGTGATCAGCTATGGCAAGGAGCGTCCGGTGTGCCGTGAGCACAATGAGGACTGCTGGAGCAAGAATCGTCGCGTGAATATCGTCTACACGGCGAAGTAATGAAGGTTGCTGAAAAACTTTCAGCACGAATCGGCATGGCGGGAGCAATTGCGACCGCCATGCTGTTTGCGTTTCCGGCATTTGCCCAGGATTCGCGCCTGAGTCTGGCCGATCGTGTCACGCGCCTGGAGCAGCAAGCCCAGAGCCGGGACAGCGGCGGTGTCGGCATGGTCAATCAAATGTCCCAGATGCAGGCCCAGTTGCGGCAACTGCAGGGACAAATCGAGGAGTTGCAGCATCACCTGCAACAGCTCGATGACAAGAGCAAGGCCCAATATATCGATCTCGATTCGCGCCTGTCGCGCATCGAGCAGGGTGGTGCCGGCAATGCCGGCGCCGCTGCAGGTGCCGGGGCGGCAGCGTCCGGCGCGAATACCGCTGCCGCGAATGCGACTGCGCCGGCCTCCGCCGGGTCGGCCGCGCCGCTTTCCGCAGCCGACAACGATGCCGCGCAAGCTGCCTATGGCGTGGCCTTCAAATCCATTCGCGACGGCAACTACGTGGCTGCGGCGCGCGAGTTCCACGCCTTTGTCGAGCAGTACCCGAATCATCCGCTGGCGCCGAATGCGTGGTATTGGCTTGGCGAGTCGTATTACGTCACCACCAACTATCCGGTGGCGCTCGAGGCGTTCAAGCAGGTCGTCAGCCAGTTTCCGGACAGCGAGAAGGCCCCGGACGCATTGCTCAAGGTCGGGTTCACCGAGCTCGAGCTGAAGCATGAGGCCGACGGCAAAGCGGTGCTGACCTCGGTGATTGGCAAGTATCCCGGGAGCAATGCCGCCCAGCTGGCACAGGAACGTTTGCGGCGCCTGCAGCGCGCCAACGGCGGTTGACTGCCGGCAGGCTACTACCGGTACGCCGGACGGTCGTTGCCTGGATACGGTTCGCGGCAGGACGCGACCGGCGCCGAGACGAAACAGGTCCGGGTACATGTCGTGAACATGAAAGAGTCGTCGGCGATGGAGGCAGCAGTGGAAGCCGATCCTGCCGGCGTGCGTCTGCGCGTCGCGGAGATCTTCCACTCCCTGCAGGGTGAGGGTGATGCCAGTGGCTGGCGCACGGTCTTCATCCGGCTCACTGGCTGTCCGCTGCGCTGTGTATGGTGCGATACGGAGTACGCATTCCACGGCGGCCAATGGCATTCCCTGGCCGACATCCTTGCCGCCGTGGCGCCGTTCGCGGCCAGGCATGTCTGCGTCACTGGCGGCGAGCCGCTGGCACAGAAGCGCTGCCCGATCCTGTTGCGTGCCTTGTGCGACCGCGGTTACGCGGTGTCGCTGGAGACGTCCGGCGCGCTGGATGTCTCGCAGGTCGACCCGCGCGTGGTCAAGGTCATGGATCTGAAGGCGCCCGGCTCCGGCGAATGTGCGCGCAACCTGTGGGGCAACCTTGAGTATTTGTCGCCACACGACCAGGTCAAGATCGTGCTTGCCGACCGTACCGACTACGACTGGGCGCGTGGTGTGCTTGAGGAGCACAGGCTGGCGGAGCGTTGCACGGTCCTGCTGTCGCCCGTGTATGGCTTGCTGCAGCCCGGGACGCTGGCCGACTGGATCCTTGAGGACAAGTTGCCGGTGCGTTTCCAGGTGCAGCTGCACAAGCTCCTCTGGGGCGACGTGCCCGGGCATTGACGATGTGCCGGCCGCTGCGTGCGGCCGGCTGGACGACTGGCCGGCCGCAGTCGGAGCGCGTTGCGGCCATGCGCCTGGGCTGGATTGGAGGGAGCGGGACATGGTTGGGACGGCAGTGCGCAAGGCGGTGGTGCTGGTTTCCGGTGGCATGGACTCGGCGGTGACGCTGGCGCTGGCGCGCGAGCAGGGCCATGCTGTCCATGCGCTGAGCGTGGCGTACGGCCAGCGCCACGATTCGGAACTGCAGGCGGCGCAGCGGGTGGCGGCGTTGCTGGGAGCAGTCGAGCACAAGGTCGTGGCGGTGGACTTGCGCAGCATTGGGGGTTCGGCGCTGACCGCGGACATCGACGTCCCTGTCGATGCGCCACATGTCGCCGGGAGTGGGCGGATTCCCATCACCTACGTGCCGGCACGCAACACCATCATGCTGTCGATCGCGCTGGGCTGGGCCGAGGTGCTCGGTGATGCGGACATCTGGTGCGGAGTCAATGCCGTGGATTATTCCGGCTATCCCGATTGTCGCCCGGAATTCATCGATGCCTTCCAGGCGCTGGCCAAGCTCGCCACGAAGGCGGGGGTCGAAGGGGCCAGGATCGCCGTGCATGCGCCCTTGATGCACCTGGGCAAGGCCGACATTGCACGTGAGGGGCAGCGCCTCGGCGTCGATTTCGCGGCCACCGTCAGTTGCTACCAGGCGGATGCCGAAGGGCGCGCCTGTGGTCATTGCGACGCTTGCCTGTTGCGCGCCGAGGGGTTTGCGCGTGCCGGGCTTGCCGATCCGACGCGCTACCGTTGAGCGCGCCGGCTTGCTTGTGCGCATGCGGGGCGCCCCGTAAACTTGCAGGCTTGCCTTGTGTATCACGGGTCGTTAGCTCAGTCGGTAGAGCAGTAGACTTTTAATCTATTGGTCCCGGGTTCGAATCCCGGACGACCCACCAACGGCCCGGCGGTGTTGGCCGCTCCCTGTTGGTCGTGACGAGTGTTTGCCGACAAGCGCTGCCTTCGTGGCAGTGCCAGAGGAGATACAGCGAGAGTCCAGTGGACACGCGCGTTTTGGGCGGCCATCGTGGCGCCGCGTGCGGTCGATTGCCAGAGCTCACCAGACGGACGGATATCCACGTGACATGCGTGACATGAATGCCCCGCGTATGACCGCCCCTTGCAAATGCCGGCCCATGCCGTTTTCGCGACGCTGGTGGCCGGCATGCCTGATCCTGGCGCTGGCCAGTGGCAATGCCTCCGCCCAGGTCGAACGACCCACGGTGCAGGCAACCGCGATAGCCAACGGCCAGCTCGTCCTTGACGGCCGGGTCGATGGCGCGCTGTGGAAGCAGGCGGGCGCGGTCGAACTGACCCAACAGAGTCCTCGCCCAGGCGAGGCTACCCCGTTTCGCACCCAGGTGTTGCTGCTGCACGACGAGTACACGCTGTACGTGGGTGTGATTTGCGAGGATCCCGATCCGTCCCAGATCAGCGCCAGCACGCTCATGCGCGACAGCGACCAGTCACAGGACGACGGCGTGACCCTGGTGCTCGATCCGTTCTATACCCAGCGCTCCGCCTACGTTTTTCAGGTGAACGCGAGCGGGGCCATGGCCGATGGCCTGTTGGCTCCCACGCCCACGGCCACCAGCAACTACAACGGCGTGGACTACAGCTGGAATGGTACCTGGCGCGCGAAAGTGCAACGTAACGCACATGGTTGGACTGCCGAGATCGCCATCGATACCCGCGCCCTGCAGTTCGACCGCAACACGCCTGCATGGGGCTTCAACGTCAATCGCTATGTCCCGCGCCAGACACTCAAGCTCAACTGGTCGGGGCTGACCCTGGACTCGCAGGTATACAACCTCCCGCGCGAGGGCCGGCTTACCGGGATGAACGATCTCAGCCGCGGCAGTGGCCTCGATTTCCGCCCCTACGGGCTGGTCCGGGATCGCCCGCGCGATGGCACCTCGGCCAAGGGTGGCTTCGACCTCAAGTACAACTTCACGCCCGCCATCGCCGGCTTGCTCACCTACAACACGGATTTTGCCGAGGCCGAGCCTGACCAGCTGAAGATCAACACCACGCGCTTTGCCCTGTCGTTCCCCGAGACACGCCAGTTTTTCCTGGATGGCTCGAACCTGTTCACCTTCGGCTACGGCCTCAACGGCAAGTCGGGTGCAAGCTTCGTCCCCTACCAGTCGCGCCGGATCGGCTTGTTGAACGGGCAGACCGTGCCGATGCGCGAGGGTGTCAAGCTGATGGGGCAGTCTGATTCGGGCAGCTTTGGCGTGCTGGGCGTGCGCACCGGGGACAGCAGCGTCTCCAATGCCACTGACCTGTTTGTCGGACGGGGCGCCTACAACGTCAACCAGAACCTGCAAGTGGGTACCCTGATCACGCATGGCGATCCACTGGGCCTGAGCCGGAACACCCTGGTGGGTACCGATGCGGTCTGGCGCACCTCCACCTTCATGGGCGACAAGAACCTCAACCTGTCCGCATGGGGCGCCCGCTCCGCGGGCGACGTGCCGGCCGGCAGCCGCACGGGCTACGGCGCCGGCATCGATTATCCGAACGATCTATGGATACTGCGTGCCAATGTGAACGTGTTTGGCGCCGGGCTCGATCCCACCCTGGGCTTCCTGCCGCGCCCGGGCACGCGACAGTATTTCGCCGAGTTCGACTATGCGCCGCGGCCCAAGAGCGATACGTGGAACTGGATCCAGCAGTTTTTCTGGCACGCCACGTATACGCAGGTGGACGGTATCCGTGGTGGCAAGCAGAGCTCCGAGTGGAAGCTCTTCCCGAACTTCAACACCGTCGGCGGCTATTTCTACTCGTTCGAGTATTACCGCGAGTTCGATGCGCCAGCACGGCCATTTGCGATCACTCCAGACGTGATCGTGCCGGCCGGAAAGTACCTGTGGAATTACTACGGGGTGCGTTTCAATACGCCGAAGTTCTGGCCGTTGTCCGTGACCTTGTCCGCGTACAGGGGTGGCTATTACGACGGGCGCATGGACCATCCACTGGCGCAAGTCAACTGGAATACGTTCGATGGGCGCCTGCAGCTCACCGCCTCGCAGGAATTGTTCTTCATCCACCTGCCGCAGGGTGATGTGCACAAGCGGCTGTCGATCCTTGGCGGCACCTGGTCGTTTTCCCAGAACCTGTACGTCACCTCCCTGCTGCAGAAGGCCAGCGAGCTGAGCGGGGTCAACATGTACGCCAAGCTGCACTGGATGGTCGATTCCACCAAGAACGTCTACCTGATCTGGAGCCGCGGCCTGACCACGGAGACCAACGGCCTCGGGGTGCCAGTGGTGGCTCCCGGCAACAACGTGACCTTCAAGGTGCAGTGGGATTTTTTCTAGGAGATGCGCGCGTACGGTTCAACGCCTGTCGCGCTGGGCCTGGCGGCGGCGATTGAGGCGCTCGATCACCAGGGGCACCAGGGCGAGCACCGCAATGGCCGCCATCGGCAGCAGGATCTCGGGGTGCAGCAGGAGGCCAAGCCCGAGCGTGTCCGTGTGGCGCAAGGCGTCGCCGAGCCCGGCCCCGATCGAGGTCTCGAAGATCAGCGAGGTCGTGCCGCCGAGCCAGCTGGCGCCGAGGAACAGCCCGAGCGGACAGCGCAGCCAGGCCAGGCAGATGGTCATGACCCCGAACGGCATGATCGGCACGAAGCGCAGGAACAGCGTATAGCTCACCGGGTGCTGCTCGAAACCCTCGTGCAGGCGCGCAATGACGGCCGGTGGCTGCCGTGTGCCCGCGCGGAAGGCGCGCCGGCTGGCCAGGTACAGGATAAGCGAACCCAAGGTCAGTCCCAGCGACGAGCACAGCGTCCCGTCCACCACGCCGAACGCAAAGCCGCCAGCGAGGATCACCACGATCGTCCCGGGTACGCCGGTGGACATGGTCAGGGTCAGGAGGGCGATGTAGGCCACCCGGCTGAGTACCGGATGGGCGGCGATTTGCGCGTGCCAGCGTGCCTGGTTGGCGAGCAGGTGGTGCGGGTTCAGCCAGTCCAGCGCGCCCGAGGCGATGAGCGTGACGCCGAGCGCCACCAGGGCCAGCAGGGGCAGGGCGGCACGCAGTCGGCGCAGCAGGGCCTGTGGGTTCAATAGCGTGGTCCGCCGGTGCCGTAGGCTGCCAGGACCCGGCAAGCGTCGTCGCGCAGGATGTCGCGGCGGACGGCGACGCCGCGGCGTTCCAGCTCGCCGATGCGTCTCGGCGTCTTCTGCGCGGGCGCCGATCAAGAGCTCGTCGATGCCGGCCCAGATGATGGCGCCATAGCACTGGCAGCACGGCTGCGCACTGGTGGCGAGCACGAAGTGTCCGCCGTCGGCATTCAGACGCGGCCTGCCGGTGCGCTGCTGGGCCAGGCTCAGGGCCAGGATCTCGGCATGGGCGATGGAGCGCCCACTGTCGATGACGCGGTTCAGGCCGACGGCGACAAGCCGCCCGTTGTGGGCATTGAATACCGCTGCCGCGAAGGGCCCGCCGGCATGGTGTCGGTTGTGCCCGGCAAGCTCGACTGTCAGGCCGACACGTTCCCCGTCGGTGTGGTAGCGGCGGTTGACATCGGCGACTTCGATGACCCAGGGCGGCAACTCCAACTGGATGCGCAGCGGCAGCATCTCAATGACCGGCCTGGCGCGCCCAGGTGTCACGCAAGGTGACGATGCGGTTGAAGACTGGCGCCTGCGCACGGTGGTCCACACGGTCGGCGACGAAGTAGCCCAGGCGTTCGAACTGGTAGCGCTGTTCCGGTGCCGCGTCGGCGGCGGCAGGTTCGAGCCAGGCCTTTAGCACGCGTTTCGCCTCCGGATTGAGATGCACCAGCCAATCCCGCCCGTCCTCGTCGCTTTCCGGCGCGGCCACGTTGAACAGGCGCTCGTAGAGGCGCACCTCGGTCGCCACCGCATGCGGCGCGCTGACCCAGTGCAGCGTGCCCTTGACCTTGCGCTCCGCGCCCGGCAGGCCCTGGCGCGAGTCGGGATCCAGCGTGCAGTGCAGCGCCACCACACCGCCGTCGGCATCCTTGACCACCTCGTCGCAGCGGACGATGCCCACGCCGCGCAGGCGCACCTCGCCACCGGGACGCAGGCGGTGGAAGCCCTTCGGCGGGACCTCGGCGAAATCCTCGCGCTCGATCCACAGTTCGCGCGAGAACGGCACTTCGCGCGTGCCGAAACTTTCATCCTTCGGGTGGTTGGCGAAACGCAGGGTTTCGCTGTGGCCCTCGGGCAGGTTGATGATGACCAGGCGCAGCGGGTCCAACACCGCCATGCGCCGCGGCGCGGTCGCGTCGAGATCCTCGCGGATGCAGCCCTCCAGCACGCTGTAGTCGATCACGCTGTTCTGCTTGCTGACGCCGACGCGCTCGACGAACAGGCGCAGCCCCGCCGGCGTGAAGCCGCGCCGGCGCAGGCCGCGCAGCGTGTTCATGCGCGGATCGTCCCAGCCATCCACGTGGTGCTCGGCCACCAGCTGGGCGAGCTTGCGCTTGCTGGTAATGCAGTAGGACAGGTTGAGGCGCGAGAACTCGATCTGCCGCGGCTTGGCCGGCCTGGCCTCGAGGCCGGCGTCCACCACCGACTGCCACAGCTCCGGGTGGCCGGGCAGGTCGACGTGGTCCACGCACCAGTCGTAGAGCGGGCGATGGTCCTCGAACTCCAGCGTGCACAGCGAATGGGTGATGCCTTCCATGGCATCGGACAGCGCGTGCGCGATGTCGTACATCGGGTAGATCGGCCAGGCGTCGCCGGTGTTCTGGTGGGTCACCTTGCGGATGCGGTACAACGCCGGATCGCGCAGGTTGATGTTGCCGGCGGCCATGTCGATCTTCGCGCGCAGGGTCTTGCTGCCGTCGGGGAATTCACCGGCGCGCATGCGCCTGAACAGGTCGAGGTTTTCGGCCACCGGGCGTTCGCGCCAGGGCGAATCGCGGCCCGGCTCGGTGAGCGTGCCGCGGTATGCACGCATCTCCTCGGCGGAGAGGTCGTCGACGTAGGCCAGGCCGTCCCCGATCAGTTTGAGCGCGGCGCGGTAGAACACCTCGAAATAGTCCGAGGCATGGCGCAGCTCGTGCCAGTCGAATCCGAGCCAGTGCACGTCCTCCTTGATGCCGGCGACGAACTCCGGGTTTTCCCTGCCCGGGTTGGTGTCGTCCAGGCGCAGGTTGCACCAGCCGCCGAACTCGCGGGCAATGCCGAAGCTGAGACAGATCGCCTTGGCGTGGCCGATGTGCAGGTAGCCGTTGGGCTCCGGCGGGAACCGGGTGTGGATGGCGTGGTGCCTGCCCGAGGCCAGGTCGTCGCGCACGATCTGACGGATGAAATCCTGGTGCGCCGGGGTGCTCGCCGCCGCAGTCTGGGCAGGGGTTTGAATCGACATCCGGATGGTGCTCCGCAGCGGTTTGCAGGGATACGAGTTTAGCTGGTTGGACTGCGGGCCGGCTGTGGCTGCCGCGGTCATCCATAGGCGTGCAGCCCGGACGCTTGCCGTTCCATGGCCGCCGGGGTAGCGTGCAGGTCATGCACATCGTGTATCACGCGGAAAACCTGTTTGATGCGCACCTGGTCAAGGACGCACTCGAACACGCCGAGATCCCGGCCTTCATTTCCGGCGAGTACCTGACCGGCGGGGTTGGCCAGCTCCCGGCCATGGATTACATCGCGGTGATGGTGCCGGAGTCGGCCTTGCCCGCCGCGCGGGAGATCGTGCGCAAGGTCGAGGCGCAGCTCGTCGAGGCGCGTGCTGCCATCGAAGACAGCGGAGAGGTGCCTGGCGACGGCAGCATGGTCATACCCTGCTGATGGCGGCAGTGGCGGCGGGGATTGTTGCGGCCCCATGCTGTCCGCTCCTCCTGGCGCGCTTGTCCCGCCTCCCCGGGAGGAAGCGCCAGCGTCCGACCATTATCGCGTGACCTGGGCGAGACTTTCGACGTAGACCAGTTCGCATGCGCCGTCGCCGATGTCGTTGCGGGTCATGGAGGTGTTCCAGTGCCAGCCGTCGGCACGGCGGGCATCGACCAGGAAACCTTCGAGATGGATGACCTCGCCGGGTCGCACCTGCCTGATCGCGCCGCGCACGCCGTCATCGGCCGGGATCAAATGCATGTTCGCGCTGGAGGTCTCGATGGCGCGTGCCGGTATGGGCAATTCGTCCGCGCGCCAGTAATAGAAGCGCCCCGACTGCCTGATCTGCAATTTCGCCAGCACCGCCGAATCGGACATGCGACCCCAGCCCAGCGCCAGGTCGGTCGGCACCAGGGCGGCGCCCGCGTCCCAGTAATAGTCTTCGCGCGACAGCACGCGTGCGGTGAGGGTGAAGCGGGCGCGCGTGGTCAGGGTGTATTCGCCCCGTTGCAACTGCGCGCCATGGGGCACCAGATCGACCTGACTCGGGGCTTCCGGTGCGAGTACGCCGGGACCGGTGGCAACCGCGCGGTGCTGCCAGCTGGAAGCGGCGCCCCACAGCACGAGCACGATGACGCCACCAAACAGGAGTCTGCGCATGGTCGGGGATGATAAGAGAAACGGGAATGCTGCAAATCAAGTTGCCGCCTACCACCACGCGCACCCATCACGGCGTCAGCAAATCTGCCGGCAAGTGCCGGAACACGTCCACCAGGCCCCGCAGCACAGTGTGCGCGGCCGTGCTCTTGCGCCATAGCATGGCGATGCGCCGGCTGGGCGGGTGCTTGCCCTGGAACGGAATGAGCTGCACGTTTGGTGCCTGTACTACAGGCGGCTTGCTGGCCAGCACCGGCAGCAACGTGATGCCCACACTGGCGGCCACCATCTGCCGCAGGGTCTCCAGGCTGGTGGCGCGGAAATCGTTCTTTTCCCCGGCGCCAGCCAGATGACATACCTCCAGCGCCTGGTCACGCAGGCAGTGCCCATCCTCGAGCAGGAGCAGGCTTTGCCCGACAAGCTCGTTCAGGCGCAGCGCGGGGTGCTTGGCCAGCGGGTGATCCTGCGGCGCGGCCAGCACAAACGGCTCCTCGAACAGGAACTCCGCATGCAGGCTGTCGTCGTGTATTGGCAGGGCGACGACGCAGGCGTCGAGCCGGCCCTCGCGCAGGCGACGCAGGACCTCTTCGGTCTTCTCCTCCACCAGCAACAGTTCCAGGCGCGGAAAACGCTGGTGGATCGACGGCACCACATGAGGCAGCAGATAGGGGGCGAGGGTTGGAATGATGCCGAGCCGCAGCGTGCCCGACTCGGGGTCGAGCGAGCGATGGGCGAGGCCGCGGATCTGTTCCACCTCGTTCAGCGCAGCACGTGCCCGGGTCACGATCTCGCGGCCAACCTCGGTCAGCAACACCTTGCGCGGCGTGCGTTCGACCAGGGCCACGCCCAGCTCGTCTTCCAGTTTGCGGATCTGGGTCGACAGCGTCGGTTGGCTGACGAAGCAGGCCTTGGCAGCCCGCCCGAAATGCCGATACTCCGCCAGGGCCACGAGGTAGTGCAGGTCACGCAGGTTCATGGGCTGCTTCCGTCTTGCGTGGTGCCATGGGCAATTGCCGTACCTTGCCGCCGCTGCGGGACATCACACAAGGTACCGCGAATTGCCGGTCCACCTCCATGCGCATGCAAGGCGTTGTCGGCCGCACGTCGCCACTTGACCTTGCCGCCGGTGCGGTGCGGTTGGCGCCGGTGACGGCGAGGTCGCCTACACTGCCGGGATGACCACGATCCGGGAATGCCGGTTGGCGGCCGCAGCCTGCGGCATCGACGGCCTGGAAGCCGACCTGCTGCTGGGCCACGTGCTTGGGCGCGGACGCGGCTGGTTGTTCGCGCATGCCGGCGACGACCTGGACGCCGGGGCGGAGGCGGGGTTTGCGGGGCTCATCGAGCGTCGCCGGGCCGGCGAGCCCGTCGCCTACCTGCTCGGGCATTGGGGCTTCTGGTCGCTGGACCTGGAGGTGTCGGTGGCCACCTTGATCCCGCGTGTCGAGACCGAACTGCTGGTGGAACTGGCCTTGCGCCACCTGCCCGCGCCGGGGAACCCCATCCATCTTGCCGACCTGGGTACGGGCAGC
Source organism: Lysobacterales bacterium (assembly GCA_017305055.1). Classification (GTDB taxonomy): domain Bacteria; phylum Pseudomonadota; class Gammaproteobacteria; order Xanthomonadales; family Rhodanobacteraceae; genus Rhodanobacter. The sequence goes on from JAFKMZ010000011.1 coordinate 91,642, forward strand.
GGTGCCGTAGCCCTGGCGCTTGCGGGCGAACGGCCGGACGTAAAGGTCGCCGCGCTCGACCTCAGCGCCGAAGCCTTGGCCGTGGCACAACGCAACATGCGTCGGCTGCGGCTGGACAACGTGGATCTGGTCCGCGGCAACTGGCTGGCGCCGTTGCTGCCGGGCCGTTTCAACATGGTCGTCGCCAATCCACCCTATATCGAAGCCGGCGACGCGCATTTGCGGCGCGGCGACCTGCGCTTTGAGCCGCTGGCCGCGCTGGTCTCTGGTGCCGATGGCCTGGACGCGATCCGCGCCATCGTCGGTACGGCCTTCGCCTGCCTCGAGCCTGGCGGCTGGTTGCTGTTCGAGCACGGCGTGGCCCAAGGGCCGGCATCGCGGGCGCTGCTGACCCGGGCCGGATACACGGAAGTGGCCACGATGCAGGACCTGGAGCACCGCGACCGTGTCTCCGTTGGCCGCAGGCCTGCATAGCCCTTTGTCTCACGCCAGATCACCTGCAACCGGAGGAGACCCGTGGGTGGGCGGCATTGCCGGCTGCCGATGCCCTCAGCCCACGTCGGCGACATGGCCGTGCGAGAGCTGGGGAAACCGCCCGCGGATGGCCTGGCGTATGCCGGGCAGATCCAGTCCGGCCATGCTCAGCACCTCGTCGCGCGTACCGTGTTCCAGGAAGACGTCCGGAAGGCCAAGATGCAGCACCGGCAGGACGATGCCGAGCGCGCTCAGGCACTCGGCCACCGCGGAACCGGCGCCGCCGGCCACGGCGTTGTCCTCGAGCGTGACGAACGCTTCGTGGGTCTGTGCCAGCGCCTGCAGCAGGGTTGCGTCCAGCGGCTTGATGAAGCGCATGTTGACCAGCGTGGCATCCAGCTCCGCGGCAATCTCGGCGGCGGTCGACAGCATGGTGCCGAAGCTCAGGATGGCGAGCGTGTGGCCGCGCCGCCGCAGCTCCGCCTTGCCGATGGGCAGGGTGTCCAGTGCGGTGTGTACCGCGACCCCGGGGCCGGTGCCGCGCGGATAGCGCACCGCGGCCGGGCCGTGGTAGCGAAACGCGGTGCTGAGCAGCATGCGGCATTCGTTCTCGTCGGCCGGCGCCATGACCAGCATGTTCGGCAGGCTGCGCAGATAGGACAGATCGAAAGCGCCGCAGTGGGTCGGGCCGTCCGGACCGACCACGCCGGCGCGGTCGATGGCAAAGGTGACGTCGAGGTTTTGCAGCGCCACGTCGTGGATCACCTGGTCGTAGGCACGCTGCAGGAAGGTGGAGTAGATCGCCACCACGGGCTTGGCGCCCTCGCAGGCCATGCCCGCGGCCAGCGTGACCGCGTGCTGCTCGGCGATGCCCACGTCGAAGTAGCGCTGCGGGTACTCCTGCGAGAAGCGCACCAGTCCGGAGCCTTCGCGCATGGCCGGGGTGATGGCCAGCAGTTGGTCGTCGGCCGCCGCCATATCGCACAACCAGTCGCCGAAGACATCCGTGTAGGTTGGGGCGCGCGCCGCGGTCTTCTTCACCACGCCCGCGTCGGGATCGAACGGACCCACGGCGTGGTACGCGATCTGCGCATGTTCGGCTGGCGCGTAGCCCTTGCCCTTGGTGGTGACCACGTGCAGCAACTGCGGGCCGGGCAGGTCCTTCACCGTGCGCAGCGCCTGCAGCAGCTGCGGCAGGTTGTGGCCGTCGATCGGGCCGGTGTAGTGGAATCCCAGCTCCTCGAACAGGGTGCTGGGCACGAACAGTCCCTTGGCGTGCTCTTCCCAGCGCTTGAACAGGCGACCAAACAGGGAGTGCTTGGGGATGGCGCGCTTGGCCTGCTCGCGCAGCGCATTCAAGTGCCGGTTGGCCATGGCCCTTGCCATCATCTTCGCCAGGGCGCCGACGTTCTTGCTGATCGACATGCCATTGTCGTTGAACACCACCAGCATGTTCGGCTCGATGTCGCCACCGTGGTTCAGCGCCTCGAACGCCATGCCGGCGGTCATGGCGCCATCGCCGATCACCGCCACGACCTTGCGCGGGTCCCCGCGGTGCTGGGCGGCGATGGCCATGCCCAGTGCCGCGGAAATCGAGGTCGAGGAATGGCCGACGCCAAAGCTGTCGTACGGGCTTTCGTTGCGCCGGGGAAACGGGGCGAGACCGTCCTTCTTCTTGATCGTGGTGATCCGCTCGCGGCGGCCGGTAAGGATCTTGTGCGGGTAGCACTGGTGGCCCACGTCCCACACCAGCCGGTCGACAGGCGTGTCGAACACCCGGTGCAGCGCCACGGTGAGCTCCACCACGCCGAGGCCGGCACCAAAATGCCCGCCAGAGCTCGCTACCGACTCGATCAGGTAGGCGCGCAGTTCATCGGCGACGGCGGGCAGCTCGGCGTCAGGAACCCGGCGCAGGTCGGCCGGGGTGTCGATGAGTGCCAGATGGGGGTAGCGGACAGGATCGGTCATCGCGTTATTGTTGGTCGCGGCGCCGGGCTGGGCAAGCGTGGGATTGTGAACGCGCCGTGGCTGACCGTCCGGTCAGGCGGCTGCATGCCGCCGGTCGCGCGGCAGACGGCTGACCAGGAATTCCATCTGGTCGGCCAGGATGTTGCGGTTGGACAGGATCAGGTGCTCCACCCAGCTTGGCCGGTAAGGTACGGCCAGCAGCGGCATGTGCGCCTCCTGCGGCGTGCGGTTGCTCTTGCGCAGGTTGCAGCCCAGGCAGGCGCTGACCACGTTCTGCCACTCGTCGCGGCCACCCTTGGACACCGGCAGCACGTGGTCGCGGGTGAGCTCGCTGCGAGCGAACTGGTCGCCGCAGTACAGACACATGAAGCGGTCGCGGGCAAACAGCGCGGTGTTGCTCAGCGTCGGTGCCGGATCGATGGCCAGGTCGCGGCAGCGCCCCGTGCTGGCGATGATCGGGTGCAGGCGCAGCACGCTCTGCGTGCCGTGCAGGCGGTTGTAGCCGCCATGTACCAGCAGGCATGCGTCGCCCAGCGTCCAGGCCACGGCATCGCGCACGTACAGGCACACGGCGTCCTGCCAGCTGATCCAGTCCAGGACGTGGCCGGCCGCATCCAGGGACAGCACCCGGGTCGCGTTCAGGCTGACAGGATGGTGTACGTCGATCGACATATGCATCGGCTCTCGGCGGCATTGGCACCCCGGCATGCCGGGGCGCCCGTACCAACGTCCGCCAGCATAGAGCAACGCTTTTGCCCGCGCATGCCGGAACAAAGGGGTCGTGGCTGATCAAGCCGCCGACGCTGCCCGCAGGTCCGGACCTGCGCGCCGCTTAATTGGCCACGTCCCCTTTGGCCCTGACGGTGAGGCTTTGCGCGGCGGTGCCGACCGGGCCGTGGATGTCGCTGAGCACGGAAAAGGTTTCGCCGAGCCCACTCGGGCCGAAGTTGACCCGGGTGTCGAAACCGACCCAGCCCGCTTCCGGCTGACGAATGAAGTGCACGGTGAGGTCCACGTTGGCGAAAAACACTTCGCCGGGCCGCTCGCGGACGGCCAGCCCGTTCGCCGTGTCGATGAGCTTCAGGAAGCCGGCGACCGGCGGGTCGCCTTCCCCGTCGACGAGCGGACAGCGCGTGCGTATCCAGCTGCGGCCGCGGCCGGGTCTGGCATCCGCGGTCCGGCGTGCTTCCAGCGAAGCCACGAAGCCACCGTCCCAGATTGCCGACATGGTCAAGGCTTGCATCGCCTCTGGCGCCGGCAGCGCGGACCATTCGAGGCCCTGCACCCGCGTGGTGTCCGTGCTGACGAGGCGCCAGATGCGCGCGCGGATGCTGGTCCGCCCGCCGTGCCGCATGCTGGCCTCGACCAGCTCGATGGTGCGACCTGGGCGAATGACTTGTACGTCGACGGTGAACTCGCCGGACTGGATCACCCCAAGCACGTCGAAGGAGGCGCGGGACACCAGCTTGTCGCCCGGCAGGTGGCGTTCCACCTCGGCCAGCAGGAGGCCGGATGCCGGCGCTAGGTGCTGCTCGCCAGGCTGCCAGGCACCCTGGGAGTGCAGGGTGGAGATGAAACGGTGGTCGCCCCGTCGCACGTAGAACGCATCGGGGCAGGCTTCACCGGCGTGGCCCAGGTGGTGGTTTTCTGCAGCAGGCATGGGCAGATTCTAACCCGGCAGTGGAGCCCACAATATTGCCGGCACGTACGCCGGCAACGGTGTGCAGGGGCAACCCCCTGACAGCGTTGACCGCGCGCTGATATAGTCACGCGCTGACATAGACCCGACGCTGGGTTTTGGAGGGGTACCGCGCCGGTGGCCCCGGTCTGGCGGGGCAGAGGTAAGGACGTGGCAGAAGTCATTTTCTACGAACATCCGGTGCCGCTCCATCGCAACGAGCACAAGGATCTGCGCCTGCGCGGGACGGGCAACGTGAAATTTGCCATGAACACGCATTCGGTACCGCTGACCGGTGCCGAGTTCCCGCTTGCCGCGCGCGACCTGCTGATCGTGTTTGGCGGCAATACCGTCGAGGATGCCGGTCCCATTGCACTGCTTGGCCTGCGTCAGAACGAGAACCTGTTCATCGATGCCGACGGGCAGTGGGAGTCCAACGTGTACATGCCGGCCTTCGTTCGGCGTTACCCGTTCGTGCTGGCCGAGAAGCCCGCCAACGCCGACGGCACGCCGCAGACCGAAGACCTCACGGTGTTCCTGGACGACAAGTACGAAGGATTCGGCCATGCCGAGGGTGACCGCCTGTTCAACGAGGACGGCAGCGACAGCGAGATGCTGACCAACGCGGTGAAATTCCTGGGCGAGTTCCAGCAGAACATCGAGCGCACGCGCTGGTTCATGCGCCAGCTGGCCAAGCACAACCTGCTTGAGCCACGCAACGTGCACCTGGAGAAGCCAGGCACGGACGGGGCGGAACCGCGTTCGATCAACCTCAACGGCTTGTTCGTGGTGAACGAGGAAAAGGTGCGTGGGCTGGACGAGAAGACCGCCCAGGAATTCGCCCGCGATGGCGTGTTTGGCTGGATCTACGCCCACCTGCTGTCGCTGTCGAACATCGACCGCCTGACCCAGCGCCTGGAGCGCCGCGAGCAGTCCGAGGCGACCAACAGCAGCACGCAGTAAGTCTGCCTGGAACCGGCGTGACCCACGCCGGTCGACCCTGGTCACGACGCACCCGTACCACCCGCATCAGCTGGCCAGCTCAGGATGGCCTGCAGCCGCTGTTTGCCGTCGAGCTGGAACACCAGGCTGAGCTCGAGGACCTGCGCCGCGGCGCGCGCCAGGGCCAGGCCAAGGCCGGCGTGCGCGGCATGGGGCAACTGCTTGCGCCAGAAACGCTGGCCCAGCTTGGCGAGGTCGGCCACCACCAGGCCGGGTGCCGCATTGTCGATGCGCACGCAGTCCCGGTCCAGGCGCAGCGTGACCACGTCGCCGGGTGGCGCGTAGCTGCATGCATTGGCCAGCAGGTTGCCGATGACCACCTCGAGCAAGGCCGGATCGGTGCGCAGACGGCGCGGTTGCGGAAACTCGCCGCGCAGCTGCACGCCACGTGCTGTCGCGGTCGCCTGCTGGCGTTGCAACTGCCGTTCCAGCCAAGGCACCAGCGCCAGATCCTGCCAGTCCGGAGACTCGATGCGGGATTGCAGCCGTGTCAGCAGCAGCAGCGCGGTCACCGTGGCCTCGAGTTCGGCGCCGATGCTGCCGACTTCGCCAAGCACGTCCGGCAGGCTGCGACCGCTCGGATAACGTGCTTCCACTTCGGCCAGTGCGCGCAGTTCGGCCAGGCGTGTGCGGGTTTGGTGTGCCAGCCCGCTGGCAAACTGCCGTTCGTTGGCCAGGCCCGCGTCCATGCGTGTCAGCACGTCGTTGAAGCGTGCCACGAGCGGATCGAGCTCGCGCACGCCGGTCGGCGCCAGGCGTTGGCCGGGCACGCTGGGACCGATGCCGCGCATGTGCTCGATCAGTGTCCCCATCGGACGCAAGCCATGGCGCACGACAAGCGGCACCGCCACTAGGGCGATGAGCAGGGCCAATGCCGGGCTGAGCAGCAGGATCCAGTCGATGGTTCCCAGCAGCTCGTCCATGGCGTGGCGGTCCTGGGCAAACAGCATCACGCAAGTGCCCTGCGCGTCGGGGCCAGTGGCGGTGGTGTCCGCTGCCACGGCGATATCCGTCCCGCCACCTGAATCTGGCGCGGCAGCAAAGCCAAATTGCACGAACACCAGATGGGTGTGCTTGTAGTGCATGGTTTGGAAGCGCGGGGTCAGGGGCGCGGCGTCCGCCCAGTCATGTGGGCGGGTCGGTAAGGGTGGGCTGCTGCGCAGCGGCGGCATGCCGGGGCATTGCACCTGGTAATAGGTGGGATCGGTGCCGTTGAGGGCATGGCTGGGCGTCAGCAACTGCTGGTGCAGGGGTGCGTCCGCTTCCATCTGGACGGCCGTGCGCAAGGTCAACGCCTGCGTCAGCAGGTTTTGCTCAAAGCGGCTTTCCATGGCGTGGTCGATGCGCCGATCCATCCACTTGGAGCCCACGCCCAGGATCACCAGGCTGATCAGCACCAGCAGCAGGGTGATCCGTGCCGACAGGGAAGCTGGCCTGGGCAAGCGGCGCATGTCACGCAATCAGGTAGCCGGCGCCGCGACGATTCTCGATCACGGCGGGCAACCCGGCTGCATCCAGTTTGCGGCGCAGGCCGAAGACCAGCACCTCAACACTGCGGTCGGAGACCTCGGTGTCGCTGCCGGCGGTGCGTTCGAGCAGCTCGAGGCGGCTGAACACGCGTCCGCGATGCCGCAGCAGCACGCCGAGCAGGGAAAATTCGCGGGGGGTGAGCGGCAAGGGATGGCCGTCCACCAGCGCGCTGCGGGCACGCGGATCCCACACCAGATGGCCGTGGCGCAGCACCTCGGCCTGGACCTCCTGCGGACGCCGCGCCAGTGCATGCAGGCGTGCCACCAGTTCGTCGAAGGCGAACGGCTTGACCAGATAATCGTCCGCGCCGGCATCCAGTGCACCAATGCGATCGGCGACGCGGTCGCGTGCCGACAGCACCAGCACACGCGGGCGCCGGCCGCCGACCGGCAGTTGGCGCAGCACGGCGAGACCGTCACGCCTGGGCAGCATCAGGTCCAAGACCACGAGCTCGTATTCGTAGGCGTCCAGGAAGTTGCAGGCCAGCACCCCGTCGGCGGCGGCGTCGACAAGGAAGCCGGCACCTTGCAGGCCATGCTGCAGGGTCTGGCGCAAACGCTCGGAGTCTTCTACCAGCAACAGTTTCATGCGTGGCGTTTCCAGGTGGAAGGCCCAGTGTCGCGCACCCGGGGCGCCGCGGATACAGCCGCGACACAAAAGCCGGACCTAAGCAAGCTTGGCTAGACTGCCTGCATGTCCCGGCATGCTCCCTACCGCGCCATGTTCCGCGTGCCGGCCAGGCTGGCCGTCCCTATTGCCACGTCATGGCGTGGCGCGCGGCTGGCTGTCACCTTGGCAGTGGCATCTGGACTCGGCGCCTGCGCCACCTACACTCCGCTGCCGCTCAGCCATGCTGCCGGTGCGGCATCGGTCGGCGAGCTCACCGCACCGGTCGCGGACATGGTGCTGCCGGGGCTGCCGCCGCACCGCTTCGACCCCGCCGACGGGCTGGACGTGACCGAGGTCGCCATGCTCGCGGTAGCCAACAATCCCGGGCTCAAACTGGCACGGGACAACCTGGGGGTCGCACGGGCGCAGGCGTTCGCGGCCGGCCTGCTGCCCGACCCGCAACTGAGCCTTGGCGAGGACTTCCCGCAGCATTCCGGGCCGGGCCTGACCACCGCGTTCAACCTCGGCATCAGCGAGGACATCACGGCGCTGCTCACGCGCTCCGCGCGCAAGGCCGAGGCGCACAGCCACGTCGAGCAGGTCAACCTGGACCTGCTGTGGGCGGAATGGCAAACGGTGACGCAGGCGCGCCAGCTGTTCGGCCAGGTCGTCTCGCTGCGCGCGCAACAACATCGACTGCAGGCGGAAGCCGACGCGCTGGCGCCGATGGATCGCTACGTGCAGATGGCACTGCAAGGGGGCAACCTCACCTACGACACCGCCAGCGCCGGGCTCAACGCCGGCGCCGACGTGCGCAAACGCCTCGGCGACACGGCGGTGCAACTGCACCAGGCCGAGAGTGACCTGCACGTATTGCTGGGCCTGGCTGCCAGCGCTCCGATCGAGCTGGTAGGCAGCGCTGACCCGATGCAGCCCACCGCCGCGCAGATTGAGCAGGCCCTTGCCGACCTCCCTGCGCGGCGACCAGACCTGCTCGCGCTGCAGGCTGGCTATGCCGCGCAGGATGCCGCCCTGCGCGGAGCCATCCTGGCGCAGTTCCCGGCGCTGACGCTGGGCTTCAACACAGCGCGCGACACCAGTGCGATCTACACCAAGGGCCTCAGCATCGGCATCAACCTGCCGCTGTTCAACCGCAACCGCGGCAATATCGCGATCGAACGTGCCACCCGCGTGCAGCTCAAGGACGCCTATGGCGAACGCATGCTGACCACCCGCAGCGACGTGCAGCGGCTGCAGGCCGACCTGGCCACGCTGGATCGCCAGCGCGTGCAGCTCACCGCCCACGTACGCCAGCTTGACGCCGCTCTCCGCTCGGCCGAGCAGGCGTGGCGCGGGCAGTTGCTGGACTGGCCCACGTACCTGGCCATTCGCAGCAACGTGCTCAGCGCCGATCTCGACTTGCTCGACTTCCACCAGCGGCAAGCGACGGCAATCATTGCGCTGCAGGCGCTGCTTGGCAATACCGACCTTCCCGTCGCCAGGAAACCCCAACCATGACCAGCCGCCACCTGATCCCGTGCCTCGGCACCCTGGTCGTGTCTGGCTTGCTCGTGGGCTGCGGTGGCGGCGCGGACACGCCCACGGCCACCGACGACAGCAACACGGTAACCGTCAGCACCGTGCTGCCGCAGCGCCAGACCTTCCACGACACCATCGAGGCCGTCGGCACGGCACTGGGTGACCCGCATCGCGCACGAATTTTGAGCCTGGCCTATGGCGGCCAGATCGTGAGCGTGACCACCAGCGCGGGGCAGAGCGTGCGACGCGGCCAGCCGCTGCTGACGGTCAGCGCCGACCCGTCCACCCAGCAAGCATACGAACAGGCACAGGCGGCCCTTGGGCTGGCGCGTGGCGATCTGCAGCGCACCGAGAAGCTTGCGGCGCAGCGCCTGGCCACGCAGTCCCAGGTCGCCGCCGCACGCAAGAGCCTGGCCGATGCGCAGGCGGCACTGCACGCACAGCAAGCGATCGGCGGCGGCACCGGCAGCCACGCGGTCACGGCACCCAGCGACGGCGTGGTGACTGCGTTGCGGGTGGGACTGGGCGAGCGCGTGGCGGCAAACGCGCCGCTGCTGGACTTCACGCCGGCGCACGCGCTGGTGGCGCAACTCAGCGTGCAGCCTGAGAGCGGTGGCAAGCTGCATGCAGGCATGCCGGTGCAATTGAAGAGCGTGTACGGGCCGGGTGCGGGCCTTACGGGCACGCTGCAGATGATCGGCCAGTCGATCGATCCGCAGACGCACCTGCTGCCGGCGCAAGTCGAACTGCCGGCCAGCGCGGGCGCCAGGCTGGTGGCCGGTGCCGCCGTGACGGCACGGATCGACGCCAGCGATTTCCAGGCGTGGGCCGTGCCGCGTGACGCGGTGCTGCATGACGACCAGGGCGATTACCTGTTTCAGGTCCACGACGGCCACGCCAGACGCGTCGACGTGACGCTGCCCAGCCCCGACGGCACCACCGTCGGCGTGCAGGGGGCGATCGACCCGCAGGCGCCGATCGTGGTGCTGGGCGTCTACGAACTCGCCGACGGCGACGCGGTAGCGGTCAGTACGCGGAAGACCGATGCCAGTCGGCCAGTCGCGGCGCCGCCGCCTGCCGCGACGCAGGCTCCGTCCAGCGCGGGTTCGGCGCGGTGAACTTCAGCGTATGGATTCAGCGGCACCGCCGCTCGCTGCTTTTCCTGGCCTTCATGCTGGCCCTGGGCGGCGTCGCCAGCGCGTTTCTCATGCCGGTGGCGTTGTTCCCCAATGTCGCGTTCCCGCGGGTGCAGATGAGCATCGATGCCGGCGACCAGCCGGCCGACCAGATGGCGATCCAGGTGACCACGCCGGTCGAGGTGGCGGTGCGCCGGGTGCGTGGCGTGCGCGACGTCAAGTCCACCACCAGCCGCGGCAGCGCCGAGATCGAGGTGAGCTTCGACTGGGGCTTCGACATGAACGCGGCTCTGCAGGAGATCAACGGCGCCGCCGGCCAGGTGCTGACGCAGTTGCCGGCGGGCACGCAGCTGACTACCCGACGCATGGATCCCACCACCTTTCCCGAGCTTGGTTACAGCCTGCGTTCGCATACGCTCTCGCCGAGCGACTTGCACGATCTGGCCCAGTACCGGCTGCGGCCGCTGCTCAGCGCCATCACCGGCGTCGCGCACGTCGACGTGCAGGGTGGCGAGGTTGCCGAGTTCCACGCCGACGTGGATCCGGGCAAGTTGCGCGCGCGCGGCCTGAGCCTGGCCGAGGTCACCCAGGCCGTCAGCAGCGCCGCCACGATCCAGGCGATGGGCCGCATCTCGGACCATTACAAGCTGTACCTGCTGCTGGCCGACAACCAGCCGACCACCCTTGCCGCCTTGGGCGACATCGTGGTGCGGGCGTCGCCGGGCGGCGTCATTCGCCTCAAGGACGTCGCGCGACTCAGCCTGAGCCATGTGCCGCAGTGGATCCGGGTCAACGCCGACGGCCAGAATGCGGTGCTGCTGCAGATCTACCAGCAGCCCGGTGGCAACAGCGTGCAGATCGCCAGGGATGTGAAGCAGAAGCTCGCCGACTATGCGCCGCAGCTGCCTGCGGGCGTGCACATTGCCAACTGGTACGACCAGACCGAGCTGGTGACGGCGGCGGCCAGCAGCGTGCGCGACGCGATCCTGGTCGGGATCGTGCTCGCCGGGCTGATCCTGCTCGTGTTCCTGCGCAACACGCGGGTGATCCTGATCGCGCTGATTGTGGTGCCTTCGGTACTGGCGATCACCGTGCTGCTGCTGTCCGTGCTTGGCATGAGCTTCAACATGATGACGCTGGGCGGCATGGCGGCAGCGGTCGGCCTGATCATCGACGACATCATCGTGATGCTGGAACACATCATGCGTCGCGTCGGCGGTGGCAGCGGCGAAATCCACGAGCGCGTGGCCGCGGCGGCGTGGGAATTCACCCGGCCGCTGACCGGCTCCAGCGCTGCCACCGTCATCATCTTCCTGCCGCTGGCGTTCCTGACCGGCGTCACCGGCGCCTTTTTCAAGGCGCTGTCGCTGACCATGGCCAGCGCGCTGATCATTTCCTACCTGCTGACCTGGGTCGCGGTGCCATTGCTGGCCGAGCGCTTCCTCGACCGAAAGCATCTCGCCGAACCCGGACAGGGCCGCTTCACCCGCCGGATGATGGCCGGCTACCAGAGCGCGCTGGCACGCGGACTGCGGCGGCCGTGGCTGGTGCTGGTGATCATCGTCCCGCTGCTCGCGCTCGGCGGCCTGGCTTATACCCAGGTCGGCTCTGGCTTCATGCCGCACATGGACGAGGGTGGTTTCATCCTCGACTACCTGTCGCCGCCGGGCACCTCGCTGGAGGAAACCGACCGCCTGCTGCGCCAGGTCGAAACCATCATCCGGGCCAATCCCTACGTCGACACCTATTCGCGGCGCACGGGCCTGCAGCTCGGCGGCGGCCTGACCGAGGCGAACAACGGCGACTTCTTCGTGCGTCTGCGGAACGGCTCCCGGCCCTCGACCGAACAGGTCATGGAAACGGTGCGCAGCCAGGTGGAGAAGCAGGTGCCGGGGCTGGATGTCGACGTGGCGCAGTTGATGGAGGACCTGATTGGCGACCTGGTTGCGGTGCCGCAGCCGATCGAGGTGCAGCTCTCCGGCGCCGATGCCGCCACGCTGAACGCCACCGCGAAAAGGGTCGCGGCGAGAATCGGCAAGATCGACGGCGTGGTCAGCGTGCTCGACGGCATCAACCCGGCCGGCGATGCGCTGACCATCAAGGTCGATGAAACGCGGGCCGCACTCGAGGGCCTCGACCCGGTGGGCGTCACTGACCAGGTGGCGGCGGCGGTCGATGGCACGGTCGCCGCCCGCATGCCCGAGGGCGACAAAGTGGTGGGTGTGCGCGTGCGGCTGCCGGACAGTGCGCATCAGCGCATCGAGCAGATCGAGCACCTGTTGATCCGCGCGCCCGATGGCCACGTCCTGCCGCTGTCGCGGGTGGCCACCATCACCCAGGTACAGGGCCAGCCGGAGATCACGCGGATCAACCTCAAGCGCACGGTCTCGGTGACTGGCCGCCTCAGCGGCCGCAGCCTGGGTGCGGCCGTCGCGGATGTGAAAAGGGCGATGAACACGAGGGGGCTGCTGCCCAAGGGCGTGGTCTATCAGTTGGGTGGTACCTACCAGCAGCAGCAGCAGGCGTTTCGTGGCCTCATGATCGTGATGGCGGCGGCCATCGCGCTGGTATTCACCCTGTTGCTGTTCCTGTACGAGAGTTTCCGCGTGGCGATCGTCGTCCTGCTCATGCCCTTGCTCGCCGTTCCCGCCGTGTTCGTGGGGCTGTGGGTGACCGGCGTCGAGCTCAACATCTCGGCGATGATGGGCATGACGATGATCGTGGGCATCGTCACCGAGCTGGCGATCTTCTTTTTTTCCGAGCTGCAGCAGGCCGAGCGGGGGATGACGCTGCATGATGCCCTGCATGCGGCTGGCGAACACCGGACGCGGCCGATCCTGATGTCGACCCTGGCGGCGATCCTGACCCTGTTGCCGCTCGCGCTCGCCATCGGCCAGGGTTCGCAGATGCAGCAGCCGCTGGCTATCGCGATCATCTCCGGCATGCTGGTGCAGCTGCCGCTGGTGCTGCTGGTGATGCCGGTGTTGTACGCGCTGCTGCGCCGAGGTCCGGCTGCCCGCGGGTCCGCACCCACCACGCCGCCGTCGGCGCACGTCTGAATCCCTGCGCCGGGTATCAGGCGCCGGCGGTCGATGCATGCTGCGGCCAAGGAGTCGATGCCGCAGAAGCCGTCGCGTCCGCAGGTCCTTGGCAGGCCTGTTGCTTGGCTCACGGTATGAATGACACCGCCTACGACATTTCCCACCTGCTGGCACTCGATTCCGAGTCGCTGGTTGCGGGGCCCTCAGCCAAGGCCGGGCAATTGGCGCCACCGGCGCGGACGGTACCGCGGCAGTTTACGAAGGTCGAAGTGCAGGATGCGCTGTCGCGCGAATTGATGTGCACCGCGGAAATCCATGAAGCGCTGATCCGGCAATACCTGCGCAGCAAGGACAAGCCGTTTCAGGACATTCCTGGCGTGGATGGCTCATAGCGGTGCATCGAAGCCAGGTCCTGCCTGGCCTTCGTCCAACCGGATTCGTGATCCAGGCTCCCCGCGTCACTCTGTGCTGCCGCGGATGGGCCAAAGTTGCCGTTTTGTGACACGGCGCACATTTTGGCAAGCTGGATGGCTGATTGCCGCTGGCTGCGGGGGCAGAGGCCGCGGTGAAGGGTGGCGAACACGAAAAACCCGGGCTGGCCCGGGTTTTTCGTGTTGCATTGCCGCAGCGCTTGCCGCTGTCGGCTGGTCCCGCCCGGATCCCTGTCGCGCAGGTACCGGTGTGGCCGTCAGCCGGTCAGGATGACTGGCCCATGCCGTTGCTGGAGCTGGACGCGCCTGTGGAATCCACCGTCAAGGCAACACGGCGGTTGTCTGCGCCCTGATCGCGGGTGCCGCCCTTGGTGACCTGGCGATTGGTGTCCTTGCCGTAGCTGACCGCGCGGACCTGGTCGGCGTTCAGCCCGCTGCTCACCAGGAACTCACGCACCGCGTTGGCGCGCTCCATTCCCAGCTTCTTGTTGTAGCTGCTGGAGCCTGCCGGGTCGGTAAAGCCTTCCACGGTGATCAGCACGTTCGGGTGGTATTTGCTGATGGTCTGGGCAAAGTCCTGCAGTGCCGGCTTGTCCTGCGCGTTCAGTTCGGCGCTGTCGAACGCGAAGTGCGCCACGGTGTCGACATTGACGCGCCCCTGCATGGCCGTGATGGCCGCGTCATACTTGGAGAATTGTGATGCCATTTGCTGCTTGATCGCGTCGATCTCGCCCTGCTGGGTCTTGAGGGTGTTGCCCTGCTCCTGCACCGTCTGCTGCAGTTGCTGGAAATCGGTCTGCTTCACATACTGCGAGCAGCCAGCCAGGCCCAGCGCGGCGAAACCTGCCGCCAAGACCGCCATGCGTGTCATTTTCATGTTCATCGTGCTCTCCAAGCTGTTTGCTCACGTGGCTGACAGCACGGCGCAAGCGGGAGGATGGAAATCGTCAAGGTGCTGTCGGGTTCGAACCTACCGTATTCGGGCCCTCAGCACACCCCGGGTTTGAACTCCCGTCGTGCCCTCGTTCAGCTTCGGCGAACTGTACGCGGGAGCACGTGGCCTGGCTGTGCAGGTGATGTGCAGACAGTGTGAAGGGTACCCAGGCGTTTGACGTGCGCGCCCGTGCGGCACACGCATGGGTGCGCGCCTCAGTCGATGTCGGGCAGGCTGTCCACCCCGGCCTCGATGGCTGCCTGATGGCCGAGGCAACGCGGCAGGATGCGCGTGAAGTAGAAGCGCGCCGTGTCGCGTTTGGCCTTCCGGAACGCAGCGGCCTGTCCACCCGACTCGGCGGCCGCCACGCTGCGCGCCCACAGGTAGGCCAGGGTGAGATAGCCGGAGTAGTAGAGGTAGTCGACGGCGGCGGCGCCGACTTCCTCGGCGTTGGCCTGGGCCCGTGCCGCCAGGCTGGTGGTGAGGCCCACCCATTTCGTGCTCATGTCGGCGAGCACGGTGGTGAAGGCTGCGAGCTGCGGGTCGTCCTGGTGGCGGGCGCAGAAAGCGCCGATCTCGCCGACCAGGCGCTTGAACCCGGCGCCCTGCAGCTTCAGGATCTTGCGCCCCAGCAGATCCTCGGCCTGGATGCCGGTGGTGCCTTCGTACAAGGTGATGATGCGTGCGTCGCGCACGAATTGCTCCATGCCGTTCTCGGCGATGTAGCCGTGACCGCCGTAGATCTGCAGAGCTTCCTTGGTGGATTCCTGGGCCAGCTCGGTGGCCAGCGCCTTGGCGATGGGGATGAGGAACGCCACCAGGTCGCCAGCGGCCTGACGCGCCGCCTCGTCTTCGGCGCGCGCCTCGATGTCCCGCTGCAGCGCCGTATACAACACCAGCACGCGCGAGCCTTCCACAAACGCGCGCTGGGTCAGCAGCATGCGTCGTACGTCCGGTTGCGCCAGCAGGTTGTCGGCCGGCAGGTCGGGGAAGCGTGGGCCGGATGCCGCCCGCGACTGCAGGCGTTCGCGTGCATAGGTGAGGCTGTTTTGCCATGCCCGTTCGGACAGCGCCAGGCCCTGTACGCCGACCGAGAGCCGCGCCGCATTCATCATGGTGAACATGGCCGCCAGACCCTTGTGCGGTCGGCTGATCATGTAGCCCACTGCGCCGTCGAAATTCATCACGCAGGTCGAGCAGGCATGGATGCCCATCTTGTGTTCGATGGCGCCGGCGGTGACCGGGTTGCGTTCGCCCAGGCTGCCGTCGGCATTCACCTTGAACTTGGGCACGATGAACATGGAGATGCCGGCGCTGCCAGGCGGTGCATCGGGCAGGCGGGCCAGTACCAGGTGGACGATGTTTTCCGTCAGGTCGTGCTCACCGGCACTGATGAAGATCTTGGTGCCGCTTAGCCGGTAGCTGGCGTGGCCTTCGGCGTCGGGACCGGCGGGATCGGCCCGGGTCTTGAGCAGGCCGAGGTCCGAGCCGGCCTGCGGCTCGGTCAGGCACATGGTGCCGGTCCAGCGGCCCTCGATGATGGGGCGCATGAAGCGTTCGCGCTGCCACTCCTCGCCATGCATTTCCAGTGCGTGCGTGGCGCCTTCGGAAAGCAGCGGATAGAGGCTCCAGGCGAGATTGCCCGACTGGAAGATTTCCGTTGTGGCGATGCCGAGTACCAGGGGCAGGGCCTGGCCACCATAGCGCTCCGGATTGGTCAGGCTGGTCCAGCCGCCCTCGGCGAACTGGGCGAAGGCGTGCTTGAAGCCGCGCGGGGTGGTGACGGTGTGGGTCTGCGGGTCGAAATGGCAGCCCTCGGCATCTGCCGGGGCATTGGTCGGCGCCAGAACCTGTTCGCTGAGTTGTGCGGCGCCTTCCAGCACCGCGTCGAAAATGCCGCGCGTATGCTCCTCGCCTCCGCGCAAGCCGTGCAGGATCTGGTCTGCGCCAAGTACATCGAACAGGACGAAGCGCAGGTCGTCGAGTGGGGCGGTGTAGGCAGTCATGCGGCGTTCTCCGGATAACGAGGGAGCCCGGCCAACGAGCTCAGCGATAGGTGTTGGCGATACCCGGCACCGGCGACAGCCAGTCGGTGCCGTGGAAAGGGAAATCCTGCGGCTTCTTGGCCTGTTCGGGCGTAGCCGTCACGCTGCCGCTTATCTGGTATTCCAACGCGCCGGCGCTGCCCTTGGCCGCGATTGCCTGCAAGGCCTGCGACATGTTCGCGGTGGGCAACACGACCAGGCTGATGACGTCGCCGGCCAGCTCCGGTATCGAGCGCTTGAACGTGGCGTGCAGCCGTACCGGGATCTCTTTGCCGATGCGCAGTTGTCCGCTGAGCGCGGTGAAATCCATCCCGGCATAGCTGTTGTTCTGGATGCGCAAGGTGAGTTGCCACTGCCCATCCGGCTGCACCATGAGCTGCTGGATGCTCACCTGCGGTGGAAATACACTCTTGCGCGGCGGCCCACAACCCAGGATCGCGCCGCCCAGGAGCACCAGCAGCAGGCATTGCAGCAGTCGTCGCATGGCCAAGTCTCGAGCAATGCATCGATACTAGCCGAGGCGGCCACGCACTGTCATATGGACGCCGCCATGCTCGTGGCGGCCAGCGGTAGCCTGGATGACTCGGGGCGAGTCCTGTCGATTGGGAGTTGGCGATGTCTTTGCAGTTGCCCTGGTTGCAGCTGGACGTGTTTTCGGACCGCCTGTTTGCCGGCAATCCGCTGGCGGTGGTGCTGGATGCCGGGACCCTGGATGCGGTGCAGATGCAGCGCGTCGCACGCTGGACGAATCTTTCCGAGACCGCGTTTCTGCTGCCGGTGACCGATCCGGCGGCGGACTATCACGTGCGCATCTTCACTCCGCGCCAGGAGCTGCCGTATGCGGGTCACCCCAGCGTCGGTGCCGCGTATGCCGCGCTGGATGCCGGCATGGTCGGTGCCGGCAAATCCCGCCTGGTGCAGCAGTGTGCCGCCGGCTTGCTGCCGGTGCAGGTCGAGGGCACGGGCGCAGCGTGCATCATCCACGTGCAGGCGCCTGCTGCGCGGCTGCGCGAACATGACACCACCGCCATGCAGCGTCTGGCCGCGTCCCTGGGCGCGCCGCTCGAGCCGGGCCGCTGGCGCGAGGTGGACAACGGGCCGCGCTGGCTGGTCTGCGACCTGGGCCAGGCGGCCGTGGTGCGGGCGCTGCATCCCGACATGGCGGCGTTGGCGGCACTGAGTATGGACTGGTCGGTGATCGGTGCCTGTGTCTTCGGCCGTGAGCCGGAGGGCGCGGTGGCGATGGCGGTGCGCGCGTTCTGCCCGGCCGACGGCATCCCCGAGGATCCGGTGACCGGCAGCGCGAATGCGGCGATCGCCGCCTACCTGCAGGCCACCGGTGGCCTGGGCCTTTATGGCCGGCAGTGGCGGGCGAGCCAGGGCCGCGAGGTCGGTCGCGATGGCTACCTGGAGGTGCGTGTCGACGGGGACGGCGGCGCGATCAGCGTGGGTGGCGCCTGCTGCATCGGTGTGCGTGGCATGTTGCGGCTCGACGCAGCTTCCTGAGCGATTGCGGAGCGGCCGCGGCCCACGCCGGCGTCGCCGGACGTGGCCATGGTCGCGGCATCGGCGTGCCACCGCCGTTCAGCCGCGCCTATACCTTGCACGGCAGGTGCAATGCGACAATGTGCGCAGAGTTTCCGGAGGAGACACGCATGCTGGCCGCGCAAGCACAGGTCCTGCCGATTGCACCAGAGGACACGATCGTCCCCGACAAGGTGCGCGCGGCCATCGACGTGCTGATCAACGGCGAGCATTTCCGCCACACCGGCGACCCGAAGCTGCCCCTGCTCTGGTACCTGCGTGATGTGCTGCGCCTGACCGGCACCAAGATTGCCGGCGAGCTGGCCAGCAGCGGCGCCGACCTGGTGCTCGTGGCTGGCAAACCCGTTCCTGCCGCGGGTGTGACCATCGAGCAGCTGGCCGGGCGCGAGGTACTCACCGTGGAAGGCCTGGCGGCCAACGACGGCACCCTGCATCCGCTGCAACAGGCCTTCATCGACGAGGACGCGATCGGCTGCGGCTATTGCACGCCGGGGTGGCTGATCTCCGGTGTCGCCCTGCTCCAGCGCAAGCCGCAACCCACCGACGACGACATCGACCAGTTGCCGAACGTATGCCGTTGTGGCTGCCAGACGCGCGTGCGCCGCGCGATCAAGCGTGCCGCCGCGGGCAAGGCCAACGTGGCATGAGCGTGGTGGATGGACCGCTGCCGTATCTGCGCCTGTCACGCCGGCGCTTCCTGCAGGTGCTGGCCGGTGGCGCCGGCGTGCTGATGGTCGGCATCGGCCAGGCGCGTGCCGATGCGCCGCCGCTGCCTCCCGGCCTGCTCGGCGACAACTTCCATGCCCTCGGTGCCTACGTGCGCATCGATGCCGAGGGCAACGTGCTGATCGGTGCGCGCGATCCGGATACCGGCACCGGTGTGGCCACCTCCCTGCCGCTGATCATTGCCGAGGAGATGGATGCCGACTGGAACCGCGTCAGCGTGGTGCCGCTGGGCCTGGACGTCAGCGACGCCAACGGCCAGCCGCGCTGGACGTATGGCCGCCAGCTTGGCGGCACCGGTACCTCGATTCCCGCGGCGTGGGCCGACCTGCGCCCGGTCGGCGCGCTGGTGCGCTGGATGCTGCTGCAGGCGGCAGCGACCCGGTTGGGCGTGAAGGCCGAGCGCCTGCGTTGCGAATCGGGGACGGTCATTGCGCCGGACGGCCGCCGCGTCACCTATGGCAGCCTGGCCGGCGCCGCGAGCGATGTGGCCTTGCCCGGCCAGGTGCCGCCGCTCAAGTCGCCACAGCAGTATCGACTGATCGGCCGCGATGCCGGGGATGTCGATGCCCGCGCCATGGTGACCGGCCAGCTGCGCTTTGCCATCGACGAGCGTCCGGGTGATTTCCTGGTAGCCGTGCTGGCTCAATGCCCCTGGCCTGACGGCACGCTGGCCGAACTCGACAGCAAGGAGGCGCTGGCCGTCGACGGCGTGGCCAAGGTGCTCCGTATCACCCCCGAGCCCGGCCTGCCCTGGGGCAGCACGGCAATCGCGCCAGCCGTCGCCGTGCTGGCCACGAGCACCTGGTCTGCGCTGCAGGGCCGGAGCAAGCTCAAGCTGACGTGGCACCCTGGCCCCAGCGCCAGCGAGGACAGCGGGGTGCTGGAGCAGCAGGCGTCCAAGCTGCTGGACGGCCAAACCGATCCGACCATGCGCGTGCGCAACGACGGCGACGTGGACGCCGCCGGCAAGCACGCCGCGCGCCGCTTCGATGCCACCTACTTCCAGCCTTGGCTGGCACACGCCACCGCCGAGCCGATGAACTGCATCGTGCGCCTGGACAAGGACCAGGCCCAGCTCGTGGTCCCGACACAGGCGCCGCAGCAGGCCTGGTCGGTGGTGCGGCGCCTGACCGGCCTGGCACCGGCGCAGATCGACATCCAGGTGCCACGCGTGGGCGGTGGCTACGGACGCCGCCTGGATCACGACTACGTGGCCGAGGCGGTGATGCTGGCCAAGGCGGTCGACAAGACCGTGTGCCTGTGGTGGTCGCGCGAGCAGGACCTGGCCCACGACTACTACCAGCCCGGTTGCGTGCACCGGCTGGAGGCGATCGTCGACCGCAAGCGCGACGTGATTGCCTGGACCCAGCGCATGGCCAGCGCTTCGGCCACGGCGCGCCGCGGGGTTCCCGACGCCCGCCTGTGGGCCTCCGAGCTGCGTGCCACGCAGATGCCTGCCGCGCTGGTCCCCAACTACCGCAGCGACTGGTATGCGCTCTCCAGCGCCGTGCCGCGTGGGCCCATGCGCGGCGCGCCCGACGTGGCCAACGCCTTCGTGGTGGAGAGCTTCATCGACGAGATCGCGCACCAGCTGCGCGAGAATCCATTGGCGTTCAAGCAGCGCCTGCTGGGCGAGCCGCGCCAGCTGCCGCTGGGCGACGGCAGCACGCTCGACATCGGCCGCCTGCGCAACGTGCTGGAGCTGGTTGCCGAGCGCATCGGCTGGAAGGACTGGCTGCACAGCGTGAATGGGCTCGGGCTTGCCTGCTGGCATCTCGGTGGCGCCTACGTGGCGCACGCAGTGGAGGTGGCCGTGGATGGCGAGCGTTTGGTCATTCAGCGCGTGGTCTGCGCGGTGGACGTCGGCCGTGTCATCAACCGATTGGGATTGGCCGACCAGGTCGCCGGCGCGACGCTCGATGCGATGTCCAACGCCTTGAACCTGGCGATCACCTTCAAGGGCGGGCGCATCCAGCAGCAGACCCTGGCCGACTACCCGCTGGCCAGCATGGCGCAGCTGCCCAATGACGTCGAGGTCATCACCGTCCCGGGCGACCGTCCACCAACGGGGGCGAGCTTCCTCGCCATGCCGAGCGCGGCGCCGGCCCTGGCCAACGCAGTGTTCCGCGCCAGCGCCGTGCGCGTGCGCCGCCTGCCGCTGCTGGCGGAATGGGAGCGCTTGCGCTAGTCCTTTGCGCGCGGTACCGGGTCGCCGGTGTGGCCCGTTCCACGGCAATCTCGTCCACCCTGGGCCTCGCCTCGTCAGCGCAGGCGCAGGACGAGTTGGGTGACGCTGAGTGCAATGATCAGGCTGCCCACGGCCACCAGCATCACCCGCTCCGGCAGGTGGCGCACCAGCCAGGCGGCAAATGGGGCGGCGATCGTTCCGCCGACGAGCAGGCCAAGCACGATCGACCAGTGGCCGATGCCGATATGCCAGGCCAAGGCGCCCGCCACACAGGTGGTGACCACGAATTCGGCGGCGTTCACCGAACCGATCGTGCGGCGCACATTGCCGCCCCGGGCCACGAGGGTGCTGGTGGCGATCGGCCCCCAGCCGCCGCCGCCCATCGCATCGAGCGCGCCGGCAACCAGGCCGAGCCACCCGGGATGACGCACCCGATGGCGTGACAGACGCTTGCCGAATGCGCGCGACAACACCATGACGCCGAGGATCAGCAGGTAAATGACGACGAGTGGACGGATCGTCTCGCCAGGCACGTTGGCGAGCACCGTCGCGCCGAGGATGCCGCCGATCGCGCCCGGGATGGCCAGTTGCCGGAACAGCTTCCAGCTGACGTTGCCGAACCAGGCATGGGCGGCGCCGGAGGCACCGGTGGTGAAGACCTCGGCCGTGTGCACCGTGGCGCTGGCCACCGCGGGCGGCAAGCCGAGCGCCAGCAGGATCGAGCTGGACACCAGGCCGTAGGCCATGCCCAGCGCACCGTCGACCAGTTGCGCGAACAGGCCGATACCCACGAAAAGGAAGAAATGAGCCAGGTCCATATTGCGTCTGCGTGCACTGCCACCAGGCGGTCCCGGCGTGCCGGACCGCCTGCGTGATGGATCGGTCGGGTCAGGCGCCACTTTGCCACGCCAGGCTGGCGCTGCCTATCCGCGCCGGCAGCACCCCTTACTTCGCACCTGGCGCAGGCCTAGACTGACGGACTTGCGCCGCGCGACCGCGCCAGGCGCCATCGACCCAGGAACGATCCCATGCCTGTTGCCCTCCGTGCACCGTACCTGTTGTTTCTCGGCGACGTACCCGCGGCATCCGATGCCAAGACCGCGGCCGGTATCGCGCATTGGCGCCGTGAGCTGTGCTGTGGGCAGCTGCGGCTTCCGGGATGCCAGGCCGACGTCGGATTGCCCGATGTCAGCCTGGCGCAGGCCAGGGAGCGTGGCGCGCAAAGCCTGGTCATCGGCATTGCGCCGGTCGGCGGTGCGTTTGCCCCGTCGTGGCTGGAGACCATGCGCGAGGCCGCGCGCCTGGGCCTGGACATCGTCAGCGGCATGCACGCCCCGCTGCGCGAGGTTCCGGGGCTGGCGGAACTGGCGGCGGCCTCTGGCGCCCGCCTGGTCGACGTGCGCGTACCGCCGGAGCATTTGCCGGTGGGCACGGGCGCCAAGCGTTCCGGCCATCGCCTGCTGACCGTGGGCACCGACTGCGCGGTGGGCAAGAAATACACCGCGCTGTCGATCGATCGCGCCTTGCGCGCGCGCGGTCGCGACTCCACCTTCCGCGCCACCGGGCAGACCGGCATCATGCTTGCCGGTGCCGGCATCCCGATCGATGCGGTGGTCAGCGATTTCGTCGCCGGTGCGGCCGAGGTGCTGTCCCCGGCCAACGCGCCCGGGCACTGGGATGTCGTGGAGGGACAGGGCTCGCTGTTCCATCCGGGCTTTGCCGCGGTCACGCTCGGCCTGCTGCACGGTACGCAGCCGGATGCGCTGGTGCTGTGCCACGACCTGGCGCGCAGCACGATCGAGGATCTGCCGGACTTCTCCATCCCGCCGCTCGCGACCTGCATCGCGCGCTACGTGGAGGCGGCGCGGCTGACCAATGCCGTGGTGCGCTGCATCGGCGTGGCGGTGAACGCTTCGAGCCTGGGCACGGCCGAATATGCGCGACGGCGCGCGGCAATCGAGGCCGAGACCGGCCTGCCTTGCGTCGACCCGATCCGGGACGGCGTCGAGGTCCTGGTGGATGCACTGGATGCCGCCTTCGGCACCGCCGGAGCGGCGGCATGAGCGCGCCACGCCTCGACGCACTCAGCGTGCAGGTCGCGATCGAGAACTTTCCCCTGCGCGAACCCTTCACCATCACCGGCAGCACCATGTGGGACACCGACGTCGTGGTGGTCACTCTGGGCAAGGACGGGCAGCTGGGCCGCGGCGAAGCTTCCGGCGTCTCCTACCATGCCGGCGACGATGCGCCGGGCATGCTCCGGCAGATCGAGGCGGTGCGTGGCAAGCTGGAGGCGGGATTGGATCGCGAGGCATTGCAGGCCCTGCTGCCCGCCGGCGGTGCGCGCAACGCGGTGGATTGCGCACTGTGGGACCTGGAGGCCAAGCTGGACGGCCGGCCGGCATGGCAGATCGCCGGGCTCGAAACCCCGCGCGCCCTGCTCACCACGTTCACCGTGGGCGCGAACGTGCCGGCGAAGATGGCTGCCGATGCGCGGGCCTACGTCCAGGCCAGGGCGATCAAGATGAAGCTGACCGGCGAGGCCGAGGATGCCGACCGCGTGCGCGCCGTGCGTGCCGCGCGCCCGGAGGTGTGGCTCAGCATCGACGCCAACCAGGGCTTCGACCGCGCCTCGCTGGCCCGCCTCATGCCGGTGCTGGTCGAGGCCCGCGTGCAGCTGGTCGAGCAGCCGTTCCCGATCGGCCAGGAGGCCCTGATGGATGGCCTGGACTGCCCCATCCCGTGTGCCGCGGACGAAAGCGCGCAGGGCCTCGCCGACTTGCGTGGCCTGGTCGGGCGCTTCCAGGTGGTCAACATCAAGTTGGACAAGTGCGGCGGCCTCAGCGAGGGCCTGGCCATGGCGCGCGAGGCACGCCGGCTGGGCCTCGAGGTCATGGTCGGCAACATGATCGGCAGCTCGCTGGCCATGGCCCCGGCGTTCCTGGTCGGCCAGCTGTGCTCGGTGGTGGATCTCGACGGGCCGGTGTTCCTGCAGCGCGACCGGCCACACCCTGTCAGCTACGTGGACGGCAAGGTGTCGTGCCCGGATGCGTTGTGGGGCGGCGCCTGAGCCATGCCTCCGGTGGCCGCCGCCGGCTTCTCGGCGGCGGCCGGATGCAGGCCGGCCAGGCTTCTAGTCGAACTTGTACTCGGCCATCAGGTAGTACGAACGGCCGCGCGGGTCGGCTACGCGCGGCTCCCAGGTGGCACCGGAGGCAAAGTCCACCTGGTGGGCGGTGAACGGCGGGTCCTCGTTCAGCAGGTTGCGTACCGCGAAGGTGAGCGTGGTGTTCTTCAGGCCGGACCAGCTCGTGCTGTAGTTGTACACGAGGTAGTCGTCCACGTCCGGGTTCCAGTTCGGCGGAATGTAGCTGTCGTTGGCGACGCTGATCGGCAGCTCATCCTTGTAGCCCGCGCGGTAGATCTGGGTGAGCGTGTGGGTCCAGTCGCCCTTGGCCCAGCTCAGGTTGAGGGTGTGCTTCCACTTCAGCGGCAGGTTGTAGAACTGGACGTACTCACCGACCTCGTTGTGGCTGTAAGGCTGGTTGGCCAGCGATTTTTCCTTGAAGCTGGCGATGTAACTGCCGTTGAGGTTGATGTGCCAGCGGCCACCGGCCAATTCGCCGAACAGGTTGGCGTCCAGCTCGACACCGCTCATCAGCGTGCCGCCGGAGTTGATGAAGCGGCGGTCGATCTCGACCACCTTGCCACTGGCATCGCGGATCCAGTTGGCGGAGAACAAGGCGTAGTTTTCGATCAGCGTAGGCAGGTCCGGCGAGCGGATCGTGTTGGTGCGCTCGATTTCCCACCAGTCGACACTGGCATTGAAGTTGGCCACCGGCGAATACACCAGGCCGAAACTCTTCTGCTTGGCCTTCTCCGGCTGCAGGTCGGTCTTGCCGCCGGTGACGATGGTTGGCTGGATCAGCGCGCAACCCGCCACCGTTTCACTGACCACACCCGAAGGGCAGCTGGCTGGATCCACCAGGTCACGGCCGAAGTAGTCGACCCGGTTAACCCCGGCAAACAACTTGGTGAACTCGGGCACCTTGAACCCGGTGCTGTAGGCGCCGCGGAACGCCAGGCTCTCGATCGGCTGCCACTTGAACGAGTACTTGGGATTGACCGTGCTGCCGAAGGTGTCGTACTGGTCACGGCGTCCGGCCAGGGTCACGTCCAGCGTCTTCACGATGGGCAGGTAGAGCTCGGCGTAGACGGCCTTGACGTCACGGTGCACCTCAGGCAGCTCGCTGGTCTCGTCGAACGGCGCCTGGTAGATGGTGTCGTAGTTGAGCGGCAAGCCGTTCAGCACCTGGACGCCGCCAAACTTGAAACCTTCGCGCCGCGCCTCCACGCCGGCCGCCAACTGCGCCTCGCCACCCCACAGGTTGAAGCCGAGGCCGCCATTGACGCTGGCGTCCAGGGTGGTCACGGTGGAATCGCCGCCATACAGGTTGATGCCGGTGGCGGAGGCATGGCGCAATCCATCGAGGGCCGCTGTGCTCTGCGCCTGGTCCGGCATGAGGAACGGGTTCAGCGTGCCGCTGCCGAGCAGATCCTGCAGCCCGCTGGAGAAGTAGTAACCTCCGGCCAGCGTCGAGGTGGCCCTGCTGGATGCGTGTGACAGGCCGACGTCGTAGGTCCAGGTGCCGATCGTGCCATCGGTGCCGACCAGCACCCGGTAGGCCTTGGTGGTGGTCTCGATCTGTTTCGGGCCGCAGGCCATGCAGCGCCAGCGATAGGGGATCTTGTTGCCATACACCAGGTTGCTGGTGCCAAAGTAGTTGGCCATGGCGTCGTAGATCTTGTCGTAGGTGGCCTGGGTGTCCGGGGTCAGCGGGTACCAGGTTGTCGGGTTGAGCACGGCGGTCGCCGAGGCGCTGGAACTGAGCTGCAGCGGTTCGTACTCGCGTTCCACCTTCACCCGTGAGCCCATCGCCTCGGCGTAGACCTTGTGGTCCTCGTCGATCTTGAAGGTGGCGTGGCCCATGAACTGGAGGCTGTCCTGCGGTTGCTGCAGCGCCTGTGCGGCCGGGTAGTCCCAGGCGCAGGCGTATTTCAGGCTGGCGCTGTCCCACAGCCGGTAATCGTATGGCCCCATGTTCGGGCCACCGCTGGCGCAGCCGGAGGCACCAGGCAGGTTGAGGATGTTGACGTTGCCGGCGTTGGCGCCGCCGGCGGGATCGGGCAGCGAGCCGTTGATGATGCCGCCGGTGACGTTGGTCACCGTGGCAAAAGGCGTGCCCCGGGTATCCGGCGACACGCCGCGGTCGGGCTGGAAGCTGTTGGCGAAGTCGCGCTGGCCGCTGCGCAGGATCTGGGCGTGGCGGTAATTGAGCGTGCCCCACGCGTTCCAGCCCTGGCGGTCGAGGTCGCCGATGCCACCCAGCACGCTGTAGGTCGAGATGTTGCCGCCACCGTCCTCGGTGGCGTCGATGCCGGCGTTGACCGTGGCACCCTGGTAGTCGGTGCGGGTGATGAAGTTGATCACGCCACCGATGGCGTCGGTACCGTACATGGCCGAGGCGCCGTCGCGCAGCACCTCGACGCGTTCGACCGCGGCAAACGGAATGGAGTTGAGGTCCACGGCCTGGCCGCGCAGGCCATGCGTGGCGACGCGGCGTCCGTTCAACAGCACCAGCGTCGCGTCCGAGCCCTGGCCACGCAGGTTGGCACCGGACACGCCGGCCGTGCCGCGCAATTCACCCAGATCCATGTCCACCGCGGCCGAAGTGAGGCCGTCGGCGCCGTTGCCGGCGATGTTGAGGAACTGCAGCAGTTGTTCGGCCGAGACGATGCCCTCGGCGTCGATGGTCTGCCTCTGGATGACAGTGATCGGCAGGGCCTGCTCGATGTCGACGCGCTTGATGCGCGAGCCGGTGACGGTGACTTCCTTGAGCGTCGTGGCCGCCGTCGGCTGGGTCTCGGCCGAGGACGACTGGGTCGCCTGCTGGGCTGCGGCCGGCACGGCGAGGGCAGCGAGCAGCGCCGCACAGAGAAGATTCAAGGAGATGTCGCGCCGACTGTGTGGGATTTGCGTGCTATGCATGATGGGTTCTCCAGCAGATGGGATGGCGGATCAAGCGGGGCAACTTTCTGTTGCGGAAAGCGGAGTCAGTGGGGCTCGGCCTGGGCGTCGGCCTGGAACAACCTGCCGATTGAGATCGCCAGGTCGTGTGGGGTCGGGTCGTTGCGGTTGCTCAGCACGACCACGGTGAGGTGCTGCTTCGGCCAGCGCACGATCGCGTTGCGGAAGCCGATGCTTTCGCCGGAATGCCACATCACGTCGCCCATGAGGCGCCAGCCGAAGCCGTAGTACTGCGGCGGCGGCCCAGGGCTGACTTCCACCTGGTGGCCGAAGGCCAGGGCGCGTGAGGCATCGCTGAGCAGGCGGTTGTCGTACAGCGCGGCATCCCACTTGGCCATGTCGTCGATGGAGGAGTAGATGCCGCCGTCGCCGCGCAGCGCGCTGGCGGGGCTCTGGTCGGTGCGCACCCAGGTCCCGTTTTCCTCGCTGTAGCCGTAGGCCCGGTCGCTCACCTCGGGGCCGCCGCCGGCCACGTACATCAGGGTGTGCGTCATGTGCAGCGGCTTGAAGATGCGCTGTGCGAGAAAGGCCTGCAGGCTGGTGCCGGAGGCGCGCTCGATGACCAGGCCCAGCAGCACGTAGCCGGCGTTGCTGTAGCGGTACTTGCTGCCGGGCGCAAAGTAGTGCTCGTCGGTCGAGGACAGCATGCGCAGGACATCCTCGTCGTCGAGTTGTTTGCTGCTGCCTGGCGGGATCCGACCTTCGTACTCGGGCAGGCCACTGGTATGGTCAAGCACCTCGTGCAGCGTGATCGCGGCATCGGACTCCGGCAGCGACGGCAGCCACTTGCGCAGGGAGTCATCCAACGAGAGCTTGCCGTCTTCGGCCAGCAGCAGGACGGCCGCGGCGATGAACTGCTTGGTCACCGAGGCCAGCCGGTAGTTCGTCGCCGGCGTGGCGGCCACGTGTCGCTCCAGGTCCGCCATGCCGTAGCCACGGCTGATCACGGCGCGACCATCCTTGACCACCAGCAGCGAGGCGCCGGGTACCGCGCCCGTATAGCGCTGCATGAGCGCGTCGGCCTGCTGCGCCGGGGTGAGGGGCGGCGTGCTGGCGCAGCCGCCGAGCAGGCTCAAGGCAAGGATGGCAAGGGCGGGAATGCGCATGGTGTGCTCCGCAAGGGAAGGAAGATTCGTTCCGCCACGACGGCTTCGGGATTCATTGGCCGTCGCGCGGACTTGGCGTGGCATGGCGCCCCGACCACCAGCGCCAGATGTAGTAGACCGGGACACCCATGGCGGTGATGAGCAGGCTCATGCCGGCGTTGCCCGGGGAATAGATGGCGCTGGCCACGATCACCGCGAACACGGTGAGCACGAACAGCAACGGCAGCAGCGGGTAAAACGGCACACGGTACGGTGCCGGCTGGTCGATGAAATGCTTGCGGTACCAGAACAGCGTGCCGACACCGAACATGTGCCCCAGGTATTCACCCACGGTGGTGTAGTTGAGCAGGGCGTTGAAGCTGCCTGACCACGCCAGGACGATGGCCCACGCACCGAGCACGGCCAGGGCGACCTGTGGTGCACGGGTGCGTATTTCGACCCGCCCCACCGCGCGGAAGAACAGGCCATCGGCAGCCATGGTCTGCAGCACGCGGGCCCCCCCGGCAATCGCGATGGTGCAGTAGCCGAAGGTCGAGCAGGCGATGCCGACGGCAATCACGGTGGCGCCGTGGTCGCCAAACAACTTGCGCATCAGGTCCGCGGCAGGCGCCGTGCTGGCGGCAAGGCCGGCGTGCCCCAGTCCCGCCAGGTAGGCGAAATTGGCCAGCACGTAACAGGCCATGACGCCGCCTATGCCCAAGGCCAACGCGCGAGGAAGCGTGACCTGCGGGTTGCGCACCTCGCCGGCCAGGTCGTTCAAGTAGTGGAAGCCGCTGTAGGTGAACAGCACCGGCATCAGCGCGCCGACGAAGCTCCAGCGTGACAGCGGTACCGCGGGATCCGCCATCCAGGCCAGGCCAAGGTGGTCGTGTCCGATGACCAGCCCGGCGACGACCAGCAAGGTAATGGCGACCAGCTTCAGCATGGTGAAAATGTTCAGCATCCAGGCGCCGGCGCGGATGCCGAACAGGTTGATGCCGACGATGAAGACGATCGCGCCGACCGCGAGCGGCTTGGCATAGAGCGGCGAGGGCAAGCCAAGCGCGGCGCACAGGTATTCGGCAAACACCGTGGCGACGGCGGCGATGCTGCCCGGGTAGTTGACCAGGGCCATGGTCCAGCCGAACAGGAAGGCCGGCAGCAGGCCGAACGCCTCGCGCAGGTAGATGTAGATGCCGCCGGTCTCCGGCCGCCGCGCGCCAAGTTCGCCGTAGCACAGCACGCCGGCCAGGGTCAGCAGGCCGGCAATCACCCACAGCGAGAGGTCCACCACCGGCGAGGCGTGCTGGGCGACGCTGGCGGGGGTGAGGAAGATGCCGGCACCGATGATGCCGCCGATGACGATCATCGAGGCATCCCACGTGTTCAGCCGACGCAGATAGCTCGGTGTGGTCATTGCGGGCATGGCAGCCGGTCCCCCATCCAATGCCTGGGAAGGTTTGGTTTCTTGCTGGCCCCCGGCAACGCGTAGCGACAGCGGGTGCCTAACGGCGCGACATCGGACGCGCCACGATCAAATGCACGCCCGCGCGGTCAAAGCGCCCGCTCGGGAATGGGCCATTCCCCCTCGAACACGAAGGCCGCCGGGCCCGTCATCCACACCGGCTCGCCGACACCCGGCCAGCTGATGCGCAATGCGCCGCCGGGCATGCGCACTTCCACCTCGGCGTCGACCTCGCCGCGCTGGCGCAAGGCGACCACGGTCGCGCACGCGCCGCTGCCGCAGGCCTGGGTCCAGCCGGCGCCACGCTCGTGCTCGTGCATGCGCACGTGGCTGCGGTCCAGTTTCTGCACCACGGCGATGTTGGCCTGCTCGGGGAAGCGCGGGTGCATGGTCAGCAGGGGGCCAAGCCGCGCCACGCGCGGATCGTCCAGGTCGTCCACGCTGAGCACGCCCTGCGTATTGCCCATGGACAGCGCGCTGATCTGCACCTCCTCGCCACCGACGTCCACGGTGTACAGCGGCGCCACGGCGTCGGCCAGGAACGGGATGCGCGGCAGGTCGAACACCGGCTCGCCCATGTCGACGGTCACCTCGGTCGGACCGAGCAGGCGCACCGACACCGGGCCGGAAGGACTCTGCAGTCGTACCGTGGTATCCAGCGCCAGCAGGCCGGCACGGTGCAGCCACGCGGCCACGCAGCGCACGCCGTTGCCGCATTGGCCGACCAGGGAGCCGTCCGCGTTCCAGATGCCATAGGCAAACGCACAGGCCGGATCGCGCGCGGGCTCGATGCTGAGCAGCTGGTCGAAGCCGACGCCGGTGCGCCGGTTGCTCAGTGCACGCAGTTGCATGGTGTCCAGCGGCATCAACCGCTCGCGGCAGTCGAGCATGACGAAGTCGTTGCCCAGGCCGTGCATCTTGCTGAAGCGCAGGACCGATTGCGTGTTCAACATGCTGTGTCCTCCGCCGAGGTGCATCGGACCAGCCCTGCCCACTCCGTCCTACCAGCTGTATCTGACTTTTCCGTACACATAGGAGCCCTCGAAGCCGAATGGTGAGTCCTGCCAATAGCGCAGAATGCCGTGCTCATTCTGGCCAAAGGCGGTATTTTGCTTGTCCGGGTAAGTGTTGAGCACGTTGTTGCCGCCAAGGGTGAACGTCCAGCGGTTCACCTTGTAGCTGGCGGCAAGGTCGAGCAGCCACTTGCCGGGGTAGACCTGATCCATGCCCGGATCGGACTGGAACTGGGTGACCTTGCCGTAGCGGGTCAGTACACCGTCGAGTTCCCACCGACCCAGGCCATACGTTTCCGCAAGGATGATCTTGCTGCGCGGGGCAGAGTCGGCAAGCAGGCCAAGGATCTTGACCCGGCTCAGGCGCTGGAAGCTGAGTCCCAGAGCATCCAGCACGGCCGGGTTCGGCATCACGTTGGTGACCTTGTTCGCGTGGTACCCCATGCTGAGCGTGGTCAGCGACGTGCCGCCGTTGACGGACAAGTGGCGATAGCTGGAAACCAGGTCGGCGCCCCGCGTACGTACCGTGCCGGCGTTGGTGAAGTACGAGACACCGCGGTAGTTGAGGTTGCCGATACCGTTGGCGGTGAGGTAGGCGCGCACATCCGGAGTGCTGGTGGCGATGGTGGTCGATTGCGAGATGGTGTCGTCCACCGTGATCTGGTACAGGTCCAGGCTCATGGTCAGCGCGTTGGTGGGGCTCCATACCGCGCCGAACGTATAGCTGCGCGACTTTTCCGCCTTGAGTGGCTTGGCGCCAAGCAGTACGGCCACGGGGTTGTTGGTCGGGACCAGGCCACGCAGGTAGGGGCCGGGCGGTAGACCCAGCGAGTTGCCTTCGCCGAAGAAGCCGGACGCGGTCTCGGAATAGAATTGCTGGCCAAGGGTCGGCGCGCGGAAGCCGGTGGAGAGCGTCCCACGCAAGGCGAAGCTGTCGGTAAAATCGAAGCGGCCGGACAAGGCCGCGGAGTTCGCCGTGCCGAAGTCCGAATAATGCTCGTGGCGACCGGCCAGCGAAACGCCAAGCTTGTCGGTCAGGTTGGTTTCCAGCTGGATGTATTCGGCCAGGTTGGTGCGCGCCACGTTGACCTCGTCATACGGCCCCCAGCCGGCAAAACCCTGGGCACCACCGCTGACGCCCGAGGTACCCACGTAATACGAGCCCAGGTCGCCCGCCCTGACGTTGTAGGCGTCGCGTATCCATTGGGTGCCGAAAGAGACGGTCAGCGGGCCCTGCAGCCAGCCGACCGCCACGGGCTTGGATATATCGATGTTGATCGTCTGCTGCGACGACTTCAGTGTGCCGTCGTGGAAGCGGCTTGGGCTGCTGCCGAAATCGTTGATCAAGGCGTAGTTGGCGGTGTTCGTGGTCGCGTACGACAGCCGGTTCTGCCCGCTGCTGCCGCCGACGTCCCAATGCCAGCCAGCCACCGTCCCGCGCAGACCCGCGGTGAGCGAGCGGTCGAGCGAGTTGCCGTGCTCGATCGGCAGGAAGCCATCGGGGTACATCTCCACCATCAGCGGGTTGCTCGGCTCCGGGGTGTTGCTGCCGTAGCGGAAGTAACCGGATGGTTCACCAATCCGTTGTCCGAAGTGACTGAACGCGTACACCTGCACCCCGGGGGTGATGGCGTACTGCATGTTGAGCATGACGTTGCGGTCGGTGAAGGGCACCACACCAAGGCGGAAGGTCTGGCCGAGGTGGCTGAACCCAGGACGGTCATCGACGCCCGCGCGGTTGGTCGCGTTCTGTTTGCCATTCTGTGCGGAGATGCGCAACCACCCCTGGTCGTTGCCCAGTGGCGCGCCGAAGTCGCCGGAAAGCTGCCAGCCCATGCCGTCGCCGGCGCTGTACTTGCCACCGTCGAGGGCCACGGTGCCGCCCGTCCCGTCCTTCTTGAGGATGATGTTGATGACGCCGGCCACCGCGTCCGAGCCGTACTGCGCGGATGCGCCATCGCGCAGGACCTCGATGTGGTCGATGGCTGCCACCGGTATCGTATTGAGGTCGACGGTCTGCGAGCCTTGGCCGATGTCACCGGAGGTGAACACGATGGCTCCCGGATGCCAGCGCTTGCCGTCGACCAGCACCAGTACCTGCGAGGCGGCCATGCCGCGCAGCTGGAATGGACGCTGGAACGCCATGAGGTCCGAGTCGGTGGCAAGCGGCATGTTCAGGGATGGAATGAAGCGTTCGATCGCCGTGCTCAGGTTGGTCGCGCTGCTCTTCAGCAGCAGTTCCTGCGGGATCACATCGATGGGCGTCAGCGCCGAACTCGCGGTGCGGTCTCCAGTGCGCGTGCCGGTCACGATCACCGTGCCCAGGTTCTTCGTCCGCGGTGCCACCTGGCCCGGCGTGCCGGTGGACTGGGCCATGGCTGCAGCCGCTGGCGTGAGGATGGCGTGGCCGGTCATGGCGATGGTCGGGGTCGAGCCAACGCCATCCGCGCGGGAGCCATCCCCGACCGAGATCGTGGTGCCGTTGATTTTCTGGATGTGCAGGTCCGTACCTGCCAGCATGGCCTGCAGGCCCTCTAGCGTCGTGTAGTTGCCCTGCAACGGATGAGTGGTGATGCCCTGCACCCGATCCTGCGAGAACACCAGGGTGATGTCGGCCTGTTCGGCAAAGGCATTCAATGCCGCGGTTGCAGGTTGCGCGGGTACATTGAAGCTCTTCCTGCCGGAAGCCTCCTGCGCCAGAACGTTCGGTATGGCCACCCAGGTGCCGATCGCGATGAACAGGGCGCCACAAACTGTGTGGCGCTGGAAACGGTTCATCGCAAGATGACCTCGCATCGCTGCACTTTCTCCCCTGGGATTGATGCAGATCCCCGGCACGGCCGCCGGCTCCAACTGAAGACGGCTCGGCGATGGATTTCCACTATTCCGCACGCGGCTGCGCCGGTTCATGGACACCCGGCTTCTCCGCGTCGCCTGGCCCGCCTGGCCCACAGGACTTCCGCAGGCAAATGAGATAGGGGCCATCTGCGGTATGCCGATAGCCCAGCTGGGTTCCGCTCAGCAGGAGAGTCAGCCCCGCGTCCACGGTGAAGCGGCCTTGCAGCGAATAGGTATTTTCGCCGGCGACAAGGTCATAGGAGAAGATCAGTGTGATATCCGCCTGCTTGGCAAACTCGTTCAATGCCGACGCAGCCGGCTGCGCCGGAATGTCGAAGAGCATGTCTTTGGCGCCTGCGGCGACGCATGCCGACATGCCGGGTAAGGCGAGCAGCAGCGCCAGCAAGAGCGGGCCACGCGAAAGCCATGTGGTCTTTCCCATCCGCTGCATCTACCGGGGTGACGGCGCACGCGCCTGGCATTACATAGACGGGGTTCATGGTGTTTTCCGCCATCGGCGCGCCACTGGCGCGGACCACCAAGCCTGGACTATCGCCGCACTGGCTGCACAGGCGCCCTGGCCTGGATGTAGACCAGGTGATCGGAGGTGCGGCGTATCGTTACCGGAAAGGCCTTGGTCAAGGCCTCGAGGAAGCCATCGATATCGCCGGTGCGGAACCGTCCGCCGACCTTCAGGTCGTCGATGTCCGCATCGGCCACCACCAGTCGCGTGTCGGTGTAACGATTCAGTTCGGCGATCGCCCGCGCCAGCGGAACCCCGTCGAAGATGATCGCGCCTTCATGCCACGCCAGCGTGTCCGACACCGTCGTCGGCGTGACCCGTCTCACCGGGGTGACGGACGAGGCGTCGAAGCGTTCCCCCGCAGTGAGGTCACGGCGGAGCATCGGGCCGGACCCCGGTGGCGCCGCGCCAGGATCGGCCGCTGTCGCTGCATCCCGCTGCGGCGCGACTTCGACCACGCCTTCGGTGACGATGACCTCCACATCGCGCGCGTCATGCAGCCGCACGTTGAACGCGGTGCCGACCGCGCGCACCACCGTATTTCCGGCGTGCACGTAGAACGGGCGATTGGCGTTGTGCGCCACCTTGAACGAGGCCTCTCCCTTCTTCAGCCAGATGTCACGCCGGTCCTTGCTGAAGTGCGTCTCCAGGATGGTGTTGGTATTGAGCTGCACCACCGAGCTGTCGGCCAGCGTGGCGCTGAGCCGCTGGCCCACTGCCGTGGCCAGGGTCCGCGACTCGTTGCCGCGCTGGTACCAGGACAGGCCGCCGATGACGAGCAACAAGGATGCCGCCACGGCCCAGGGCGCCCAGCGGCGCAGCCATCCATGGGCTGACGTCGGTTTGGCATGCAGACGCCGCTCGTGCGCGGTGAAGGTGGCGACCCGCTCGTCGCGCTTGGCCTCGGCGAGGTCATCCAGCGACTGCCAGATACCACCCAATTCCTCGAATGCACGGCGATGGCGTGGGTCGCGCACCAGCCACTGCTCGAACTCCGCGCGCAGCTGCGGGGAGACGCCGTCATCGTCCAGGCGCCACACCCAGGCGGCGGCCTCCTCCTCCACCTCGGCCAGGCTGCGGAATTTCAGCACGCCGCTCATCGGAGGTCTCCTTCAACCGCCAGGCAACTGTCGGCGCCATCATCCGTCGGCGCGGATCGGGTCGCCATGGAGTGACCCACCAGATCATGGCTGCGCAGGTGATCCCGGCAGCGCACCAGGCCCTTGGCGACATGCTTCTCGATGGTGCTCTGCGAGATGCCCAACACGGCACTGATTTCCGCCTGCGACAATTTGTAGACCTTCCTCAGCACGAACACCCGCCGGCAGATCGGCGGCAGGCTGTCCACCGCCGAGCAGAACGCCTCGAAGCGGCGGCGCGCGTCGAGCTGCTCTTCGAGATGGGGGTTGCCGGAAGAGACGCCCAGTGTGTCGAAATCCGCCACTGCGTCGGTGGCACGGCTGACCCGACGACGCCCGAGTTCCACCGCCAGGTTGTGGGCAATGGTGATCAGCAGCGCCTTGGGCGATTCGACCGTGGTGTAGTCCTGGATGCCGTAGATGCGCAGGTAGGTGTCCTGGATGACGTCTTCGATGTCCTCGTCGGCGGACAGGTATCTGCGCAGGTAGGCGCGCAGCATCCGCCGGTGGCAGAACACCTGGTTGAGGAACCACTCACGGCGGTCGGATGGCATGTGGCACGGCCCTTGGCGTCCAGCCAGCCTGTATGGGACGCCTCGGGTGCGGCGTTGTAAAGTGAAAAAGCCGAGTCCGCGAGGTCTTTGGCGCATTTCGCGGACGCAGTGGTGGAATCCGGGCGTTCGCCCGTCTTCACCAGATCATGCCTTGGGGTCTGGACCCGTTCCCAGGCCTGGAACCGCGCTTGCGGCTCCTCATTCCAGGTGCGTCACCGGTGCCCGGCACCGGCATACCCAGGCCCCAGCAGGACCTGCCCCGGAAGCGCGCCGGTCAGCTGGCCGCCGGCGATCACCGGCACGCCGTTGACCAGCACGTAGCGCATGCCCATGGCAAGCCGGTTGGGATCCTCGTAGGTGGCAACGTCGTGGACCGTGTCGGGATCGAACACGACCAGGTCGGCCCACATGCCGCGCTTCAGCACGCCGCGATCGGCCAACCCCATGCGCTGCGCGGGCAGGGCAGTGAACTTCCGGATCGCGTCGGGCAGGGTGAGCAGTTTGCGCTCGCGCACGTACCTGGCCAGTATCCGGGGGAAGGTGCCGTAGGCGCGCGGATGCGAGTGATCCCTGCCGAGCAGGCCGTCGGGTGCCGTGCCGTGGTAATCGGTGTCGAACGACACCCACGGCTGGCGCAAGGCCAGATCCACATCGGCATCCTGCATGCCGAACACCACCACATCGGTGGCGGCGTGGTCCCGGACCAGGAAGTCGAAGACCGTATCCAGCGGATCGGTGTGCCACTCCGCGGCGATGCTGCTGACGCGCTGGCCAACGTACTTCTGCAGCTCGGGGTTGCTGACGCTGGAGATGAGGATGTCCTGTGGCCCGTTGATCGCCAGCCAGGTGTTGTCCCAGGCGTCGCTGGGTGTCTGCATGTCCTTGCGGATGCGTGCCCGTGTGGCTGGGTCCTTGAGTCGCTCCAGCAGTTTGGAGTCGCCGCCGTCGTGCGCCCATGGCGGGATGAACGAGGAAAAGTTGTTCTGCCACGCCGTGTACGGATAGGCGTCGGCGGCGACATCGATGCCGCTGGCGCGTGCCGCCTCGATGCGTGCAACCACCTTGGGCATCGTGCCCCAGTTCGGTTTGCCCGAGACCTTGAGGTGGAAGATCTCCACGCCGATGCCGGCTTCCCGGCCGATGCGGAAGGTCTCGTCGAGCGCCGCTATCTCGGCGTTGCCCTCGCTGCGCATGTGCGTCGCGTAGATGCCGCCGTGGCGCGCCGCACTTTGGGCCAGGGCGACGAGCTCCGGCGTCTGCGCATAGGTCGCCGGGGGATACTGCAGCGCGGTAGACAGGCCAAAGGCGCCCTGCCGCATCGCATCCTCCACCAGCCCCTGCATCTGGCGCAGCTCGGCAGGCGTGGGTGCGCGGTCGCCGTAGCCGATCACCATCTCGCGCACGCTTGCCGCGCCGACATAGGTGCCCAGGTTGATGCCCATGCCCTGCTTGCGCAGGCGTGCAAAGTATTCCTGGAAATTGCGCCAGTCGGGATGGATGTGGAAGTGGTCGTAGCCCGGCTGGCGCTGCTCGATGATCGCCGCGTTCAGCGGGGCCACCGATTCGCCCTCGCCGGTGATTTCCGTGGTGATGCCCTGGAACACTTTCGATGGCAGGCGCGGATCGACCAGGATCGAGGTCTCCGACTGTCCGAGCATGTCGATGAAGCCCGGGGCCACGACCATGCCGTGCGCGTCGATCACGTTCGTCGCCTGCCCGGGAGCGAAATGGCCGATCGCGGCAATCCGCCCGTCCTTGATGGCGACATCTGCCGCATACCATGGCGAGCCGGTCCCATCGATGATGTGCCCGTTGCGCACGATGGTGTCGTAGGCGGGTGTGGCGCTGGCCGCTGGCGCCAGCATGAGCAGGGCGACGGCGGCGAAGGCGGACCGGCACACGTGGCGTACGGACATCATCGGCGTCCCCTGAGGCATGGCAGGCAGCGCCGAGTATAGGCACGCGTGCTACGCACCGGGCAAGCCGCGGGCCGATCGATACGTCTCATGCGGCGCGCCTGGTGCCGCGCCATGGCCGCTTCGTTCACCGCGGGGCGGCGGGTGCCATGCCGCCCGCGCTCACGCGGTCTGCCAGTGGTCCGCTGCGAGCTCATCGGTCACCATGCTCTCCAGGCGCTGGCGGCGGCGGATGATGGCGTAGCGGCCGCGGTCCAGCAGCACCTCGGCAGTCAATGGCCGTGAGTTGTAGGTCGAGGCCATGGAGCTGCCGTACGCGCCCGCGGACTTGATCATCACCAGTTCCCCGGCGCGGCATTCGGGCAGCTCGCGCCCGCGGGCGAAGGTGTCGCCGGTCTCGCACACCGGGCCGACGATGTCGTAGGTGACCGGTGCGCGATCGCCGTGGGATACCGGCACGATGTCGTGCCAGGCGTCGTACATGCTTGGGCGGATCAGGTCATTCATCGCCGCATCCAGCACCAGGAACCGGCGCTCGTCGCCGTGCTTGACGCGGATCACCCGGGTCAGCAGGACGCCGGCTTCGGCCACCAGATAGCGCCCGGGCTCGAGCAGGATCTGGCCGTTGAAGCCGGCCAGCGCCTCGCGGATCGCACCGACGTAGTCGGCCGGTGCCACCGGATGGTCATGGCCGGCGCGGTAGCACACGCCCAGGCCACCGCCGACATCGATGCTGCCAAGGGCATGGCCGCCGACGGCCAGCTCACGCCAGAACGCGGCGACGCGTTGCAAGGCCTGGCGGAACGGTTCGACACTCAGTATCTGCGAGCCGATGTGCACGTGCAGGCCGTCCAGCCTGACCTGCGGGAACGCCGCCTGCTGGGCAAACCAGCGCCGCGCCTCATCGATGCTCACCCCGAACTTGTTCTCCGCCTTGCCGGTGGAAATTTTCTCGTGCGTGTGCGCGTCGACGTCCGGGTTGATGCGCACGGCCACATGGGCCACGGTGTCCTGCGCCTGTGCCACCTGCTGCAGCAGCTCGAGCTCCTCGAACGACTCGACGTTGAGGTGCAGGATGCCGGCGCGCAGGGCCGCGGCCATCTCCTCGGCGGTCTTGCCGACGCCCGAGAACACGATGCGTTCGGGCGGCATGCCGGCATTGAGGCAGCGCCACAATTCTCCCCCAGAGACAGTATCGGCACCGACACCGGCGTCGCGCATCAGCTGCAGGATGGCGAGGTTGCTGTTGGCCTTCACCGCATAGCAGATCAGCGCATCGAGCCCGTGCAGCGCGTGCTGCAGTCCGCTGATGCGCTCGCGTATGGCACTCGCCGAATAGGCGTAGAACGGCGTGGGGACCTGCTGTGTCAGGCGCTCCAGGTCGACGCCGTCGAACACGGACACCGCGCCGCCGGCCGCAGGCGATCCATCCACCACGTTGATCATGCGCTTTCTCCTCTGCTGATTCATTGTAGGCGTGACATGGGCGTTCAACGAGTGGCGTTCGCTGCGGCAACACTCGCCACGAGCCATGGCGGGGACTCCGCTTGCCGACCACGGTTGGACGGCAAGCCAGACATCATATGGACATCCGTCGCGCATGCGGGCTACTCTCCGGTACACACGGCGCGCACCTGGTGTGGGGACACCGCAGCGGCGAAGAGGGACGGGGCTCCGCAACACGGGGAGTACCCATAAAGGATGCGCGCAGTGCCGCAGGCCGAATCTCACCAGCCAAGGGGATCCCAATGAAGAGCGATCGCAATCACCTGTCGGTGGCCATCCAGGTGGCTTTGGCCGTCAGCATGTTCGTCGCGGCCGGGGCCAGCGTCCAGGCCCAGGAGACTTCCGCGAACCAGGCATCATCGTCGGGCCAGTCGGCGCCGGCGCAAACCCAGAACCTGAAAGGGGTCGTCGTCACCGGATCGCTGATCCGGCGTGTCGACATCGAGACGGCCAGCCCGGTCGTCACCATTGGACGCCAACGTATCGAGGATTCCGGGTCGGTCACCCTGGGGGATGTGTTGCAGGAATTGCCGAGCATCGCCGGCAATGCCATCAACCCGCAGATCACCGGCAATGGCGGCGGCGTGGCCAACGCGTCAACCGAAGGCGGGTCGGGAGCCTCAAAGCTCTCCCTGCGCGGACTTGGCGATGGCCGCACCCTGGTCTTGATCAACGGGCAACGCCTGGTGAACTCGGACATCAACCTGATTCCGCAGGACATGGTTTCCCAGGTGGATACCTTGGCCGAGGGCGCCTCGACCACGTATGGCTCCGATGCCATCGGTGGCGTGGTCAACATCCTCACGCGCGACCGCTTTGAGGGCGCCCAGGTCTCCCTGAATGACGGCATTTCCGGCCACGGTGACGCCAAGCGCAAGGGTGCCACCCTGGTCCTGGGGCACATTGGCGACAGTTACCAATTGGAGGGCGGCCTGGGCATCAACCAGACGGGCACCGCCGTGGGGCCTGACCGGAAATTCTCACGCACCTCCTATTCACTGCGCAACGGGGTGATTACTCCGTCGAGCGGATCCACCTTCGTGCCGAACATGCGGGTCCAACTGCCCGCCAACCTGGCCAGCACGTTCGGCTGCCCCTATGTGACCCTGGCCAAGCCGGATGGCAGCCATTTGAGTGACTACGAGTGCTTTTCCAATACCAAGTCCACCTACAACCAATTCCCCAAGTACAACTATCTGCAGACCAAGTCGCTGCGGCGCAATGCGTTTTTCATCGGCAGCTATGACTTCAATCCGAATATCACGGGATTCGTCAACGCCTTTTATACGGACACGACCTCCACCGGCCTCAACGCGCCCGACCCCACGTACACGGCAGACGGCTGGTCGGTCCCGGCCGATGCCCCATACAACCCATTCGGAGTGACGTTCAGCGGCACCGTATTGCCTGGGCAGCCCAACAGCGGCTACGAGATCCGCACGCGCGTTGCCGGCAACTCTCCACGCGTCAACGCCTACGACACCCAGACCGAACAGATCATTGCCGGTCTGCGTGGCAGTTTTGGGCAAAGCAGCTGGTTGTGGAACGCGACCGTCAACTATGGTCATTCGGAGCGCAACCAGACCAATAAGAACGAAATCCTGGTATCCGGTCTGCAATCGGTCATTGACGGCAGCAACTTCTTCAATCACGCGAATGTCCCGGGTGGCCTGGAGGGCGGGCTGGTGAATCCGACCTACAGCAGATACGACATCCTGCGCCAGATCGAATTCACCACCAACGGCAATCTCTGGGAGTTGCCGGCCGGAACCATGCAGGCGTCCGTGGGGGCCCTGTACCGCAGCCAGGCGTACAACTTCACCGTGCCGAAGATCGTGGTGCTCGACACTACGAGCATGACCTGTCAAACCGTGCAGGAGGCATGTGCCTCGCCAGGTCGGGGCAGTGACAGCGTCAAGGAGATCTTTGCCGAAACCCTGATTCCGCTGCTTTCCAACCTGCCCGGCATCCATTCCCTCGATGTCGATCTGGGCATCCGCACGTCAAAGTACGATTCGCTCAACAGCAGCGCCACCAACAAGAAGGTGGCGATTCAATGGCGGCCGATCGAGAACCTGCTCGCGCGGGGAACCATTTCCGAGGTGTTCCGGGCTCCGAACCTGAACATGCTTTACGACGGGCCTTCGCTGTCACAGCCTGGCTTCGTGGATCCCTGCACCGCGCTGACGGCGGCCGAACTCAGCCAGCACGCTGCCGCCTGCCAGTACGTGCCGCCAAACTTCGACTCCACTGCGGAGGCGCAGATCAACGCGCTCAGTGTCGGCTCGAAGACGGTGAACGCAAACCTCAAGCCCGAGCACGGAAAGTCGGTTGACCTGGGCCTGGTCTATGCCCCCGGCTGGGCTCCAGGGCTGAATACGAGTATCGATTTTTGGCACGTCTTCCTGCGCGACACCCTGGTCGGGATTTCCCCGACCACGATCGTGCAGCAGTGCTTCAACAACAACAGCAGCCCGTACTGCCCGCTCATATTCAGGTACGACAACAGCACGCGGAATCCCGGCAACATTTTCCGCGTCGATGCCCCCACGGTGAACCTTGGCAGCCTGAGCACCAGTGGCATCGATGTAACCCTCAACTACGACATTCCGCATTTTGATTTCGGCAGCGTCGATGCAGGCGACTTCCGCATCGGGGTCAATGGAACCTATGTGTCGACGTTCAAGAACAGCCCGACACCAGGCATTGCCGGCGCCACGGTGTCTGAATACGTCGGTACGCTCAATGCGCAGTTTGGCAATATCGCCCGTTGGCGGGCGACCGGGACCCTTGGCTGGAAGCTGGGCAATTGGAGTGCACAGTGGCGGAGCCGCTACATCAGCTCGATCGAGGCACTCAACGCCGATTCGGTGACGGGGGCGAGTTGGCCACTGACGTCGGTGGTATACCACTCGCTGCAGGTTGGCTACGCCGTGCCGCGGATCCGCACACGGTTCTCCCTCGGTATCGACAACATCTCCGACCGGCAGCCGCCGTTTGCGCCCTCCGGTCGGGGCAACCAGTACGATTTGATCGGGCGCTACTTCTGGTTGCAGGCGACGGTGAAACTGTTCTGAGGCAGGGCCGTGGCCGCCCATACACCGCGGTCCGCACAGGGCCGCGGTGCATGGGGCGGCAGCCAGCCACGGGCTGTGACACCGGGACGCTGCCGCGCCGGAGCAGCAGCGTCGACTGTGGCACCGGTGGTCGCGCGCCTCGCTGCGCCACTGCGCAGCCGGTACTTTTGGCATACGGGTTGGGCGCGGGCATACGTTACGCTTTGTGGGAGGCTGCGGGCGGTCCGTGACGTGCACGGCCCGGACGCCCTCGGTGGTGTTCTGGTGTTCGGGTGAAGGTCGCGGCCGGGTCGGCATCAGGGTGAAATGGATGTCCGGCCATGCCCTCGTTTGATCGACGTCGGGAGTGCCAATGAATATGCGCCGGTGGTTGTGCTGCTCGCCCCTGGTCCTGCTGGTTGCCGCGGCCCCGCTGCTGGTGCGGGCCGAGACGGTGGACCCGGGGATGTACTCCGCGCTGCAATGGCGCTCGATTGGCCCGTTCCGCGCGGGCCGCGTGACGGCGATCACCGGAGTGCCAGGCCAGCCCAACCATTTCTACTTCGGTTCCGTGGGCGGCGGGGTGTGGGAGACGCACGATGCGGGCCGTACCTGGAGCCCGATCTTCGACTCGCAGCCGGTGGCGTCGATCGGCGCGATAGCAGTGGCGCCGTCCGACCCCAACGTGGTCT
Organism: Lysobacterales bacterium; assembly: GCA_017305055.1. Taxonomy (GTDB): domain Bacteria; phylum Pseudomonadota; class Gammaproteobacteria; order Xanthomonadales; family Rhodanobacteraceae; genus Rhodanobacter. Next base: position 134,363 of record JAFKMZ010000011.1, read on the forward strand.
ACGTGGGCTCGGGTGAAGCGTCCATCCGCTCCAGCTTCAGCACCGGCAACGGCATGTACAAGTCCACCGACGCCGGCAAGACCTGGAAGCACATCGGGTTGGAGGACACGTTCCAGATCGGCGCGGTGCTGGTGGATCCGCAGGATCCGGATACGGTGTACGTGGCGGCGCTGGGGCATGGCTACGCCGCGAACCCCGAGCGCGGGGTGTTCAAGAGCACGGACGGCGGCCGGACCTGGAAGAAGGTGCTGTACAAGAACGCCGACACCGGCGCGGTGGACCTGAGTTTCGGCAGCGATTCACGGACCGTCTTCGCCGCCCTGTGGCAGACGCGGCGGCCGCCGTGGAGCGTGTATCCGCCGTCGGACGGTCCCGGCAGCGGGCTGTACACATCCACCGATGCCGGCGCGACGTGGCAGCAGGTCAGCGGACATGGTTTTCCCAGCGCCGGCCTGGGCCGCATCGGCGTGGCGGTGGCGCCGGGCAATCCGCGGATCGTCTATGCGAACGTGAGCGCCAAACAGGGGCAGGGCGGCCTGTACCGCTCGGACGACGGCGGCAGCAATTGGAAGCACGTCACTGACGACGCGCGCATCTGGTCGCGCTGGTGGTATTTCGGCCGGGTGCGCGTGGATCCGCGCAACGCCGACATCGTCTACATTCCCAATACCGCGCTGTACAAGTCCACCGACGGCGGCCACAGCTTCCTGCCGATCAAGGGGGCGCCCGGTGGCGACGACTACCACATTGCCTGGATCAGTCCGGACAACAGCGCGCACATCATGCTCGGCGTGGACCAGGGCGCCACCATCACCCTGGACGGTGGCAAGACCTGGAGCTCCTGGTACAACCAGCCGACCGGGCAGTTCTACCATGTGACCACGGACAACCAGTTCCCCTACAACGTGTATGGGGCGCAGCAGGATTCGCTTTCAGTCAAATGGCCGAGCCGTACCGATTACGGTGATTACACCAACGGCATCAGTTTCATGGATTTCCTGCCCATTCCCACGGGCGGGGAGAGCGGCTATATCGCGCCGGACCCGTTGAATCCCCGCTATATCTACGGTCCAGCCATCGTGCGGCCCTTCGATGGCGACGTGACCCGATTCGACACCGTGACCAAGCAGGTCGAGGACGTCAGCCCGACGCTCGAGTATCCAGGCGTCACGTACCGCCGGACGTGGACATTGCCGGTGGTGTTCTCGCGTCTCGATCCGCACGTGATGTACTCGTCGCACCAGATGATGTTCCGCACGGACAATGGCGGGCAGAGCTGGTCGGTGATCAGCCCGGACCTGACGCGCGAGAATCCGGGCGTGCCGTCGAATCTGGATGCGGTCACAGCGAAGGACACGGAGATCCAGGGGCCGCGGCGCGGCGTGATCTACACCATCGCACCCTCGCCGATCCAGAAGGGGCAGATCTGGGCCGGCACGGACGATGGCCTGATCTGGCTGACTGGCGACGAAGGCGGGCATTGGCAGAACGTCACGCCCAAGGGCCTGGGCGCCTGGTCGAAAGTGGGAATCATCGAGGCCTCGCACTTCGATGCGAAGACCGCATACGCGGCGGTGGACCGGCATCGGCTGGACGACTACAAGCCGTACATCTACGTGACCCACGATGCGGGCAAGACGTGGACGCTGTCGGTGCATGGCATCGCTGACGGCGACTTCGTGAACGTGGTGCGGGAGGATCCGGAGAAGCCGGGACTGCTGTACGCCGGGACGGAGAAGCGGGTCTACGTGTCGTTCGACGGGGGAGCGGACTGGCAGAGCCTGCAGCAGAACCTGCCGGTGACGTCGATGCGCGACATCGACGTGCACGGCGACGACCTGGTGCTGGCCACCTTCGGTCGCGGCTTCTGGATCCTCGACGACATCAGCGCGCTGCGGCAGATGGATGAAAGCGCCCGCCAGCCCACCGCCACCCTGTTCAAGCCCGCGGTTGCCTATCGGGTCCGGCCAGGCGGCTTCCTCAGCACGCCGTTTCCGAAGGATGAACCCCAGGCCAGCAACCCTGCCTATGGCGCCCTGATCGACTACTACCTGAAAGCCGATGTCCCGACGCCGGTGACGCTGGAGATCGTCAACGCGCAGGGCCAGTCGGTAAGACGTTTCTCCAGCGCGGACGTACCGCCAAAGGACAACGAGCAGACTTCGCGCACGGGCCCGGGCTGGGAGCCGAAGACTTTTGCCCTGTCCAACCGGGCCGGCATGCACCGCTTTGCGTGGAACCTGCACTACGCCTTGCCCGAGGCCCTGGCGGGCAATGGCATGTACCGCTTCACCAACGGCGACGGGCTGTGGGCGCTCCCTGGCCAATACACCGTGAAGCTCACCGCCGGCGGCCAGACCTACAGCCAGCCGCTGCAGATCAAGGCCGATCCGCGGGTGCAGATTTCGCCGGCGGCGCTGCAGCAGCAATTCGACCTGGGACGGCGCATCGAGAGCCAGCGGATGGACATCGCCAGGGTATCCACCCAGGCCGCCGGCTTGCGCTCCCGGCTGACCGCGGTGCGCGGCACGGCATCCGGCGGCGTCGCCAGGTCGATCGATGCGCTGATCAGACAGATCGATGCCGTGGCTGGCGTCAAGCCCGAAGACAACCCTGCCAATTCCATAGGTACGCCTGCCACGGACTTTTCCAGCCTGCTGTTCCTGCAGGGCGCCTATGCCAACCTGGCCGCCTCGGTGGAGAGCGCAGATGCCGCGCCTTCCAGCGGCAAGCTGCAGACGCTGGCCAAGTACCAGCAGATTCTCGACGCCGCGCTGGCCAAGTGGGAGAGCGTGAAAACCACCGGCCTGCCGCAGCTGAATTCCGAACTGAAATCAGCCGGCCTGGGACCGATCGCACTGGCCGACTGACGACGCGCTGCGCGACAGCGCTACCTGGTGGCCGGACATCGATCCGTCCGGCTCGCCATCCACCCGGGGAATGCCCATGTTCCGATCCTTGCTTGCCGGAGCCCTGTTGTTTGCCGCCGGTGTCGCGGCTGCCCAACCGGTTCCGCCGTCACTGCTGGACTCGCTGTCCTGGCGCGAGGTTGGTCCCTATCGCGGCGGTCGCGTCGACTCGGTCGACGGAGTGGCCGGCAAGCCCAATGTCGCCTATGCCGGCGCGGTGGGCGGGGGCATTTTCAGGACCACCGATGCAGGGGTCACCTGGCAGCCGCTGTTCCAGCACGAGCCGGTGTCGTCCATCGGCGCGATCGGCGTCGCGCCGTCCAACCCGCAGATCGTCTACGTCGGCACAGGGGAAACCTCGATCCGCTCCAATGCCACCTACGGCAACGGCGTGTACCGTTCCGACGACGGCGGCCAGACCTGGCGTCATCTTGGGCTGGACGATACGCGGCACATCGGTCGCCTGCTGGTCGATCCGCAGGACCCAGACCGCGTGGTCGTTGCGGCCCTGGGCCACGTTTGGGGCCCGAACAAGGAGCGCGGAATCTACCTCACCGTGGACGGCGGCAAGAGCTGGAAGCAGACGCTCTTCGTGGATGAGCACACGGGCGCGGTGGACCTGGCCCGTGACCCCGCACGGCCGGCGAGCCTGTATGCGACGACCTGGAATGCCGAGCGCACGCCATGGTTCCAGTATTCGCCGGTGGACGGTCCGGGCAGTGCGATCTACCACTCCACCGACAATGGCGCGACCTGGCGCAAGCTTTCACTGCAGGGGCTGCCCGCGAACATGGGCCGCATCGGCGTGGCGGTGACGGACACGGCCACCGGCCCACGACTGTATGCGGTCGTCAGTGCCGGCAGCCCGCAGGGTGGGGCGAACCAGTCGGGACAGGGCAGCGGCGTGTACCGTTCTGACGATGCCGGCAAGAGCTGGCACCTGATCAACGGCGAACCCCGTTTGTCGGGGCGGGGCTGGTACTTCGGGCGCATCTATGCCGACGCGAAGAATCCCGACCTCGTCTACATCCCGAACACCTCGCTGTACCGGTCGCGCGACGGCGGCACGCATTTCGAGGCCATCAAGGGTTCGCCCAACGGCGACGACATGCGCGCGTTGTGGCTGGATCCGGAAAACGCGGAGCACTTGATCCTGGTGGCCGACCAGGGGGCCTCGATCAGCCTCGACGACGGCGCGCACTGGTCGAGCTGGTTCAACCAGCCCAGCGCGCAGATCTACCACTTTGGCGTGGACGACCAGGTGCCGTACAGGCTGTACGGCACGCAGCAGGATTCGGGAGCGCTGGTGATTTCCTCGCGCGGCCACACCGGCATCATCAGCAACGACGACTGGAGTCCGGTCGGCGGCGGCGAATCGGGATATCTCTTCCCGCGCAAGGGTGACCCCTCGGTCATCTATGGTGCCGGCTCGGGCGGCACCATCACCAGCTACGACACGCGCACGCACGTCACCACCAACATCTCGCCATCGCCGCTGCGCGGGTTCGGTGCCAGGCCCACGGCCGACAGCTCCTACTATCCCTGGAACACCGCGTTCGCGCCGTCGCCGTTCCAAGCCGACACCTTGTACATGGGTGGCCAGAAGGTGCTGCGGACCACCGATGGCGGCGCGCGCTGGCAGGCGATCAGTCCGGTCCTGACCTACAAGGAGGCGAAGGCGAAGTGCGAGGGCGAGCCGACCCGCAAGACGGGCGCCGCCTGCGGCTATTCGGTCATCTACGCGCTGGCGCCTTCCCGGGTCAAGGCAGGTGTGCTGTGGGCCGGCACCGATGACTCGCGGCTCTGGCTCACCCAGGACGACGGCGCGCATTGGGACAACGTGACGCCACCGGGCCTCGGGCCATGGAGCCGCGTGGACGCGATCGAGGCCGACCCGCACGACGCGACCAGCGCCTATGTGGCCGTCGACCGCCACCAGATCGACGACGCCAGGCCGTACATCTACATCACCCATGATGCCGGCAAGACCTGGCGCCTCGCCGTGCAGGGCATCCCGCCGGGCAACTATGTGCGCGTCGTGCGTGCCGATCCGGAGCGCAAGGGCCTGCTCTACGCCGGCACCGAGCTTGGCATATTCGTCTCCTTCGACGACGGCCATGCGTGGCAATCGCTGCAGCGCAATCTGCCGACGACGGCGGTGCACGATCTCGCCGTGCACGATGGCGACCTGATTGCCGGCACCAGCGGCCGCGGCTTCTGGATCCTGGACGACATCACACCGCTGCACACGGTCGATGCGGCCATCGCCCAGAGCCCGGTGCACCTGTATGCGCCCAAGCCCGCGCTGCGCCTGCGACTCGGCACCTATGAAGGCGAGGCACGGCCGCCGGAAGTGCCGCACGCGGCGAATCCGCCGACCGGCGCCATCATCGACTACTGGCTGGCAGGCGCCAGCAGCACGCCGGTGACCTTGGCGGTCTACGACAGCGCCGGCAAACTCGTGCGCCGGTTCTCCAGCGCGGACCAGCCGGCGGCCATGCCGACGCCGGGCTGGCCCGACTATTTCATGTCGCCGCCAACCGTCCTGCCGGCCAGCGCCGGTGCGCATCGCTTCGTCTGGGACCTGCGCTACACGCCGCCCGCCGGTGCACCGCGCTGGGGTGAGCCGGCCGTGCTGGGACGCACGCCCCGTGCACCCCTGGGGCCGCTGGTACTGCCCGGACAGTACCGCGTGGTGCTCACGGCGGACGGCAAGCAATACACCCAGGCGCTCACCGTGCTCGCTGACCCGCACGCCGGCGGCGCCGGTCCGGCGCTGGCGGCCAATGTCCAATTGTCGCTGGACCTGGGCGCCGCCATCGACCGCAACAGCAAGCTGCTGGCCGACGCCAGGACCGCCGCCGCAGCCGCCATCGCAGCGGGCGACCGCGCCAAGGCAAAGCGTATCGAGGATCAGGTGGGCAGGAGCGGCCTGGGCCGCAGCACCATGCAGCTGACCATGCTGATGAACCAGGTCATGGACACCGACGTCGCGCCCAGCCCCACGGTGGTGGACGCCGCCAACGGCCTGAAGGCAGCGAGCGACCAGGCGCGTGCCGCGGTGGGCGACGCCCTGACTGCCACACGCTGACTCCCGCCGGGTGGTGGGAGCCCGCCCGCGGCCGCAGGGAGTCCCTTGCGCGCGGGCGGTGCTCCCGCTATCGCGCGCCCGGGGTGCGGCCGTCGCCGGCCAACGCAGTGGAGCGGCCGCCTACTTGCGCGCGGCGGCGCTCTGGTCGCGGGCGGCGCGGAATTCGGAATCCTGGCTCCAGTTCGGCCACTCCTGCGAATTCGCGAGCTGGCTGCCCAGCGTGTACAGCAGCTGCAGGTCGCGGGCCATGCCGGTGAACGGCCAGCTCGCCTGCCATTCGTCGCCGGGCTGGTGGTAGCGCTTGGCGGTGTAGTCCGCAGCTGCGGCCCGGCCGGCGGCGACGCCACCGTCCACCAGATCCTCGCCCGAACCGAACGAGATCGCGGGTACGCCGCGCTTGGCGAACGAGAAGTGGTCGGAGCGGAAGAAGTAGCCGGCCTCCGGATGCGCGTCCGGCGTGTAGCGCAGGCCGAACTGCTTGCCGACCGCGATCAGGTCGTCCAGCAGGCCCAGCTTCGCCGTGCCGGAAATGGTGAAGTCGCGCGCCGGGCCACCCGGGTCCAGCGCGTCCATGTTCAGCACGCCTGCGGTCGTGGCCAGCGGATACAGCGGATTGGCGGCGTAGTACTCGGAGCCGAGCAGGCCGCGTTCCTCGGCGGTGACGGCCAGGAACACCACCGAGCGCCCGGGCTGCGGTGCCTTGGCGAACGCACGTCCCATCTCGATCAGTGCCGCCACGCCGGTGGCGTTGTCCACCGCGCCGTTGTAGATGCGGTCGCCGCTGGCGTCAGGCGCGCCGATGCCGAAATGGTCCCAGTGCGCGCTGTAGATCACCGTCTGCTGTGGATACTCGCTGCCGACGATGCGGCCGACGACGTTGTGCGAGGTGATCACCTGCGAGTCGACCTTGAAGTCTGCCGAGAAGGTCACGCCTTTGAGCGTCACCGGCTTGAACACACGCGTCTGTGCCTCCTTCTTCAGCGTGGCGAAATCCAGCCCGGCCTGCTTCAGCATGGACACCGCGAGATCGTGCTGGATCCAGCCTTCCAGCTTGGGATGTTCCGCCGACGGGTCCTTGCGCACGATGTCGAACATGGTGCTGGCGTTCGAGTTCTTCACCGTCGCCCAGCCGTAGGACGCCGGCGCCGTTTCGTGCACGATCAGCACACCGACCGCGCCGCGCCGCGCGCCTTCCTCATACTTGTAGGTCCAGCGGCCGTAATAGGTCTCGGCCTTGCCGCCGAAGTCGCCCTTGCCTGCCTCGAAATCCGGGTCGTTGACCAGCACCACGGCGATCTTGCCGTGCAGGTCGACACCCTTGTAGTCGTCCCAGTGGCGCTCCGGCGCATCGACGCCGTAGCCGACGAAGACCAGCGGCACGTCCTTGACGTCGACGGCCTTGGAGCCATCCATTGGCGAGCGCATGGCGATTTCCTGGCCCTGTGCCAGGCTGCGCGCCTGGCCGTGTTCGGTCAAGGTGAACTTGGGCGTGCCGGCGATATCGCTGCGCAGCAGCGGCACGTCCTGCGTCCACGCGCGCTTGCCGTCCTTCAGGTCGCCGCCGGGTTGCAGGCCCGCGGCCTTGAACTGCGCGATCAGGTAATCGATGGTCCTGGTTTCCGCCGGGGTCGCCGGCCCGCGACCCTCGAACGCGTCCGACGACAGGGTCTTCACCTCGCTGGACAGGCGTTCGGGACTGAACGTCGGCGTCGTGGCGGCGAACGCAAGCGGGCAGGCAGACAGGACCAGCGCGGCAAGCAGCAGTCTTTTCACGGGCATGACCTGGTGGCGGCGGGACGCACTCCATACTAGTCGGCGTGACGGCCGAAACCAATTCGTGGTCGTGGCCGATGCCGGTACCTGACGCTCCAGCACCGAGGGGTACGCAGGCGATGCCAGCCGGCGAGCTGACGCCAGTCAACGACAAGCAGCGCGTCCGCGGTTATTCCTGTGTCTCAAGCCCGCGGCGTGGAGAGCAGCCCGTGCCGGATGCGCGATACGATCTGGTGACTTCCCATGCATGATCCGGCAACTGCTGTCCGCCCACTGCGCCCCGCCGCGGGCGATCGAGACAACCCTCGGCACGCGAAGCCGATGGCGCTGGCGCCGAGTGCACCGCGCCTGCCGTTGTGGAAATGTCCACGCTGCGGCGCGCGCAAGCGCCTGCGCCGCAGGCAACCCGGCTGAGGCTGTTGCCGCATGATGCGGCGGATGGCTGGGTTGCCCGCTATCCAGCGCGGTCATCCATGCCGGCGAGGCAGGCCAGGATACCGGCCAGGCTCTTCAGGTCCTGGGCGTTGTGCTGCAGGACGCGGCGCAGGTTTGCGGCCGAGCCGCCGCGCAGGTAATGCAGCCAGGCCGCGGGCGCCTGCGCGCCGGGCAGGTCGTCCTCGCGCACCACACCGAGCAGGCGATGCTCGGCCGTGGCGAGGCGGCAATTCGCCCACACGCCCTTCCAGTGGCGGCGCACGGGGTGCAGCAGGTCCAGATGCCGCAGGCCGATGAGTGGATTTGGCAGGCGCGCCAGGCGATAGCGTGTGGCCAGCAGCGGCGCGTCGTAGCTCTTGCCGTTGTAGCTCACCAGCACGGATTGCGTGTGCAGCCAGCCGGCAAACATGCGCAGCATGGTCGTCTCGGCAGCCATGCTGGTGATGGTGAGCTGGCGGACGCGCAGGCGCGAATCGATCCAGTCCGCGGCACCGATCATGAAGGCGCGCGTGCCGGTGCCGCCGGCCAGGCCGGTGGTCTCGGTGTCGAAGTGCAGAAGGTGGGCGCGCGCAACTGGTTCCCCGACGCGGGCGAAGCGGGCGTCGATGCTCGCCGCCGGCGGGGGCCAATCCATCCATGCCTCCGTGTAGTGCAGGCCGGGGGCGATCTCCTCGCCGGGCACCTCGCGGTCGGTTGATGGCGGCGTGCCGAGGGTGCCGCTGCGGTGGGTGCGCAGCTGCAGCAGCCGCTGCAAGTGGGCCGGCAGTGACGGCGATGGCATCGGCGCCCACGGTATCGAAGCCGGGGCGGTCGTGTGTCGCGCACCGGCCTCGCGGCGCAGCTCGCGCAGGTGGTTGGGCAGCGGACTCATCCGTGGGCCAGCAGGTTCAGCACCTGCAGCGCGAGCATCTTTGGCGTGTGCGTGGCGCCCTCGTCCATGGCCAGCACCGGTCCGACGCAGGCCGGGCAGCCGCCGCGGCAATCGCAGCCTTGCACCAGCTCGAGCGCGCGTGCAAGCAGCTCGTCGCGCCTGTCGAACAGCGGCGCGCTCAGGCCCACCCCGCCGGGAAACGCGTCGTACAGATAGACCGTTGGCGTGAATGCCGGCTCGGCGCCCGGTGTTGCGCGTTGTCCATCGTCGCTGCCGTGGACCCGACTGTGCCCACGCGGGTTGGTGCTGGCAAACCAGGCACCGTCGCTGCTGCCGACGGACTTCTGCAGGTCGCGGCTCTCGGCCATGACGGTGACGGTGGCGACCAGGTGCAGCGCACTGGCAGCGCCCATGAAGCCATCCAGTGTCTGCTGGCGGTCGGCGAAGACAGCATCCAGCAGGACCTGCGGCAGTTGCCACCAGACGGCGGTGGTGTGCAGTTCCTGGTCAGGCAGGTTGACCGGGCCGTAGCCGATGTTCTCGTGGGTGTAGTAGCGGATCTTCTTGTAGCCTGCGACGTGGCGCACCACGTGGACCTCGCCGTGCCCGGCCTGGCCGGCGCCGCAGGCGGCGTGGTCGAAGCAGTCCAGGACCTTGAGCCTGCTGTAGTCGATGGCGTCGGTGTAGTAGTCGACGTGGGTGCGCGTGACATAGGCCTTGCGGCCTTCCCAGTCCAGACGCTCCACCTGGTAGGGTACGGACTGCACCATGTGGATCGCGCCCTCGTACAAGGTGACTGCGGCCGCGGTGAAATCCACCTCGGCGATGATGTTCTGCCTGCCGGCGCTGCGGTCGACCACGACGAAGTTGCCGTCGGCGACCGAGCGCAGCGAGACCGCGCCGGCTGGGTAGCTGTCGGCGATCCACTCCCAGCGTTCCCCCTCGCGGTGCAGCACGCCTTCCCCGGCGAGGACCTCGAGCCACGGCACGGCGTCGACGGGACCGAAATTTTCGCCATCGCCAAATGGCAGCTCGAACGCGGCGCAGCGGATGTGGTCGAGCAGGATCAGCGCCTGGTCAGGCGCGATGCGCGCATGCTCCGGCGTGGCGTCGCGGAAGAATTCCGGATGGCGCACCAGGTACTGGTCCAGCGGGTCGGAACTGGCCACCAGCACGCCGAGCGCGGCGCGCTGGCGCCGGCCGGCGCGGCCCAGCCGCTGCCAGGTGCCGGCCACGGAACCGGGGTAGCCGTTCAACACCACGACGTCGAGCGCGCCAATGTCGACGCCGAGCTCCAGCGCCGAGGTGCTGACGATGCCGTCGACGTGGCCGGCACGCATGTCGCGCTCGGCGGCGCGGCGCTCGCGCGGCAGGTAGCCACCGCGATAGGCGCGGATGCGCGGCAGCTTGCGCGGGTCGTGGTCGAAGACGTCCTTGAGGTACTTGGTGAGCACTTCCACCAACGTGCGGCTGGAGGCGAAGACCAGGGTCTTCAGCCCGGATTTGATGGCCAGGCGAGCGATGCGGTTGGTCTGCGAACGGGCCGAGGCGCGCAGCCCCAGGTCGGCATTGACCACCGGCGGGTTCCACAGCAGCACATGCCGCTCGCCGCTGGGCGCGCCGCTGGCGGTGATGCAATGCACCGGCCGCTCGATCAGCGCCTCGGCATGCCCGCGCGGATTGCCGATGGTGGCCGAGCACAGGATGAATTGCGGACTCACGCCGTAGAACGCGCACACGCGCTGCAGGCGCCGGATCACGTTGGCCACGTGCGAGCCGAACACGCCGCGGTAGCTGTGCACCTCGTCGATCACCACGTAGCGCAGGCTCTCGAAGAACTGCGCCCACTTGGTGTGGTGCGGCAGGATCGCCTGGTGCAGCATGTCCGGGTTGCTGATCACGATGTCGCCATGCACGCGTACGGCCTGGCGCGCGTCGCCCGGCGTGTCGCCGTCGAAGGTGAAGGCCTTGACGCCGAGTTGCCCGGCGGCGTTGAGCTCGAGCAGCTCGGCCAGCTGGTCCTGGGCCAGCGCCTTGGTCGGGAACAGGTACAGCGCCTTGGCCCGCTCCTGCAGCGCGGCGGCCAGCACCGGCAGCGTGTAGCACAGCGTCTTGCCTGAGGCCGTGGGCGTGACGATCGCCACGTGCTCGCGCGCCTGGCTCGCCGCCCAGGCCTCGGCCTGGTGGCTGTACAGCCGGGTGATGCCGCGCTGGCGCAAGGCCGCTGCCAGCACGGGCGGCAGGTTGTCGGGGAGGGGCACATAGGAACCGGTCGTGGCCGGCATGACGATGCTGCCGGTGATGCGGGCGGCATAGCGCCGCGACAGGCGCTCGGCCAGGATCCGGCCATCGCCGGGCGGGCTGAGGGAGGCACCCTCGGGGCGAAAGCGATCGGGCAGGGCATTCATGGCGTATCCGCGTATGGCCGCCCAGCAGTACACCGCGCCGCCGTCTCACCCATTGCGACAGCACCCCGCCCCGCAGCCGCCGCCCAGGACGGGAGGCATGACTTCCGGCACGCACGGGCAGAGATGCAACGTTATAAGGTTTCCTGCTGCTGCTCCTCGAGAAGTCGCGCTCGCATGAACAAGTCGTGGATTCGCGGGCTGAACCACATGGCAAGCGGGAACGACCATGCCGTACTCCACCATGGAGGCCGGCGTGCCGTGTCGTGCGTGCGGACCTTGGGCGCCGTCGTGGTCGTGCTGGCGCTGGGCGCCTGCACTGTGGGGCCGGACTTCGAACGGCCGCCCGCGCCGAAGGTCGATACCTATACCGCGCATGCGCCTGAAACCACCGCGGCCACCGCGGACGTTGCCGGCGGCGAGGCGCAGCATTTCACCACCGGCAGCGACATCCCCGGTGACTGGTGGACCCTGTTCCACTCCAAGGCACTCAATGCGCTGATCGCCGATTCGCTGGCGAACAATGCCGACCTGGAGACGGCGAGCGCCGCGCTGGCGGTGGCGCGGGAAACGGCCCTGGCGCAGCGCGGGGCGCGCTATCCGTCGGTCACTGCGGGTTTTTCCGCCAGCCGTCAGCAGGACCCATCCGGCGCGCTGGCTCCCGTGCCCAGCAACAACGCATTCCTGTACAACCTGTTCACCCCACAGGTCAGCGTTTCCTATGTGCCGGACGTATTCGGCCTGAATCGGCGCACAGTGGAGTCGTTGCAGGCACAGGCGCAGTCCGTGCGCTTCCAGATGATTGCCGCGCAGGTCACGCTGAGCACCAACGTGGTCGCCGCCGCCGTGCGGCAGGCATCGCTGCGGGCCCAGATCGCGGCGACGCTGAAGTTGGTCGACATCAACAACAAGATGCTGCAGGTGTTGCGTGATCAGCTGGCACACGGTTACGTCGGACGTCTGGACGTTGCGGCGCAGGAGACGCAGATGGCCCAGGTTGCCGCTACGCTGCCGCCACTGCGCACCCAGCTCGCCCAACAGGACCACCTGCTTGCGGTGCTTTCCGGGCAGTTTCCCGGTCAGGCCCAGGCCGAGGCGTTTGACTTGGCCAGTCTGACCTTGCCGCAGGACTTGCCCCTGAGCCTGCCCTCGGTCCTGGTGGCGCAGCGCCCGGACGTGCGTCAGGCCGAGGCCAACCTGCATGCCGCCAGTGCGCAGGTCGGCGTTGCCACCGCGAACCGCCTGCCTAACATCTCACTGACGGCGAACGTCGGCAGCACCGCAGTGGCGATCGGCCAGGTGTTCAAGGCGGGTACCGGCTTCTGGAGTGTGGGCGCCGATCTGGCCGCCCCCATTTTCGCGGGTGGTGCCTTGCTCCATCAGCAGCGCGCCGCCAAGGCCGCCTATCGGGAAGCTGCCGCGCAGTACCGCAGCACGGTGCTGACCGCCTTCCAGAACGTCGCCGATACCCTGGCTGCGCTCGAACAGGATGCGCTGGGCCTGCAGCAGGCCGCCAAGGCTGCGGTGGCGGCCCAGGTCACGTTGGACTTGTCGCAACGGCAAGTGAAGGACGGTTACGCGGGTTACCTGACCTTGTTGAGTGCGGAGCAGGCCTACCAGCAGGCGCAGATCACCCTCGTCGAGGCGCAGGCGAACCGCTACAGCGACACCGCGGCCTTGTTCCAGGCGCTCGGCGGCGGCTGGTGGCACGACGCGGAGGCAGGGCAGCCCATGGCGAAGCCTGCCGCGACCGGATCGAATGGGGCGGGACTGGCCGATACCGCGCATGCCGTGGTCCGCGCGCCCGACCACAACCAGGCCGGCCCGAAGCCATGAATCCAACCAGGATGCCGATGAACACCAGGGAACCTTTCCTCCGTCATTCCCGCGAGGCGCTTTACAACAGCGAATGCTGGTCAAGCGGGAACCCAGTGCCCTGGATGGAAACAGCTGAAATACCAAGGCGCTGGATCCCGGGTATCGCTACGCGATTCCGGGATGACGGGCAAGATCAGCGCCGCGCTGGATCAGCCGGGGAAAAAGTGATGGTGACGTGGGTGCGCCAGGCCGGGCGCTGGCCGTTGCTGGCCGCGCTGGCGGCGGCGCTGGTGCTGGGCGGCTGCTCGTCCGGCGGCAGCGCCGGCAAGACCGCGGCGGCCGCCAGCGCGCCGCACAACGTGAGCATGACGGCCGAGCAGCTCAAGCACATCCAGCTGTACACGGTGGAGCCGGTGGCCTATCACCGCACGGTCCAGGCCAACGGCACGGTCGACTTCGACCAGAACCAGGCCACCAGCGTGGTCGCGGCCTTCTCCGGCCCCGTGACCCGCCTGCTGGTGGCGCCGGGCGACCAGGTCAGGCAGGGCCAGGCGCTGGCGACCGTCGATTCGCCCGATTTCACGCAGGCCATCGGCAACTATCGCAAGGCCCTGGTTGCAGCGAAGAACGCGCGTCGCGTGGCGGACATGGACCAGGACCTGGTCAAGCACGACGGCATCGCCGAGCGCGAGGCGGCGCAGGCCCAGACCGACGCGGTCGGCGCCGAGGCCGACCGCGATGCGGCGCTGCAGACCCTGAAAAGCCTCAATGTGGATGCGCAGACCATCCGCGACCTGCAGGCCGGCCGTCCGGTCGGGCACGTGCAGGGCACGATCCGCTCGCCCATCGCCGGCACCGTCGCCGAGCGCCTGATCACCGTCGGGCAGCTGCTGCAGGCCGGAAGCACGCCGTGCTTTACCGTCGCCAATCTCTCCCAGGTCTGGGTGCTGGCACAGCTCTTCGGCAGCGACCCGGCCAGCCTGCGCGTCGGCGACCCGGCCGATATCGAGATCGGTGACGGCAGCAAGCCGTTGACCGGCAAACTCACCAATATCTCCGCCGTGGTCGATCCGGACACGCGGGCGGTGACGGCACGGGTCTCGGTGGACAATCCCGGCGGGGTGCTGCGCAAGCAGATGTACGTGCGCGTGAGCATCCAGTCGCAGCGCGAGCAGCACGGGCTGCTGGTGCCGGTCTCGGCAGTCCTGCGCGATGACGAGAACCTGCCCTTCGTGTACATCGTCCAGGCCGACGGCAGCTTTGCCCAGCATGGCGTGACCCTCGGCTACCGCAGTGGCGACCGCTACGACATCACCGCAGGTCTCCAGGCCGGCGACCGCGTGGTGACCGATGGCGCCATCTTCGTCCGCTTCATGCAGACACAATGACGACCGCAGCGCTGCCACCAACGGGATCGCCGCCGCGGGCGTCGGTGATCAACCGCATCGTCGCCTTCGCGCTCGAGCAGCGCATGCTGATCGTGCTGCTTACGGTGTTGCTGGTGGGCGCGGGCGTATGGGCGCTGAAGCGTTTGCCGCTGGACGCCTACCCGGACCTCTCGCCGCCCATGGTGGACATCGTCACCCAGTGGCCCGGGCATTCGGCCGAGGAGGTGGAGCGCCTGATCACCATCCCGGTCGAGCTCGGCCTGAGCGACGTGCCGCAGCTGACGGTCAAGCGCTCGGTCTCGCTGTACGGCCTGTCCGATGTCACGCTGACCTTCACCGACGGCACCGACCGCTACTTTGCCCGCCAGCAGGTCTTCAACCGGCTGGGCGGTATCACCTTGCCCGGCGGGGTGAGTCCATCGGTGTCGCCGATGTCCTCGCCCTCCGGCCTGATCTACCGCTATGTCCTGCAAAGCAGCGACCGCACGCCGATGCAGCTCAAGACGCTGGACGACTGGGTGGTGGCGCCGCAATACCGCTCGGTGCCTGGCGTGGCGGACGATTCGGGCTTTGGCGGCGGCACCATGCAGTACCAGGTGCTGCTCGACCCGATGAAGATTGCCGGCGCCGGCCTGTCGGTGTCGCAGGTCGAGTCCGCGCTGGGCGCGAACAACAGCAACGGCGGCGGCGGCTTCTACTCGCAGGGCGGCCAGTTCTTCTACGTGCGCGGGATCGGCCGCATCGAGACACTCGAGGACATCGGCAACATCGTGCTCGCCGTGCACAACGGCAACCCCGTGCTGGTGAAGGACGTCGGCCGCGTGCGCATCGGCATCGCGCCACGCCTCGGCGAGTTCGGCTACATGGGCCAGAACGACGCGGTGGAAGGCGTCATCCTGATGCGCACGGGCGAGAAGACCCAGGATGTGCTGACCCGGATCGAGGCCAAGACGCGCCAGCTCAACGACGAGCTGCTGCCCAAGGACGTCAAGGTCCATCCGTTCTACGACCTGAGCAACCTGATCGCCGAAACCACGCACGTGGTCGAGCGCAACCTCGTGCTGGGCATGGTGCTGGTCATTGCCGTGCTGATCTTCTTCCTGTTCGACATCCGCGCCGGGCTCATCGTCGCGGTGACCATTCCGCTCGCCCTGCTGTTCGCGTTCCTGTGCATCGACCTGCAGGGCGCGTCGGCCAACCTGCTCTCCATTGGCGCGGTCGACTTCGGCATCCTGGTCGACGGCGCCATCTTCATGGTCGAGAACGTCTTCCGCGAGCTGGCGAAGCGGCGCGGTACGGACTACGACATCCGCGAGGTCATCCGCGTGGCGGCCTCGGAAGTGGACCGCCCGCTGGTGTACGCGGTGGCGGTGATCGTGGCCAGCTTCCTGCCGATCTACGTGCTGACCGGGCCATCGGGCACGCTGTTCAAGCCGATGGCCGACACCATGATCTTCGCCCTGATCGGCTCGCTGCTGGTCACGCTGACCCTGCTGCCGGTGCTGTGCGCGCTGCTCATGCGCAACGGCGTGCGCGAGCGGCGCAACGCGATGATGGAGAAAGTGCAGGCCTGGTACACGCGCTGGCTCACGCGCTGCCTGGCCTGGCGCTGGCGGGTGACCGGCATCTCGGCGGCCCTGCTGGTGCTGTGCCTGCTGCTGGTGCCGAGCATCGGCGCCGAGTTCATGCCGCACCTGGACGAGGGCGCGCTGTGGGTGCGCGCGACCATGCCGTATTCCATTTCCTATGACGAGGCCTCGAAGATCACCCCGCAGATCCGCGACATCCTGCGCTCGTTCCCGGTGGTGACCACCGTCACCTCCGAGCTTGGCCGGCCGGACGACGGCACCGATTCCACCGGCTTCTTCAACGTCGAGTTCTTCGTCGGCCTCAAGCCGTACTCGCAGTGGGGCGGCAAGTACCGCAGCAAGCAGGATCTGATCAACGCCATCAACGCCAGGCTCGACGCCTTCCCCGGCATCGACTTCAACTACACGCAGCCGGCCGAGGACGCCGTCGACGAGGCCGAGACCGGCCTGAAGAGCGCGCTGGCGGTCAAGATCTACGGGCCCGACCTGGCCACCCTGCAGGAGAAGGGCAAGGCCATCAAGGAGGCGATGGAGCAGGTACGCGGCATCACCAACGTGACCCTGGTGCACGAGCTCGGGCAGCCCAGCCTGACCGTGCAGGTCGACCGGGCCAGGATCGCGCGCTACGGGCTGAACGTCGACGACATCAACAGCCTGCTCGAGGCTGCGGTCG
The DNA here is from genome assembly GCA_017305055.1 of Lysobacterales bacterium. Taxonomy (GTDB): domain Bacteria; phylum Pseudomonadota; class Gammaproteobacteria; order Xanthomonadales; family Rhodanobacteraceae; genus Rhodanobacter. The sequence goes on from JAFKMZ010000011.1 coordinate 151,315, forward strand.
CCGGCGGCGTGGCGACGCAGGTGGTGCAGGGCGAGAAGCAGTTCGACCTGGTGGTGCGGCTGGACCAGCAATACCGCGACAACCCGCAGGAGATTGGCGACATCCCGGTGGCCACCCCAGGTGGCCAGCAGGTCCCGCTGAAGGAGCTGGCGAAGATCCAGGTCAGCAACGGTGCCTCCTTCATCTATCGCGAGGACGATTCGCGCTACATCGGTGTGCAGTTCTCGGTCACCGGCCGCGACCTGGCCAGCGCGGTGAACGATGCCATGGGGCAGGTCGCCGGCAAGGTGAAGCTGGGCCAGGGCTACCGCCTCGACTGGGGCGGCGAGTACAAGGAATACACCGCGTCGCGGGCGCAGATGCAGGTCATCCTGCCGCTCACCGTGCTGCTGATCTTTGGCCTGCTGTTCGTGCTCTACGGCAATTTCAAGTTCCCGTTCATCACCGTGCTGAGCGTGCTGCTGACCGCCCCGATCGGCGCGATCCTCGCGCTGTGGGTCACCGGCACGCCGTTCTCGGTGTCCTCCGGTATCGGCTTCATCGTGCTGTTCGGCGTCTCGGTGCTGACCTCGGTGGTCTACATCTCCTGCGTCAACGAGCTGCGGCGCAACGGCATGGCGATGGACCAGGCGGTGTACGAGGCGGCGCTGCTGCGCCTGCGGCCGATCATGATGACCGCGCTGGTTGCCGCGCTCGGCCTGCTGCCGGCCGCGCTCGCCACCGGCGTCGGCACCGATTCGCAGCGCCCGTTCGCCCTGGTCATCGTCAGCGGCATGATCGCGCGCCTGGTCATCGGCATCTATCTCATGCCGGTGCTGTACGCCATGGTGGCGCGGCCCGACGATCGGCTGGAGGTGTGAGCGGAACGTGACAGCTTGAAACAGGGGCAAAGGCTCGGCAGCCGCCGGGACCGGTGCATCCAGCGGGTTCCTGCGGGGGATACCAACCATGGCAAGCAGTGAGGCACGCGACGTCGAAACAAAGCGCCCGGTCCGCGGAGACCGGGGACTGGTGCGCACCCTGGGCGCCGTCGCGGTGGCGCTGTCGGCGGTCGCCCAGGAATACGGCAGCGGCATCAACTTCGTGATGCCGCGCAGCCTGGAAAGCTACCCGGCCGCCGAAGGGCTGGTGCCGCTGGCGATGCTCGTCGCCGGCCTCGTGCTCATCCCCGAGGTCGTACTCTTCGCCCGCTACTCGGCGGTGATGCCGCGCGCCGGTTCCACCTATGTGTGGTTGACGCGCGGGCTCGGCCCGTACGCCGGGTTTGCCATCGCCTTCCTCTGGTTCATCGGCATCTGCGGCGCCATCGGCTTCCTGGCGTTTGCCGCCGGTACCTTCATCGACGATGCCGCCCAGGCCAGCGGCCTGGCCACGCACTGGTTCACGACGCGCAGCGGGCATCTGCTCACGGGCCTGGCCGCGATCTGGCTGATCACGGCGCTGCACCTGAGCGGAGTGAGGAACTACGGCTATCTGCTCTATGTCGCCGGCGCCCTGGTGGTGCTGGCGGCGGCGATCGTGATCGTGACCGGCTTTGCGACGACGCCCGAGAGCGCCATGCTGCGGCTCACCGACGCGGTCGGCTTTCGTCCCGAACCGCGGCCGTCGCAGCCCTCGTGGGCGGCGTTCGTGTCAGTGATCGGCCTGTTCATGTTTGCCTATGGCGGGCTGGAGGCCTCCACCTCGCTGGGCGGGGAAGTGGCCGACGCGCACCGCAACATGCCGCGCGGCATCGTGGCCGGCTGGGCCATTGCCCTGGTGCTGTACACCCTGGTCTCGTATGCGCTGTTCCACGCGGTACCGTGGTGGAGCGCCATACCCATCCTCGAATCCGGGCACGGCGACCTGCTGACGACGCCAGCCCTGATCGGGCTGCTGGCGCCGCGCGCCATCGCCGTGTTCCTCAACATCCTGGTGGCGGTCATCGTGGTCAAGACCATCGCGCCGCAACTGCTCGACGCCAGCCGCTTCCTGTTTGCCTGGGCGGAGGACGGCTTCATCCCGCATCGGTTCGCCAGCACCAATGCCGCCCGTGCGCCGGCGTCGGCCATCGTGCTGGCCGCCAGCCTCAGCTGCCTGTTCCTGATCGATGCCGTATTCGGCGGCTGGCAGATCGGCGTGACTCTGCGCGCGGTGAGCATCGCCATCGTGTTCTCGGCGCTGGGGCTGGCGACCGCGCTGCTGGCCTGGTGGCCCAGCTGGCGGCGGGCGCGCGCGTTCGCCGCCGACTGCACACGCGGCGGCTGGGTGAAAGGCATTGCCGTGTGCGCGGTGCTCATCGGCGTGGTCCTCATCGCATCCGTCGTCCATGAGCGCGGTACCGCGTGGTATTTCCAGCCCTGGTTCCAGCTTGCCGTGGCCGCGCTGGTTTCCGTCCTGCTGGCCATGCTGGCCAACCGGCGTGCCATCTCGCGTGGCGAGGACTTTTTTGCCCGTTTCCGGATACCGCCGCCACAATGATGCAGCTTTCAACCACCCAGGAGTTCCCCATGCGCTACAGCTACCTCACCGATCTCGAATGCCCGAAGGATGGGCGCCGCTACGATGCCGGCGTGCCGCAAAAGCTGTGTGCATGCGGTTCCCCGCTGCTGGCCCGCTACGACCTGGCAGCGCTCCGCGCGGAGGTGGCGCGCGATGACATCGGCGCCGGCTCGCCCACGCTGTGGCGCTACCACGCGCTGCTGCCGGTCGGTTCCAGCGACGCCGTCGTTTCCTTCGGCGAGGGCATGACGCCGATCTTCGGCCTGCCGCGGCACGGCCGGAAGATCGGCGTGCCCGGCCTGGTGGTGAAGGACGAGGGCACCCTGCCGACCGGCTCGTTCAAGGCGCGCGGTGCGGCAGTGGGCGTTTCCCGCGCCCGGGAGATCGGCATCCGGCGGATCGCGATGCCGACCAACGGCAACGCGGGCGCGGCCTGGTCCACCTACGCGGCGCGGGCCGGCATGGCCTCGCTCATCGTCATGCCCAGGGCGGCGCCGGAAATCGCCCGCAAGGAGTGCGCCGTCACCGGCGCCCGGCTGTACCTGGTCGATGGCCTGATCGGCGATGCCGGCGCCATCGTGGGCCGGGCCGTGGCCAACAGCGACTGGTTCCCGGTGTCGACGCTGAAGGAGCCGTACCGGCTCGAAGGCAAGAAGACCATGGGCTTCGAGATCGCCGAGCAGCTGGGTTGGCGGGTGCCGGACGTGATCGTCTACCCCACCGGCGGTGGCGTCGGCCTGATCGGCATCTACAAGGGCCTGCGCGAGCTGCAGGAGCTGGGCTGGATCGGCGCCAAGCTGCCGAAGCTGGTCGCGGTGCAGGCAGAGGGCTGTGCGCCGATCGTCCGTGCCTTCGAGGCCGGAGCGGAGCATGCGGAGCCCTGGCAGGACGCCGAGACCGTGGCCTTCGGCATCAACGTCGCCTCGGCCATCGGCGACTTCCTGATCCTCGAGGCGATCCGTGCGACCGGCGGCTGCGCGGTGGCCGTGAGCGACACCGAGATCCTGCAGCAACTGGCCGACGTGGGCCGCCGCGACGGCGCCTTCTTCTGCCCCGAGGGCGCGGCCACCCTGGCGGCCGTGGCCAAGTTGCGTTCCGGCGGATGGCTGGATGGCAGCGAGGAAGTCCTGGTGCTCAACACCGGCACCGGCCTCAAGTACCCGGACACGGTGAGCGCCAACCCGCCCGTGCTGCCGATCGGCGGCAGCATCCCCATGCTGGACTAGGTCTGGACGCCAGTGCGGCTGGGGCGCGCGCCACAACAAAGGGGCAGACATTGGTACCGCATTGGTTCATTCAGTCACGTACTGCAAGGATGCATTACAGTAATGAGGCATGCATGAGACGAGGCCTAATCATGAACGCCGTCGCGAAGATCACCACCAAGGGCCAAACCACGATCCCGGCCGGCATCCGCGAAGCCTTGCAGGTTACCCCCGGTGATTCACTGGTGTGGGAGATGCAGCCTGACGGTACTGCGCGCGTGCGCCGCCTGCATCCGCTGGACGTCGAATACCTGAAGGCCGTCGAGGGCACGCTCACCGAGTGGGCCACGCGTGAGGATGAGGAAGCCTACGGTGGGCTTTGAACGTTGGCAGGTGGTGCGGGTGCCGTTTCCCTTCACCGACCGCGCCGCCAGCAAAATCCGGCCGGCACTGGTGCTCTCCGCTGCGGACTCATTCAACAACCTGGCGGGCCATGTGGTGCTGGGCATGCTCACCTCGGCTGGTCACGCACCATGGCCGCTGGATTGCCCCATCGGGGACCTTGCCGCTGCCGGCCTGCCCGTCCCGACGGTGTTGCGCATGAAATTGTTCACGCTCGATGCGCGCTTGATCCGCGCACCGCTCGGGCAACTGGCCATGCCCGATCGCACCCGCGTCGCGGGCGCTCTCGCGCAACTGTGGGGTGAGGACAAGTAAGCGCACCCTGTGGGATGACACTGTGCACGCGGTCACTGCGTTGCGGAATCACGCACGGCCGATGCGACGAGATCTGCGACCTGGTGCCACGGCACCGGGCCCTGGTGCATCGCGAAAACGGTATCGACGTGCAGATGCTCGCGGTCGACCGCTTCCATCACCTCCCGCATGAGCTCCAGGTCGTACAGCTTGTGCGGGGACTCGAGCACGAGGGTGTCACTGGCGTACAACAGCTTGCGGGCCGGGAAATAGACCATGTATTGGCGACCCGTCGACGCGCCGCGCAGCGGGTACAGGACGGCCCGGTTCGGTCCACGACCCACGACGCGCTTGCCGGAAACGGTGATCCAGCGGGCTGGCGTCGGGTGGGTTTGCAGAGCGTCAGGGCGCAGGGTGTGCGGCGCTGCCACCATGCGCTGGAGAATCGGCAGGTTCAGGTCGAGCGCGTACACGGGCAAGCCGTCGGCCACGGCCTCGCGCACCCCGGCAAGGTGCGGCCATGAATCCGATGTGGTCAGCACGCCATTGACCGGCAAGGCTGGATACAGCTCGTGCGCCTTGTCCAGCACGCCCTTGACGAAGGCGGGGCCGATCGGTGCTTCCAGTACCAGCACACCGTCGTCCTGCTTGATCAGCGTCACGTTCCACGGGCCCTGGAAGAGATCGATGCCAGGCGCCAGCTCGACGTGCCTGGTGACACCGAACGCCATGTACCGGAAGCCACGCCGGGCGCTTTCTTTGGCGGCGGTGGCGTCCATGGCGAAGAGCTTGTCGTCCAGTTTCGGGTTGAAGGTCGCGTCGAGCACCTGGGCGGATGCCCATGGCAGGCCGTTGCGCTCCTCGACCCAGCCGGTGGGACGCACGCCGCCGTGCACGACCTTCCAATTGCTGAAGTACACGCGCTGCGTGACATCGCCCCATGCGTACCAGAAGTCATCGAACGTCCGCGTGCTCTCCATCGCGTCAGGCAGATGGTTGAACCGGTTGAGCAGGACCTTGACCGGGCGCCCGTGCCAGTCGAACGCCACCACCGCATGCGGCGTGGCGCGGATGACCTCGTCGGGCATGAAATGCAGATCGCCCGCTGCCGCGGCGTTGAGCAGCAGGCGTTCAGGACCCAGGGCCAGGATGGCGCGCGCCTGATCGATCGCGGTGAGCGGGCCGGGCTTGTCGCCGCCCGGCGTGCGCACCACCGCGGCCTCCGGCGTTGCGACGACTGTCGTTGTCGAGTTTGCCTGGTTCGGGCCGGTATCGCTCTGTGGCCAAATGCTGTGCGTGCCGGTGACGACAAACCCCTTGTCGAAATCCACCGTGCGTTGAACGCGCGCGTAGGCGGTCAGGAACGGTTCCTGTCGATAGGACTGCTCGGCGAGGGAACGATGCTCGATGATGTCCAGGCGTTCGCTATGGATCCCCGCAAGCTTCCCGGCCCCTCCCATCGCGGTGATTGCCAGCGCGACGCATTGCTGTGGGGTGGCCTGTTCGCAGCCTGGATGGATCGATCCGGTGGTGGCGGCACTGGGCGCGGCGTTCGCGGGCAGTTGCACAGCCAGGGTGGCAGCGACGGCGACGGCGGTCAGGCGAATCAGGCGGCTCATGTTCCGGCTCCAATGGCAATGCTTCCGTGGCAGGCAGCGTTGCTGACGCGGTGTGCCGTTTGCGCCTGCGCCAGCGCCGGACCGAACCCGAAACCCTTCAGCTCCTGTTGCCAGGTCCGAGGCCGCCCCGGCGCCTTCGCGTGTCCGTTGGTGCCGGTCGGCCTGGCAACAACCATTCGGGCGATGCTGCTGCCGATGTGGCAGCCGAGGAAGATCGGGCGCAGCGACCCGCCGATGTCCCAGGGCTTCCACTCGAATTCGCGCTGGAAGTACGGGATCGCATGGCGTCCCCCACGAAGGCGGCGCACCAGGGTGGTGAGGCTGGCGTGATCCGGCTCCTGCGCATCCGTCATGCCTTGCTCCCTTTCGGTGCACCCGACGCCACCGCTTCAAGAATGTCGAGTTCGGGCAGGGCGCGGACGATCTGCATGGTTTCGAGGCTGACGGTGATGACGCGCAGGAAGAGTTCCAGCGGGTAGCGCGGGTTGTGCATGGTCTCGGTGGCCCAGGCGTTGGCGTCGTTGACGATGCCGCTGTCCTTGTCGGTCTTGACGCACTGGCGCTCGATCACCCAGTCCAGCGCGGGCTTGCCGTTGACGACGTAGTCGTAGGCTTCGGCTGGGATGCCGGTGACGGTGATGTGGGCGTTGTAGACGAGGCGGGTGAGGTCCTTGTCCTTGCCGGATTTGGGCACCTTCATCTTTTCGACGCGCCAGAACTTCTCCCGCTCGTCATTCCCGCCACGCCCCCGCTCGTCATTCCCGCCACGCCCTCGCTCGTCATTCCCGCGAAAGCGGGAATCCAGTGCCTTGGGGTTGCCCAGATCCAGCGGCTTGCCACCATCGCTGATCACTTCGGCCTTGGCGTACATCGCCACGCTTTCGTAATTGAGGTGCAGGTTGGCCAGCGCGCGGCCGGCCTTGGAGAACGCCCAGAAGTCGGCGGCCGTCTTCACGCGCGGGATGCGCGGCAGTTCCTTGGCCAAGTTGTCGGCGTAGCGCGCGCGGTAGTCGGGCGAGTGCAGCAGGCCGTAGATGTAATAAAACAGGTCTTCCTTGCTGATCTTCTCGCCGAGGTAGGCGGACGCGAAGTGCGCGAGGCCGGCATCGGTGATGGCGTCGCGACGGTTGCGCGTGACCGGCTTGGCCGCGTGCTGGTCGAACAGGCTGGACTGTGGTGCGTCGGCGTCGGCTGATTCGGGTTCGTCGTAGAGGTACAGCGGGAAGCATTGAGTTCCACCGTCTCCGATGAATTTCAGTCCGGGAATTGCATCGGTAATGTAGACACTGAACGCAACTGTGCCACCGCTTGTTGGAACGCAGATAGAAAAATTATCCAGGCGCGCAGCAGGAAAAATGCGCGGCATCTGGTACACCATTTCGTTGAAGCGGCGATTGAAGTAAAGCCACTGCTTGGCGAAAGGACGGAATGTGCTTATCGCTAGGCAGTCGGGTTCTACCCCGATTCTGCGGACACTTTCACTAAGCCCCATACTGGGCCAAAGGAGTGTCCATGTCGAAGCGCAAGCGTTACAGCCTTGAGTACAAGCGGGAGATCGT
>JAFKMZ010000106.1 GCA_017305055.1 Lysobacterales bacterium
ACCAATCCCCAGGTGGCGCCGCTGCCGGACGAGCCCAAGATCGTCGCCAGGAACGGCATGGTGGCCTCGGCGCAGCATCTGGCCACGGCGATCGGCGTCGACATCCTGAAGCAGGGCGGCAACGCCATCGACGCGGCGGTCGCGGTGGGCTACGCACTGGCGGTGGTGCACCCGTGCTGCGGCAACATCGGCGGCGGTGGCTTCATGACCGTGCGCCTGGCCGACGGCAAGGTGCTGTTCCTGGACTTCCGCGAGAAGGCGCCGCTGGCGGCCACGCCCGACATGATGCTGGATGCGTCGGGGCAGGTGGTCAAGGGCCGCAGCACGCGCACCTATCTCGGCGTCGGCGTGCCCGGCACGGTCATGGGCTTCGGCGACGCGCTGGCCAAGTACGGCACGATGCCGCTCAGGCAGGTCATCGCTCCGGCGATCAGGCTGGCGGCGGACGGCTATGTGCTGGAGCCCGGTGATGTCCGGATCCTCAATACGTCGACGGAGGCTTTCCGCGAGCACGCGAACGTCGCGACCACCTTCCTCAACCACGGCCAGCCGTGGAAGGCCGGTGAGCGGCTGAAGCAGCCCGAGCTGGCGCGCACCCTGGAGCAGATCGCCAAGGATGGCGGCAAGTCGTTCTACCACGGCGCGATCGCCGCCGCCGTGGTGAAGGCGAGCGGGGAAAACCACGGCCTGCTGACCATGCAGGATTTTGCCGACTACACGGTGCAATGGGAGAAGCCGGTCGAGTGCGGCTACCACGGCTACACGATCCATTCGGCGCCGCCGCCGAGCTCGGGCGGCACGACCATCTGCGAGACCCTGCAGATCATTGCGCCGTACCCGTTCGCGCAGTGGGGCCACCATTCGACCAGGAGCGTGCATTACTTCGTGGAAGCCGAGCGGCGTGCATTTGCCGACCGCAACACCTATCTCGGCGATCCTGCATTTGTCGACAACCCGGTCGCGACGCTGATCTCCGCCGCGCACGCGGACAAATTGCGGGCGAGCATCAAGCCCGATGAGGCCACGCCCTCATCGGAAGTGCAGGGCAGCCTTGGCCCCTACCAGGGCACCAACACCACGCATTATTCGGTGGTTGACGGCAAGGGCAATGCGGTGGCGGTGACCTATACCGTCAACAGCTATTTCGGCATCAAGCAGATTGCCGGCGACACCGGCTTCTTCCTCAACAACGAGATGGACGATTTCACCTCCAAGCGCGACGTGCCGAACCAGTTCGGCCTGGTGCAGGGCGAGGCGAACCGCATCCAGGGCGGCAAGCGGCCGCTGAGCTCGATGAGCCCGACCATCGTCACCAAGGACGGCAAGCTGTTCATGGTCACCGGCAGCCCGGGCGGCTCGACCATCATCTCGACGACGATGGAGAGCTTCCTCAACGTCGCCGAGTACGGCATGGACGTGAAGCAGGCCATCGCCGCCCCACGCATCCACATGCAGTGGTACCCCGATGAGATCTTCGCCGAGCCGGGTGCCTTCACCGCCACGGTGCAGGGCCAGCTCGAGGGCATGGGCTACAAGATCCGCCCGGTGCGCCAGATGGGCGACATTGCGGCGATCGTGGTGGACCCCAAGACCGGCATGCTGGAAAGCGTCAACGATCCGCGTTACCCGGCCGGTTCCGCTGCGGGCTACTGAAAGGCCGGCTCAGTCGAATCGCCCAGGCGTGGCTCCGGCACCCGGCCGGGTCCGCGCCTGCGCATGACGCGGCTTCTGCAGGGGAGTGGGCGGAAGTGCGAAGCGGGGCGTGCGGCGCGCGGCCTTGTGCCGGGAACCTGGGCACGGGGCGCTTGAAGTAAGGTGTCCGTTTTGCACGCCACCCGACTTGCCCCGCGCCGGTTCGTCCCATGAGCAGCATGTTCCACTCGCTGAGGAGCTACAACTACCGACTGTGGGCCGGTGGCGCGCTGGTGTCCAACGTGGGCACCTGGATGCAACGCATTGGCCAGGACTGGCTGGTGCTGACGGTGCTCACCGGGCACAGTGCCACGGCGGTGGGTGTGGTGATGGCGCTGCAGTTCGGGCCGCCGCTGCTGCTGTTGCCGCTGACGGGCTTCGCCGCCGATCATCTGGACCGGCGCAAGCTGCTGCTCCTCACCCAGGGGGCCGCCGGTGTGCTCGCGTTGGGCCTGGGCCTGCTCACCGTCTTCGGCATCGTGCAGCTTTGGCAGGTGTATGGCTTTGCCTTCCTGCTCGGCTGTGTCACGGCCTTCGACGCGCCGGCCCGGCAGGCGTTTGTCTCGGACCTGGTGCAGGACGACGACCTGGCCAACGCCGTGGCATTGAACTCCGCCTCCTTCAATGCGGCACGGATGGTCGGCCCGGCGGTGGCGGGCGTGTTGATCGCCGCCGTCGGCGAGGGTTGGCTGTTCCTGATCAACGCCGCCTCCTACGCTGCCGTGCTGGTGTCATTGTGGTTCCTGCGGGTGCGCGACCTGTTTGTCGAAGCGCGGCCCGCGCATACGCGCGGGAGCCTGCTGGCAGGGTTCCGCTATGTGTGGCGGCGCCCCGACCTGATCGCAGTCCTGGTGATGCTGTTCCTGCTCGGCACGTTTGGCTTCAACTTTGCCATCTACATCTCGACCATGTCGGTCACGGTGTTTCACGGCGATGCCAGCCAGTACGGCCTGCTGACCTCGGCCATGGCTGCCGGCACCATGAGCGGGGCCCTGCTTTCGGCCCGTCGCCAATCCCCGGGCATGGTCTTGATGGCCGTCTCGGCGGCGGCGTTCGGCGTGACCCTGGCGGCCGCTGCATTGATGCCGGACCCGTTGCTGTTCGCCGGCGTGCTGTTCTTCGTCGGCGTGGCTGCGCTCACCTTCATGACCGGCAGCAACTCCATGATGCAGCTCACCACCGAGCGCAGCATGCGTGGCCGCGTGCTGGCACTGCGTATCGCCGTGGTCATGGGCGGCACGCCAATCGGTGCGCCGCTGGTCGGCTGGGTGGTCGACCGCTTCGGCGCGCGCTGGGCGCTGGGCGTCGGCGCGCTGGCTGGCCTTGTCGCTGCCGGGGTGGGGATCGCCTATCTGGTCAGGTATCGCGATCTGCGCATGCGCCTGGATGCCGGTCGCTTGCGCATGTTCATCGAGCCGGTGCCCAGGGACGCGGCGGTCGCCCGCGTGGCGGCCGGGGAGCGCGTGACGTGACGGCCAAACGTATGTGACGAACGGAGTTGCCGCAGGCGGGGGCAATGTTGAACCCTGCCTGCGGGACTATGCTAATTTCGACGCCGGGGATCTTTCATTGCGTCTCGTCGATGGCGAAGCCTTCTGTGTTGGGGCGCCATGGGCTTCATCGGTTGCTCAGAGGATGTCAGCTATGAATCATATGTCGAGATCGCTGGTTTTCCTGGCCAGTGTGGCGCTCGTCGTGTTTGCCGCGGGATCGGGTTCGGGGGTGCAGGCGGAGCGGGCTGGTCAGGCCGGTCAGGCACCCGGTGCCGTTGCCGGCATCGACCAGGCGGTGCTGAAGGCCTATCAATGGCGCAGCATCGGCCCGGCCCGGGGCGGCCGCTCGATCGCCGTCTCCGGCGTGAAGGGGCATCCCGAGGAGGCGTATTTCGGCGCCACCGGCGGCGGCCTGTGGAAGACGTCCGACGCCGGGCAGAGCTGGGCGCCGGTCACCGACGGACAGATCAAGAGCAGCTCGGTCGGCGCCGTTGCCGTCTCCGAGTCGAACCCCGACATCGTCTACATCGGCATGGGTGAATCGGCCATCCGCGGCAACATCCTGCCGGGTGACGGCGTCTACAAGTCGACCGACGCGGGCAAGACGTGGACCCACGTCGGCTTTTCCCATTCCGATGCGATCTCGAAGATTCGCATCGACCCCACCAATCCCGACATCGTCTTCGTGGCCGACTTCGGCCGCTACGGCGAGCCGAGCGCCGAACGCGGGCTGTTCAAGAGCAGCGACGGCGGCAAGACCTGGAAGAAGGTGCTGTTCCGCAACGACAAGACGGGTGCAATCGACGTCGCGTTCGATCGCAACCATCCGAACGTGATGTATGCGGCGCTCTGGGAGGCCTACCGGGTCGAGTACCAGATGTCGAGCGGCGGCCCCGGCAGCGGGCTGTTCAAGTCGACCGATGGTGGCGACACCTGGAAGGAGATCACGCGCAATCCGGGCCTGCCGGCGAAGGGGCCCATCGGCAAGATCGGCGTCGCCGTCTCCGGTGGCGATTCCAACCGCGTGTACGCGCTGGTCGAGCATGCCGATGGCGGCCTGTTCGCCTCCGACGATGCCGGCGCCACCTGGAAGCTGGTGAACTCCGACCGCAGGATTCGCCAGCGCGCGTTCTACTACACCCACCTGTATGCCGATCCGGTGGCCAAGGACACGGTGTACATGCTCAACACCAGCGCGTTCCGCTCGACCGACGGCGGCAAGACGCTGAAAAGCATCGGCAAGGGCACGCACGGCGACCATCATGATCTCTGGATCGATCCGGCCAACACGCAGCATCTGGTGCTTGGCAACGATGGCGGCGGCGCGGTGACGACGGATGGCGGCAAGCACTGGTCGGCGCAGGATTTCGCCACGGCGCAGTTCTACCACGTCATCACCGACGCGCACGTGCCGTACCGGGTGTGCGGTTCGCAGCAGGACAACTCGACGATGTGCGTGCCCAGCGACATCGGTCCGGGCGGCGTCGGCGTGCATGGTGGCGGCAGCTACGGCCGTATCCCGCCGGTGGCGCCGTACCAGGTCGGTGGCGGCGAGCCGGGCTACATCGCGCCCGACCCGACCAACCCGGACATCTATTTTGCCGGCACCAACAACGGTTCGTTCATTACCCGCTATGACATGCGTTCGGGCGCGCTGAAGGAGGTGGGCGCCTATCCGCGCTTCTTCTCGGGTGAGGCGTCGAACGAAGTGAAGGAGCGCTGGCAGTGGACCTTCCCCATCATCTTCTCCCCGGTCGACCACAAGATTCTCTACACCTCGTCGCAACACGTCTGGAAGACCACCGACGGCGGCCAGAATTGGGAGCGCATCAGCGGCGACCTCACGAGGCATGACCCAAAGACCATGGGCGTGTCGGGCGGTCCAATCACCCACGACATGAACAGCCCGGAAATCTACGCCACCGTCTTTGCGCTGGCGCCGGGCAAGACCGACGTCAACGTCATCTGGGCCGGCTCCGATGACGGGCTGATCCACGTGACGCGCGACGGCGGCAAGACCTGGACGAACATCACGCCCAAGGACATGCCGGATCTCGGACGCGTGAGCCAGATCGACGCCTCGCAGTTCGATGCCGGCACGGCCTATGTCGCCGTGAAGCGGCCGCTGTTCGACGACTTCGCGCCGTACATCTTCCGCACGCATGATTTCGGCAAGACCTGGACCAAGACCGTCTCCGGTATCCCGGCCAACGACTATGTCCACGTCGTGCGCGAGGATCCGACACGCCAGGGCCTGCTCTACGCGGGCACCGAGCACGGCTTCTACATCTCCTACGACGATGGCGACCACTGGCAGTCGCTGCGCCTGAATCTGCCCGATACCCAGGTCTCCGACATCTGGATCCATCGCAACGACATTGCGATCTCCACGATGGGGCGCGGCTTCTACATCCTCGACGACATCGGGGCGCTGCGGCAGTACGGACCCGACGCCGTGGCGGCGTCCGCTGCGTGGTTGTTCAAGCCGGGCGATGCCATCCACGGCGCTGAGCCGGCGACGATCGAGTACTGGCTGAAGCAGCCCGCGAAAAGCATGACGCTCGATATTCTCGACGGCGCCGGCAAGGTCATCCGCAGCTACAAGGGAGTCGAGCCCAAGGCGAAGGCCGACGAGGACGACGAGGATGAGGGTCCACGCGGCGGGCCTGCTGGGCCGTCGATGGCTGCCGGGCTCAACCACTTTGCCTGGGACCTGCGTTACGACGGCGTGGTCAAGTTCCCGGGCATGGTCCTGTGGGGAGCGACGACGAACGGGCCCATGGCATTGCCCGGCACCTACCAGGTGCGGATGGTCGTGGATGGCAAGACGCTGACCGCGCCGGTAACCATCGTCAAGCATCCGCTGCGCGACACCCCGACCGCCGATCTGCAGCAGCAGCTCGACATCGCCATGGCAATCCGCGACAAGGCGAGCGAAGCCAATGAGGCCGTGATCCAGATCCGCCGGATCAAGAAGGATGTCGCCGACCGCCTGGCGAAGAAGAGCGATGGCAAGCTGCGCGCCGCGGCGGACCGTCTGACCGGGAACCTGACGGCGGTGGAGGAAGCCATCTACCAGGTGCGCAACCGGAGCAACCAGGATCCGCTCAACTTCCCGATCAGGATCAACAACCGCATCGCCTCGCTGCTGCGCGTGGTCGAGACCGGCGACGGCATACCGACCAGCAACGTCGGCCCGATCTTCACCGACGTCAAGGCCGAACTGAAGGTGCAGACCGACAAGCTGCAGCAGACGCTTGCCACCGACCTGCCGGCATTCAACGAGCAGGCGGAGCGGGCTGGTCTCGAGCCGGTCGCCGATAAGCCCTGATCAAAGCAGCCCGTAAGGCCGGCCATGAACAACCCCTCTCCCACCGGGAGAGGGGTAGGGGTGAGGGGACGGACTGGCGAGGCAGCAGGTATCCCGGCTCCGGCCGCACCCTCACCCGCCCCGGCCGGGGCACCCTCTCGCGAAGCAGAGGGGAAAGCGCGGCTCGCCGGGTCGTGTTTGGGCTACGCGCGGGTAGCCAACGCAGCTGGTGGCGCAGGCACCAGGTTGTCGGCGGTGATGTCGGC
>JAFKMZ010000012.1 GCA_017305055.1 Lysobacterales bacterium
CTCGTCGCGGTCGGCGGCATCGAGCTGGGCCAGCTCCTCCTCGATCGCCGCACATACCGGTACCACCTCCGCACCGACCCGCGCCGCGTACCCGCGCACCGCATCGAGGTGGGAGTTGTGCTCGAAGCCGTCCTCGCGCACGTTGGCGATGAACATCTGTGGCTTGAGCGTGAGCAGGAACAGATCACGCACCAGCAGGCGTTCCTCATCATCCAGGGCCACTGCCCGCGCGGGGTGGCCGGCGGCGAGCGCCGTGGACAGCTTCTGCAACACCGCCGCACGTGCCTGCGCCTCCTTGTCGTTGGCCTTGGCTGCGCGTTCGGCGCGATTGAGCGCCTTCTCCACCGCTTCCAGGTCGGCCAGCGCCAACTCGGTGTCGATGGTGTCGATGTCGGCCAGCGGATCCACCTGGCCCGCAACGTGGACGATGTCCGCATGCTCGAAACAGCGCACCACGTGCGCGATGGCGTCGACCTCGCGGATATGCGCCAGGAACTTGTTGCCCAGGCCCTCGCCCTTCGACGCCCCGGCGACCAGCCCGGCGATGTCGACGAACTCGATCGAGGTCGGCACGATCTTCTGCGGGCGCACGATGGCAGCCAGCTGCTGCAGGCGTGGGTCCGGCACCGGCACCACGCCGACGTTCGGGTCGATGGTGCAGAACGGGAAGTTGGCCGCAGCCACACCGGCCCTGGTCAGCGCGTTGAACAGCGTGGACTTGCCCACGTTGGGCAGGCCGACAATGCCACATTTGATACCCATGCAACGCTCCAGGAAACTTCGTGTGCCACGCCACGCAGCGATGTGCAGCGGTTCAGTGCGCGGCAGCTGCTATGAGGCCGGATGCCCACCGTTGAGCGTGCCGGTGGTGTGCAGCAGCAGCATCGCACGCTCGAACTGGCCAGCCACCGCCAGCGGCAGCACGTCCAGCGCGCGCACCATGGCCATGGTGAGCGCCTCCTCGTCGCCCGCCGAGGGCTTGCCCAGCACCCAATCGATCACCCGGCGACGGTCCGGCGGATGCCCGATGCCCAGGCGCAGCCGGTGGAAGCGGCCGTGCCCGAGCTGGGCGATGATGTCGCGCAGGCCGTTGTTGCCGCCATGCCCGCCATCGAACTTGAGCCGCGCCGTCCCCGGCGGCAGGTCCAGGTCATCGTGCACGACCAGGCAACGGTCCGCTTCGATCTTGTAGTAGTGCAGGGCGGCCGCCACCGCGCTGCCGCTCTTGTTCATGAACGTGGCCGGCTTGAGCAGCCAGACGGGCTTGCCACCGATGTCCAGGCGGCAGGCCTCACCATGCAATTTGCCCTCGAAGGCAAAGCGCCCGCCACTGCCGCTGGCCAGCGTATCGACCAGGCGGAAGCCGGCGTTGTGCCGGGAGCGCAGGTATTCGGCCCCCGGATTGCCCAAGCCAACGATGAGGTCCAAGCCGGCCATGCCCGCCATCGGCAACGCCGACCCGCGCCATGCCGTGGCGCGGGTCGGTGCTGCTTACTTCTTGTCGTCCTTCTTGGCGGCGGCAGGCTTCTCGTCCTTCTTGCCCGCGGCCGGCGCGGCAGCCCCGGCAGCACCTGCCGCGGCACCGGCTGCGCCTGCGGCACCGGCAGCCGGCGCAGCCGCCTCGGCCGGCGCCTCGTCGACTTCCTCGCGCACCAGGTTGGCGCTGACCATGGCCACGTCGCTGCTCTCGTCAACGATCTGCTGCACCAGCTCGACGTTCGGCGGCAGCTTCAGGCTGGACAAGTGGATGATGTCGCCCGGGCCCAGCGTGCTCAGGTCGACCTCGATGTACTCGGGCAGGTCCTTCGGCAGGCAGGAGATTTCCACTTCCGTGAGGTTGTGTGAGATCACCACGCCAGCGGTCTTGGCCGCCGGCGAAATCTCCTTGTTCAGGAAGTGCAGCGGCACGCTGACGCGCAGCGCCTCGTTCTCGTTGATGCGCAGGAAATCCATGTGCATCATCAACTGTTTGAACGGATGCTTTTGCCAGTCGCGCACCAGCACCTTCTGCACCTGGCCTTCGACGTTGAGATCGAGGATGGAGGAGAAGAACCACTCTTTCTGCGAGGCCAGCAGGACGGTGTTGTGCACGACCTGCACATTCTGCGGCGGCTGGTTGGCGCCGTAGACGACGGCAGGCACGAAACCGGCACGACGCAGGCGGCGGCTCGCACCTTTCCCCTCGTCCTTGCGGATTTGCGCCTCGATTACACGGGATATGGACATGACTTGTCACCTTGGCTTGTTGCGTTGAAGCCGCCTCGCGGCGACCGGATAAACTTCCCCGCGACCAGGGAAGTGCGTGTTTTCACTTGGCGTCCATGCCGCGAAGATCAAAAGCCGCCCGTCCGTGGGCGACCCGGTTATTGCTGCGCGGCGGCCTGCCGCGAGGATCAAAAGCTGCCCATCCATGGGCGACCCGGTTATTGCTGCGCGGCGTCCTGCCGCGAGGATCAAAAGCCGCCCGTCCGCGGGCGACTCTTCAATAAAGCGCGCTTTCAATCCACGTACAAAGAACTTACGGATTCGCCGAAGGCGATGCGGCGGATGGTCTCGGCCAGCAATTCGGCCACCGACAACTGGCGCACCTTCGGGCAGCTGCGCGCCTCGGCGCGCAGCGGCAGCGTATCGGTCACCACCAGCTGGTCGAGTGCGGAATTCTCGATATTGCTGATGGCCTGGCCCGACAGCACCGGATGCACGCAATACGCCGAGACCTGCCGCGCGCCACGCTCCTTCAATGCCGCGGCCGCTGCGCACAGCGTGCCGGCGGTATCGACGATGTCGTCGACCATGACGCAGCTCTTGCCCTCGACGTCGCCGATGATGTTCATCACCGTGGACACGTTCGGCTTCGGGCGGCGCTTGTCGATGATGGCCAAGTCCGCATCGTCCAGGCGCTTGGCGATGGCCCGCGCGCGCACCACGCCACCGACATCCGGACTGACCACGATCAGGTCGCTGGTGTTGTGGTGGCGCCAGATGTCGGCCAGCAGCACCGGCGAGGCATACACGTTGTCCACCGGCACGTCGAAGAAACCCTGGATCTGGTCGGCGTGCAGGTCGACGGTCAGCACCTTGTCCACACCTGCCGCGCCAATCATGCGCGCCGCCAGCTTGGCCGTGATCGGCACCCGCGCGGAGCGCGGCCGGCGATCCTGCCGCGCATAGCCGAAATACGGCATGACCGCGGTGACACTGGCAGCCGAGGCGCGCTTGAGCGCATCGGTGATCGCCAGCAGCTCGAACAGGTTCACCGCGCTCGGCGCACCGGTCGGCTGGATGACGAACACTTCCTGGCGGCGCACGTTCTCGTCGATCTCGATCTGCACCTCGCCATCGCTGAACGTGCCGACCAGGGCCTTGCCCAACGGCACGCCGAGCCGGTGGGCGACATCCTCGGCCAGCGCATGGTGGGCGTTGCCCGAAAACAACATCATGGAAGTGGACGTATCCACGGCTGCTACCTCGAAACCAAAACCATCATGATTGGCTGGGGCGGCAGGATTCGAACCTGCGTATGCGGGAATCAAAATCCCGTGCCTTAACCAGCTTGGCGACGCCCCAGTAATGCATTTGTGGCGTGATCGGTGCTCCACTCACGTTGTTGCGAACCTCACCGCGGCTGCGGTGCCCTCAGGCCGGCGCGCGGTGTCGCGCCAAGGCCAGTTGCAGCGTCGACAGCGTCACTCCGGAAACCGCCTGCGCGACGAACTGGGGTGGACAACGCCGCGCCACGGCGTGCGCCCGGTCAAACGATCTGGTTTCCAGAAACACGCAGCCACCGGTGCCGGACAACCGCGCGGGTCCAAATTGCCCCAGCCAGTCCAGGGCTGCCGCCACCTGCGGGTACCTGTCGCGTACCAGCGGGGTGAAGGCATTCTCCGGGATTTCGCCGGAAACAAAGGATGAAATTGTCGTTGCTGGGCCATTTCGTGTCAATTCCGGCGCCTGGAACAATTGCGCCGTCGAGACCTGGACGCGCGGGTCGAGCACCACGTAATGGCGCCGTGGGAGTGCCACTGGGGCCAGGCGTTCGCCCACACCTTCGGCCCAGGCCGAGCGACCGGCGACAAATACCGCCACGTCGGCGCCGAGCTGGCGCGCCAGGTCCAACAGGGCATTTTCCGGCAGATGTAGCCCCCACAATTGGTTCAGGGCCACCAGCACGGTCGCCGCGTCCGAGCTGCCACCACCCAGGCCGCCGCCGAGCGGGATACGCTTTTCCACAGCTATTTCCGCGCCCAGCGCCGAGCCGACATGGGCCTGCAGCAATTGTCCGGCGCGCACGGTCAGGTCGGCGTCGGGCGCCACGCCGGGCACCGCGCAGGTGCGCGTGACCGCGCCGCCGGCGACGACACGCACGCGGATCTCGTCACCCCAATCCAGCAGGCGAAAGACCGTCTGCAGCTCGTGGTAGCCGTCGGCACGCCGCCCGAGCACGCGCAGGAACAAGTTGAGCTTGGCTGGCGCCGGCCAAGCGCTCCACTCACCATGCCGCAACGGCGGCAGGGTTCGGCGCATGAATACGCGCAGGTCGTCGGGAAAGCCATTGTTCCGATCGCGGTGGCGGTCGGCGGCAAAGCCGGGATCGTCCTTGGCCACCGGTGCAAAGCCGTGGCGGGCATAGAACGGCGCGTTCCACGCCACGTCCGCCAGGGTTGCCAACTGCACCTGCCGATAGCCGGCGGCGCGGGCCCAGGCGCAGGCATGTTCGAGGAGTGCCGCACCCACGCCCTGGCGGCCATGCTCGGGCAGCACGTCAATCTCGGCAATGGCGATCGAGTCCGGCGACGCCTCGGCTTCCAGCCACACGAAGCCAGTCGTGGCACCAGTGTGGTCATGCGCCGCCCACACCAGGCCGCGCGCCACGGCATGCTGCAGCACGGCCGGTGGTATCGCCATGGCGGCGTAGTACGGCCAGGCGCGGTGGCCGCGAAAGCCCTGCAGCGCCGCCCGCTCGACCGCGCACATGGCGTCGACTTCGTCGTGGCGCGCGCGCGCGATGCCGAAATCCATCAGCGCGCGCCGCCGCCATCCGGGTGCCGGCGCATGCCACGCCACGCCGTTGCCCACGCGGTCGCAACCCGTGCCGCACCGGCAAGTGCCGCCCGCCTCACGGGAATTGCCACGACTCGACGACCAGCTTGACCTGGTAGGCATCCTTGCGCGCGAAGATCTTCTCCGGCAGTGGCGGCTGGCGCTGCAGGTCCCACTGCCGGTAGTCGACTGACCAGCCATCCTGGCGCAGCAGCGAGGGCAAGCCATCGGCGCCGAAACTCAGTTCCGCCGGGCCGCCGTCCGCACGCAGGCCGAGCACCCAGGCCCGCAAGTCGCGCAACGGCACGACCCAGCCCAGCGCCTTGCGCATCAATTGCTCGGCATCGGCACCGCGCACCGGCCCCTGTTCGAGGCCTTCGAGCAGCGCGCCCTGCGGGCCGCCGCTCAGCCGGAAACTCTTGCTGGCGAGCGGGCCGCGCAAATCAAAGACGTACTGCTCGCCGTTTTGCACCCAGGTGAAACTTCCGCTGCCGCCGGCGGTGGCCGAGCTCAAGCCCAGGCGTCCGGTCAGCGTCCAGTGGTCGGCGTGTGCCAGCGCCGCCTCCCGTGCCGCCTGGGCGGCGTACATGGCGGCGTCGCCCTTGACGCGCACGGCCGGCGCGCACGCGGCCAGCAGCAGCGGCGCGAGTACCAGCAAACAACGCGCGGCCAACCTCACAGGCGCAGCCGCCGCAGCGCCGCGCGCAAGGCGGCATTGTTGGGATCGATGCGGCGCACCGCATCGAACACCTGCCGCGCGGCCTGCAGGTTGCCCTGGCTGGCCAGCACCTCGCCCAGGTGCACGCCGATATCCGGGTCCTTCTGCCGGCCCCAGGCGCCACGCAAGGTCTCCTCCGCCTGCGCCAGGTGCCCCAGCCGGTACTGCAGCCAGCCCCACGAGTCGGCAATGGTCGGATCGTCCGGTCGGGCCTTGCGCGCGACCTGGATCAGGCGTTCCGCCTCCGGCAGGTCGCGGTTGGCATCGGCCAGCGTGTAGCCCAGGGCGTTGCTGGCGTCGACGTCACCGGGCTTGAGCTCGAGCAGGCGCCGGAAGTCGGCAATGGCGCGATCGATGTTTCCCGCCTGCGCATAGGTCAGGCCCCGACCGTACAGCAGCGCGGGGTCGTCTGGCACCACCTGCAGCGCACGGCCGAACGCCGCCTCGGCGTCGGCATACTTCTGCTCGTCCAGGTACAACTCGGCATCCAGCTGGAACGCCTGGCGCAACTCCGCGGGTTCCTCGAGATGGGTCAATTGCAGGCCTTCCAGCAGCTGGTGCGCCTCGGCTGTGCGCCCCTGCTGGTGCAGGATGGCGGCCGTACGCAGGTCGGCGGCAAAGGCATGCGGGCTGTCGTCATCGACCCGCGCATACCAGTCCAGGGCCTCGGCCTGGCGATGCTGCGTCTCCGCCAGTTGGCCGAGGAGGAAGGCGTTTTGCGTACGCACCTGCTCGGAGGCGCCCCTCAGCTGCCGGTAGAGCGCGGCGAGCGCCTGGTTGTCCTTGGCGGCGCTGGCCAGCGCCGCACGCAAGGCGTAGGTATCCGGATCCTGCGGGCCACGCTCGAGCACCCGGGCCGCCTCGGCATGCTTGCCGCCCTGGGCCAGCACCCGCGCATAGGTCAGGCGCAGGGGGATGTCCCGTGGCGCCTTGGCCACCGCCTTGGCCAGCAGCGCGCTGGCGCCGGCGGCATCGCCCTGGTCGAACTTCAGCCGCGCTTCCCAGGCATAGGCGTCGGCACTGCCGAAGCGCTGCACGGCCGCCTCGGCCACACGCACGGCATAGGCCATGTTGCCAAACTTGGTCCCAAGCTCGCTCATCGCCAGCCACGCCTTGACGTCTGCGGCCTGCAACTGCTGCGGCGTGGCCAGTGCCTGCAACAGGCGCGCCGCCTGGGCCTGGTCGCGGGCGCCCAGCAGGACCTGCCCGAAGCGGCGCCACGCGTCCTGGTCACCTGCGGCAAGCACGGTCTCGAGCTCGCGCCGGGCGGCAGCGGCGTCGCCCTGGTCCAGGGCCAGCTGCGCGCGCGCCTGGGCGAGGACAACCGGCTTCGCACCCAGCGCCTGCCAGCGTTCCAGGGCCCGCGTGGCGGCACCGTCGTCGTGCACGGCCAGCGCCAGTTCCGCGGCGCGGGCCGCGACCTTGGGATCGTCGCTGAGCAGCATGGCACGGCCGTAATAGCCTGCAGCTGCCGCCAGATCGGTGTGCGTCAAGGCCAATTCGCCAGCCAGGAGCTGCGCGAGCAGGTCGTGCTGCGCATCCGGAACGGGAACCTGCGCCTGAGCCAACGGCTGGGCGGTGGCGACACGCGGGGGAGCCGGTGGCTGGCTGGGCACTGCGGCACAAGCACCCAGGCCCAGCGCCAACGGCAGCAGTGCCGTAAAATGGCGCCATCGCCTGAACTCGCCAGAACGGTTCCGCAGACTAATGTTCATTTGCTTCCACGATCCGACCGTTTGGGGTCGCCATGCGGCGAGCTTGCATCAAAGCTTAGCCTACGCAGCCGACGGCCTTTGTCGAGCAGTCGTCTTCGCCATGCCGCCCGCCGCGCCATGCCGCTGATCGCCCTAGGGCTCAACCACCGTACCGCACCGGTCAGCCTGCGCGAGCAGGTGGCGCTGGACGCCGATGCCGCGACGGTGGCCCTGACCGAGCTCGGCCAGCAGCAGGGGGTCGAGGAAGCGTTGATCCTGTCCACCTGCAACCGCACCGAAATCTACGCCGGAGTGGCCAAGGGGGCCGAGAACGTGCCGCAATCGTGGCTGGAACGACACCAGCATCTGACCGCGGGCCGGCTGGATGAGTTCCTGTACCGCTACCAGGACCAGGATGCCGTGCGCCATGTGTTCCGCGTCGCCACCGGACTGGACTCCATGGTCCTGGGCGAGCCGCAGATCCTCGGCCAGGTCAAGGACGCCTACCGCCAGGCGCACGCCGCGCAGACGCTGCGCGCACCGCTGGACCGGCTGTTGCAGCACACGTTCGCGGTAGCCAAGCGGGTACGCACGGATACCCGTATCGGCGCCAACACCGTCTCCGTGGCGTTTACCGCGGTGCGCCTGGCCGAGCAGGTATTCACCGACCTGAAACAGGCCTGCGTGCTGCTGATCGGTGCCGGCGACACCATCGAGCTGGTTGCCCGCCACCTGGCCGAACAGCACGTGGCCCGGCTCATCGTGGTCAACCGCACAGCCGAGACTGCACGTGAGCTCGCCAGCCAGTACGGCGGCTACGCCACCACCCTGGCCGACCTCCCGCAGCATCTGGCCGAAGCCGACATCGTGATCTCGTCCACCGCCTCGCGGCAGCCTCTCGTCAGCCGCGGGATGGTCGAGCAGGCGCTGGCCGCGCGCCGGCGCAAGCCCATGTTCATGGTCGATCTGGCCATGCCGCGCGACATCGAGCCCAGCGTGGGTGAGCTGTCCGACGTGTACCTGTACGACATCGACGACCTGCGCCAGGTCATCGACGACAACCGCTACTCGCGCGTCACTGCGGCGCGCGAGGCCGAAGCCATCATCGACCTCCAGGTGCAGCGCTACATGTCCTGGCGCCAGGCGTTGTCGATCAGGAACCCGGCACTGGAGATGCGCCATCATGCGGAGGTCTATCGCGACGAGGTGCTGGCCAAGGCCCAGCACATGCTTGCCCACGGCAGGCCGGCCGACGAGGCACTGCAGTTCCTGGCCCATACCCTGACCAACAAGTTGCTGCACCATCCCAGCGCGCGCCTGCGCGAGGCCGCATTGAACGGCGATACCGAACTGCTGCACGCCGCCGAGCGCCTCTACGAAACGGACAACGGGGAACTGCACTAGGTGCCGGGCGAAACTCCAGGCCGCAGGGGGTGCGTCATGCACGGCGCCAGCCCTCTCTACCGACCGCGCTTCCGCCATCCCACCGATCTGCGCCACGTCGTGGTGCACAGCGCGGATCGTGCCGACGACGTCCCGCGCGATGCCCACCACAGCCGTCAGTCTGCCGCCAGCCTGCCCTCATGACTCCATCCATCCGCCGCAAGCTCGAAGCCCTGGTCGAACGCCATGAGGAACTCGGCCGCCTGCTGGCGCAGCCGGACGTCCACGACGACAACACCCGCTACCGCGCCCTGGCCCAGGAATACGCCCAGCTCGACGCCGTGGCCCAGGCGCTGCACGCCCACGACCAGGTTGAGCGCGAGCTGGCCGAGGCGCAGTCCATGCTGGACGATGCGGAATTCCGCGAGCTGGCCGCCGACGACGTCCAGCGCCTGCAGCGGCAATTGCCCGAGCTCGAGCGCGACCTGCAGCGCCTGCTGCTGCCAAGGGACCCACGCGACGACGCCGACCTGTACCTGGAAATCCGCGCCGGCACGGGTGGCGACGAGGCGGCGCTGTTTGCCGGCGACCTGCTGCGCATGTACCTGCGCTTCGCCGAGAGCCGTCGCTGGCAAATGGAGATCCTGAGCGAGCATGCCGGCGAGCACGGCGGCTACAAGGAGGTGGTCACGCGCATCGAGGGCAAGGGCGCCTACTCGCAGCTCAAGTTCGAATCCGGTACGCACCGCGTCCAGCGGGTGCCGGAAACCGAGGCCCAGGGCCGCATCCACACCTCCGCCGCAACCGTGGCAATCATGCCGGTGCCGACCGAGATCGACACCACCGCGATCAATCCGGCCGACCTGAAGGTCGACACCTTCCGCTCGTCCGGTGCCGGCGGCCAGCACGTCAACAAGACCGAGTCGGCGATCCGCATCACCCACCTGCCCACCGGCACCGTGGTCGAGTGCCAGGAGGAGCGCAGCCAGCACAAGAACCGCGCGCGCGCCATGAGCCTGCTGCAGGCGCGGCTGCTCGACAGCGAACGCGACCGGCAGCAGAGTGAGCGCTCCGAGTCGCGACGCCTGCAGGTCGGCTCCGGCGACCGCAGCCAGCGCATCCGCACCTACAATTTTCCGCAGGGCCGGGTCACCGACCACCGCATCAACCTCACCCTTTATCGCCTGTCCGACATCATGCAGGGCGACCTCGGCGAGCTGGTCGACGCGCTCAACCGCGAATACCAGGCCGATCAGCTGCAGGCCCTGGGCGCCGACTGAAACGCAGGGCCGCGCCTCAGGCGCAGCGAAAGCCGGGCGCCACGACGAGCCCGGCATCCTCACGCCTCACGCTCTCGACCCGGGCCGCCGGTGGCCCCTGCTGCAGCCAGCGCTGCAGCGCGGCGAGGGCCTCTTCCGTACCGCTGGCCAGGACCTCGACCGTGCCGTCGGCAAGATTCCGCGCGTGTCCGTCGAGGCCGAGGCGGATGGCCTGCTCGCGCGTGCTGGCGCGGTAGAACACGCCCTGCACGCGGCCGGCCACCATGAACCTGGCCGTGGCCATCACTTGCCGCCGATCACCGCGGCCAGCTTGGCTGGCGTCAGCGGGCCCACGATGTGCGCGGCGACCTTGCCGGCCGGGTCGATCACCCAGGTGGTCGGCAGACCCCGCGGTTCCTCGAAATCCGCTGGCGGATGGTCCAGGCCGACCTTGGCGATCGGATAATCCACGGGGTGCTTGCGCAGGAAGGCCTTGATCTCCGCCTCGTCGTTGTCCTGGTAGGCCAGGCCAATGGCGCGCACGTTCTTGCGGCTGGCGACGAAATGCGAGATGTCGGGCATTTCCTCGATGCATGGCGCGCACCAGGTCGCCCAGAAATTGACGATCACCCAGTTTCCCCGCTGCGCCGCCAGGTCGAAGTCCTGGCCGTCCAGCGTGGTCACGCGCAATTGCGGATGCGTGGGCATCGCCGCCGGCGCCGCCATGGGCAGCAGCAGGCACAACAGCGCGAAAGGGGTGCACAACAGGCGCAATGGGCTCACGCGTTCATCTCCGTGGCATCGGTGCCGGCAGGGGCGGACTGCCGAGGATAGACCTGTTCCAGGCACGCTCCCAAGCGTGTCGCCAGGACATCGGCCAGCCCATCGAGCAGGTCCAGCAACGGTGCCGGCAGCTCGATGCCGAGTGTGGCCGCAGCCTCCAGGGGACGCAACGGCAGGCGGTGGCTCGAGTGCTGGTAGACGCGCAGCAGGTCGGCGCTGTCCAGGCTGTGCACCAGCAGCCACCCGCCATCCTCGTTTGCCTCGACCAGGCCGGCCCGGCGCAGGTCGTCGAGACAATCGTCGATCAGCGTGCTGGGCAGACAGGGTTCGGCCGTGCGGATGTCCTGGGCCGCGACGCGCTCGCCGCGACGCTGCGCGTCGACAAAATGCCCCAGGACCACCAGCAGGCCCAGGAACCCGGCGTCCGCCGGCAGTTGCCGCGGCGGCCCGGCATAGTCGAAAGCCGAGAGCGAGGCGGCAATCGACGCGCTGAAGATCACGATGACCCAGGACAGGTAGATCCACAGCAGGAAAATGGGAATGGCGGCAAGCACACCGTAGATCTGCTGGTAGGTCTGCGCGTGCTGGACGAATACCGAAAAGCCCCAGCGCGCCACCTCGAACAGGATGGCGCCCAGCAACGCACCGACCGCCGCATCCCGGCGTGGCACCGCGCAGCTGGGAATGCCGGTGTACATCAGCCACAGGGTGAAGAACGTCACCAGGAACGGCAGCGTGCTGAGCAGGCTCTGGGCGAGCGCACCCACCTGTCCGATCGCGCCATGCAGCAAGGGCATGGCGGTGACATAGGAGGTGATGGCGATGCCGCCCACCACCAGGATCGGCCCCAGGGTCAACGCCGCCCAATACAGCAGGATGCGCGAACCCCAGCTGCGCGGTGCGGGCACCCGCCAGATGCGGTTGAGCCGGTCCTCGATGCTGATCATCATTGCCAGCGCACTGAACAGCATCACCACGATGCTGATGCCGGTGAGCTTGCTGGCGTTGTCGGCAAAGCCGAGCATGGCGCGCTGCACGGCCTCGCCGGCGGCGGGCACGAAGTTGGCGAACACGAAGTCGATCAAGGTGTCGCGTGCCGGCTGGAACACCGGGAACGCCGCAAACATGGCGAACACCGCCACGGTCAACGGCACCAGCGACACCAGGGTCGTATAGGCCAGCGCGCCGGCAGTCTCGAAGCACTTGTCGTCGACGAAGCGGCCCCACACGAAGAGCGCAAAGCTGCGGGTGCGATCGCGATCGAAACGTCGGGTCATGAGCGTCCCTGGGCGCCTGGGCCGTAGAAGCCGTGCGGGCTGCGAAGCCCTCTGCGCAGTCCACTGTCCGCCGCTACTCGCTTGGCCCATGGGACCACGATGGGCTCGCGCATCGTCAAAAAACTGTCCTCGCACATAGGCCTTCTCGCCTCGAACGTTTCTTCGGCCCAGGCTCCTGGTGGTGCGCGGCGCCGGTCCGGCCACGGGCAGGGTTCGACCGGTACACTAACCCAACGCCTGCCGATGTCCCAGCCGCGTGAACGCCACTGCCCAGAACGCATCCATGACACGCGACATCCTCGTCCTGTACTACAGCCGCAGCGGGCACACCGCCCAGCTGGCGCGCCTGGTGGCGCGCGGCGTCGGCGAAGTGCCCGGCATGCAGGCGCGCATCCGCCAGGTGCCGCCAGTCGCGCCAGTCACCCAGGTGGCGCAGTCGCCGGAACCCGACGACGGCGCGCCCTACGTCACGCGCGAGGACCTGCTGGCCTGCGTGGGCCTGGCCCTGGGCAGCCCCACGCGCTT
Source organism: Lysobacterales bacterium (assembly GCA_017305055.1). GTDB lineage: Bacteria > Pseudomonadota > Gammaproteobacteria > Xanthomonadales > Rhodanobacteraceae > Rhodanobacter. The sequence continues at coordinate 12,680 of JAFKMZ010000012.1, forward strand.
CGGCAACATGGCCGCGCCGCTCAAATACTTCCTCGACAGTACCGGCAGCGAGTGGGCCAGCGGGGTCATGGTCGGCAAGCCGGCTGCGGTGTTCACCAGCACCAGCACCATGCATGGCGGCCAGGAATCAACCTTGCTGAGCATGGCGCTGCCGCTGCTGCACCACGGCATGGTGCTGGTGGGTTTGCCGTTCACCGAACCGGCGCTGCACGCCACCGGTACCGGCGGCACGCCCTACGGTGCCAGCCATGTCGCCGGCGCCGATGGCGCGGCACCGATCAGCAAGCACGAGCGCGAACTGGCCCGCGCGCTTGGCCGTCGCCTGGCCGAGACGGCACGCAAGCTGGCCGCCACCCCGTGACCCGATACGCGGCCCTGCCCGGCGAGCAAAAGCTGGGGCTGCTCGCGTGGGCCGCCCTGGTCGCGCTGCAACCGATCTGGCATGCATGGCTGTTTCCGCCGCAGTACATGCCGGTCGCCGTGGCGCTGGCGCTCACTGTCATCCCGTTGCTGTTGCCGCTGCTGGCGCTGCGCAACGTGACGCGCGCCCTGCTGTGGGTAGGCATGCTCAGCCTGTTCTACTTCTGCCACGGCGTCGCCGAGGCCTGGAGCTCCGCGCCCGAGCGGCCGCTGGCATGCATCGAGATCGTGCTGACCGTCGGCTTGATCGTCGTGCTAGGGATCGGGGCCAGGCGGCCGCGATGACCCGCCATGTCGCCCTGCTTCGCGCCGTCAACGTCGGCGGCACCGGCAAACTGCCCATGAGCGAGCTCAAGGCCATGGCCGAGGCGGCCGGTTTTGCGAATGTCCGCACGTACATCGCCAGCGGCAACCTGCTCTTCACCAGCAGGCTCGGCGAAACCGCCATCAAGAAAAAGCTGGGGCAGGCGCTGCACGACTACGCCGGCAAGGCAGTCGACGTGCTGGTACGCAGCGCCGACGAAATGGTCCGGGTGCTGGCCGACAATCCTTTTCCGGATGCGCCGGGCAACCGCGTGGTCGCGATTTTTCTCGACCAACCGCCCGGCGCCGGCGCACTTGACGACGTCAGGCATCGTCAGCAAGAACGACTGGCCTGCGGCAAGCGCGAAATCTACGTGCACTATGGCAAGGGCATGGCCGACTCGCGCCTGCTGATCCCCGCGGCAAAAACCGGCACGGCGCGCAATATCAACACCATCGCCAGGCTGGCCGCGCTTGCTGCCGAGTGAGCCGCCCCGGAGTCAACCGCCAGTGAACGGTGCCAAGTCCATTTCCTGGCAGGCGACAGGTGAACCTGACACTGTTCCTACGGCCCGGACTCCGGCGTCGCAACATGCCATTCGAAGTCCAGCCAGTCCGTGTTCTCTTTCGCGCCGAGCCTCTCGTAGAACCTGATCCCCGGCAGGTTCCACGGTCCCACTGTCCACTTTATCGTCGTGCAGCCAGTTGCCTTCGCTTCGGCTTCCAAGGCGCGCATGAGCCGCTCGCCCAGGCCGCGACCCCTGTGTGCCTCGGCGACAAACAACTCCTTCATGTAGATGGCCGGCCGCGCCTGCGCCGTATAGGGAAGGAAGTAATACACCAGCATCCCACAGAGCTTCCCTGCCTCTTCCGCGACGATGCTGTAGAAGTCCGGTGGATTCTTCCGGAACCCGCTCGCGCGCGCGATATCGGGCGTGATGGCGAAGGCGTCGATGTATTTTTCAAATACCGCCAGCTCCCTCATCAGCTCCCAGAGCGCGTCGACATCGCCCTCAACAGCTTTCCGAATCTCCATAAACTCCTACCTGCATGTGAATCCCGGAACGGTGTCGGGTTCACTTCTTCGTGGATAGTCAAGTGTAGTCAAGTGAACCTGACACCGTTCTCCGAAGAATGGCGCGTCACTCCCCCTCCAGCTCCAGGATGCCGCTCGCCAGGAGCCGTTCCGCGAGCGCCAGCCGCACCTCGTCGCCGACCGCGCCGGGGATGTCGCGGGCGCGGAAGCTCTGTGTGCGCGCGACAAAGGAGATCGCCTCCTCGGCGCCGCGGTGCAGGTAGTGGTGGCCGCCGGGATAGGCGAAATCGATCTTGGTCTGGTTGCCGCTCAGGTGATGGATGCAGAGCGGGTTCTGGCGCAGCCGGCTCGCGAGCGTGAGCCGCGCCGGCGCCATGGCCGGGCGCAGCTTGTCGAGCTTGCCTACCGTCTGCGAGGCGCGCTGCTGCAGGGCATCGGCGACGAAGCCGTCCATCCCGCAGTAGTGGGCGAGCGCCGCGACACCGCCGCGCACATGGGCGGGGACATTGCCGAACTTGCCACTCTCGCTCTGCCGCGCCATGCGCTCGCCGATGCTCTCGCGCAACGGCCGCTCAATGTCGGAGAGGCGGTCGATGCAGGCGATCAGCGCCTCGCGCAGCGTCACCGGCGTGAAGCCGATCGAGACGTGGATCGCGTCGCTCGTGGCATCGACGCAGTGCTTGGTACCGCGCGGCAGGTACAGGAGGTTTCCGGGCGCGATGTCGACGACGGCGAAACGCTCGATCGTCTCCTCGCCCTCGGGGATGCCGCGCCACACATTGGGCAGCTCCGAACGGTCGGTCGAGATGTACCAGCGCTTGGTGCCCTTGATCTGCGCCACGATCAGGTCGAAATCGTCATGATGGGCCGGCGCACGCGCGCCGCCGCGGCTCCAGAACACCTCCGCGCCGACGGGCACCAGGAACATCGCCTCGAGCGCGCGCACCACAGTCTCGAGCGCGGGATTGATCGCGCGCATCGCCGGCAGCCTGACGGTGTAGCCGCGCGCGTGGAAGGCGTCGATCTTGGCCTTGAAGGCGGTGGCGTCGCCGAGCGCTTCCAGCGTCGGGATCGGTCCGGTCGGCGCCGCGGCATGGCTGCCCAGATGTGGGGCGAGGCGCGCATAATCGGCAAGGATCGCGTCTTCCGGATCGCCGCCCAGGAGCGCCGCACGCCAGTCGCGTCCGGCGGCGTCGCCGACGAAGAAGAACGTCTTGCCCAGGATCTCGTCGAGAAATCTGCCCAACGGCAGCGGCGCGAGCAGCTGCGTCACGATCTTTTCGGCTTGATCCAGATTCACCTGAGCATTCCCCTTGCCGCGTGTGTGAGAACTAGCGAACGGCGTCAGATTCACTTCTTCGCGGTAGATAAGTGGCCTGCCCCCGACCTTCCTGCTCTTTTCTTCCTCCAACGCACAAGAATATCGCAGCTCGTTCGGTAAGTACCGTCAAGCTCACCTTCTGCGGTGCGGATGCCGGCAAGGTTGACGACCGCCGGAAACACATACGCACCCGAGCTGGGTGATGGGGCTATCCGGGTCGCACGGAATATGCCGCCAGCATAGGTGTCGCCGGTCGCGCTTGGCCCTCCACCAGCAAATGCGGAACGGCGGAACGGTGTCAGGTTCACTGCCAAACCCTTGATCCGACTAGCGGATTCGTGGGGAAACCTCAGTGTCAGGTTCACTTCTTCCACTTCTTCGTGGTTAAGTGCACCTGACACCGTTCTCCTCTTTGCGATTACCAGCAAGGACATTGGCGAAGATCTCACGATCTACGTTGGATCCGGTCAGCACTGCCGCGACTTTCTTGCTGCCCAACTGACCCCGCTCTTTGGTGATCGCAGCGATTGCTGCGGCACCTGATCCTTCCGCGCAATTGTGCGTGCACTCGTAGATGGCCCGCATGGCCTGGGCAATCTCCTCATCTGTCACTTCTACGATGTGGTCCACATACCGCCAGATGGCGTCCAAAGCTTCCGGCTGCGGAACGCGGCATGCCATGCCATCCGCCAGCACCGTTGAGGTGGGCGATTCCGTCTGCTGCTTTGACGCGAATGAAAGTGCATAGGCACGCGCATGCGCGGAAACCACCCCGACCATCTCTGTGCTCGGGCTCAGTGCGTTGCGTACTGCAATTGCGCCACAAATGCCGGAGCCAAGCCCGATTGGGACATACATGCGGTCAATGCCGTCAATGGCGCGGAAAAGTTCCAAAGAGTACGTTGCAACTCCTCGCACCAGCAGGTCGTGAAATGACGGAACCATGTGGTCGCCAGATACTTCCGACACGGAGATGGCATGCTCTCTTGCGGCCTGGAAATCATCGCCGTACTCGATAAGCTTGGCCCCAAGCGCCCGCATTGCGGCATTTTTCTCCACGCTGTTCCCTGTAGGGACAACGATGGTGCTTGAAAACCCGTGCCGCTTTGCAGCAAGCGCCACGGACTGGCCGTGATTGCCACGGGTTGCTGTTATCACCTCGCGTGTGCCACCGCTATTTGCGAGGTCGGCGAAGTACACCAAGCCACCGCGAACCTTGAACGCGCCCACAGGCGTATGGTTCTCGTGCTTTAGCCATACCTCGGCGCCGAGCCTCGCCGATAGCAAGGGCCAACAGTACTGAGGCGTTGGGGACAGCACCGAGTAGACATGGTGCGCTGCGGACTCAATTTGTCTGATCGTCGGCAACATGGTTGGTATGCGTTCTCAAGGATGGCCTGAACCAGCTCGCTCTTGACCGACATTGCCGCGACGGCAGGGATGACGACAGTTGTTCACAGTTTCCCCAACGCAAAGTCGATTCCTCGGTGGAGTGTAGTCCCGCAACCTATCCCGCAGTGCCGGCACAAGCGCCACAAAGGAAATCGGGTCGAGCCAACGGCGCACCTGCATGGCCGCAGTCCCATTCCCCCATCCAATCCACATGGTTCCTGCGCGGACAAATGTGGCGCCACACGGCTTGGAAGACACCCCGGTGCCTTACCCGAATACCACCATGCTCTGCCGGCTCAGCGCCAGCGGCTCGCCGTGCGGGCCCCAGAGCATCACGCTCTGGTTGGTGTAGCCATCGCGGGCGGCGAGCAGGGTGGCGTCGATACGCCAGTCATCGAGGCCGAGGTCGTCGTAGCGCGTGCGCAGCAGTTCCAGCATCCAGGTGAGCGAGCTGCCTGCGGTCGGCTGCGTGAACATGCCCAGCGCCAACGGCGGAATGAAATCGGCGAATGCAAGGACATGGGTTTCATCGGGCGGGCCGTCGTCGCGCAGCGAGACTTGCACGACGGCCTCGCGCTGCGTGCCGCCGCTGAACGGCAGGTCGCCGCGCAGCCAGCGCACACGAAAGTGCTGGAAGAATGCCGGCATGGCCGCCGGGACGTAGGGCACTTCCCGCGCCGCCGGCACGTCCACCGCCTGCTGCCTGGGCTGGAAGTCCAGCACGGATGGCCGGGCGCAGCCGAACACGCCCAGCAGCCGGCACAGCAGCTGCCCGCCGGCGTACAAACCCGCCTCGACGTGCATCGTGCTGCTTCCCTTGCGCAGGCAGGCGGCGCGGATCGCGACACTGCCCGCGGGCACGGGCGCTAGGAACGTGACCTGCAGCGTGCGCAGCGCCAGCTCCACCGGCACCAGCCCGCGCATCGCGCGCAAGCCAAGCGCCGCCTGCAGGCCGCCGAACGCACTGCGACCCTGCAACCAGTCCGTACCGACCTCGCCACGCCAGGAGTCGCCGTCGCGGATGACGCTGCGCATCGCCTGGGAAAAGTTCATGGCAGTCCCTCGCATGGCATCCGCCGATGATGCCAGTGCTGCGGGTCGCACGCGCGCCGCCTATACTCGGGTCACCCCTCGCGTCCCCGAGCGCGCCATGGCCTTCCTGCAAGACGCCCCACGACTTGCCCACCCGTACCGCAGCGATCCCCTGCTGCCGGGCCTGCTCGACCGGGTGCTGCCGCCCGAACGGCGCGGGGCGCTGGATGCCGATCTCAACGCACTCGGCGACTACGCGCTCCTCGCTTTCCAGCGCGCGGGCGCCGGCACCCCACGCCAGCCGGTGCTTGCCCAGTGGGGACCGTGGGGCGAGCGCATCGACCGCATCGAGCTGACTCCGGCCTGGCTGGACGGCCCGCGCATCACCACGGCGTGCCGCGTGCTGAGTTCCGGACATGCCGACAGCGAGCATGCGCGGCTGGAGGAATTCGCCCGCGTCTATCTCTACCACCTCGCCAGCGAGTTCTACACCTGCCCGCTGGCGATGACCGATGGCGCGGCCACCGCGCTCAAGGCCGCGGCCAACCGCGAGCTGATGGCCCGCGCACTGCCGCATTTCCTCAGCGGCGACCCCGCCAGCCTGTGGCTGAGCGGACAGTGGATGACGGAGACCATCGGCGGCTCGGACGTCAGCCACAGCGAAACCACGGCGCGCCGCGATGGGACCGGCCAATGGCGGCTGTACGGGCGCAAATGGTTCAGCTCGGCGGTGGTCGGCGAGGCGGCCCTGGCCCTCGCGCGGCCGGAAGGTGCAGCCGCAGGCAACGACGCGCTGGCGCTCTTCTACACCGAGACCATGGACGGTCCGCAACGCCGGCCGGAACTGGTGATCGACCGCCTGAAGGACAAGCTCGGCACGCGCGAGCTGCCCACCGCGGAAATCCATCTGCAGGGTCTGCCAGCCTGGCCTGTGGGCGAGCTTGCCCACGGCGTGCGGCAGATTGCCCCGGTGCTCAACATCACCCGCACCTGGAACGCAGTCTGCGCCGTGGCGAGCATGGCGCGCGCGATTGCGCTGGCGCAGGATTACGCGCGACGGCGTCAGGCGTTTGGCCGCCCATTGATCGAACAGCCGCTGCACGCGCACACGCTGGCGGACATGCATGCCGAGTTTGCCGGCGCGTTTGCGCTGGCGTTCGAGGTGGCCCACCTGCTGGGTCGCGTGGAACATGGTGCCGCGACCGACGACGAAGCCGCGGCGCTGCGCCTGCTGACACCGCTGGCCAAGCTGTGGACCGGAAAGCTCGCGGTCGCGATCTGCTCGGAGGCGCTGGAATGCTTTGGCGGGGCCGGCTACATCGAAGACACCGGCCTGCCGCAATTGCTGCGCGACGCACAGGTCTACCCGATCTGGGAAGGCACGACGAACGTGCTGTCACTGGACAGCCTGCGTGCGATCGGCGGCGGCAGCCTCGGCGCGTTGCGTGGCGTCGTCGCCAACTGGGCCAGCGGCACCGAAACCAGGCACGCCGCCGGCCTGATCCAGGACACGCTCGAGCGAGCGCAGCACTTCGTGGAACAGTCCGCAGGCACGCCGGATGCGCTGCAGGCCGGCGCGCGCGGCCTGGCCCTCACCCTGGCCCGCTGTGCCGCCGCGGGCCTGCTCGCCCGGCAGGTGACCTGGTCCATGCGCGGGGGGGAGCTGTGGCCTGCCGCCGCGCTGCAGCGCTTCCTCGCCCACGGCCTGGACCGGCTGGCAGCGCCAGAGGCCGACAACACCGCGCTGCTGCTGCGCTGAGCCATCGGTTGCGGGAGCGGCACGTCCCAGAGGCGGGCCGGGAAGCCGCCGCGGTGGCAACAGTGCAGCCGGATGCAGGAAGCGACGGCCGACCGCCAGACGACAGACACGACGTCGGCCGCCGTCCGGCAAGCCAACGTCTCAGTGCAGCGCCGCCCTGGCCCCCGCGACATCCGCATGCAGGCGGGCAACGCCCTCGCGCTCCTGGCTCATGTACGTGTCCGCCGCATCGACCATCGCCGGCGTCGGCGCCACGAATGACGCGCTCACCGTGTCCACCAGCCAGGACAGGCGCGCACGCAACTTGCCGGCATACACGAGGGCGCCTTCGTCCGACTGGATCCGCAGATTCACCATCTCGTCGATATCACGGTTCAAGCCAGCCAGGGCTTGCGCTGCCGCGTTGCTGGAATCGTGCTTGCCGGCGACGGCGTGCTCCAGCTCGCTGCGGGCATCCAGCGCCTGGTTCAGTGCCGTGCCGAGTTGACCCATCGCGTCCCGGAGCTGCATGAGCAGATCGAAGCGTTGCTGCAGCTGGGCCGGCGTCGTGCCCAGGCGCGGATCGAGTTTGACCACGAACGGTTGCCGTTGTGTGTGTCCCGCATAGCTCAGCTGGACATAGTACGTACCCGGCACCACTTGCGGACCTACCGGCGGCCGCGCGCCCTGGCTGTGGGGACTTTCGTAGATGCCCTTGACGTCGACCGCATCCGGATAACGCAGATTCCACAGGAACCGGTTCATTCCCGGATGCAGTTCAGCCACCTTGGCAGCGCCCTCGCCGGATGTGGGCTTGGTCGCCTTGGGCTGTTGCGGCAGGGTGAAGCTGCGGATCTCCTTGCCTGAGGCATCGGCAAAGCTCAACTGCACCGGCTGCCTGCCGTTGTAGTCAGCCGGCAGGTGGAAGAACACCGCGGCTCCGGGCGGGAGGTTCTCGCCCGTATTGGGTGCCGCCTGCGCACCGAACCCGCTCGTGCGGCGCGTCACCAACCAGGTCTGTTGCGGCTTGAACAGATAGGGCGCATCGCTCGCCACCCTGGCTGCACTCAATTGCTCCAGGAACTGCAGGTTGTCGAGCACCCAGAACGCGCGTCCAAACGTCGAGAGCACCACCGCGTGCTGTTCGGGCTGGATCTCGATATCGGTCACGCGCACCGCCGGCAGGTTGAGCGAGAGTGGCTGCCAGTGCGCGCCGCCATCCAGGCTCATGTAGACCGTCGCGCTGGTGCCCGCGAACAGCAGGCTGGGATCGTTTGGATCCTCGCGCACACTCTCGACATACTGATCCGCGGGCAAGCCCGTGGTGATCGCGGTCCAGTGGCTGCCGGAGTCGGTGGTCTTGTACACGTAGGGATGGAAGTCATCCCACTGGTAGCGGCTGGCCGACACATAGACCGTGCCCTCCTTCGAATGCGAGGGTTCGATGCTGGTGATGGTGGACGAGGCCGGCAACTGCGGCGGGCGCACACCCTGCCAATGGCCGCCGGCGTCCGTGGTGAGGTGCACGAGACCATCATCCGAGCCCGTCCAGATGACCTTGTCGCTCAGCGGAGAGAAGGCAATCGAGGAAAGCGTGCCGAAGACCTCCTCGCCGGTCACGTCCGCGCTGATCGGACCACCCGGACGCTGCTGCCTGCTCTTGTCATTGCGCGTGAGGTCGGGGCTGATGACCTTCCAGTGGACGCCCTGGTCCAGGGTCTCAAACACCACGTTGGCGCCCAGCAGCAACTCCTTCGGGTTGTGCGGGGCAAACACCTTAGGGTGGTACCACCAGCCAAAGCGATACTTGGTCTCGGTCGCCGCCGAGCCGAAGTTCCATTGCCCCCACGCGGGGACCTGGGTGGCCAGCCCCGTCCGCCGGTCCTCCCGCCACTCCTGCGTGTAGTAGCCGCTGCCGTAGGTGATCCAGGGCTGCCCCGGCGTCGGGACGACCCAGCTCGCTTCCCCGCCCTTCACGCTGCGCCAGACGGCCGGGATCCCGCCTGCCGGAACCGCACTCGGCGCATACACCGAACCACGATCCTGCTGTGCGCCGTAGATGCGGAACGGAAACTGGTTGTCGAGATTCGCGTGATAGAACTGCCCGGTTGGCTGGTTGTCCTCGGTGCTCCAGGTCTTGCCGCCATCCAGCGACACGGTGGCGCCGCCATCGTTGCCTTCGATCAGGATCTGCGGATGGTCGGGATTGATCCAGAACGCGTGGTTGTCGCCGTGCGGCGGCTTGAGCTTGCTGAGGGTCTTGCCGGCGTCGTGCGAGACGAACACATCGGCATTGGGCAGATAAATGGTGTCGGCATCCTTGGGATCGACGAAGACGCGTGCGTAGTAGAAGGCGCGCTGCGTGATATCCAGGCTGTTGTTCATCAGCGTCCAGGTCTGGCCGCCGTTGTCCGAGCGGAATAAACCTCCGGGCTTGCCCGGAACGCTGGTCTTGGCCTGCACCAGTGCATAGACGACATTGGGCGCGCCCGGCGCCACGGCCAGGCCCACCTTGCCGAAGATGCCGGTCGGCAAGCCCTGGTTGTGCGTGATGTTGACCCAATGCGCGCCGCCATCGGTGGTCTTGTAGATGCCGCTCCCCGGGCCACCGCTGGAAAGTGTCCAGGGCCGTCGGTAGGCCTCCCACATCGCGGCATAAACCACCTGCGGATTGGCCGGATCCATCGCCATGGTGATGGCTCCGGTCTTATCGTTGACATACAGGACCTTGTTCCAGGTCTTGCCGCCATCGGTGCTCTTGAATACGCCGCGCTCGGGATTTGGCCCATAGAAATGTCCGAGTGCCGCCACGTACAGCACATCGGGGTTCCTGGGATCGACGAGGATCCAGCTGATGATGTGGGTATTGCCCAAACCGATGAAGGCCCAGGTCTTTCCGGCATCCGTGGACTTGTACATTCCCTCACCGGTCAGGAAGGTGTTGCGCGGGGCAGAATCACCGGTGCCGGCGTAGATGATGTCCGGGTTGGAGGGCGCCACGGCAATGGCGCCGATATTGTTGTTCCTGAAATATTTGTCGCTGATGTTTTTCCAGTTGTGCCCGTAATCCTCCGTCTTCCATACGCCGCCCCCGGCATACGCCGCGTAATAAAGACTTGGCTGCGCGGCGACGCCGGCCACACTGGTCACGCGCCCGCCGAGATAGGGCCCCACGCTGCGCCAGTGCAAGGCACTGGTCAATTCATTGGCCGGCACCGTCGCCGCACATGCGGCCGACACGACCAGCAACAAGGCGGCAGCCAGCAATACGTGCAGCACACGGCTTGACATGGACATCGGAATATCTCTCGTGAAGCGTGGGGAGGAGCAGGCGGAACACGCGGAACCGCACGGGGACCGTACTGCGACGACGCCCCTGCTCAATGTGCTGGAAGTCATAAGCGGCCGCCGCCCAGCCACCACAGATCGAGGCCACGGCAGCCGGGAGTCCGCGCACGGATCGGGCGCCAGGCGCCGGCACCCCTCACATGGCGATGCCGGCACAGGCTAAACTGCAGGCACTTCCCGTGTGCCAGGCACCATGCAGCATCTGACGATCATCACCACCGGCGGCACCATCGACAAGATCTACTTCGACGCGAAGTCGGACTACAAGATCGGTGCGCCGCAAATCGGCGACATCCTGACCCAGCTCGGGGTCGGCTTCGAGTTCACCATCGTCCCGCTCATGCGCAAGGACAGCCTGCAGATGGAACCCGAGGACCGCGCCCTGGTGCGCGCCACGATCGAACGGCAGACCGACCGGCACGTGCTGGTCACGCACGGCACCGACACCATGGTGGACACCGCGAGGGAGCTGGCCAGCATCAGGGACAAGGTGATCGTGTTGACCGGCGCACTGAATCCGGCGCGCTTCCAGGGCTCGGACGCGGTCTTCAACATTGGCTGCGCGGTGGCCGCGGTGCAGACCTTGCCCGCGGGCGTCTACATCACGATGAACGGCCGCGTCTGGGACCCCGCCAAGGTGCGCAAGAACCGCGCCGCCAACCGCTTCGAGGAGGCAGGCGGCTGAGGCGCGGCACCTCCGCCACGCTGCCAGTCGGAATGGGAGCTGCCGCGCTCAGACCATGCCGGTTTCGAGGCGCGCCTCGTCGGACATCATCTCGTAGCTCCAGGGCGGATCGAACACCAGGTCGACGTCGGCCTTGACCAGGGTCGGGATCATCAGCAGCTTGGTGCGTGCGTCCTCGACCAGGATGTCGCCCATGCCGCAGCCTGGCGCCGTCAGGGTCAGCTTGACGTAGACCGTGCGGTCGCCGTTGGGCAGCTGTTCCATGCTGAGGTCGTAGACGAGGCCGAGATCGACCACGTTGACCGGGATCTCCGGGTCGAACACCGCGCGCAACTGCTCCCAGGCCAGCTTCTCCACGTCGGCGGTGGTGGCGTTCGGCGGCAACTCCAGCGGTGGCGGCGGTTCCTTGCCCAGCGCATCGGCATCGTCGCCGGCCACGCGGAACAGGTTGCCCTCCACGTACACGGTGAAGCTGCCTCCCAGCGCCTGGGTGATGTAGCCGATCTGCCCGGCCGGCAACACCACCTCTTCGCCTTGCGGCACCATCACGGCGTCGCAATCGCGCACCAGGGTGAAGGGTTCGCTGTTCAAACTGAAACCGCCCATGCGTATCACCAGCCAGTTGCCGACCCGGGGTTGGCCCCGCGTCAAAGTTTCTATTATGCAAAGGGCTGCGCCGCTTTGCTTGTCCCAGATCAGGCCATCGCCGCCGCCTGGCGCACGAAGCCCGCACGCGCGCACGCTATGATGGCGACCTTTCGCCAGGAAATCCGCATGCCAATCCACACCGCAGCCCAGCAGTCCTGATGCGCCTGCGCTGGCTTCTCACCGGCATGTCGGCACTCCTCAGCATCCTCACGCTGGGCCTGTCGGCAGGCGTGGCCTGGCTGGTGGCGACGCTGTATTTCCGTCAGCCACCGGAGGTCTTCGCCCCGCTCGTGGGCCTGCTGCTGGCCTGGGCCCTGCGCGCGACCACGCGTGCGCCGGGGTTGACCTGCGCCACGGTGGCCGTGCTGTCCACGCTGCTGGCTGCCTTGTGTGTGGACGTGGTGTTCGTCGGCCTGCAATTGGCCGGCTCGATGGGCATCAGCCTGCGCCAGGCGCTGGGCGCCGCCGGGCCCGGCATGCTGTGGGCGCTGGTGCGGCTGGGCGTGCCTGCCGGCGCATTGGCCTGGTATGGCGCCGCGGTGGTCCTGGCCGTGGTCGTCGCGCTGCCGCCGCTGCGCAGACGCAAAGGGGACGGCGGCAATCAGGTCAAGGCCTGATTGCCGCCGCCCCCTTTTGTTCTCCCGCCTCAGGTGTCCAGGGATTTCAGTTCGGTGACCAGCTGCCCGGCCGCAGCCTGGCCGTCGCCGTACAGCATGCGGGTGTTGTCGGCGTAGAACAGCGCGTTCTCGATGCCGGCGAAGCCGGTGCCGCGCCCGCGCTTGATCACGATCACGTTCCTGGCCTTGGACACGTCCAGGATCGGCATGCCGTAGATCGGTGAGCCCTTGTCGGTGCGCGCCACGGGATTGACCACGTCGTTGGCGCCGATCACCAGGGCGACGTCGGTGTTCGGGAACTCGGGGTTGATGTCGTCCATGTCGGCAATCAAATCGTAGGGCACGCCCGCCTCGGCCAGCAGCACGTTCATGTGCCCGGGCATGCGCCCGGCCACCGGGTGGATGGCAAATTTCACCTTGACGCCGCGCTCGAGCAGCAGCTTGGCGAACTCCCACACCTTGTGCTGGGCCTGGGCCACGGCCATGCCGTAGCCGGGCACGATCGCCACGCGCTCGGCGTAGGCCATCATCACCGCCGCATCGCTGGCGTCGATCGGCTTCATGGCGCCGGCGATCGCCTGCGCCTGGTCTGCGCCACCGCCGGCACCGAAATTGCCGAACAACACGTTGGCCAGCGAACGGTTCATGGCCTTGGCCATCAACTGGGTCAGCAAGGTGCCGGCTGCGCCCACCACCATGCCGGCGATGATCATCGCCTCGTTCTGCAGCACGAAGCCCTCGAACGCCACCGCCAGGCCGGTGAACGCGTTGTACATGGAAATGACCACCGGCATGTCGGCGCCACCGATCGGCAGGGTCATGGCCACGCCCACCACCAGTGCCAGCACGAAGAATGCCACCAGCCAGTTCCAGGCAAACGCCTGGCCGTGGACCGCCGCGGCCAGCGCCATGGCGCCGCACACCAGCGTGGCGACAAACAAGGCCAGGTTCACCCAGCGCTGCAGCGGGAACACGAAGCGGCGGTCCATCCAGCCCTGCAGCTTGGCAAAGGCGATCAGCGAACCGGTAAAGGACACCGCGCCGATCAGCACGCCGACGAAGGCCAGGGTCAGCTCGACCGGGGTCAGGGTCGGTGCCAGGACATCCGCGCCCGGCAGCAGCGCCGCGGCCGTTGCCGCCTGGCCGGCCGCCAGCGCCGCGACGTTGAACTTGATCAACTCGACCGCGCCGATCGCCGCCGCGGCGCCGCCGCCCATGCCGTTGAACAATGCCACCATCTGCGGCATCGCGGTCATCGCCACGCGGCGCCCGACCACCCAGGACACGACGACGCCGACGATGATGGCGCCAAGCATCCAGCCCAGGTTGTGCATGCCGGGCAGGAAAAAGGTCGCGATGATTGCCGCCGCCATGCCGGCGCCGGCCCAGACAATGCCATTGCGCGCCGTGCGTGGCGAGCTCATGCGCTTGAGGCCCCAGATGAACAGGACCGCGGCAATGAAATACACCGCATCGACCAGGGTCGGCACCCAAGCCGGCAGCGTCATGGCTTTTTCTCCCCTGCCGGCGCCTTGCTGGACTTGAACATCTCCAGCATGCGTTCGGTGACCACGTAGCCTCCGGCAACGTTGCCCGCGGCCAGCAGGACCGCCACCACGCCGATGGCAATCTCGACCGGGCCCACCGCATGGCCCAGGGCCACCATGGCTCCGACCAGGACGATGCCATGCACGAAATTCGAGCCGGACATCAGCGGCGTATGCAGGATCACCGGCACGCGGGCGATGATCTCGTATCCGGTGAATGCCGCCAGCATGAAGATGTACAGTGCCAAGAATCCATCGATCATGACCGCCCTCGCTGATATCCCCGATGTCCGTGCATCATACGGATGTGCGTCAACCCACGCGAGCATGCCGCGTTGAACCAGAAGCAGCCCACATGATGGAGTCGAAGCATGCCGCCGATGGCGATACGGACGGGAACACCGTGAACGCGGCAGTTGGCGCCCTGACCGCGGCGCCACTCGAAGGCGCCGTCGAGCGGGTATCGGCAACCTCGCTGAACGCGTTCCTGGCCCAGATCGAGCACCGTGCCTTCCGCCTGGCCGAAATGCAGCTGCGCCAGCGCGAGGACGCGATGGATGCGGTACAGGACGCCATGTTGCGCCTGGCCCAGCACTACCGGGACAAGCCGCCGGAAGAATGGGCGCCGTTGTTCTGGGGCATCCTGCGCCGGCGCATCGTCGACCTGCAGCGCCGGCGCAAGGTGCGCTCGATCGTCGTCGGCTGGCTTGGCGGCGGGCAGGATGGCAATGGCGACGAACTCCCGGTGTGGGATCCGGCCGACCAGGGCCCCGGGCCGCTGGACCAGCTTGGCGACGCCCAGGCCTACGCCGCGATGAGCGTCGCGGTGCGCAAGCTGCCGCGACGCCAGCGCGAGGCGTTCATGTTCCGCATCCTGGAGGGGCTGGACGTGGCCGACACGGCGCGCGCCATGCACTGCTCCCAGGGCAGCGTCAAAACGCATCTGTCGCGCGCCATGCAACACCTGCGCGATCAACTGGAGGATTGGCGATGAGCGCCCATGACACCCACCTGGCACAGCGTGCCCACGAGCTCTACGGCAAAGCCGCCGAACGGCTCGATCCGGCCGTCGGCACACGCCTGCAGGCCGCGCGCCTGCGCGCCCTGACGGCAGCCCACGCCGGGGAGCGCCGCCACTTCGGCAGCGGCGCACGGTGGCTGATTCCCAGCGGCGCGTGCGCCGCGGTCGTCCTCGCCGCAGTGACGCTGTGGCAACCCATGCAGCCACCGCTGCCAGCCGGAACCGCCGGCACCGCGCAAGGCAGTGATTTGGACAACGAGCTGCCGCCGGATGCGGCGCAAACCGACCCTGTGCTGTACCAGAACCTGGATTTCTACGGGTGGCTGGCCAGCACCGACCAGACCGCCGGGAGGCACTGAGCCCGCCGTGAAGCCGTCCCGCCCACTCGTCTGCGCCCTGTTTGTCCTCGCCCTGGGTTGTGGCGTCGGCGCACCGCCGGCGGCGGCCCAACGCGCGCCGGCCTCCGCCACCTCGGCGACTCCACACCCGTGGAGCACGCTCAGCCCGGAACAACGCGACCTGCTTGCACCCATGCAACCACGCTGGGACAGCATCCCGCCACGGCACCAGGCGCATATGCTCGAACGCGCCAAACGCTGGGAAACATTTGGCCCGGAAGAGCAGGCTGCCGTGCGCAAGCACCTGCAGCATTGGGAGCAGATGACGCCGGACGAACGCAGCCGCGCCCGCGACAATCAACGCAAGTTCCGCGAGCTTTCGCCCGCGCAGCGCGCGCAGCTGCACGAAACATTCAAGCGTTTCCAGCAATTGCCCCCTGCCGAGCGTGACAAATTGTTGCGTGAATGGCGTGCCATGCCGCCCAAGCAGCGCCTGCGCTGGTCGATGCCGGCCAGTGCCGGCTCGGCCCCCGTTCCGCCTGCCCCGTCAGCTCCGGTACCGCGTTGATCCGCATTGATGGGGACGGGGCAAATCAGCTTGCAACCCGATTTGCCCCGTCCCCTTGGTCCCTCAGGCGCTGAAGCGCGTCTCCCCGTCGTGGCTCACGCAGCACTTGGCCACCAGCTCGTCCTCGAAGTCGGGCTGCAGGGCGCCATCCTTGACCAGCAGCTCGACGAAGTTGTGGATATTGCGCGCATACATCTCTGAGGCATGCAGCGGCGCGCCCGCCGGCAGGTTGACCGGCCCCAGGATCACCACGTCGGCATGCTCGACCCGCTCCCCGGCGCGCGTGAGCTCGCAGTTGCCACCACCCTCGGCGGCCAGGTCGACGATCAGCGCGCCCGGCTTCATGCCCTCGACCATGGCCTTGCTCAGGATCTTCGGTGCCGGCCGCCCGGGAATCGCCGCCGTGGTCACCACCACGTCCAGCGACTTCAGGTGCTCGGCAAGCGCCTGCTGCTGCGCCGCCTTCTCCTCGGCGGACAACTCGCGGGCATAGCCGCCGCTGCCGGCCGCGCTGACCCCGAGCTCGAGGAACTTCGCCCCGAGCGACTCCACCTGCTCGCGCGTTTCCGGGCGCACGTCGTAGCCCTCGATCTGCGCACCCAGGCGGCGCGCCGTGGCGATTGCCTGCAGCCCGGCCACGCCGGCGCCGATCACCAGCACCCTGGACGGCCGGATGGTGCCCGCCGCCGTGGTCAGCATGGGAAAGAATTTCGGCGCCGCCTCGGCGGCGATCAGCATGGCGCGGTAACCCGCCACCGCCGCCTGCGAGCTGAGCACGTCCATCGCCTGGCCGCGGGTGATGCGCGGCAGCAATTCCAGCGCGAAGGCGGTGAGCTTGTGCCCGGCCAGCGTGGCCAGGCGCGCCGTCGCACCGTGCGGATGCAACTGGCCGACCACCACGGCGCCCTCGTGCAGGCCGCCCAGCACCGCATCCCCTGGCGGCAGCACGCAGGCCAGCAGGTCCGCACGCGCGAGCACGGCAGCTGCGTCGGCAAACTCGACGTCGGCATAGGCGCTGTCGGGGAATCCTGCCGCCCGGCCGGCGTCGTGTTCCAGCAGGACCTTGAGCCCCTTGCCGTGGAATTTCCTGGCCACCTCCGGGGTGATCGCGACGCGGCGCTCTCCACTGGCGGTCTCGCGCAAGGCAGCTATGGTGATCGGCATGACGTCCCTCCGGCGTGTCCCGGTATCTTAACGGGACGCAGACAGGCATGTGTAGGAACCCGCAGGCAGTCGCGGGGACATGCCCATGGTTGTGCGAGCCCGCGCGTGGCCGAAGGGAATCCCCTGTGGGCAGGCGATGGGTGCGGTCATCCGTTAGCATGACCATTGATGTTTCCGGAAACCCGCATGCCCGATCTCCTGTCCTTGCTGGAATTGCGCCATTCGGTGCCGTCGCGCCACCTTGGCGGGCCGGCGCCGGACGAGGGCCAACTGCAGCGGCTCTTTGCCGCGGCAGTCCGCGTTCCCGACCACGGCAAGCTGGTGCCGTTTCGGCTGATCCGCCTGCAGGGCGAGAACAAGCGCATCTGGGGCGAACGGCTGGTCGAGCTGGCCTTGCGCAAGCGCCCGGACATGTCGCCGGCGAAACTGGAAAAGGAACGCCTGCGCTACAGCTACGCACCACTGGTCGTGGCCGTGGTCGCGCGGCTGCAGGAGCGCGGCAAGGTGCCGGAAATCGAACAGAGGCTGAGTGCGGGCTGCGTGGCGCACAACCTGCTGCTCGGCGCCTACGCCCTGGGGTTTGGCGCGCAATGGCTCACCGGATGGGCCGCCTACGACCCCGACGCATCCCGCCTGCTTGGTCTGGCGGCGAACGAACACGTCATCGGCTTCGTGCACATCGGCACGGCGCAGGACGAGGTGCCGGATCGTGACCGCCCCCCGCTGGAAGAAGTGTTGGGCACATGGACAGCGTAGGCCCCGGCGCGCCGGAGTCACCTGCGGCCTACCTCGTCGACGGCAGCATGTATGTGTTCCGCGCCTGGCACTCCCTGCCCAGCACGCTGACCGACGCCGAAGGCTATCCCAGCAACGCGGTACACGGCTATGCGCGGTTCCTGTGCGAGCTGCTCGAACGTACCCAGGCCGAGCTCATTGCCGTAGCCTTCGACGCATCGCTGACCAGCTCGTTCCGCAACCTGATCTACCCCTCCTACAAGGCCAACCGCGAATTGCCGCCACCGGAGCTGGAGCGCCAGTTCCGGCACTGCCGCGCGCTCACCGGCGCACTTGGCGTCCGCGTGCTGATCGACCACAGCTACGAGGCCGACGACCTGATCGGCAGCACGGCGTGGAGCATGCGCGCGCTCGGCGTGCGCAGCGTCATCGTCTCCGCCGACAAGGATTTCGGCCAGCTGCTCGGGGCCACGGACGAGCAGTGGGACTATGCCCGCGGCCTGCGCTACGGTCCGGCCGGCGTGCTGGCGAGGCTGGGCGTGCAGCCGCAGCAGGTGGCAGATTACCTGGCCCTGTGTGGCGACGCCGCGGACAATATCCCCGGCGTGCCAGGGATCGGAGCCAAGACTGCAGCCGCCCTGCTCGGCCATTTCGGCAGCCTGGAACAGCTGCTGGCGCGGATCGATGAAGTGCCCACGCTGCATCTGCGCGGCGCGGCGGCCTGTGCCGCGCAACTGCGCGTGCACGCCGAACAGGCGCGGCTGTACCGCAGCCTCACCCGCATCGCGCTGGAGGCTCCGGGTGCGGCCAACACGCAGGCCCTGCAACGTGGTCCCAGCGAGCCGGAGGCGCTCGACGCCCTGTGTGGCCAGCTGCGCCTCGGCCCACCGCTGCGCAGCCGGCTGCACGCGCTGCGGCGCTGAGCGCTGAGCGCCAAGCGGCGCAATCGTGCCCGGGCGTGGCACACTGCATGGCATGCGTGCCCCCGACAACCCTGCCCAACCCGTCCCGTCCCGTCCCATTCCTGCCGACGCCGGCGCGCCGGTGGAAACCCTGTATGCCGGCAAGTGGCTGAGCCTGCGCCGCCGGGGGCGCTGGGAATACGCAGAACGCAACAACCCCGGCGGGGCGGTCATCATCCTTGCCGTCACCGACGAGGACAAGGTGCTGTTCGTCGAGCAGTACCGCGTCTCCATCCAATGCGCCACGATCGAGATGCCAGCCGGCCTGGTCGGCGACGTGCCGGGCATGACGGAAGAAAGTGCGCTGCAGGCGGCCGGACGCGAGCTGGAGGAGGAGACCGGCTACCGCTGCGAGCGGCTGGAGTTCGTGCACCGCGGCCCCTCGTCCTCGGGCATGAGCACCGAAATGATCGAGTTCGTCCGCGCCTGGGGGCTACGCAGGGTCGGCCCGGGCGGCGGCGATGCCACCGAGGACATCACCGTGCACGAGGTGCCACGCGGCGAGGCCGGCCAATGGCTGTTCGACCGGGCCGCTGCGGGCTATTCGGTGGATCCGAAGCTGTTTGCCGGCCTGTGGTTCATCGAGCACGCGGCACAGTCGCGGCGGTGACCCCTGGACGCGTGCCGCCTGTCGCCAAGCCGCCAGGCACACGGTAAAGGCAGCCACTGCTGGCGTCACGATCGGGGCAGCGCAGCGACGGCACGGGCACCGGGCCATGCGGCTCAAGTTTCATTCCCGGCAGCCGATGTGCTTGCAGAGCACGAGTCGCGCCGCACCGGATACCTGAGCGCAGCAATGTCATGATCATTCAACCCACCAGCCTTGCCGCGCTCACCTGGGCCGGCGCCGCTGCGGGCACGACCGCGCAGAGCTGGCGCATTGGCGCGGTTTTGTCGGCGCGACCGCTCGGCGTCAATCCGCAGGGCCTGCTGGTGTTGCAGATCGGTGCGCTGGCGGTGGAGACCGAGGTCCCCGGCAACAGCCTGCCGGCCCAGTTCCAGGTGCGCGTGCTCAGCCTCGGCCCCCAGCCCCAGCTCGAGATGCTCTCCGCCCACTCGGCGGAACCGACCTTCCAGCGTGTGCTGCGCGAACTCCTGCCGCAGCAGAACGGCTACGCCAGCCTGCTGGCCACGGTGGCTGCCCTGGCCCAGCGGCCCATGGTGCGCCAGCTGCCGCCGACCTTGCGCACGGCCCTGGCCATGCTCGAGCACGCCATGCCCACACCGGGCGACCTGACCAAGGGCGAAGGCCTGCGCACGGCGATACAGCGCAGCGGACTGTTCCTGGAATCGCAGCTGGCCCGGGCGCCGCCCAACCTGCCGGCGCTGCTGGCGGACGACTGGAAGGGGGCCTTGTTGCGCGTGGCCGGGCTGCTCGACCAGCAGGCACCGGCGCCGCCGCCGCTGGGCCGCAGCGATGCCGCGCCACCGCTGCAGCAGACCGGCCTGCAGGCGCAGCCACGGGTACCTCCGGCGGCGCTGGCGGCGTTGGTGGCGGCAGCCGACAACGCCGACGCCGCACCCCTGGTCACCCGGTTGCATGCCGACGTGAAAGCGGCCCTGGCGCGACTGGAAGTGGTGCAGATGGAAGCCAGCACGGCCCCGGCCTGGATGGTCGAAATTCCGGTGCGCGGCGCTGACGGCCAGGACGTGTTGCAACTGCAGCTGGAGCCGATTGCCGACACCGCCGAGGACGGCAGCAACGGCTGGATCCTCGGCTTTGCGCTGGATCTGCCGGCACTCGGACCGGTGCAGGGAGAGCTGCAGCTGCGCGAGCCGCGCCTGTCGGTGCGCCTGTGGGCGGAGCGTGCCGCGACGGTAGAGCAGCTGGAACGACAGTTCACGCCACTGCGCCAGCGCCTGGCGGCCTGCGGGCTGCTGCTCGACCAGCTCAGTTGCCAGTTGGGCATGCCCAAGCCGCAAAGCCGGCACAGCGCCATCCTGCTGCAGGCCACGGCGTGACCGCGCTGCCACCCCCCGCGCAACGGCGGGTCAACCTGCGCCTGGCCAGCGGCGAGAGCCAGCTGCCGGCGATGCCGGCCGAGGCGCTGGAAGCGCTGCTGGCACGCGCTGCCGCACTCGGCATCCCGCTGCACCACGATCCGCAGATTGCCGCGCTGCTGGCTTCCCTGCGCATGCGCAACGACGTGCCGGTGTTGCTGTACGCCGCCGCCGCGAGCGTGCTGTCCGCAGTGTGGGACGCCGCCGAATCCTGACCGGCCCGGGCTCTCAGGCGGCGCCGGAATGCATCTGCACGACCAGCCGGGCTTCATCCGGGGACAGTCCGCAGCGCACCACCAACTGTTCCACATCGGCGCCCTGGCGGGCAAGCTTCTGGGCCAGCGCATAGGACGACTGGGCCGGGCTGCTGGCCGGCAGTTCGAGGAGGCCGAGCCGATGCTCGAGCCGCCCCAGCGCCGCGACCAGCATCGAGGTCGGCACGTCGGTGGTGATGTGTGTCGCGCTGCGCCCGATCAGCGCCAGCGCCACGCGCAACTGCCTTGCCTGACGCCAAAGCATGGCCAGCACAAGG
The DNA here is from genome assembly GCA_017305055.1 of Lysobacterales bacterium. Classification (GTDB taxonomy): domain Bacteria; phylum Pseudomonadota; class Gammaproteobacteria; order Xanthomonadales; family Rhodanobacteraceae; genus Rhodanobacter. The sequence continues at coordinate 34,088 of JAFKMZ010000012.1, forward strand.
GCCTGGAACAGCACCACCAGCACCAGCACTGCCACACAAATTTCAAGCCACATCCGTCGCTCCCCGCTCGCGCCGAGCGTGCCCGGACTGCGCCAGGCACGCGACCAGCCGCCAGGCGCCTATCGTAGCCTGCCCGACGGCCGGGCGTCCGGCGGGCTGCCCTGGACTGCCGCCCGCTTGGACTGTGCTGCCGGAGCCGCCAGCTTCGGCTCTGCGCCGGGACGTGTCGCGGCCAGCGTGGGACCCGCCGCCGCGGGTTCGGCAGCGGCCTGGTCCGCGGCCTGGACGGTCAGGACCGCCGTCGAACCCGCAGGTGCCGGGACCGGGCCCGATGCGGCAGCGACCGTCGCGCTCCTGGCCAGCAGCGGCGAGCGCCCCGCCGCAAGGTGCTGGAGATCCTGGACGGGACGCGGTGCGGGCGGCCCGCGCCCACCCATGACCACCAGCAGCACACGGCGATTCTGGTTGCGCCCCTCGGACGTGGCATTGTCGGCGATCGGGCGCACCTCGCCCCAGCCGACGATACCCAGGCGATCCGGGTCGATGCCGTGTTCGGCGAACAGGCGCGCCACGCTCGCCGCCCGCGCCGCCGACAGCTCCCAGTTGGATGGGAAGGCCGCCGTGGCGATCGGCACGTTGTCGGTGAAACCCTCGATGCGCAGGGCATTGCCGAACGGGGCCAGGATGCCGGCCATGCTGCTCAGCACCGCCTGCGCCGGCGTCGACAGACTGGCCACGCCGCTGGGAAACAAGACATCGGTGCGGATCTCGATTTCCAGCCGGTCCGGACCACCACGCACCACCACCAGCTTGCGGTCGATCAGCGGCTGCAGCGCCTTGCGCACGAGGTCCTCGATGCGCTGCAGGTCGTCGGGCGGACTCACGCTTGCGCTCGAGGCCGCCGCAGCCGGCAACGGCCGCGAGGAGGCGGGTGACTTGGGCGGCAGCTTGCTCGCGGCGTCGCGCACGAGCACGGCGTTGCTGCCGTTGAAGGCCTCGGCCAGCGCCTCGGAGGCCACACGGTACTTGCCCTCGTTGACCACCGAAACCGCATACATCACCACGAAGAACGCCAGCAGCAAGGTCATCAGGTCCGCATACGGGATCGCCCAGGCCTCGTGGTTGACGTGCTCGTCGTGGTGCTTGCGCCTCATTCCAGGTAGCCCTGCAGGCGCGATTCGATCTGTCGCGGATTGTCGCCCTGGGCAATCGACACCAGGCCCTCGATGACGATTTCACGCAACTGGGACTGCTTGCCGATCAGCGCCTTCAGCCGCGCGGACATCGGCAGCATGAACATGTTGGCCAGGGCCACGCCGTAGATCGTCGCCACGAAGGCCGCGGCAATGCCATGGCCGAGCTTGCTCGGATCGGACAGGTTCTGCATCACCGCCATCAGCCCCATCACCGCACCGATGATGCCCAGGGTCGGCGAATAGATGCCGGCATTCTCATAGACCTTCGCGCCGGCCATGTCGACCGCCTCGCGCGTGTCCAGGTCGACCTCCAGCACGCTGCGGATGGCCTCGGGCTCGCCACCGTCGATGAGCAGCTGCAGGCCCTTGCTGACGAACGCGTCGCGCTCCGACTCCAGCTGCGACTCCAGCCCGAGCAGGCCCTGGCGGCGCGCGATCTCGCTCCAGCCGACAATACGCGCGATCAGGTCTTCCGGACGGTGGCGTGGCCGCCGGTAGATCATCGACACCATCGACATCGCGCGCTTGAGCACGTGCCCCTGGGTCTGCACCAGCAGGGCGGCGAACGTGCCGAAGATGACGATCACGAACGCCGCCGGATTCCACAGGGCACCGATCGTGGAGCCCTTCAGCACCGTGCCGACCAACAGCACGACGATGCCCAACGCGGTACCAACGGTGCTTATCTTGTCCATGCCTCAGGCCTTCATCGACTGGCGGGCCGGGACGGCACCGGCTGGTTTGGACGTCCATGCGGCCGCCGCGGCAGGCATCGCCCGCGGCTGGGGAATGCGCAGTTCCACCTGGGTGCCGTGGCCGGGAGTCGAGCGCAGCTCGACGCTGCCGCCCAGCTCCGCCAATCGCGTCCTGACCACGTCCATGCCGAAGCCGCGCCCGGAAATCTCGGAAGCCACCATGGCCGTGCTGAAGCCCGGGCGAAACACCAGGTCGAGGCAGCCCCCCACGTCGAGGCGGGCCGCGTCGACGGCATCGAGCAGGCCCTGGTCAACGGCGCGGCGACGCAATGCCGCCGGGTCGATGCCGCGCCCGTCGTCGCTGACGGTGACGAGCACGCAGCCGTCGCGACGGCTGGCCTCGAGAGTGATGCGGCCGCGCGCCGGCATGCCACGGTGGCGGCGTTCCTCCGGCGTGCCGATGCCGTGATCCACGGCATTGCGCAGCAGGTGCACCAGCGCGTCGGCCAGCGCATCGGCGGCACTGCGGTCGAGATCGACATCGGCGCCTGCGATGACCAGCTCGACGTCCTTGCCGAGCTTGCGTGCAAGGTTGCGCACGACCCTGGGAAAGCGCCTGAACACCACGCCGGCCGGCTGCAGGCGCAGGCCCTGCGCGGTGGCACGCAAGTCCGTGGCGGCGCGACCGAGCTCGGCAACGGTCAGCGCCAGGACACCGTCGGCGTCACGCCGTGCGAGGCCGTCCAGACGTCCACATGCCGCTTCCAGTGCCGCGACACGCAAGTCCAGTTCATCCAGGCGCGCCACGGGCACGTGCACCATGCTCGGGGTTGCGGCCTGTATTGGCAATCCGTGCGGCGCGGCGTCGCTGCCGGGAGCAGCGGGGCCGTGCAGGCTGTCCAGCAGGGCCTCGAACTCATCGTCGCCCATGGCCGCAGCGGCCGGGGCGACGACGCGCACCGGAGGCTCGATGGCAGCCGCAGGCGCCGCTGGCCACAGCCGCCGCAGGAGGGAGTCCGCCGGTGCCGTTGCCTGGTTGCCTGCGGCCACCTCAGCCAGCGCGACGATGATCGCGTCCACGGCGTCGAGCAGGGCGTCGAGTCCGGGCGTGGCCAGCACCACGCGGCGCTGGCGGGCCGCCTTGAGCAGCTCCTCGGCGTGGTGGCAGACCACCACCACCGCGTCCAGATCCAGGAAGCCGGCGCCCCCCTTTATCGAGTGGAACCCGCGAAAGGCCGCATCCAGCAAGTCCTGGTCGGCGGGTGCGGCTTCCAGGCGGATCAGCTGTGCGCCCAGGCGTTGCAGCAGCTCCTCGGTCTCGACCAGGAAATCACCCAGCAGCGCATTGTCCTGTGCGTCATCCATGTCCGCTCCTCAAAAGCCGAATTCGGCCAATAGGCGATCGGCATCGGCCTGGCTGGACACCGCTGGTGCCGTGCCATGGGCTTCCTCACCCACCAGCTCGCCGGTCAGGCGCACCAGCTCGAGGAGGGCAGACTCCACGTTGCCGATGAACGCGGCCGCCTTGTGGATGCGCCGTCCGCTCAGGTCCTGCCAGGACTGCGCCAGCACCATGTCAGCCAGCGCCGTGCGCGTAGCCAGGCCAAACTCCAGCGCCCGGCGCGCCAGCGGCAAGGCCGGGTCGTCGTCGGCAGTGCGCTCGAGCTCGGCCAGCGCGTGCTGCACCAGCGCATCGGCGTCGGGGCGCATGCGCTCGGCAAAATCCAGGCTGCGGTTGGCCGCCTGCGCGCTCATCTCCAGCGCCGCCTCGAGCTCCTGGCGTGCGTCCGCGGCGACGTAGGCCACGCCATCACGCGCAAACTCGGCGCTGAACCGGCGCAGGGTCTCATGCAGATCGCGGGCAAGTTGCCCCAGGGTGCGGAACACATCGCGTTCGCGCTGGTGCACGATGGCGTCCAGCGCGCGCTCGAAAGCCGGGCCGTCGGTGCTGTCGAGCAGCTCGCGCAACGCCTGCGGCAGGTCATCGTCCAAACCCAGTCGGTAAGGCGTGCTCATGCGCTGGCCTCGCTCACTGCCAGGCGCTCGAAGATGCGGTTGATCTTCTGCTCCAGGGTGGCCGCGCTGAACGGCTTGACCACGAAGCCGTTCACCCCGGCCTGCGCGGCAGCGATGATCTGCTCGCGGTTGTTTTCCGCGGTGACCATCAGCACCGGCAGGGTCTTGATCTTGTCCCACTCGCGGATGCTGCGCAGCAGGTCGATGCCGCTCATGTTCGGCATGTTCCAGTCGGTGATCACCAGGTCGAAGCGCACGTTGCGCAGCATGGCCATGGCATTGTTGCCGTCGTCGGCCTCCTGGATCATCTTGGGCCGGATGCCGAGGTCGATCAGCAGATTGCGCACGATCCGGCGCATGGTGGAAAAGTCGTCGACCACGAGGATTCGCATATTCTTGTCCAGCATGTTCTCCACCGGTCCCATGGCCTGTCGTCCCACGCTCGGCACTGCCGCCCTTCAGTCGCGCCAATCGGTCAGGCGCGCCCGCAGACGCACGACCGCCTGGCCATGGATCTGGCAAACCCGCGACTCGGTCACGCCAAGCACGGCCCCAATCTCCCGCAGGTTGAGCTCCTGTTCGTAGTACAGGGACATGACCATCTGCTCACGCTCCGGCAGGCCGGCAATGGCAGTCGCGAGGGCTCCCTTGAGGTGCGTACGCTCGATGTCCTCGAGCGGCTCCGGCGACGACTGGTCGGCCACCTCGAGCACCGCACCCTCGCCATCGTCATCGGCGGCGGTGAGGCTGAGCAGGCGGGCGCACGCGGCGTCGGCCAGCACCTGGTGGTATTCGTCGGCGCTCAGACCAAGCCGGCGCATGATCTCGCCGTCCTCGGCGTCGGCACCGGTTTCCGCCTCGATCTGGCGGATGACCTCGGCCACCTCGCGGGACTTGCGGTGCACTGAGCGCGGGGTCCAGTCGGCGCGGCGCAATTCGTCTAGCATGGCACCGCGCACGCGGATGCCGGCAAAAGTCTCGAAGCTGGCGCCGCGGTCGGTGGCGAAATTCCGCGCTGCCTCGAGCAGGCCCAGCATTCCGGCCTGGATCAGGTCGTTGACGTCCACGCTTGCCGGCAGGCGGCCCATCAGGTGATAGGCGATGCGCCTGACCAGCGGCGCATGCCGGCGCACCAGCTCCTCCGCGCTGTCCCGCGAGTGCTGTAGGTATTCCGAGGCCACACTCATGTCTTCATCCTGCTTGCGGGCAACGCCCGGTCACCAAAGAATGCGATCCGGTCGGTGCCGGCACGCCCGGCCTGTGCCCAGCTGTCGACCGCGCCAGCCAGTTGCCTGAACGCCAGCGCCGAGCGGCTCGACGGCCACAGATCCACCACCGCGCTTTGCCGGCGAATGGCCTGGCGCAGGCGCTCGTCATGGGGAATCCAGCCACTGAAATCGATCACCACCTCGAGGAAGCGGTCGCACACCCGCGACAGCTTGCGGTGCAACTGCCGCGCGCTGCCCTCGTTCTGCATCATGTTGGCCACCATGCGGAACCGGCGCACGCCGAAATCACGGCTGAGCACCTTGATCACCGCATAGGTGTCGGTCAGCGACGCCGGCTCGTCGCACACCACCAGCAGTACATCGTCGGCGGCAGCGGCAAACATCGACACGTTGTCGGAGAGGCCGGCAGCGGTGTCCACCAGCAGGTATCGCGGCGGCCGGGCCAGTCCGTCGAAGGCGCGGATGATTGCCGCGTGCTCGCTGTTCGGCAGTTGCGCCAGGCGGCGCGCGCCGGAGCCGGCCGGGATGACACGCAGGCCGTGCGGCGCTTCCAGCACCAGCTCCTCCAGCGTCGCGCTGCCGTCCAGCAGGTGGCCAATGTGCCGCGTTGCGGTCAAGCCAAGCAGTACGTCGACATTGGCCAGGCCCATGTCGGCGTCCAGCAGCATGACATCGTTGCCAGCAATGGACAGCGCCATGCCGAGATTGACCGCGACCGTGCTCTTGCCCACGCCGCCCTTGCCACCGGACACCGCGATCGCCCGGCACTGCTGGCGCGCCATGCCACCCGCCGGCCTGCCGGCCGGCACCTCGGCGACTGCATCGGGCGGCGCCCCACCAGGCTCGTGCCCGGGAGCAAACAAGGTCTTGAGGCCCGCGGCCTGATCCATGACATCCACTCCATTCATGCCTCGGCCAACTCCAGTCCGAAGCGCTCGGCCAGCAGGCCGGCATCGGGCACCGCGGCGCGCGAGGACTGCACCGCAAAGCACACCAGCTTGCGGGCATCGGCCTGGGCAATGTCCTCGGGCACGCGCTGGCCGTCGGTGGTGTAGTCCAGCGGCAGGCGCCGCCGGATCAGCAGCGACAGCGCGCCGCCGAGGCTTGGCGCCTCGTCGAGCTTGGTCAGGATGCAGCCACCCGGGTTGAGCGGGCGATAGGCCTGCTCCGCCGCGTCCAGCGCCTCGGACTGCGCATTGGCGGCCAGCACCAGGCAGGTGCGCAGGCCGCCGGCGTGGGCGAAGATTTCCATCTGCTGCTGCAGCCGCGGATCGCTGACCGCGATGCCGGCGGTATCGATCAGCACGGTGTGGCAATCGCGCAGCAGCTCCAGCACCTTGCACAGGCTTTGCGCGTCGTAGGCGGGGTACACGCGCACGCCGAGCAGCCGGCCGTAGTGCTCGAGCTGGGCGGCGGCGCCAATGCGGTAGTGGTCGGTGCTGACCAGGGCCACCTTCTCCGCACCCACGCGCAGCACGGCGCGGGCCGCGAGCTTGGCCACGGTGGTGGTCTTGCCCACTCCGGTGGGGCCGACCAGGGCCGTCACCGTCGGGCCTTCGGCCTGGGCGCGGCTGCTGATGGCGATGTTTCGGGCCAGCAGGCCAAGCGGCAGGTAGCGTGCCTGGTCGGCGCTGACCTTGGCCGGCAATTCGGCGACCAGGGCGCGGGCGACGTCGGCATCGATGCCGATGCGGGTCATCTCGCGCAGCACGCCGGCCTGCAGCGGCTGGCGCCGCTCCATGTCGTTCCACGCCAGGCTGGACAACTGCGTCTCCAGCATGGCGCGCAGGCTGCCCAGCTCCTCGCGCATGCGCGCGGTTTCCAGCGCCGCCTGCTCGATGGCTGCGGGCGCGGGGGAAGGATTGCGCAAAGCATCGGTCGTCCGCGAGGAACTTCCCTCGGTCGCAGACGGGGCCATAGGCGATGCGGGAACAGCCGCCGCCGACGCAGACGTGCGCGGGGCGCGGGCGTGGGACGCTGGCGGTGTTCTGGCCGAAGCGGGCGCGTCAGGCGTCTGCAAGGGGCCCGCTGCCGGCGCGGGTGCGTTTCGGCACGAAGCTGTGGGCGTGCGCGCGGGGCTGGCCGGTACAGGGCTTGCTGCCGGGGCCGCAGGACGCCGGACGGCATCGTTGACCAGGCTCTCGTCGTAATCGATCGCGGCAATGACCTCGATACCGTCGGCAATGCGCCGGGTCGACAGGATGACCGCATCCGGTCCCTGCTCGTCCCGAACCAGGCCCATGGCCTGGCGCATGTCGGCGGCGGTGAATCGCTTGATCTTCATTGCTTGCTCCGCTGCTTGCTCTGCAAGTGGGAATCGGGAATGGGGAATCGGGAATCGGGCAAAGCCGCATCGCGGCAAGCCCGCCGCGTCACCGCTCTTCCGATTCCCGATTCCCTACTCCCGATTCCCGGCTTCATACCCATTCCCGATTCCCGGCTTCATATCGCTGCTCAGCCCCCAAGGGCCTGTACGAGGCGCACGCGGCGGTTGTCAGGGACCTCGTTGTAGGCCAGTACGTGCAGGTTCTGTGCCACATGCTGGGTAAAGCGCGCCAGCCATGGCCGCAGCTGCGGCGCCACAAGCAACACCGCAGGTTCGCCATGCATTTCCTGGCGCCGTGCCACCTCGGCCACGCTTTGCTGCAGGCGGTCGGCAAGCCCCGGTTCCACCGCGGCGCCCGCCACGCTGCCCCCCGCCGCAAGCGAGTTGATCAGGATCTGTTCGAGCTCCGGCGCCAGGGTGATCACCGGCACCTCGGTGCCCAGCCCGGTGATCTCCTGTACGATCTGCCGGCCCAGGGCCACGCGGACCGCACCGGTCAAAACGCCAGGATCCTGACTTTGCGACGCATGCTCCGCCAAGGATTCGACGATGCTGCGCATGTTGCGGATCGGCACGCGCTCGGCCAGCAGGTTCTGCAGCACCTTGACCACGACACCCAGCGACAGCCGCTTGGGCACCAGGTCCTCGACCAGCTTGGGCGCCGTGGTCGCCAGGCGGTCCAGCAGCTGCTGCACGTCCTGGTGGCTCAGCAATTCGTGGGCATGGCCCTGCAGGATGTGCGAGAGGTGGGTGGCGATCACCGTGGCCGGGTCGACCACGGTATAACCATAGCTCTGCGCCAGCTCGAGCTGCCCCAGCTCAATCCACACCGCCTCCAGGCCGAAGGCCGGATCCTGCGTGGCAATGCCTTCCAGGGTGCCGTGCACCTGGCCGGGGTTGATCGCCAGCAGGCGTTCGTTGTGGATCTCCGCCTCGCCCATCGGTACCCCCATCAGGGTGATGCGGTAGGCGTTGGGACTCAGGTCGAGGTTGTCGCGGATGTGGACGGCCGGGACCAGGAAGCCCAGCTCCTGCGTCAGCTTGCGGCGCACCGACTTGATACGCCCCATCAGTTCCCCGCCCTGGTGGGTGTCCACCAGCGGGATCAGGCGATAGCCGACTTCCAGGCCCAGCGGATCGACACTGGTCACGTCCTCCCAGCCCAGCTCCATGCGCTCGGCGGGCACCACCGCTGCCGGCGCCTCGGGCACCACCTCGGCCAGCCTGGCCCGGGTTTCGCGCTGGCGCTTGAGCAACAGCCATCCAGCGCCGGCGCAACTCGCGCCAAGCAGCAGGAAGGCCAGGTTCGGCATGCCCGGAATCATGCCCATGACCAGGAGCACCGCCGCGGCCACGCCCAGTGCGCGTGGCTGGCCAAAGACCTGGCCGATGACCTGCTTGCCCATGTCCTGGGCCTTGGACACGCGGGTGACGATGATTGCCGCCGCCACCGAGAGCATCAACGCAGGCACCTGCGCCACGAGGCCATCGCCGATGGTCAGCAGGGTATAGGTCCGGCCGGCTTCGCTGGCGGACAGGCCGTGCTGCATCACGCCGATGAAGAAGCCGCCGACGATGTTGATCAGCAGGATCAGGATGCCGGCGGTGGCGTCGCCGCGCACGAACTTCGAGGCGCCATCCATCGAGCCGTAGAAGTCCGCCTCCTCGCGCACTTCCTGGCGCCGCTCGCGCGCCTGGTCCTGGGTGAGCAGGCCGGCGTTGAGGTCGGCGTCGATCGCCATCTGCTTGCCGGGCCTCGCGTCCAGGGTGAAGCGCGCGGTGACTTCGGACACGCGCGTGGCACCCTTGGTCACCACCACGAAATTGATGATGGTGATGATCGCGAACACCACCAGGCCGACGGCGAAATTGCCGCCGATGACGAACTCGCCAAACGCCTGGATGACCTTGCCCGCCGCGCCCGGACCGTCGTGGCCATGCATCAGCACGACGCGGGTGGAAGCAATGTTGAGCGCCAGGCGCAGCAACGTCGCCATCAGCACCACGGTGGGGAATGCGGCAAATTCCAGCGGCCGCATGACGTAGACCACGGCCAGCAGGATCACCAGGGACAGCGCGATGTTGAAACTGAACAGGATGTCGAGCAGGAACGGCGGCAGCGGCAGCATCAGCATCGCCAGCATCACCAGCAACATCACCGGTGCGCCAATTCCCCGTCGGGCAATGAGCTTGAAGTTGCCTAGGACCTCGGTGCCTGTCATGGATTTGACTCGTCAACGCTCGCGATACGGCCCCATCAGGTCGGGATCGACCTGTGGCGAAGGCGCTGCCGGTGGCGTGTCCCCGCGCTCCGCGGCCTGCTTGAGCTGGTAGACGTAGGCCAGGATCTGGGCCACTGCCACGTACAACGCCGCCGGGATTTCGTGTCCCAGCCGGGTTGTTGCATACAAGGCGCGTGCCAACGGCGGCGCCTCGACCATGGGGATGTGGTGGCTGGCCGCCACCAGGCGGATTTGCGCGGCCAGCACGTCGATGCCCTTGGCGATGACGCGCGGCGCGCCCATGCGGCTGTCGTCGTAGCGCAGCGCCACGGCAAAGTGGGTCGGGTTGACCACCACCACGTCGGCCTTTGGCAGCTCCTCCATCATGCGTTGCCGGGCCTGCGCCTGCTGTACCTGGCGGATACGCCCCTTCATCTCCGGGTTGCCCTCGGTCTCCTTCATTTCGTCGCGAACTTCCTGCAGGGTCATGCGCAGGTTCTTGTTGTGGTCGTACTTCTGCCAGATCGCATCGATCGCGCCGATGAAGGCGAGCACGCCGCCAAACCACAAGCCGGCACGCGCCATCAGCTGCAGCGCCTGGGCAATGCCAGCCATGACCGAGCCACGCCCGGTGCCCTGCAACTGTTCATTCCAGTTGCGCAGCAGCAGGGCCAGCACCAGGCCGATGAAGAGCAGCTTGAGCAGGGCCTTGCCCAGCTCGACCAGGCCGCGGACGGCGAAGATCTTGCCCAGTCCCTTGATCGGGTCCAGGCGCTCGAACTTGGGTTCCAGCGCCTGGACGCTGAAATTGAGCCCACCGAGCAGGATGGGACCAACCAGCGTCGCCAGCACGGTCGCCAGCGCGATCGGCCAGAACAGGCCCAGGGCCTCGAACACGGCCGCGTGCAACGTCCGCCCCGGCAGCGCGTCGGTCAGCAGCGCCTCGCGCGAGTAATTCATGCCAAGCGCAAACAGCCGCTGCGCATGGCGCCAGGCGTTGTCGCCCGTGCCGATCAGGGCCAGCACGCCGGCCAGCACCACCATCGCGCCCGAGAGGTCGCGCGAGCGGGCAACCTCACCCTTCTCGCGCGATTCGCGCAGGCGTTTTTCGGTTGGCTGTTCGGTTTTCTCCTGGTCGCTGCCCTCGGCCATGCCTCAGCCTCCGACCAGGTTGCGCATCAGGTCCCACGCGCTGTCCTGCAGCGCATCGAATGCTCCCGGCAGGCTGCGCAGGGACAACCACAGCGCGATGAAACCCAGGGTGATGGTGATCGGGAAGCCCACCGCGAACAGGTTCATCGACGGCGCGGCGCGGCTGATCGCGGCAAAGCCGATATTCACCACCAGCAGCGAGGTCATTGCCGGCAAGGCCACGCGCACGCCGCCGGCAAAAAGTTCCGCGGCAAAGCCGGCCACTGCGTACAAGCCGTTCGCGTTGATCGCCAGCTCGCCCGGCGGCAGGCTGTGGAAGCTGTCGGCGAGCAGCGCAATCACGCGCAAATGGCCGTCCATCACCACGAACAACAAGGTCACCAGCAGCAGGTAGAACTGGCTCAGCACGGTGGAGCTGGCGCCGGTCTGCGGGTCAGCGACCGAGGCAAAGCCCAGGCTCATGGCCTGCGACACCAGCTCGCCACCGAGCGTCACGGCCTCGAACGCCATGCGCAGCACGAAGCCGACCGCCGCGCCAATCAACACCTGGCCCAGCATGGCCACCACGCCGGCGCCGCTCAAGGGGTCGATCGGGCTCTGCGCCAGTGGCGCCAGCACCATCGTCAGCAGCACCACCAGGCCTATGCGCACGCGCACCGGCACCATGCTGGAACTGAACACGGGTGCCACAAGGAAGAGGCCGGTCACCCGGCCCAAGGCCCACAGCACGCTGCCCAACCACAGCTGCAACTGCGCCAGGTCCAGCGCGTTCACCGGATTGCCCCCGGCAGGCCCTCGATCAGTTGACGCGTGAACTGCACCAGCAGGCGCAGCATCCACGGGCCTGCGACCAGGGCCACCAAGGCCATGGCCAGCAGCTTGGGGATGAAGCTCAACGTCATCTCGTTGATCTGCGTGGCAGCCTGGATCACGCCCACCAGCAGGCCCACCGCCAGCGCGGTGAGCAGCAGCGGCCCGGACACCAGCATGGCGACATACATCGCATGCTGCCCAAACGCCATCACCGACTCCGGCGTCATACGCCCTCCCCGCGGTCTTGGCCGCTTGGCCGCTCTCCAGCACCCACAGCGCGGGCACTACCCGTTTTTTCTTGTGGGAGCCCGCTTGTGACCGAAGGGAATCCCTTGTGGGCGGGCGATGCTTTTGTTGTCGTGGGTGCAAAGGCCAAGAGCTTTCGTCTGCCTTCGGCAGCCGAGTCACTTTCTCTTTGTGTGGCCAAAGAGAAAGTAACCCAAGAGAAAGGCCACCCCGCTTGGCGCTTTCCACCCATCCATGGGTGGAAAGTCCGTGAGCCGGAGCCGGGCTTTTCGGCGGCACCTCCCTGTACCGTCGAAAAGGCATCGGCCTCCTGCCGATGCCCGCTGACGCGGCCTGTCGTCTCCGTCTCACCGCCGCACAGGGGCCCCCAAAAGCGGGCGCGCATCCTGCGCGCACTCCTCGAAGAGCTGGCGAGGCCGCCGCTTCGTGCTTTTGCACCGAGTGCGGTCCAGGATGGACCGCCCGCTCTTCGGGGGCCCCTGTGCGGCGGTGAGGGTCGGACGAGAAGGCCCGCAGGGGGCTCGACAGGAGGTCGAGCCTTTTTCGACGGTACATGGACGTACCGCCGAAAAACCCGGCCGGCCCTCACGCACTTTCCGGGCAGGATGCCCGGAAAGCGCCAAGCGGGGTGGCCTTTCTCTTGGGTTACTTTCTCTTTGGCCACACAAAGAGAAAGTGACTCGCGCGCCGAAGGCGCACGAAATGTTCTTGATCTTGAAAGAATTCCGGCGCAAGCGGAGACGAGGGTATCCCCCGCGAGCGGGCTCCCACAAAAAGGAGAAGCCGAGCGCAGCGATGCGGAGGTCATGTGTAGAAGCTGCCGGCCAGGGTGCCGAGGAGCAACGTCCAGCCGTCCACCAGGACGAACAGCATGATCTTGAACGGCAGCGAGATGATCATGGGCGAGACCATCATCATGCCCATCGACATCAGCACGCTCGCCACCACCAGGTCGATGATGAGGAACGGCACGAACAGCATGAAGCCCATCTGGAACGCGGTCTTCAGCTCGCTGGTGAGGAACGCCGGCATGGCCACCTTGAACGGCACGTCGGCCTTGCTCGCATAGGGTTGCTCCTTGGCCAGCCGAGTGAACAGCTGCAGGTCCGCGTCGCGGGTCTGTTCGAGCATGAACAGCTTGAACGGCGTCGCCGCGGCAGGCAACGCCACCTCGGCGCTCACCTGGCCATCCATGTACGGCTTGATGCCGTCGGTGTAGGACTTGTTCAGCACCGGCGACATCACGAACAGGGTCAGGAACAGGGCCAGTCCCAGCAGCACCTGGTTGGGCGGCGTCGACTGCGTGCCCAGCGCCTGGCGCAGGAAGCCGAGCACGATGATGATGCGCGTGAACGAGGTCATCATCAGCGCCGCGGCGGGCAGCAGAGTGAGCGCGGTCATCAGCGCCAGCACCTGCAGCGACAGCGTCCAGCTCTGCCCACCACCGGCCGCCGGCTGCACGTTCAGCAGCGGGATGCCGGGTGTCGCGGCACTGGCCAGGGCCGGCAGCACGAGCAGGGCCAGCAGGATCATCCAGCGCGTGCATTTCATGAGCGGATCTTCCAGCGCGCGAGCAGCTCGGCAAATGCCGGACGCGCCGCCGCTGGCGACGATGTCGGCTGCGGCAAGTGGCCCGTCTCGTCGGCGCCGGGCGCATAGACGTGCAGCGTACGCATGCCCCCGGCACCGGTGCCGACCAGCAGGCGCTGGCCGTCCGCCTCCAGCAGCACGATGCGCTCGCGCGTACCCAGGGTGAAGGTTTCCACGCAGCGGATGCGCCGCCCGCCACTGCCGCGGCCGTGCTGCAGGCGGCGGCTGAACCAGCCGGCGGCGAAGATCAGCACGATGATGCCGGCCAGGCTGAGCAGCACGCGCAGCAGTTCGCCGCCGGCATTGAACTCGCTGGCTGCCGCGAGCGGCGCCTGGTCGAGTGCGAGAGCGAGGGCAAACATCAGCGCAGCTTGCGTACGCGCTCGGCGGGGCTGATCACGTCGGTCAGGCGGATGCCAAACTTCTCGTTGATCACCACCACCTCGGCATGGGCCACCAGGGTGCCGTTGACGAAGACGTCCAACGGCTCGCCGGCAGCGCGGTCGAGTTCCACCACCGAGCCCTGGTTGAGCTGCAGCAGGTTGCGGATGCTGATGCGGGTGCGGCCCACTTCCATGGCCAGGGTCACCGGAACGTCCAGGATCATGTCCAGGTGGACGCCCCCTATGCCGGTGGCGCCTCCGTGCAGGGGATCGAAAGCGACGCGCTCGCCGGCGCCGGCGTCCGCTCCGGCAACGGTGGCAGTGGAATCTTGCTCGGCAGTCTCGTTCATGGCTGACTCTTGCGTTGGGATTTGCCGTCGTCACCGACGCGCCGGCGGCGCTCGGCCTGGGCATGGAAGGCAACGGCATTGAAGCCGTTGGACTGGCCATAGTGGCCACGGAACACCGGCACGTCCTCGGCATACACCGTGGTCAGTTCCGGCAACTGCACGGGGATCACGTCGCCTGGACGCAAGTGCAGGAATTCACCGATGCTCATGCGCGCCTCGAGCAGCATCGAGCTCAGGTTCAACTCGGCGTCCATCACTTCCTGGCGCAACAGTTCGGCCCAGCGGCCGTCACTGTCGGTGCGGTCGCTCTGCACGCCGGCATCGAGCAGGGTGCGCAATGGTTCGATCATCGCGTAGGGCAGCGTCAGGTGGACCTCGCCACCGCCCCCATCCAGCTCGACCCGGAAACGCGAGACGACGACGGTCTCGGTGGGGCTGACGATATTGGCAAACTGCGGATTGATCTCGGAGCCGACGTATTCGAACTGCAGCGCCTGCACCGGTGCCCAGGCTTCGATCATGGCCTTGAACAGCTCGTCGAGCATGATGCGGATGACGCGGTTCTCGGTCGGGGTGAAATCGCGCCCCTCGATGCGCGCCTTGTAGCGGCCGCCGCCGCCGAAATAGTTGTCGATCACGCTGAACACCAGGCGCGGCTCGAACACCGCCAGCGCGGTACCGCGCCAGGGGCTGATGTGCAGCGTGTTCATGTTGCTGGGCAAGGCCAGGCTGTGCACGTATTCGGCGTACTTGACCATGGTCACGCCCAGCACCGAGACCTCGCAGGATTTGCGCAGGATGTTGAAAACCCCGGTGCGGAAAAAGCGGGCGAAGCGCTCGTTGACCATTTCCAGGGTTGGCAGGCGGCCGCGCACGATGCGGTCCTGGTGGGCGAAGTCGAAGCCGCTGACCGCGCCGGGCGGCAATGGCTCGTCATTGCCGGTGGCCACCGAACCGCCCTCCACACCATCCAGCAGGGCATCGATTTCATCCTGGGACAAGAGATCGCTCATCGGCGCAGTCCCCTCACTGGATCACGAAACTGGTGAAGTACAGCGCCTCGATGCCAGGCCGGCCGAGCCGGGCCTGCACGACCTTCTGCACCGCGGCCAGCGCCTCGGCCTGCAATTTCTTGCGCCCTGCCGGCGTACCGACCTCGGCGACCTTCTGGTTGCTGAGCAGGGAGACCATGGCGTCGCGGATCACCGGGTCGGCGGCCTTGGCGGTATCGATGGCCTTGTCGTCGTGCGCCATCAGCGTGATTGCCACCTGCAGGTAGCGCGATGACTCGCCTTCGTTGAAATTCACCACAAAGGCCGGCTCCAGCGCCAGATACAGCTCGGCCTTGGAAACCTCCACGGCCTGCTTCTTCGGCTCGTTGGCATGGCTCGGCGCCGCCTGCCTGGCGAAGTAGAAATAGCCGCCGCCGATGCCGGCCAGCAAAACCACCAGGCCAGCAAGCAACAGCGGCCACTTGCGTTTCTTCACCACGGCTGGCGGGACCAGCTCGTTGACTTCCTCTGCCATGCTCGATCCCGGATAGGCGTGCGTTGCGGTCATGGGTCCGATCACGCGGCCCCGTTGCCATGCATTGATGCAATCGGCGTGCCACGTCGGGAATCCGCCATGCGCGGCGCGTCCGCCGCCCGGCGCCGCGTCTCCGACGCGCACGTCATGGCGCTTTCTTGACACCCGCCGGTTTGCCGTCGGCGCCGGGAGAGGAACGGTGCTTCAGTCAGGCGACCTGGCTTCCGGCGTCGTTGCCGAAGAGCCAGAGCCCCCGGGCCTGGACACCGGAGGCAGCAGCTGCCCTTGCCGGCCACGCCGGCACAGTCCTGTGGAGAGACGGGTTGGAAATGAGGCCGGGTTCGACCCCGCGGCCTCAGGCGAATGCGTCCAGCAGCTTGGGTGCACCGGTGACGGTGCTGATGCCTGAGACCTGCATCTCGACGGGCTCATCCACCACAGACGCCGTACCGCCATGGTGCGGCGTCGAGGCGTCGTTGCCGCCGTGCTGGCCGACCTCGGCATGGCCGAGCGACAGGCCATGCTGGGCCAGCATCTGGCCGAGCTGCGGCAGGCTCTGCTGCAGGGCCTGCAGGGTGCCCGGATGCTGCACGCTGAAGACCACGTCGACATGCTCGTGGGACACGCTGACCTTGAGGTCGATCGGCCCCAGGTCCTCCGGGTGGATCCGGATCCGCGCCTGTTTCACGTCCTGCCCCGCCAGCCAGTTGACCTGCGTCGCCAGCTCCTGGTGGAAGCCATCCGAGCCCAGCGGCGCGGCCATGGCCAACAGGTGCGTGCCGGCAGCCGGTGCAGGCAGGGGTGCCAACTGGGTCGCGGGCATACTGGCTGCGCCCGTGACGCCGGAACCGGCATGGGCGTCATCCAGCCCCGCCCCGCGCACGGCAGACAGCACGGCCTGCAGGCCCGGCGCGACGCCACCATCGACGCCGGCGTTGGTACCCGAAACCCGCTCCCCGGCCGCGGCATCCGCGGCCCGGGCCAGCAGCATGCGCGCGGCGTCGGCAATGCCGGAAGCGACCGCGGCGTGCACGCCCAACTGGGCGCCAGCACTGGAGGCCAGGGCCCCGCGATGGGCCATGGCTCCCGGCAGGGCGGCGCCAAACACCGGCAGCAGCGCCGCCGACACGGACCGGGCCAGGTCCTCATCGGTCTCATCGTCGCGTCCGGCATGGACGCCCCCGTCGCCAGGATGGCCGGCATCCGCATCCGCACCATCCGGGGCGACGGCAATCGCCGCACTGGCGGGACCGGGCGCAGCCGCGACCGCAGCGTCCGGCGTGGCAGTGGCGGCGCCACTGTCCTGCTGGCCGCGGGCCGCGTCGAGCTGGCGCCCAAACTGGCCACCGGCGCCATCGGCATCGTGTCCTGCAGCGGGCGCCGAACGCGGCACGGCGGTGGATGCAGGGGTTTGGGCAACCGGGGTGGCAACGCTCTGTGCTGGCATGTCAGGCAGCTCCATGGAACGTGGGGCGGCCGCACAGGCGATGCAGCGGGCCGCAGGAAAAATGGACCTGCGCGACGGCAAGGGCGCTCATCGCGGCAGCTTCCGGTACTGCATGCGCTCGTCGACTTCCGCCTGTTCATGGCGGTCCTCGGCCTGGCGCTCGCGCTCGCGGTGCTGCTCGACCACGCTGCTCAAGGCGCTTTCCCGCGCATGCGCCAGGCGCCACTGCTCGCGTGCCTGGTCCAGGCCCCGTTCGAGTCGTGCCAGGTCACGCGTGTGCTGGACGATGGCGCGATCGATACGCTCGACGAAACTCTGGCGGTTGAGCAAGGCGCTCACCGATTGCCCTCCCGTGCCCGGAGTCGCGTATTCGATGCGATAGCGCTTGAGTTCCTCCAGCTGATGCTGGCCCGCGGCAAGCAGCTGCTGCTGCTCGGCCAGGCGCCCCAGGGCATCCTCACTGCGGTCGTGGGCCTGCTCGACCGCCGGCTGCAGCCTGGTCGCTCGCGATTTCATGCGTGCACCTGGGCGGCCAGGGTGTCGAGCAGCTTGACCGCGGTATCCAGGTCGGCCCGCTCATCGACGTCCTGCTGCAGGAACTCGCGCAGCTCGGGCCACAGCTCGATGGCCTGGTCCACCTGCGGGTCCGAACCCTTCTGGTAGGCACCGACGGCAATCAGGTCGCGTTGCTGGCGATACGCCGAATATACCTGGCGGAAGCGCTGCGCCGAGCGGAAATGCCCACGGCTGGCGATGGACGGCATCACCCGGCTGATCGAGGCCTCGATGTCGATCGCGGGGTAATGCCCAGCCTCGGCCAGGTCGCGCGACAGCACGATGTGGCCGTCCAGGATGGCCCGCGCGGCATCGGCAATCGGGTCATGACGGTAGTCGTCGCCCTCGGTCAGCACGGTGTAGAACGCGGTGATCGAGCCGCGGCCCTCGGCATCGTTGCCGGCGCGCTCGACCAGGGCCGGCAGCATGGCGAACACGGACGGCGGATAGCCCTTGGTCGCCGGCGGCTCGCCAATGGCCAGGGCGATCTCGCGCTGGGCCTGGGCGTAGCGCGTCAGCGAGTCCATCAGCAGCAGCACGCGCTTGCCCTGGTCGCGAAAATACTCGGCAATGGCAGTGGCGTACTGCGCGCCGCGCAGGCGCTTCAACGGTGGCGCATCGGCCGGGGCCGCAACGATGACGGCACGCCGCCGGCCAGCCTCGCCCAGCGTGTGCTCGACGAATTCCTTGACCTCGCGGCCACGCTCGCCGACCAGGCCAACCACCACCACGTCGGCATTCGTATAGCGCGTCATCATGCCGAGCAGCATGGATTTGCCCACGCCCGACCCGGCAAACAGGCCCAGGCGCTGGCCGCGGCCAACGGTAAGCAGGGCGTTGATGGCACGCACGCCGACGTCGAGCGGTGTGTCGATCGGCTTGCGCGCCATGGGGTTGATCGGTTCGCGCTGCAAGGCGGCCTGGCGCTCCGTGCCCAGGGGGCCGAGATCGTCCAGCGGCACGCCGTCGGCGCCCATGACCCGGCCCAGCAGGGCCTCCCCGACCGGCAGGCCGCCGCGCCGGGCACAGGGCCGGACTCGCGCATTGGGCAACACGCCCTGCATGTCGCCCACCGGCATCAGCAGCAGGCGCTCGTCGGCAAAGCCGACCACCTCGGTATCCAGTTGCGCGCCGTTGACCGCATCCACCAGACAGCGGGCGCCGAGCGCGGCCTCGCAACCCTCGGCTTCCAGGGTCAGCCCCACCACGCGCCGCAGGCAGCCCTCGACCGTCAGCGTGCGGATGCCTTCGGCCCGCGCCGCGCGCTGGGCAAGCTGTCCGCGCCACCGCGCGTGGCGCTCGGCCAGCACCTGCGCGGCGTTCATGCCACGTCCCCAACCGGCTCGGCGGCGTCGCCAAGCACGGCGTCGATGACGGCGGCCAGGCGGGTCTCCACGCGCGCATCCAGGTGCGAGCGCGCGCTTTCCAGCACGCAGTCGCCGCGCGCCAGTTGCGGGTCGGCGACGCACTCCCAATGGCTGTCGGCGGTTGCTGCCGCCTGCAGCAGCGGCAAGTCCTGCTGATGCACGTGCACGCGCAAGCCCTGCCCGCCGGCCGCCGGTACGGCAGCCACGGCCTGCTGCACGGCGCGCAACACCAGTTCGGGGGCCACGCGCAGCTCGCTGGCCAGCACGCGGCGGGCAACCAGCATGGCCAGTGCGGCCAGCGCCTGTCCGGTCTGCTCGTCCAGTGCCTGCAGTGGCCTGGCCGCGGCCTCGAACAAGGCCTCGAGTTGGGCGCGCTGCCGGCTTATGTCCGCCTGTGCCGCCGCCAAGCCCTCGACATGGCCGGCGGCAAAGCCCTCGGCGCGCGCCTGCGCTTCGATCTCGGCCAGCTCCTGCACAGTGGGAGCCTCGGCGGCATTGGCGGCAAGCTCGGCAATCGCCGTCCTGCCGATATCCGGCAATACCCAGCGCTGGATCGCCACCGCCTCCTCGCCCAGCACGGCCGCCATCAGACGAACTCCTCACCGCCGCCGGACAGATTGAGCTGGCCGCTGTCGGCCAACTTGCGCGCGGCCATCAGCACTTCCTTCTGCGCGGCATCCACCTCGCTCAGGCGCACCGGGCCCTTGACCTCGAGGTCGTCGCGCATCATGTCCGCGGCACGCTTGGACATGTTGGCGAAGATCTTGTCGCGCATCGCCGGCTCGGCGCCCTTGAGCGCGGTCACCAGGGTTGGCGACGGCACCTCGCGCAGCAGCAGCTGCAGGCCCTTGTCGTCAATTTCCAGCAGGTCCTCGAAGACGAACATCAGGTCTTCGATATGGCCGCCCAACGCTTCGTCCTGGCCCTTGATCGAGGCCATGATCTCGGTCTCGCGGCTGCCTTCCATGGCATTGAGGATGTTGGCGGCGGCCTTGAGGCCACCGATCTTGGCCGACTTCATGCTCTTGGCGTTGCCGGAAAACTGGCTCTGCATGACCGCACCAAGCTCGCTCAATGCCTGCGGCTGCACCCCATCCAGGGTGGCCACGCGCATCACCACGTCGCTGCGCATGCGGTCGGGCAGGTAGCCGATCACTTCGGCCGCCTGGTCCGGATCCAGATGGGCCAGCACCAGGGCAATGATCTGCGGGTGCTCCTGGGCCACCATTTCCGCGATCGCCCGGCTCTCCATCCACTTCAGGGACTCCATGCCCTTGCTGGAATGCCCAAGCAACACGCGGTCGATCAGGCCCCCGGCCTTGCTCTCGCCCAGGGCGCTGACCAGCATCTTGCGGATGTAGTCCTCGGTGCCCATGCCCAGCGCGGTTTGCTGGCCCATGTCGTCGGACAGGCGGTCGAGCACGCTTTCCACTTGTTCCCGGCTGACCCGGCTCAGCCCGGCCATGGCCGTGCCGACGGTCTGCACGTCACGCGCGCTGAGGTGCTTCAGGACCTCGGCGGCATCCTCCTCGCCCAGGGTCAGCAACAGGATGGCCGCACGCTGTGGGCCTTCAATCGGGACTTGTTTTGGCTCAGCCGGCATCTTCGTTCACCCAGTTCTTTACGACCTGCGCGACCTGCTTGGAATTCTCCCCCACCATGCGCCGCGCCGATTCGACCCGCTTCTCATAATTGAGCGTTGCCTGCATCGCCGGGGCGGCGGACCCGAGCTGCGCCGGCGCAGCCGGCGCAGCCTGCGCGTCCGGCACGTCCTCGGTGCGTACCTGGATGGTCGGCATCGGGCCGGCGCCGGCCAGGGCAAGCTGGCGCGAATCGCTGCGCAGCAGGCCCTTCAGCACCGGGCGCAGCAGCCCAAAGGCAACCAGCAGCGCCAGGCCGACGCCAAGCCCCTGCTTGATGAGGTCCAGCACGCCCGGGCGTTGCCAGAGCGGCAGCTCGGGCAGGGCCTGGATGTTCGGCCCCGGCTGGAAGGACTGGTTGACCACGCTGACGCTGTCGCCGCGCGCCGCATCGAAGCCCACGGCGTTCTTGGTCAGCGCGGTGAGATGGGCCAGCTCGTCTGCAGTGAAGGGCACGCTCTTCTGCGTCGCCGCCTGGGCCTTGCCATCGACCGTGGTGGCCGGCGTGGTGACCAGCTTGTCGTCCAGCACCACCGCCACGGTGAGCCGTGCCAGCCGGCCGGCCGGGTCGCGCACATGGCTGATGGTGCGGTCCAATTCGTAGTTGCGCGTGGCGCTGCTCGAGCTGTCGCCTTGCGCGACCGTTGCCGTGCTCGCCGTCGTGGCGGGTTTGCCCGCGGCCACCTTGGCGGCGTTGGGATTGGCCGCCGTGGCCTGCGGCACGGCGACCGGCGGCTGGTTGCTCAGCGCGCCGGGCACGCCACCATCGACGCCGCCAGCGGCGCGGTGTTCGCTGCTGACCTGCTCGCTGCGCAGGGCCGGCTTGTCCGGGTTGAAGGTCTCGGTGGCCTTCTCGCTCTGGCTGAAATCCACATCGGCATAGACCTGCGCGCGCACGCGACCCTGGCCCACGAGCGGGGTGAGGATGTCCTCGATGCGCTGCGCGTAGGTGTTCTCCATGCGGGTGGTGATGCGCAGCCGACTGTCGTCGATGGCGTCGGCACTGTTCGGGTCGGGTGTCAGCAGTTGGCCTTGCTGGTCCACCACCGAGACCTCGCGCGCATCGAGCTCGGGCACGCTTGCGGCGACCAGGTGGACGATCGCGGCGACTTGTCCGGCATCGAGCTTGCGCCCCTGGTACAGCGACACCAGCACCGAGGCGCTGGCTGGCCGGCTGTCACGGATGAAGGCGGAAGGCTTGGGCAGCGCCAGGTGCACGCGCGCGGCGCGGATCGACTGCAAGCCGCCAATGGTGGCGCTGAGATCGGCTTCCAGCCGCTCCTGGTTGCGCGTGCGCTCGGCCAGGTCGCTCATGCCAAACGGCGAATTCGCGGCGTCTGTCGCATTCATCGCCGCGCTGCCCTGCGGCAGGCCACGCGCGGCCAGTTGCAGGCGCAGCGCGGCCAGGTCGGCCATCGGCGCCATGATCGAGGTGCCGTCGGCGCCAAGCTTGTACTGGGCATGGGTCGCCTGCAGCTCCTGGGCAATGGCCGAGGCATCCTTCTGGTCCAGGCCCGCGTACAGCAGGCCGTAGTTCGGGCCGCGCGACCACAGCACGACCGCCACGCCGAGCGCCACGGCAGCCGCCACCGCCACCAGCAGCACCAGTTGGCGCGTCGCCGGGTTCTGCGTCAGCTGCTTCCAGGGATCCAGCCGCGAACCGCTTTCGGTGGTCGCGACGGCGTTATCGGCCATGGTGTCGTTCGTCGTCTAGGAATGAGGGGGAGCGCGTGCGGCAGGCCGGCGTCACACCGGCATGTTCATGATTTCCTTGTAGGCATCGACCAGCTTGCTTTGCACCGCCACCATGGTGCGCAACGACAGGTCGGCCTTCTGCACCGCGATCATGGTGCGGCCGAGGTCGGCGCCCTTGTCGCCGCGCTCGAAACTGGCGGCCATGCGCCCGGCTTCCATCTGGGTCTCGCCCACCGCGGCAATCGACTTGTGCAGCAGCGCCGAGAAGTCGCTTTGCGGGCTCGCGGCGGCAGGCTTGAACGCCGTCTCCGGCGGGGCGATGCCGGTACTCCGGATCTGGCCGCTCATCTGGCGCATCTGCGCCAGCAGGTTGTTGACGTCGATCGTGTTCATCGTATTCATCGAGGCGCACCGTCGAGCCGGAGTGTCGGAATCCCGCCGCGTGACGGGTTTACGGTGATGGATGCACGAGCCGTGCCATGGACTGATGCCGCCCCCGCTTCCCTTTCTTCATTCCTGCGGCTTCCCGTTTCGTCGTTCCCGCGAGGCGCTCTTCAACAGCCGAAGGCTGGTCAAGCGGGAATGACGAGGAGGAAGGGACCGCGCGAATGACGAGTGGAGTGCAGTGGGAACCACGAGACGAGGAGCGGCGGGAATGACACCTCGAGATGGGTAGCCGGTTGGATGGCCGTCTAGGCGGCCATGCTGCCCTGCATGCCGTATTTGCGCAGCTTCTCCACCAGGGTGGTGCGCTGCATGTGCAGCAGCCGCGCCGCATGGGCGACCACGCCGCCGGTCGCGTCGAGCGCCTGGCGGATCAGTCCCACCTCGATGTCAGCCAGGTGATCCTTCAGGTCCAGGCCATCCTCGGGCAGGATGCCCAAAGTTTCGGCGCCGCCCAGCGGCATGCCGATCAGGGCGCCCAGGCCCTCCTCGGGCAGCAGCGGCGACAGCGTGCCCAGCGGCGATTCCTCGGCCCGTTCGGGACCGCGGTATTTCTCCGGCAATTGGCGCACCCGCACCTCGCCGTGCGGAAACATGATGGCCATGCGCTCGGCCAGGTTCGACAGTTCGCGCACGTTGCCCGGCCAGGCATAGGCGTGCAGGGCCTGCATCGCAGCGGTGCTGAAGCGCACCGCGCCAAGCCCGCGCTGGCCCAGGCGCTGGTTGAACTCGGCAATCAGCAGCGGCAGGTCCTCCAGGCGTTCGCGCAGCGGCGGCAGGTCGAGCGGGAACACGCTCAGGCGGTAATAGAGATCCTCGCGGAAGCCCCCGTCGTGGATCGACTGCTCCAGGTTGCGGTGGGTGGCGGCAATGATGCGCACGTCGCAGCGCTGCGTCTTGTTGCCGCCGACGCGCTCGAACACACGCTCCTGCAGCACGCGCAGCAACTTGACCTGCATCGGCAGGCTCATGTCGCCGATCTCGTCAAGGAACAGGGTGCCGCCCTCGGCCATCTCGAAGCGGCCCTTGCGTGAGCTGATGGCACCCGTGAATGCACCCTTCTCGTGGCCAAACAATTCGCTTTCCAGCAGCTCGGCGGGAATCGCGCCGCAGTTGATGGCAACGAACGGCCGGTCACGACGCGGCGACATCTGGTGAATGGCACGGGCAACCATTTCCTTGCCGGTGCCGGACTCACCCAGCACCAGCACGCTGGAATCGAACGGCGCCACCTGGCGGATCAGGCCGGTGACCCGGGTCATCGCCACCGACTCGCCAATCAGGCGCGTGGCGTTGCCGACACGGCTCAGGGCCTTGCCGCTGGCGTTGCGCAGCGCATCAGCCATTTGTTCGTAACGCAAAGGGAAGTCGACGGCGGCGCTGCGCGCGGCAAAAGTGGAAGCGGCACTGGCAAAACGTGCTGCCCATGCCGAATCGGCGGCAACCAGCATCGGCACGTGGGCCGCATCGTCGCCCAGCAGGGTCAACTGCCGCTCGGCCTCGGCGGCCACCGCGACGGTGCCGACGAAAACCCCGCGCCAGGCATGCGTGGCCACATCGGCCAGTGCACACAGCGCGCCATCCTGTGGCTGGTAGCCAAGAAACTGCAGCGCCGACAGCACCACGGCCAGGCGCACCTGGTCCGACTCGATCACGAGAAAATCGTACTTGTCCATCCCCATTCTCCTTCCTGATCATGCTCGGGCAGGCGGGTGACCCGCGTTGCCTCGCGCCCGTCGGCTTTACGTCGCCGGCTCGCTGAACGACAGAGCAATAACAGGGCCAGCCGCATGCCAGGGCTGGCGGGAAAGCGTCACCGGACCCAAGGGAACATTGCCGTCGCGCTCCCGGGCGCCGCCGGGCAGCGCCCGATGTGAAATCGTATATTATTGATATATATGACGTTTTTTGACATCAACCGGCAGCGCCGGGCGCCCGCCGCCGGTTTTGCAGCGCGTCAAAAAAACTTCATGGGGACGTTGCAGGCGTGAACTGCGTCACATGACTGAGCCTTGACTCAGCCGGCAAGCTGACGCGCTTCTGCCACTTTTCGTCGGTGATGACGAAAGACCAGGCGACCAATCGCGTCACCCAGCGCGTCACCCAGCAACGCAAAGACGACAAACACACGGCCGTCAGGGAATCGACGTTCCACCTGCGCCGCGAGCTCCAGGTGCAGGCCAGGACAGGCGTCGAAGCGTGGACGCAGGATGATCGCCTCGCCGCCGGGGACGAGCGCCGCCGGCAGCAGCGCGCCCACCACGTTGAAGCGCAGCAGTTGCCGCGGCGGCAGTACGCTCGTCGGCACCAGCAACTGGTTGACGATGTCGACCAGCGCGGTGAGCTTGGCATCCAGCCGCAGCATCTCCTGCATCAGGGGGTTGTCGTCGTCCGCCGTTTCCAGCGCACGCTCCTCGAGCGCGGCAATCGCGGTCAGCGCGGTGACGTTGCGCTCCACCATGCGCAGCTGCCGGCTGGACGACGGGGGCCAGACCAGCGGCTCGCTGTCCACGTGCAGGCTCTCCTCGCAACTCACGCGCTGCTCGAAATCGTCCCAATGCTCGGCGCTCATCGTGGCTCCTCGGTGTCAGGAAGGCGGTGTGTCCGCAAGCATTAGATCATTACCCTGCCCACTGTGGCGCGGAGCCGGGCCTTGTCGGGGCCAGGCTTTGCAAATGTTGCGGAGCCCGCTTGTGGTGGGCGATGCCCTTGTTTCGGCATGCGCCGGTGCTTGGATCAATAACCTGTAGAGCTTTCGTGCGCCTCTGGCGCCCGAGTCACTTCTCTTTTGCTTGTCCAAAAGAGAAGTAACCAAGAGAAAACGACACCCCGTTTGGCGCTTGCCGCCCATCCCTGGGCGGCAAGTCCGTGAGCCGGGGTCGGGCTTTTCGGCGGCACGTCCATATGCCGTCGAAAAGGCATCGGCTTCCTGCCGATGCCCGCTACGCGGCCTGTCGACCCCGTCTCACCGCCGCACAGGGGACCCCAAAGAGCGAGCGCGCTCCTGCGCGCACTACTCGAAAGGCCGGCCAGTCCGCCGCTTCGTGCTCTTGCACCGAGTGCGGTCCAGGCGAAGGCATGGATGCCTGAGTAGAGGCAACGCAGGAGCGGTTGCCCGATGGACCGCCCGCTCTTGGGCCCCCTGTGCGGCGGTGAGGATCGGACGATCAGGCCCGAAGGGGGCTCGACAGGAGGTCGAGCCTTTTTCGACGGTACATGGACGTACCGCCGAAAAGCCCGGCCGGCCCTCACGCACTTTCCGGGCAGGATGCCCGGAAAGCGCCAAACGGGGTGGCTTTTCTCTTTGGTTACTTTCTCTTTGGCCACTCAAAGAGAAAGTGACTCGGGCGCCGGAGGCGCACGAAAGTAACGCGCGCCTTGATAATTCGCGGCCCATCGGCTTGATAACTCGCTCATAGAAAATTTGCACACCGCGCAAAGGAATGCCGTGATGTGCAAATCATGCCTCAGAACAAGCCCGCCGGCTCGGCCGCGATGTCCCAGCTGAAGATCAAGAGCTCAGTTCGTTCGGCTCCCTTCCCCATGCCGACCGTGTAGCGGATGTCTGTCGTCTCGGTGTGGAACGCTGCGAACAGCCGCCGGATGTCAGGATGGTCGCCAAGGCTGATGATCGCCTTGCCCTGCAACTGACCGATCGTGCTGGCCAGCTCCTCGTACTGCTCCCACCCGAACTCGACGCCGTACCCTTCCGTCTGCCAGTACGGCGGGTCCAGGTAAAACAGCGTGTGTGGCCGATCGTAGCGCTTCAGGCATTCCTGCCAGGGCAGATGCTCGATGTACACGCTGGCCAACCGCAAGTGCGCCGCTGACAGCGTCTCCTCCAGGCGCAGCAGATTGAGCCCCGGCGGCGCCGTGGTCGCCGTGCCGAAGGATTGGCCATCGACGCGGCCACCGAAGGCCGCCTGCTGGAGGTAGTAGAACCGCGCTGCACGCTGGATATCGGTGAGAGTCTCCGGTCGCGTCATCTTGAGCCACTCGAACACCACCCGGCTTGTGAGCGCCCACTTGAACTGGCGAACGAACTCTTCGAGATGGTTCTGGACAACACGGTAGAGGTTGACCAGATCGCCATTGACGTCGTTGAGCACCTCAGCCTCGGCGGCTTGTGGACGCAGGAAAAAGAGCGCTGCGCCGCCGGCGAAAGCCTCGACGTAGCACTTGTGCGGTGGGAAGAACGGGAAGATGCGCTCAGCGAGGCGGCGCTTGCCGCCGAGCCAGGGAATGATCGGCGCAGGGTTTGTTTGCATCATGCAAGCATTTTTCGTGTGACGAAACGTTGATAGGCTGGCCTGGCTCTGTCGACAGGGCAGGCAGCCTCGGGGGGCTCGCAGGTGCAATCTGCGTTGTTCTCGACGGCTGGCGTGTTGACGCACGCCGGCCGTCGCTGTCTTTGTCGGCTCAAGCCGGCATGGCGGGCATCTCTTCGAACGTGTAGTCGCGGCTGTACAGATTGCCGGCGACGTGCTGCACGTTGCCTTGTTGGACGGCGGCCGCGAATAACGCGGTCCGCTGGAGGTAGTCGGGTGTCTGACCGATCCACCGCGGGATCGCACAGCAGCGCGCTGCTGCAACAAGTGCCGACTCGATTTGCTCCCAGTCCGCGCCGTTGGCCAGGCCCGAACCATCGACCTCTGCCGCTGGGGCAACGGTGAAATGGACCTGCAAGTTGCGCCAGCTCCGCGCCGGCATTCCGAACAGCTGGCCACCTTTTGACCGACGCAGAGCTGTGGGATCGATACGGCCACGTGCCCAGCCCGCTTCGTGCGGGATATCTACCGCTGGACCGACCCACGCTTCGCCGACATCGAACGTGCTGTCGGCGGCGATCGACGCCGCGCCGTTGATGTCGTTCGCAATGCGGTATTCCACACCGATCACGGCGTCCAGGCCAGCGTCCAGCACGAACCAGGCGCAGCGCGAGCCGTCGGGAAGCTGCACGACGCGTTGGCTGGGCTCGTCGGCCAGGTACGTGTAGCCGGCGTCGGCTGCGCGACGGAACGCGAGCGTGATCAGCGTTCCGACGGGCAGCGTCAGGCCCAGCAGGCAGACAACCCGCGGCACCAGCGCCGTGGCCCACGTGCCACGCAGGGTCAGCACGCTCGCCGTGGTCTGCGTGCCGGTGAGCCACTGCAGGCGGGCCGCCGCCGCCGGGCGGCCGTTGGTCAGCACGCCAGCGTCGGTGAGCCAGGCTGCGCCGGCGCCGATCAGGCTCCAGGCGATATCCGTGGGTCGGTTGTACGAAATCAGCATGGCATCAGCCCCAGCAGATGATAGTTGCGGTGCCGGCGAGCAGGTCCGGCTCGAAGTCGATCACCAGCACCGGCTTGCCGCCCAGCAGGCCGTACTTCGGGTATGTCAGCGTCCACACTTGGCCAAGGTCCAGCCCGGGAAGCGCCTCGAGCTCGACCGCGACCGAGTAGAACCAGCGCGGCACGGTGTAGATCTTCCCGATGCGGTCAATTTCGGCCTGGCCATCTGTGGCTTGGTCGAAACAGCTCGCCGCCGGCGTCGCGTACAGCGCGTGCCGGTAGGCGCCAGACAGGGGCTGCGCTGTACTCACCACCTCTTGGTACTGGCGCAGCATGGATTGCCGCACCGAGAGCGGGAAGTTGGTACTGGCGCTGACCAGGTCGCCGTCGCTCAGCGCGGCCCAGTTGCGGCGCACCCCCATCTGGGTCGTGAGGCCCGGCGCCGTGTCCATCGTGGGCAGCAGGTCGCCCGACATCGCGTTGATGTCGATCGTACCAACCGGTGCACCCGCATCCTCCGGTGCAACCAGGCGAGTGAATCGCAACACGCCAGCGGCATCGGCCCACTTGCACGCCGTGTAGCTGGCCAGGGCTACGTCCAGCGCCTGCGCCACGCTCTCGCCGCCGGCGAGATACACGCCCAAGCCGGCGTACCCGCTGTCGGTGTCGATGGCCTGCGCATCCGCCTGCGACCACGCGACGTCGACCTGGCCGCCGCGGACATCGAGGATCTGGTGCAGGTAATCGGCGAGCTTGATGCTCTGCAGGGTCGCTGGCACCAGGCTGATGGGATCCGGGTTGTAGGTGTCGTCGTATTGGACAATCTGGATCATCCCGACGCTGGGTGGCACGGGCATGGTCCCCGGCACCAAGGGCACGCCGAGCAGATACAGGTCGTGGTCGACCCCGTCGGCGTTGGTGAGCGTCAACGTGTAAACGCCAGCTTTCGTCCACGAGGCAATGATCGTGTCCGGCGTCGTGCCGGTGGCCAGGGCGATCTTGGCGTAGCCCTCCGGGAGATCCGGGATCGTGACCGTGATGCGGTAACTCTTGCCGGATCCGTACTTCGTGATCGATGTCAGCTTGAGCCAGCCGAGGCCGGTGGTCGAGGGGATATCCAGCGCCAGGTACGCATTGCGCAGGGCTGCGGAATGCAAGCCCACGCTGCTCGTGTCCGGCTGCTTGAGCACGTAGCCGGGATGGAACTCGAACAGGTTGCCGGCAGGGCTGAGATCCGTATACCAGCCCGCGTTGTCGACGAATGTCGGGTTCTTGAGCGGGATTTCGACCAGCGAAGAATCCGGCATCACATACCACGCCTTAGCGTTGCTAAAGGTCGCGGTGCCCGTGCCGTGGCTGTAGGCAGCAAACTCCATCACACCAAACGACGCGCCGGCGGGAGCCGTCTTAGTCGCGGTGTAGGTAGCCGTGGCCGTGGTGTCCTTCACGTCCGGGCCATCGGACCAACCGATCTCGGCGCCGCTGGCGTCGCGCCAAGAAATACGGACGCACGCACGCGAAGTGAGGTAGCCGCCGTAATTGTTGGTGGCGATGTCGCCCTGCACCTTGATCGTCGCGCTGGTGGACTCCTGCGGGAACGTGATCTTGCCGCCGGCCATCACCGGCGGGGTATCGCCGCCCGTCGTCATGCCGGTGGGCGCGCTGCCGTCGGTGCCGGTGGGCGGATTGCCGGCGCCGTCGAGGATGTCGTCGCTGGGCTGTGGCAGCTGGTCGCCGCCGACGCTGGACAGGTCCGCAGTGACCTTGCCAGTGGGCGATGCGTGCAACAGCAGCGCCGTTTTGGTCGCATCGAGCGTGAAATCGGGCGGCGCCGCGGCGGGATTGAGCGGGTAGCCGGAGTCGCGCACGTAGCCGATGCCAAGGATCGGCGCGTCCGTGGCCATGTAGACCAGGTTGGGCGCATCGGTCATCACAGTGGGCACGTTGCGGCAGGCACCGAGCACGATCGGCCGCGGCTGGTTCGCGGCGGCCGGATCCGCGTCCGGACGGATCATCCAACGCTGCAGCGGCACATCGAGCAGGCCGAGCGGATCACGGCAAGTGAGCTTCACGCTCAGGTCATCGACGGTCGCCACGTTGTCGATCACAGCGGTGTACAGCGGCACGCGGTCGCCGTAGCTGTCCCCTGGTGCCAACGCACTCACGGTAACCGGCAGGTCCCTGGCGTCGCTGCTCAGAAGCTCGAGGAACGTGTTGTCGGCATCGAGCGCGGTCAGCACCATTGCGCCGGTCTTCACGCCACGCTGCCAGGGCCAGAAGTCCAGCGAGCGCACCGCCCGCAATTCGTTGTTGTCGCCGGCCAGCAGGCCGTTGTAGCGGTCATTCGGCACCGCATCGGTGGGCAACGACAGCCAGTCCTCGCTGGCAATGTGCACGCCGCTGATCTCCTGCGGCGGCTCGTACCAGCCGTCGTCGCCCGGCGGCGCGAACTCGATCGCACGCTGGCCGGCGTTGAGGAAGCAGCGCAGGCCATAGGCCTCGCTCCCGCCCAGACTGGCGGCCAACATCCACGGTCCTGCCGATGGCAATGCCGCGGTGTGCACCGGCGTGCCGTTGCGGGACCAGGTCACGGTCGGCTGCGAGGCGGTGAGGTCGAGCAGCACTCCGATTACATCGCCCTTGGCCGCCACCGGCACGCTGGCAACGCTCGCGCCACCGTTGTGGATCTGGCCGAGGTCGAGGCGGTAGCCATAACCGATGGCGTCGCCGCCTGCGTACGTTGCGAGCGAAGCGGCGGCCGTAGCAATGCCGACGCTCGCGAGCAGGTCGCCGACGCCATAGACGATCAGCTCCGCGTTCCAGCGGCCAACACTCTCCGGGAACAGCGCGAGCGCGGTGCGATTGATGTCCGCGATCGCGTTGACGGCGAGCACCGTGCCGGATTGCTCCAGCTCGAGATCGGCGCCGAGGCGTGCCTGGTCGAAGATGGCGTAGCGCGGCGTCATGGGTTCGGGAACGGCGCGGCGGGAGGGGTGAATGCGCCGTTGTAGCGGCAATAGCCCTTCGTGACCCGGAATGCCCTGACGAAGCCGTTGAGGAAATTGGTGCCATTCCACTGCGAGCCGATGCGCGGTGCGCCGGTGCACGGGAACGTGAATCCGCCGGGCAAGGTCACCGGCGCACCGCCGACACCGTTGAGGTAGACGGTGGCGACGCCCTGCTTCACGCAATATGCCGTGTGGCACATCGCGCCGGTTGTCAGCGTTGCAGGTGATGAGCCTCGATTTGCCGAGCTTCCATAGATCCACACGCGCGGGGACCCGGCGTACGACAGCGCGTACATGACCAGCCCCCCGGCCGAATCCCCGTTGCGGTTGTCGAACAGCGTCTGCTGCGTGGAAAGCGAATTGACCAGGAACCAGAACTCGATGGTGAAGTCCCCGGTGCCGAAATCAAAGCCAGGAGACACGGGCGTCGAGAGATAGTCGCCGCTACCATCGAATTTCCCGGCGTTGTAGCCCAGCGAGGTATCGATCTGGGCATTGCCCGATGCCGTCCAGGTGCGGGCGGCCGCGGTATCGGTGAACACGGTGGAGCCGTTGGCGCCGCCGAAATTCAACAGCGACGTAGTGATGTCGCTTTCCTTCGTGACGTCCAGCAGGAAATCGAAGTAGGACGCATCGGTGGAAGACGTCGCCGAATCGTCGTCGCACCGTACCGCGATCACGTTGTCGCCAGCCAGAAGCGCCTGGGATGAAATATTGGCGGTCACGCCGCTTTGCAGCCCGGTGGTGTTCTGCGAGACCACCGCGCCGTTGAGGTACATCACGTAACCATTATCGAAGAACCCGGTCATTTTGATGCCGAGTGGCGGCACGGACGACAGGGTGAGCTTGCGCCGAATCCAGAGCCTCTGGTCCAGATTGACGGTGGTCGCGATCGTCGGCGAGAAGCGGCTATCGAAGGCATGGGCAAGCGCCCCGTCGTCCGATGCCCCTGGCCGAATGTTGCCGAACGGCGCCGGTCCAATTGGCCACGCCGAATCGTCGAACGCCGGCGCGGAGTAATTGGTGTTGTCGGACAGCAGCGTCTGCAAGTAGCGCCAGTCCGAGAACTGCGGTGGCGACAGGTCGGTGACCTTGATCGCCTGCGTACTTGTTGCCGTGCCGCCGGCACTGTCGACGGCGACCACGACAGTGGTGCGGGACATTGCTGCCGTCGCCTTCCCGCTCAACCGCAGCAGCGAACCGACGATGCTCAGTGCGAACCCCGCCGGCAGCGCCCCAGAAATCGCGCGCGGGTTGCTGTAGTTGCCGTCGCCGCCGCTGATTTGCAGATCTGCGAGGTAGTCAACACCGACCACCGCGTCCGGGTACGTGCCGCTGAGCGACAGCGGCTCAGCGATCACCACGATCGCAAAAGACCGCTCGACATATGCGCCGGTGATCGACGTGGCCCTGATCGTGAGCGGGAACGTGCCGCCCAACGCCACGCGGCTCGAAATCAGCTCACCCGTGGGGCTGTCGAGATAGATGCCGGCTGCTTCCAGTGCGGCCGCGCCAGCGGTGATCGTGTAGACATATGGGCCTTGCCCGCCACGAGCGACGACATGAGCACTGTAGGCCGCGAACAGCGCGACGCTGGGCAGCACGCCGCGCAGCGTCATGCCCTGGCCGATGTCGACCAGCACGATGCGCCGGCTCACAGCGCAGCCCGCGAGCTGCCGGCCAGGGCGCGCAGGGTATCGCCGGCACCGGACTTCGCCATTTTGTCGTTCGTCTGGGCGGTGTCGCCGGTGTGCTTGATGACCTGGTCGAGCTGGCTGCTGAGCTTCTGGAGCAACGCCAGCTGCTCGGGCGTCGACGACGTGACGGATACGGCGGAGCCGGGGCCCGGCAACGCGATCGGCGCGCCGGTGATCGTGGCGATCAGGTCATGGCCGAGCTGGCGGATCGCGTCGACGATCGAGCTGCTGGCGGTGAGCGTGGTGCCAGCGAGGTCCTGCTGCTGCAGCGTCTGCAGGTAACCGGCCACGTTCGTGAGCCCGAGGTCTTTACCGAGGTCGGCGAGCGAAAAGCCCAGGCCGCTGGCCGCTTCGCCGAAGCCGATGCCGTGCGTGGTGCTGATATCCGCGACGTACTGCGCCAGCGTTTTGGCATCCGTGAACCGGCCCATCGCGTCGGCTTGCGCCTGCAGCTGGTCGCGCTGGCCGATCAGCTTGTTGTAGTCGGTGAGCGCGCTGTCGATGCTCTGGCCGCCGGTCGCGCCGGGCAGCTGCAGGATCTCGCTGACCTTGTTGTACAGCCCGGTGTAATCCGCGCTCGAGGCGTACAGCTTGCGGCCCAACGCGAGCACATCGTTGGCACTGGTGATGCCGCTGCGCAGGCCCTTGAGCGCGATGTCGAGCTTGGCCTTGTCGTTGAGCGGCGAGTTGTCGCCGATGGCGAGCTGCGCGGCCGTTTGGGTCTTGGCGGTCAACTTGTCGATCTGCGCGTTGACGCTCGCCAGGGTGTTGCTCGTGGCGCCGTAGAGCTTGCTGGCCAGGTCCTGCGCCGCGGAGCTCAGCTGCGCGATCGCCGCAGCGGCCTGCTCGGCGGCCGAGCGGTGGATGTTGGCCAGGTCCGTCTCGGCCGCACCCTGCATGCCGGCGGCCTGGGCCAGCGTGTTCGCCTGGTCGATGTTGGCCAGCATCTGCTGGTTGATCGCCTGCAGGCTTGCGCCGAAGCCGGTGGCCTGCGGCGCGAACTGGCCGACGAACTGGGTGTATGCCGCGCTGGCCTGCGCCAACCGTGCGTACGTATCCGCGAGCTTCTCGCCTTCCTGTTGCAAGCCCTGGGTGAACTTGACCACCTGGGCGAGCGTGGCACTGGCGCCGAGCGCGACCAGGCTGTTGCCGCGGTTGATGTCGGCCTGCGCGGCGAGCATCGTCTGCGCGCCGTCGAGCAAGGTGTCCGCGCTGCCGCGCCACTGTTCGGCGATCTGCTGGGCGACGTCGCCGGCGGACTTCGCGACGGTCGCGACCAGGGCTTCGGCGCCGATGCGTTGCGCGGCCGCTTCGGCGGTCGCCTCTTTCCACGTCTGACCCAGGTAGTTGACGACGTACTCCGTCGCGCGCACCTGACCCTTGTCGTTGTACGTGGTGTGCGTGTTGAGGCTGGCTTCGATCATCGCTGGCACGTCGACGCCCAGCTTCTGCGCGCCTTGCACCATCGTTTTCTCGACGCCGTCGTACAGCGCGTTCGCCGCCGCGAGCATCTCTGGGGACACGGCTTGGTCGACCACGCGCGTCTTGCGGCCGCCGAACAGCGCGCGCTGCTTCGTCTGGTACAGCGATGCCGAGGCATCCGCGCCGCCGGCGCCGAGGCTGAGCGTCGCATCGGATGCCGCTGTCTGGTACTTCGTGCCGAACAGCTTGCCACCGCTGACCTGGTCGATCGCCATCGCGGCCAGGGCGACCCAGCCCACCACCGGGATGGCAGCCATACCGGCAGCGACGCCACTGGAGATCGTGGTGGCAATGGCGGTGCCGGCTGCATACCCGCCGATGGCGCCGGTGGCGGTGGACGCTGCGGTGCTGAGGCCGCCGCTGCCGCGCCCCAGGCCCCACATGGCACCCAGCGCACCACCGGCAAGGCCGATGGTGCTGAACCCACCCAGCGTGCCACCGTAGGGGCCTGTGGGGCCGGTGAAGCCGAGACCGGTCTGCATGCCCTTGTAGCCCGACGCGTACGGGCCGTACATGCCGGGCGCCGACGCTGGCGCGCTGCCCCAGAGGCCGCCCGTCGACGCCCATGTATACGCGTTCTTGGCCGCTCCGATGCTGGAGATGAAGCCCGGATAGCTGCCGAGACCTCCACCGGATCCGCCGGCGCCGCCGAGGGCAGTGCTGATTCCGCTACCGACTCCCGTCGCCGCCGCGGTGTGGGGTGCCAGTGAGCCGGCGACGCCAAGTAATCCGATGCCTGGAAACATGTTCGCCAACAACGGCTGCAGCACACGCAATTGCAGCCACGTGCTGATGATCTGGGCCACGATCGACTTGGCGGCATCGGCCAGACCACGCCACAGATCCTTGATGCCCCTCACGTTGCGGACGAAATAGTCTCCGATGGTGTCAGCGGCAGTCTTCGCGCCCTGCGAAATCACCTGGTAGTAGCGCTCGGCCGCGCTGGTCTGCGTTTCGTAGCTCTTGACCGTTTCCGGCGTTTCCTGGTTGTTTTTCGCGTCGAGTTCGTTCTTCACCTGCAGCCGGTCGTTGAGCGTGTCGTAGCGCCGTTGCAGATCCTGCATGGCCTGCGATACCGGCACACCTGCCCGAACCCAATCGGCATATGCGTTAGCGGCCTCGCGCACACCGGCGTTGTATTCGATCTGCTGATCGCTCAAGCCCGCCAGCTTGTCGCGCAGTTGATCGATCTGTTCATCAAGCGCGGCCTGGCCACTGATGATTTCGGCGTTTGCGCGGGCCAACTCACGGGCGGCATCGGCGGCCGCCTTATTCGCTTGTGTTTGGTCACCGGTTGCCGCAGTGGTCTGCTTCAGCTGCGCAGCCAGCTCTTCGGCCTGCTTACGCAGGTCGTCATTCGCCTGAGCATTGCTCTTCGTCGCGGCCTTGGCATTTTCCTGTGCGCTTTCGTAATCCACCATCTCATCTGTCGTTCGATGGATGGCGGTAATGTTCTTTTCGGTCTCGGCGCGAATCCCGGCCGCGGCGACGGCGTACGCCGAAGCATCCGTCTTGGCCGTGCGCAAGCCCGCGGACAAACCCAACCATGCCGCACCGATTGTCTTCGCCATCGAATTCGGTAGCTTCGCCAAGGCGCCGCCGAGCGTGCTGAACATGTCTACCGCGCCGGCACGGATGTCGTTGAACGACCCCTTGGCGACAAACGTGACCGCGGTGAACGCCAGGCTGGCGCCCTCCTTGATCCTTTCCCATACGACCAGCAAGCCATCGACCAGGGCGATGCCAGCGAGGCGCACCTCCAGGAATTGGCCACGTAGGTAGGTACCGATCTGCCAGCCGACAATAGCCGAGCCCAACACGTTGAACGCGATGCCGACCAGACCGATGCTCGCGCGTGCATTGGCGAAGCTGGTGGCCGTTTTTGCGGCCCAGCCCTTCACGGCTATGCCGTTGGCGTCCACCGCAGCAGACTGCGCGCGCAGGTTGGCGATCCACGCCAGACCCGCATAGATCATCTTGGTGGCGTATACGGTGGCCACGATCTGGCCCAGCGTGACGACTGCGCGTGCGATGTCATCGACGTGCCGCGCAACACCCGAAATTGCATCGGCGACCTTGCGTGACACGCTGTTGGCCTGATCCGCCGTGCCGACGTAGCTCAACACCGAGTTCTGCAGTTGCGACCAGGCGCGGCCAATGGTCAGCGGCAGCTGACTATATTCGCGCGCCACTTGCTCCCGCTGCTTGATCAAGGCGTCGAGGATCTGCTGCGCGGTGATCTTTCCCTGTGCGCCCAATGCCCGCAGTTGACCGACCGTGATGCCCATGCCCTGGGCGATCGCTTGCGCGAGACGCGGCGTCTGTTCGAGCACGCTGTTGAGCTCGTCGCCGCGCAGCGTGCCGCTCGCAAGGCCCTGGCCAAGCTGGGTAATCGCTGCGGACGCGGCCGCGGCCGACGCGCCGGAAAGCGCCACCGCCTGGCTGATCGTCTCCGATAGCCCGACAGCGACATTGAAGGATGTCCGCGCGTCGCCGCCCAAGCTACGGAAACTGGTGGACAGCTTGCCGATCAGGTCCGCCGTGGTTCCCAGGCTGGACGCAGTGCGCTGCGCCACGCCAAGGGCTTGTTCCTGCGCCTGGGCAAACGAGACGGTGCCACCGGACGCCAACCGCAACTGCGCGCCGATGTTGGCGTACTGGTCAGCCATGCTGGCCAGGCCGCGAACCGTCTGTACGACGCCGATGCCCGCGACCAGCGTCGCCAGCGTGCGGCGTACCGAGTTGCCGATGCCTTCAACCGTATTGGTGACTGGCTTGAGACCACGGGTGGCCTGGTCGCCCGCCTGCTGGCCGGCAAGTCCCACTTCACGTTCGGCGTTGACGGCTTCCTTCGCCGCGGCATTCAGGTCGCTGCTGTTGCCGGTGAAGCGAACGCCTACGGTGAAATTGGTGGCCATGTCCCTGCCTGCGGTCAGTGTTTCGTGGCGCGTTCGATGGCCGCGTTGATCGTCGACGCCGCGACGCGGCCCATCAGCTGGATGCCGGCGGCCACCTCACGCCAGTGCGGCCGTGGCACGCGCTGCAGTTGCAGCGCGGCATGGATCTCCGTGGCGGGAATGCCCAGGCAGATAGCGCCGCCAGCGCCGTTCGCAAAGCCCAGCTGGCACGTCTGGAACACCTCGACCGTAAGCCAGTTGCATGCGAGTACTTCAATGCTGCTGTCCACCACCGGCGCCGCTTCGGCGTCTGCCACGATCTCGGTCGGTGCGCCGGCCGCTGCGAGCTGCTGGGCAAGCGAGGGGCCTTCGTCGTCGTCGACGGACCCGCTCGTGTTCAGCGCGCGCGCGACCGATTCGAGTTTTTTGCCGCAGCACCGCTCAGCTTCTCCATGAACGCGCGCACGGTGGCTCCGCTGTA
>JAFKMZ010000013.1 GCA_017305055.1 Lysobacterales bacterium
AGCCACCGGCAAAATGCACTGGATGACCAGACGTTGGTGTGTTGTGAAGCACTTCCCGCTTTCGCGGTAATGACGATGAAGACTGCTCCGCGGGAATGACGGAAGAGGGGTTGATCGTAATCCCGCTAGGCCGGCAGATGGGTCATCAGCAGCGTCGCCAGATGCTCGCGCATT
The DNA here is from genome assembly GCA_017305055.1 of Lysobacterales bacterium. Classification (GTDB taxonomy): domain Bacteria; phylum Pseudomonadota; class Gammaproteobacteria; order Xanthomonadales; family Rhodanobacteraceae; genus Rhodanobacter. The sequence goes on from JAFKMZ010000013.1 coordinate 175, forward strand.
GCCGCGTCCGTCAGGTCGCCCAGCACGGCAAGGCAGAACGCACTGGTCAGCAGGGCGCGGGCCTCGCCCGCTCCGATGCCGCGCGAACGCAGGTAGAACAGCGCCTGTTCGTCGAGCTGGCCAACCGTCGCGCCGTGCACGGCCTGCACCTCGTCGGCGTAGATCTCCAGTTCGGGCTTGGTGTCGATCTCGGCGTCGCGCGAAAGCAGCAGATTCTTGTTGCTCAGGTTGGCGTCGCTGCCATCGGCACCGGGTGCCACCAGCACCGCGCCGCGGAACACGCCCCGCGCGCGGTCGGTGGCCACCCCGCGCCAATGCGCGTCGGAAGCGGTGTCGCGCGCCTCGTGGCGGATCGCCAGCTGGGTGTCGATGTGCTGCCTGGCCTGCGGCATGAATACGCCGCGGCCATCGAAATGCGCGCCATCGCCGATCAGCGCCACCTGCAGGTCATGCCGCACCAGGGCGCCGCCAAGCTCGATGGCATGCATGACAGCATGGGCCTGCGCGTGCAGGCGCAGGCTGTTGCGTCGGATCAGGTTGTTGCCGCCGGCGGACTGCAGCACGGTGTGGGTCAGCCTGGCGTGCTCGCGCAGCTCGATGTCGCTGACCAGGGTGGCCAGGTCCGCCTGTGCCGGATCGCCCAGGTGCTGCTCGACCAGGGCCAGCCTGCTGCCCTGCCCCAACTCGATCACATTGCGTGCGTGCCAGGCCAGCTTCACCGCCGCCGGGGTGCCGATGAACACCAGATGCACCGGCGTCGCCAGCTCGACCCCGGCCGCCACGCGCAGCACCACGCCGTCGACCGCGTTGGCCGCGTTGATGCGCGCAAAGGCGTCGCCCACCTCGCGGTAGTGCCGCGACAGCACGAAGCGCAGCGGCTCGGGATCCTGTGCAAGCGCCCGCGACAGCGGTTCGAGTACCAGGCCCGGCGGCAGGTCAGCCAGGGCGGACAAGTCGTGCCGGAACACACCGTTGACGAAGACCAGGCACGGACCGGCGACGGTCGGCAGGGCAAACGTCCCGGGATCGATGCTGCGGCTGGCCGCCCCGGGATCGCCGCCGGCAAAACCATGGCGCGCCAGGCTGCGCAACGAGGTGTATTTCCACGCCTCCACCCGCGTGTCGGGCAGGCCGGCCGCGGCTACCGCCTCGCGGTTCTCGCGCCGTGCCGCATCCAGCCAGGCGATGCCCGACTCGGGCACAGCGGCTTCCAGCAGGGAGTCGAGCAGGGGCGATGGCACCACGCCGCTCATGCCCCGGCACCAGCCGGCTGACGCTCGGCAAGGCCGCCGTAGCCATGTTCCTCGAGCCGCAGCGCCAGCGATTTGTCGCCGCTCTCGACGATGCGCCCACCGGCCAGGACGTGGACGAAATCCGGCACCACGTAATCCAGCAGGCGCTGGTAATGCGTGATCATCAGGAAACCACGCGTCGGGGCACGCAGCAGGTTGACGCCGGCGGCCACCTGTTTGAGGGCATCGATGTCCAGGCCCGAATCGGTCTCGTCCAGGATTGCCAGCTGCGGTTCCAGCAAGGCCATCTGGAAAATCTCGTTGCGCTTCTTCTCGCCGCCGGAAAAGCCCTCGTTGACCGCGCGGTGCAGCAGGTCGTCAGGGAGCTTCATCACCTTGAGCTTCTCGCGCACCAGCTTCAGGAACTGCATGGAATCGAGGTCCTTCTCGCCGCGCTGCTTGCGCTGCGCATTGAGTGCCGTGCGCAGGAAATAGGTGTTGTTGACACCAGGAATTTCCACCGGGTACTGGAAGGCCAGGAACACCCCGGCGGCCGCCCGCGCCTCGGGTGACATGCCCAGCAGGTCCTCGCCCTGGAAGGTGACGGTTCCGGCAGTCACCTCGTAGCCGTCGCGCCCGGCCAGCACGTTGCCAAGCGTGGACTTGCCGGCACCATTCGGGCCCATGATGGCGTGCACCTCGCCAGCGTTGACGGTCAGGTCGATGCCCTTGAGGATTTCCTTGCCGGCAATGCGGGCGTGCAGGTTTTCGATTTTCAGCATGTTGATATCCGGGAATCGGGAATCGGGAGTTGGGAATCGTGAAAGCGGTGCGGTGCGGCAGGCGGGAAGGGTGGAATGTCGGGGCTTTGACGGCTTCCGATTTCCCATTCCCGGCTCTCACCCCACGGCGCCTTCCAGCGAGACCTCGAGCAGCTTCTTGGCCTCCACCGCAAACTCCATCGGCAGCTCGCGGAACACCGTCTTGCAGAAGCCATCGACGATCATCGAGGTGGCATCCTCGGCGCGTATACCGCGCGAGCGGCAGTAGAACATCTGCTCGTCGGAGATCTTCGAGGTGGTGGCCTCGTGCTCGACGATCGCCGTGGGGTTCTTGACCTCGATGTACGGGAAGGTGTGCGCACCGCACTTTTTCCCGATCAGCAGCGAATCGCACTGCGTGTAGTTGCGCGCGTTCTCCGCGCCCTTCTCCATCTTGACCAGGCCGCGGTAGCTGTTGTTGCTGCGCCCGGCACTGATGCCTCGGGAAATGATCTTGGACTTGGTGTCCTTGCCGATGTGGGTCATCTTGGTACCGGTGTCGGCCTGCTGGAAATGATGGGTCAGCGCCACCGAGTAGAACTCGCCCACGCTGCGGTCGCCGCGCAGCACCACGCTCGGGTATTTCCAGGTGATTGCCGAACCGGTTTCCACCTGGGTCCAGCAGATCTTGGAGTCGTCGCCCCGGCACTCGCCACGCTTGGTGACCAGGTTGTAGACGCCGCCCTTGCCGTTCTCGTCGCCTGGATACCAGTTCTGCACCGTCGAATACTTGATCTGCGCCCCTTCCAGCGCCACAAGCTCGACCACCGCGGCATGCAGCTGGTTCTCGTCACGCTTGGGTGCGGTGCAGCCTTCCAGGTAGGAGACGTGGCTGCCCTCCTCGGCGATGATCAGCGTGCGCTCGAACTGCCCGGTGTTCTGTGCGTTGATGCGGAAATACGTGGACAGCTCCATCGGGCAGCGCACACCCTTGGGCACGAAGACGAAACTGCCGTCGGAAAACACCGCCGAGTTGAGCGCCGCGAAGAAGTTGTCGCCAGTCGGCACGACGCTGCCCAGGTACTTCCGCACCAGGTCCGGGTGATTGCGGATCGCCTCGCTCATCGAGCAGAAGATCACCCCGGCGTCGGCCAGCTGCTTGCGGAACGTGGTGCCGACAGACACCGAGTCGAACACTGCATCGACCGCCACCCCGGCCAGCGCCGCGCGCTCGTGCAGCGGCACGCCAAGCTTCTCGTAGGTCTCCAGCAGTGCCGGGTCGACCTCGGCCAGGGACTTTGGCCGTGCCTTGGGCGCGCTGTAATAGCTGATGGCCTGATAGTCGACCGGGTCGAGCCTGAGCTTGGCCCAGTTCGGCGCCGCCATGGTGAGCCAATGGCGATAGGCCTGCAGGCGGCGCTCGGTCATCCACTCGGGCTCTTCCTTGATCGCCGAGAGCTGGCGGATCACGCCCTCGTCCAGCCCCGGCGGCAGGCTGACCGTTTCCAGCTTGGTGACGAAACCAGCCGAATAGGTGCGCTCCAGCGCCTCGGCAACTTCCGCATTCTGCTGCAAGGTGGTCACGTTGCCTTCATTGCTCATCTTGGTATCCATGGTCTTCCCGCCCCGACGCCAGGGCCGTGGCCGGCAGGAGCGTCATCTCAGCGCACGCCCGCTGCAGGTCGCCGGTGGCCAATGCGCCGGCTCATGTCCGCCAGGCTCACGGCGCGCAAGGCATCGTCCAGGATGGCGCTGATCTGCTGCCAGCTGCCACGCACCGCGCAGGTCGCCTCGAGGCCGCATTGCCCGGCGCCGATGCCGCATTCGGTGACCGCAATCGGTCCTTCCAGTGCGACCACGATCTCGGCCAGCGAAATGTCCCGCGCGCTGCGCGCCAGGCGATAGCCGCCATTGACGCCCCGGAACGACTCCACCAACATCGCGTGGCCGAGTGACTTCAGGAGCTTGCTGACAGTCGGCAACTCCAGACGGGTTTCCTCGGCAATCTGTACGGCGCTGAGCACTTCATCCTCATGGCTCGCCAGGCAAGTCATGACCGCGGCGGCATAATCAGTCAGGCGATTGACGCGTAACATGAGTCCACACGGATCGGGCGATACAATCGGGACCAAAATGGTACTAATTGACCACCTCGCCGTCAATGTCGGCGGGCGCCGGGCAGGCGCGTCTTGCGGGTGTCCGGCCGCCCCGCGCCGCCAGGCCGGCCGCCAGCAACTGCGTCGTCCGTGAACCCGCCAGGCGACCGCGCTGCGCGACGCCAGGCATGGGTCCGCAGCATCCTGGACGATGCTGCGCTGACCCTGGTCGCGGCCTCGTCCGACGCCAGCGCACGCAGCTATTGGCGTACCTGCGGCCACGCACCGAGCTGGATCGTGATGGACGCACCGCCAGCGCTGGAGGACGCCAGGCCGTGGCTTGCTGTCAACGCCCGCCTGGCCGCAGCCGGACTGCATGTGCCGGACGTGCGTGCCCACGATCTGGAGCAGGGCTTCCTGCTCATAGAGGATCTCGGCAGCACCACCTATCTCGAGGTGCTGGATGCGGCCAGCGTCGAGGGCTTGTATGCCACCGCGCTGGCGGCGCTGCTGCGCATGCAGACGGCCGTCGACGTGCGCGGCCTGCCGCCCTACGACCGCACCGCCCTGGAGCGTGAACTCGCACTGATGCCGGAATGGTTCCTCGGCCGCCACCTGGGCCACACCCTCACCGGCGCGGAGCGCGGGGTACTGCAGGCCGCCTTCGCCACCCTGGTGCAGGTGGCGCTGGAACAGCCGCGCTGTTTCGTGCATCGCGACTACCACAGCCGCAACCTGCTGGTGCCGGCCCAGGACGGCGGTACCGAAGCTGCCAAACCCTGGTTTCTCCCCGGCATCATCGATTTCCAGGATGCAGTGCACGGCCCGGTCACGTATGACCTGGTGTCGCTGTTGCGCGATTGCTACATCGCCTGGGACCGCCGGCGCGTCGAGGGATGGGTGGAGGATTATCGCCGGCAACTGCTCGACGGCCCCGCCGGGGCCGCGATGCCGGAGCCGGCCCGGTTCCTGCGCTGGTTCGACCTGATGGGCCTGCAGCGCCACCTCAAGGTGCTGGGCATCTTCAGCCGCCTGCACTACCGCGACGGCAAATCCGGCTATCTCGGCGACCTGCCGCGCGTGTACGCCTATGTCGCCGACGTGGCCGGTCGCCATGTGGAGTTGCAGGCACTCGCGGCGCTGTTGCACCGACTGGTCGGCACGCGCGACCTCCGCATGCCCGGCAGCCCATGAAACACGCCTTGATCTTTGCCGCCGGGCGCGGCGAGCGCATGCGCCCACTGACCGACCGCACGCCCAAGCCGCTGCTGCCGGTCGGGGGCAAGCCCCTGATCGCCTGGACCCTGGAGAAACTCGCCGCGGCCGGCTACGGGCAGGTGGTCATCAACACCTCCCACCTCGCGGCGCAATTCCCACCCGCGCTGGGCGACGGTTCGCGCTGGGGACTCCGCATCCACTACGCCGACGAAGGCCCGGTGGCGCTGGAAACCGGCGGCGGCATGCTGCACGCGCTGCCGCTGCTGGGCAGCAGCAGCTTCCTGGCCATCAACGGCGACATCTGGTGTGACGCGGACCTGGCCTCGTTGCCGGCACAGCCCGCTGGGCAGGCACACCTGCTGCTGGTGGACAATCCGGCCCAGCACCCCCAGGGTGATTTCGTGCTCGACGCGGACGGCAGCGTGCGCGACGAGGGAACGCCGCGCTTGACCTTCAGCGGCATCGGCGTCTATCGGCCCAGCTTGCTGGACGGCTGGCGCGGGGTCATCGATGGGCCCATCGACCCGGCCATGCCGCCGCGCTTCAAACTCGTCCCGCTGCTGCGCGCGGCGATGCGCCGCGGCCAGGTGAGCGGCGCGCGGCATGATGGCGTCTGGAACGACATCGGCACGCCGGCGCGCCTGGAAGCCTTGCGCGCGAGCCTCAGCCGGGCAAGCTAGGCGGGGATCCAGCGCCTACGGGCGCCGTGCCAGCTCCGGATCGTGCTTGGTCACCGGCATCAGGTCCTGCTTGGACACGCCGAGCCAGAGCAGGATCGGGCTGGCGATGAAGATCGACGACAGCGTGCCGACCACGATGCCAATCAGCATGGTGATGGCAAAGCCGTGCACCACCGGCCCGCCAAAGAAATACAGCGCGCCCATGGCGATGCCGGTGAACAACGAGGTGATGATGGTGCGCGACAGCGTGTTGTTGATCGAGCGGTTGAGGATCTCCTCGGGCTCGGCCTTGCGCGCCAGCCGGAACAGCTCGCGCACGCGGTCGAACACCACCACCTTGTCGTTGATCGAGTAGCCGATCACCGCCAGCACCGAGGCCAGCACGGTCATGTCGAACTCACGCTGCACCAGGGCGATGACACCCAGCGTCACCAGCACGTCATGCACCTCGGTGGCCACGGCCGAGATGGCAAAGCGCCGCTCGAAGCGGATCCACAGGTAGGCCATGATGCCGAGAATGACGAAGATCGCGGCAATCGTGCCGTCGCTGCGCAGTTCCGAACCCACTTCCGAGCCGACGAAGTTCCGGCTCTTCAGCTTCGCGTCCGGCCGGGCCGCCTGCAGGCGGCCCATCACGTCGGCGGAGATGCGATCCAGGTTGACCTGGCCACCGGATTCCTGCATGGCCGCCATGTCGTCTTTCGGCTGCATGCGGATGGAGACCTCCCGCGTGCCGCCCAGGGATTGCACCACGGCGTGTTCCATGCCGCCCTTGGCCAGCGCCGCGCGCACGTCGGCCACCTGCACCGGCTGCTCGTAGTCGACCACCAGGGACACGCCGCCGGTGAAATCCAGGCCGTAGTTGAGGCCGCGCGTGGCTATCAGCACCACCGAGGCGACCACCAGGAAGATGGCCACGGCAATGCTGTAGTTGCGCATGCCGAGGAAATTGATGTTCGCGTTGTGGTTGAAGATTTCCATGGTGGGTTCTCTTATGGAAGTCCATTTCCGGAAAAGCGGCCATCCGTGGCCGCACTATTCAAACAGACAGGGTCTTGAGCTTGCGATGCCCGTGGATGGCTGCGGTGAAGGCGTGGGTCAGGGTCACCGAGGTAAACAGGGAGGTCAGGATGCCGATGAGCAGCGTGACGCCAAAGCCCTTGATTGCACCCGTGCCCATCGTGGTCAACGCCAACGCCGCGATCAGGTGGGTGACGTTCGCGTCCAGAATCGTGGACCACGCCTTCTCGTAACCGGCGCGGATGGCCGCGTGCGGGCTTGAGCCGTTACGCAATTCCTCGCGTATGCGCTCGCAGATCAGCACGTTGGCATCGATCGCCATGCCCAGGGTCAGCACGATGCCGGCGATGCCCGGCATGGTCAGGGTGACCCCGATCAGCGACATCACCGCGACCAGGATCACCAGGTTGAAGAACAGCGCGATGTCCGCCACCACGCCAAACAGCTTGTAGTAGATCGCTGCGGCAGCGAGGACCAGGGCCAGGCCCAGCAGCACCGCGTCCAGACCCTTGGAGATGTTGTCCGCCCCGAGGCTGGGGCCGATGACCCGCTCCTCGACGATGTCCATCGGCGCAGCCAGCGATCCGCCCTTCAGGAGCAGGGCCAGCTCCGAGGCCTCCTTGGGGCTGGCCAGGCCGGTGGTCTGGAATTGCTTGCTGAACGGGCTGGCGATCGAGGCGTCGTTGATCACCGACTCGGTGATCTTGGCCGTACGCACCTCCTTGCCGTCGACGATCTTGGTCTCGACCACGCGCTCCACGTAGACCACAGCCATCGGCTTGCCGACGTTGGCATTGGTGAAATCGGCCATGCGCTTGGCGCCGGCGGCGTTCAGCGTGACGTCGACCTTCGGCGTGCCGGTTTGCTGGTCGATGCCGGAGGAGGCGTCCACCAGCTGGTTGCCGGTAACAATGATCTGCTTGCTGACCAGCACCGGCTGACGCGTGTCGCGCATGTAATACAGGTTGGCGTCCGGCGGAATGCTGCCGGTGCGTGCGGCCTCCACGGCCCGGGCGTCGCCGGGCTGGCCGATACCCGGCCGGTACTGCAGCGTGGCCGTGGCGCCAATCAGCTTTTTGGCCTCGGCCGGATCCTGCACGCCGGCCAACTCGACCACGATGTGGCTGTCGCCCTGCTGCTGGATCAGCGGCTCGGACACGCCCAGCGCGTTGATGCGGTTGCGCAAGGTGCCAAGGTTCTGCCGGATCGCGTTGAGCGACATGTCACGTACTTTTTCCGGCTTGATGACCACGTTGAGGATGAAGCGGTCGCCGGTGCTCGGCCCGTCGGCCACGTTCAGGTCCGGATTCTGGTTGGCAATGATGTTGGCGGCCGTGTTGCGGTCCTCGGCCGAGCGCAGGACCACCGTGATGCCGCCGCTGGGCTTGTGCGTGACCGACTGGTAGCGCAGGTTCTTGTCGCGCAGGTTGATGCGGATGTCATCGGCGTAGCTGGCTTCCTGCTTCTCGATCGCCTCCTTCTGGTCGACCTGCATCACGAAGTGCACGCCGCCCTGCAAATCCAGACCCAGCGGCATGGCCCGCGCACCGATCAGCTGCAGCCATCTCGGCACCGTGGACTTGGGCTTGAAGGTCACCGTATAGCCGTCGCCGAGGTCCGTCTGCAGCGCCTCGGCAGCGCGGCGCTGGGTATCGGCATCGGCAAAGGTGGCCAGCAGGTGGTCGCCGTCGATCTCGACGCCGCTGGAGGGAATCTTGGCCGTGGCCAGCGCCGCCGCCACCTTCTGCCGCAAGGCATCGTCCACTGGCGCCGCGCCGCGATTGGCCGTGACTTGGACCCCGGGGATGGACAAATAGGCGTTGGGCAGCGCGTAGACGACGCCGAACAGCATCACCACGGCTACCAGCCAATAACGCCAGCGCGGAAAATCATTCATACGTTGAACCCGGAAAAACCGTCGCGGGGGACCGCAGCGAGGATTGGCAAAAGGAACGATTCAGACCACAGGCGGCCGCCACTTCGTCACGCCCCGGCGAACCACTCAGACGGACTTGATCGAACCCTTGGGCAGCACTTGCTGCACCGCGCCCTTCTGCACCTTGACCTTGACGTTGGGCGCGATCTCGACGGTCAGGAAGGTCTCACCCACCTCGTCCACGCGACCGGCGATGCCGCCACCGGTGACCACCTCGTCACCCTTGGCCAGGCCCGCCACCAGCGCGCGATGTTCCTTTTGCCGCTTCATCTGCGGGCGGATCATCATGAAATACATCAGGCCGAACAGCACGACCATCATCAGGATCATCGACAATCCGCCGCCTTCCGCTTGCGCGGGTGCAGCCTGGGCCAGCACGGTAGTCATCGGAAGATTCATCATTCATCTCGCAAGTTGTGGATTCGGCGGGTAGATGTGGCCGAATACCTGATAAAGATCGTCGATTATGACATGCGCGCGCAAGCCACGCACCACCCCGGATGAGCGCTGCCCGAGGGCTCCCGTTGGCGGCGGCAGCAGCAGGTGTGCGTCGCGCGTGCTTGACGGGGCGGCCATTCCCAGTCACCGCGCAACGGGCTGGACCAGCACGGCGGACGCCACCACGGGGCGGCAGGCGCAGTAGAGTACGGTGGTCCAGTCCACCAAGGCCTTCCCATGCGTGCAATCGTCATGTCCTGCCTGTTGGCCGCGGCCGGCCTGTTCGCCGCCCCGGCCCTCGCCGGTTACGCCAACGCGCCCATCAACCTGGCAGTGTCGGTCAGCGCTCCGCAGCAGCACATCTACCGGGTCACCGAAACCATCCCGGTCACGCCCGGCCCGCTTACCCTCTACTACCCGAAGTGGATTCCCGGCGAACATGGTCCGCGCGGGCCGATCAGCAGCGTGGCCGGACTGTTTTTCCGCGCGGATGGCAAGGCCCTGGCCTGGCAGCGCGATCCGATCGACATGTACACCTTCCACATCGACGTGCCCCCGGGCGCGCATGCGCTCACGGTGAACTTCGACCTGCTGCCCGCCAGCAATGACATCTCCCTGACGCCGCGCCTGATGGTGCTGGAATGGAACGAGGTGGCGCTGTATCCAGCCGGCCTGCCGACAGCCAAGATCGAATTCCACCCCAGCCTGACGCTGCCGGCGGGCTGGCGCTACGGCACCGCCCTCACCACCACCTCGAGCAATGGAGGAACGCATACGTTTGCCCCGGTCACGTTCAACAACCTGGTCGATTCGCCGGTGATGGCCGGCGAGTATTTCAGTCAGGTGGACCTGGCACCCGGCAACCCGGTGCACCACTACCTGGACATGGTGGCGGATTACCCGCAGGCCCTCGAGCTCGGCCCCAAGTACACCGAGGACCTGCGCAACCTCGTGGTGCAGGCCAACCGCCTGTTCGATTCCCACCACTACGGGGCCTACCACTTCCTGCTCTCCCTGTCGGATGAGACCAAGGGCCACGGCGGAGGCCTTGAGCACCACCAGTCGAGCGACAATCGGCTGTTCTCCGACCTGTTCCTCAATCCGCAAAAGATGCGCGGCGAGGCCGGCCTGCTGCCGCACGAGTACGTGCATTCGTGGAACGGCAAGTTCCGCCGGCCGGCCAAGCTGTGGCAGCCGGACTTCGAACAGACCGAGCAGCCGCGCATGCTGTGGGTCTACGAGGGACTCACCAACTACTGGGGCGACGTGCTCGCCGCGCGCAGCGGCCTGTCCACCGCGGCGGACTACCGCGCCACCCTGGCGTACAACGCGGCCACCATGGATTACACCGCCGGGCGCCGCTGGCGGCCGTTGATCGACACCACGGTGGGCGTGCCGATGGGCGGCTTCGGGGTCTACTACAGCAATTGGCACCGCGGCGGCGACTACTACCCCGAGGGCGCGCTGATCTGGCTTGGAGTCGACACCAAGCTGCGCCAGCTCAGCGGCAACCGGCACTCGCTGGATGACTTCGCCAAGCGCTTCTTCGGCATGGACAACGGCAGCTACGTCACCAAGACCTACACCTTCGACGACATCGTCAAGGCGCTGAATGCTGTCGCACCGTACGACTGGTCGGCCTGGCTGCGCCAGCGCCTGGACCAGACCAGCGAGCATGCGCCGCTGGACGGCATCACCGGCGGCGGCTGGAAACTGGTGTATTCCGACCAGCCCAACGCCTATGAGCAGGCGCGCGGCGTGATCCACGACTTCGTCGGCGCGATGTTCTCGGCCGGTCTCACCGTCGATGCCAAGGGCCGGATCAGCGACGTGCTGTGGGACGGCCCGGCGTTCAAGGCCGGCCTGGCGCCGGGCATGGACATCGTCGCGGTCAACGGCTCGGCGTTCAGCAGCAAGGTGCTGCTGCGCGCCATTGCCGCCACCGCCGAACCCGGCCACGGCCAGCTGCACATCACCGCCAGCGGCTCGGGGATCACGGCCGAGTACACCATCGACTATGCCGGCGGCTTGCGTTACCCGCACCTGGAGCGGGTCGCAGGCGCTCCGGACTATCTCGGCGACATCCTGGCACCCGTCAAGGGCTGAGTGACGACGCGCGGCGTGCGGCGTGGAAGCGCTCGACGAAGCTGCCCAGCGCGCCGGCGGCAATTGCGGCGCGCAGGCCCGCCATCAGGCGCTGGTAGTGGCGCAGGTTGTGCGCCGTGGCGAGCTGGCAACCGAGGATTTCGTGGCAGCGGTCGAGGTGGCGCAGATAGGCGCGCGAGTAGCCGCCGGCGCAGGCCATGCAGTCACAGCCCTCCTCGATCACCCGGGTATCGGTGGCATACATGGCATTGCGGATGCGCAGCGTACCGCCAGCGGTGAACAGGAAGCCATTGCGCGCATTGCGCGTCGGCATGACGCAGTCGAACATGTCGATGCCGCGGCACACTGCCTCGACGATGTCTTCCGGACGTCCCACACCCATGAGGTAGCGTGGCTGGGCCAGCGGCAGCAGCGGCACGGTGAAATCCAGCATGCGCAGGCGCTCGGCCTCGGGCTCCCCCACTGCCAACCCACCCAGCGCATAGCCGTCGAAGCCGATCTGCACCAGGCCCTCCGCCGAGCGTTGGCGCAGTTCCTCGTGCATGCCGCCCTGCACGATGCCGAACAAGGCATGCGGGTTGCCCAGCACGTCGAACGCGCGCCGCGAGCGCCCGGCCCAGCGCAGGCTCAGCTCCATCGATTCGCGCGCGGCTTGCATGGATACCGGCGCCCCATCGACCTGGTAGGGCGTGCATTCGTCGAGCACCATGACCACGTCGGCATCCAGCGCGGTCTGGATCTGCATCGACACTTCCGGGGACAGGAACACCGGCGAGCCGTCCACCGGGGAGGCAAAGGTCACGCCCTGCTCGGTCAGCCGCCGCCGCTGCGCCAGCGAGAACACCTGGAAGCCGCCGGAGTCGGTGAGGATCGGCCCCTGCCAGCACATGAAGTCGTGCAGCCCGCCGAACTTGCCGATGACCTCGAGGCCAGGCCGCAGGAACAGGTGGAAGGTGTTGCCGAGGATCATCTCGGCACCGGTTTCCAGCAGGTCCCGCGGCGCCATCGCCTTGACCGTGCCGTAGGTGCCCACGGGCATGAACGCCGGCGTCTCCACGCTGCCGCGGGCAAAGCGCAGCCGGCCGCGACGCGCGGCGCCATCGACGGCCTGGAGTTCGAAGGCAAGTCCTGCCATGTCAGCTGGTCCTGGAGGTGACTGGTGGTGGGAAGGATGCCGCCAGCCGCAGCCGGCTGCGCGCCTGGACGCTACGGCCCATGCTCCTGGGGCAGGATCAGCATCGCGTCACCATAGGAGAAGAACCGGTAACGCTGCTCCACCGCATGTCGGTAGGCATCCAGCATGTACTCGCGCCCGGCAAACGCCGACACCAGCATCAACAGGGTCGATTCCGGCAGGTGGAAATTGGTGATCAACCCGTCGATGCTGCGGATGTGGTAGCCGGGGTAGATGAAGATTTGCGTCTCGCCGGCAAACGGCTGCAGGCGCCCGTCACGGTACGCGCTCTCCAGCGCACGCACCACCGTGGTGCCCACAGCAATCACGCGGTGTCCGGCAGCACGGGTGGCTTCGATGCGCCCGACCAGGTCGGCGTCCACGCGCAGCCATTCACGGTGCATGTGGTGAGCCTCGACCTCGTCCTCGCGCACCGGCTGGAAGGTGCCTGCGCCGACATGCAAGGTGACGTAGCCGGATGCCACCCCACGTCCGGCCAGCGCCGCGAGCAGCGCGGCGTCGAAATGCAGCCCGGCCGTGGGCGCGGCAACGGCGCCCAGTTCTCGCGCGTAGACGGTCTGGTAGCGCTCGCGATCCCGGGCATCGGGCTGGCGCTCGATGTACGGCGGCAACGGCACCTCGCCGAGGCCGGCCAGCCATTGCGCCAGGGGCTGGGGCGTGGCGAAGTGCAGGTGGAAAAAATCGTCGTCGCGGCCCAGCACTTCGGCGTGGCTGCCGTCGGCGAGCTCGATGCGCGCGCCGGCCCTCGGCTTCTTGCTGACCCCGAGCTGCACCGTCGCCTCGTGTTCACCGGTGATGCGCTCGACCAGGATCTCCACTGCCCCGCCTGTGGTCTTGCGGCCACGTAGTCGTGCGGGAAATACGCGGGTATCGTTGAACACCAGCAGGTCGCCGGCGTGCAGCAGGTCCGGCAGTTCACGGAAAACGCGATCCTCTCGGCGTCCTGCCGCGGCGTCAAGCAGCAACAGGCGACTGGCGGAGCGTTCCGGCAACGGCACCTGCGCAATCAATTCGCGTGGCAATTCGAAGGCAAAATCGGATTTTTTCAAGACGCTTCCATGGCTGCCTGCACGAACGGCGCAACGTGGCATTATCCTGCACTTCACCGGTACAGACACAGCATGCACCGGCGAGACCCCGGCCGCGGACCCAGGCCAGCCATGCGCCGCCACCCCATGCAGGCTCTGACGCCGCCAGGGGGTACCGGCGCGATTGGCCGCGCAGTATCCTATGAGGTGCTTTTCGGTGTATCGACGCGCCAACGCAACACGTGGGCAATGGTGCCGCAGCCAGGCGCCAGCCATTATCGTCGAGCATTTGTCGAACCACCCGCTTGATGCCGGCCGCTGACTCCACTGGCCGCCAGATGGCGGTTTCCATAGGAGGCAAGGCCATGGGTGTAATCAATCAACTTCGCGAACTGCGCGAGTTCGGCGGCAAGCAACGCACGACCGGTCTGGACGACGCCAGCATCGAACGCATGGCGGCCACCGACCCGCTGCTGCCCCAGGCGATCGACGAAGCCGTGGCCCGACACCATGCACTGCGCGCCGACCTGGCCGACTTCCTCAAGCTGGACGAGGCCGAACAGATTGCCCGTGCGCAGGCCGGGTTCGTCAACTTCTACCCGGACGACGCCATCAATCCCTACCTGCCGGCGGCCGCACGTGGCCCCTGGATCGTCACCTTGAAGGGCGCCGTGGTGCACGACAATGGCGGCTACGGCATGCTCGGCTTCGGACACAATCATCCGGCGATCCTGAAGGCGATCGCGCAGCCGGAAGTCATGGCCAACGTGATGACGCCGTCGGTGTCGCAGCTGCGCTTCGCCAAGGCGATGGATCGCGAGCTTGGACGGACCCACGGCAAGAGCCCCTATGCCCGCTACCTGTGCCTGAACTCGGGTTCCGAATCGGTGTCGCTGGCCTGCCGCATCGCGGAGGTCAATGCCAAGCAGATGACGGACGCCGGTGCGCGCTATGCCGGGCGAACCATCAAGCGGCTCAACGTCAAGGGCGCCTTCCACGGGCGCACCGAGGGTCCGGCCCTGTACTCCGATTCCTCGCGCAAGGTCTACAAGCAATACCTGGCCAGCTACCAGCACGAGAACTCGGTCATCACCGTGGCGCCGTACGACGTGGCCCAGCTGCAGGCCGCGTTTGCCGACGCTGACAAGCACGGCTGGTTCATCGAGGCGATGTTCCTCGAACCGGTGATGGGCGAAGGCGACCCAGGGCGTGCGGTGACGGTTGAGTTCTACAAGGCGGCGCGGGAACTGACCAAGGCCCACGGCACGCTGTTCCTGGTCGATTCCATCCAGGCAGGTTTGCGGGCGCACGGCGTGCTCTCGATAACCGACTATCCGGGGTTCGAGAAACTTCCGGCGCCGGACATGGAGACCTTCTCCAAGGCGCTCAACGCCGGACAGTACCCGCTTTCGGTCCTCGCCGTCAGCGCGACAACCGCCGAGCTCTACCGCAAGGGCATCTACGGCAACACCATGACCGGCAATCCTCGCGCCCTGGACGTCGCTGTGACCACACTGGGCCTGCTGAACGACGACGTGCGCCGCAACATCCGCGAGCGCGGCGAGGAATTCGTGGAAAAGCTCAACGCCCTCAAGGACGAGCTTGGCGGCCTGATCACGAAGGTGCAGGGCACCGGGCTGCTGTTCTCCTGCGAACTGGCACCCGAGTTCAAGTGCGTCGGTATCGGATCCACCGAGGAATACCTGCGCGAGCGTGGCATCGGGGTCATCCATGGCGGCGTCAACTCGCTGCGCTTCACGCCGCACTTCAACATCACCAGCACCGAAGTGGACCTGATCGTGGCCCACGTCCGCACGGCGCTGCGTGAGGGGCCACGGGTGGCGAAAGCCAAGGCCGCGTAACCCCGGGTCGGCAGCGACAACCCACACGCGTGCGCAGTCAAGTACTGCGCACGCATCGGCCCCCGCCCACTGCGGCACGCCAGAGGCCATGCCTAGACTGCTCGCGCCGGCACCCGCCGGAATCCCCGCGAGGTCACTCCCATGTCTACGCCACTCACCGTGCTCGCTGCCGGTACCCTTGCCGTCGCCTTCGCCCTGACGGCGACACCGCAGATTGCCATTGGCGCCCAATCCAGCAAGGCGCCCGCCACCGCCGCCGCGCCGGCAAAACAGCGCACTCCGCAACAGCAGCGCATGGCCGATTGCAGTCACCAGGCCAAGGTCGACAACAAGAAGGGCGCCGAGCGCAAGGCCTTCATGAGCTCGTGCCTGAAAGGCGAGAAGGCCGCCCAGACGGCCAAGACGACGCCTGCTGCCAAGCCCAAGGTCAAGGCCCCGGCAAACGACTCGAAGTAAGCTCCGGACCGCACCGGCGGTCACTGTCCCGCGTGTTCCGGGCACCACGGCATGGTGGCCACCTGCTCATCGGTGGCCGCCCTGATTCACTGCATCATCAGGCCCGATCGGCGAAGCGATCCGTAGCCTCGATCAACTCGTGCACGTTGCCCGGCTCGAACGCCGAATGTCCGGCATCCTGCACGATGCGCAAGTCGGCTTCCGGCCACGCCCGGTGCAGGTCCCAGGCGCTGCGCAGCGGACAGACCACGTCGTACCGTCCCTGCACGATCACTGCGGGAATCCTGCGGATACGGTCCACATGCCGCAGCAGTTGGTCATCGTGGTCGAAGAAGCCACCGTGCACGAAGTAGTGGCACTCGATGCGCGCAAACGCGAGGGCAAAGTCGTCCTCGGCGTTCGACTCCATGTGCGCACGGTCCTGCCACAGGAAGCTGGTCGAACCCTCCCACACCGACCACGCCCGGGCCGCGGCGACGCGCACGGCCCGATCCGGACTGGTCAAGCGCCGGTGGTAGGCGCTGATGAGGTCCCCGCGCTCCACCTCTGGAATGGCCTGCAGGTAGGTCTCCCAGGCATCCGGATACAGCATGTCGCAGCCATGCTGGTAGAACCACTCCAGCTCCTGGCGTCGCAGCAGGAAAATGCCACGCAGGATCATCTCGGTGACGCGCTCCGGGTGGCGCTGGGCATAGGCCAGGGCCAGGGTCGAACCCCAGGAGCCCCCAAACACCTGCCAGCGCACGATACCCAGGTGTTCGCGCAGGCGCTCCATGTCGGCAACCAGGTCCCAGGTGGTGTTTTCCTGCAGCTCGGCATGCGGTGTCGAGCGGCCACAGCCACGCTGGTCGAACAAGACAATACGGTACGCCCGCGGGTCGAAGAAGCACCGGCAACGTGGGTTGGTCCCGCCGCCTGGGCCGCCGTGCACGAAGACCACGGGCTTGCCCGCGGGATTGCCGCTCTGCTCGTAGTACAAGGTATGTAGATCCGACACCGGGAGCATGCCGCTGTCATACGGCTCAAGCTCCGGATACAACGAGCGCAATTCCCGCGACATGGCAACTCCCTGTGCTGGGCAGACGAGGCCAAAGGCTAGGAGCTTGGGCGGTGGAAACGCAAGCGGCCCCACCTGCCCTGTTTCCATCACCCAAGCGCCGGAACGACCCTCGACCAGGCGCTCAGTCGGCAGTGAAAAGCTTGCCGGGGTTGAGGACGCCGTTGGGGTCGAAGCTCGCGCGGATGCCGCGCATCAGGGCAATCTCGGCGCCGCTGCGCGAGCTCGACAGATACTCGCGCTTGACCAAGCCAATGCCGTGCTCGGCCGAGATGCTGCCGCCGTGGCGGCTCAACGCCGCCGCCAACAGGCTGGTTACCTCGCCGCGCAGGTTGCCGAACGCCTCGCTTCCCATACTTTCAGGTGGAAGCAGGTTGATGTGCAGGTTGCCGTCGCCGATATGGCCGAACCAAACCACCTCGAGCTGCGGGAAGCCATCCCGCAACAAGGCCTGCACCTCGCGCACGAACTCCGGCAAGGCACCGATCCGCACCGAGACGTCGGTCTTGTAGGGCCCACGCGGCGCCAGCGCTTCGGTGATGCCTTCGCGCAGTCGCCACAGCGCTGCGGCCTGCGCCGCGCTCTGGGCAACCACGCCATCGTCAACCCAGCCCTGCTGCTGCGCGAGGCCAAATGCCTCCTCGCCGGCCTGGCGTTCGGCCGCGAGCGCTGCGTCAAACTCGACGACCACGTAATACGCATGCTCGCCATCCAGGGCACGCCGCGCGCCGTTTGCGAGCACGTGCTGCAGCCCGCGGTCGGAAAAGAATTCAAACGCCTGCAACGATACCCGCGCGCGGAACAGGTCGAACACCTGCATCAACGCATCGACGCCCGGCAGGCCCAGCAGCATGACCTGCGAGGCGGGCAGCGGAGCGGTGAGCTGCAACAGTGCCTCGACCACCACCCCGAGTGTGCCCTCGGAGCCGATCATCAGCTGGCGCAGGTCGTAACCGCTGGCATCCTTGACCAGACCACGATTGAGGTCCAGCAGCTCGCCTGCGCCCGTCACCACCTTCAGCCCGGCGATCCAGGACCGGGTGTTGCCGTGGCGGATCACGTGGAGGCCACCGGCATTGGTGGCGATGTTGCCGCCTATCGAACAGGAACCGCGCGAGCCGAGGTCGACCGGATAGATCAGACCATGCTCGCGCGCCGCGGTCTGCGCAGCCTCCAGGGTGAGCCCCGGCTGCACCCGCAAAAGCCGGTCGATCGGGTCGAATTCCAGCACGCGCTGCATGCGGGTCAGGCTGAGCACCAGCTCGCCGTTGGCCGCCACCGCGCCGCCTGACAGACCCGTGCGGCCGCCGGAAGGCACGATGGCCACGTGCTGCTCGTTGGCCCAGCACACGACGCCCTGGACTTCCGCGATATCGATCGGCAACGCCACGGCGAGCGGGGCAGGAGTCCAGCGCCGCGTCCAGTCCTGTCCGTAGTACGCCAGGTCTGCCGGGTCGGTAAGCAGGCGCAGCTGCGGCAGGCGACGGCGAAGTTCAAGCAGACGTGGATCCTGCACGGTCGCCTCCACGGGTCATCCGCCAACAAAACCGATTCCCGGCCCGTGGGTGCGGACGGATTCCCGGCGCAATGCCACCATCGGCGGCGGACGTCTGCAGACGGGGGGGCGCCTTGCGGCGCCTGAAGATTGGTCGGGGTGGCGAGATTCGAACTCGCGACCACTACACCCCCAGCGTAGTGCGCTACCAGACTGCGCTACACCCCGACAAAAACAGGTGAATGTTACCAGCTTGCGTGGCCGGCATGGGACCGGCGCGTCAGTGTTTCAGCAAGCCGAGTATTTCTTCCAGCTCCATGCGCACCTGGCACAGGATCTGGTGCGACATACTTGCCTCCGCCCGGGCCTGCGGCCCTTCCAGACGGGCCCGCGCGCCGGTGATGGTGAAGCCTTCCTCGTAAAGCAGCGCGCGGATCTGCCGGATCATCAGCACATCGTGGCGCTGGTAGTAGCGGCGGTTGCCGCGGCGCTTGACCGGATTGAGCGCGGGGAATTCCTGCTCCCAGTAGCGCAGCACGTGCGGCTTCACCGCGCACAGCTCACCGACCTCGCCGATCGTGAAGTAGCGCTTGGCCGGAATCACCGGCAGCTCGGTATTATTCCCCTGGTCCAGCATACCCTTCGACTCTCATCTTGAGTTTCTGCCCCGGGCGGAAGGTGACCACGCGTCGGGCAGAAATCGGAATCTCCTCACCGGTCTTCGGGTTGCGTCCGGGCCGTTGGCTCTTCATGCGCAGGTCGAAATTGCCGAAGCCGGAGAGCTTCACCTGCTCGCCTTTTTCCAGCGCTTCGCGGATGACCTCGAAATAGGCGTCCACGAATTCCTTGGCTTCGCGCTTGTTGAGGCCCACCTCGAAAAACAGTCGCTCGGCCATTTCGGCCTTGGTCAGCGCCATGTCATCCCCGCAACTTTGCCTTGCATGCCTGCTCCAACGCAGCGACTGCTTCGCGCACGCAGCGATCTGCGTCGTCATCGGTAAGCGTGCGTGAAGCGTCCTGCAAAATCAAGCCCACGGCAAGGCTCTTGCGCCCGGCTTCGAGACCTGGACCACGGTACTGGTCGAACAGGCGCAGGGCAAAAAGGCGAGGTCCGAGGGTGGCGCGCAAGACCTGCTCCACCTGCGCCCAGGCCGTGTCCTCGGGCAGGTCCAGGGCCAGGTCGCGCCGTACCGAGGGGAAGCGTGCCACGGCATGCGCACGCGGCAGCTCGCGTTCCAGGAGCGGCTGCAGGGCCAACTCGAGCAATTGGATGTCGTCGCCCAGCCCCAGCGCATGCGCCAGGCGGGGGTGGATGCTGCCGAGGAACCCCACAGGCCGATCCTCGCGCAGCACCCGCGCACCACGCCCCGGATGCACCCACGGGGGCAGATCGCGGCGATCGAAACTCCACTCGGCGGCAGCCCCACCCGCCGCGATCAGCGCCTCGAGATCGCCCTTGAGGTCGTGGAAATCCACCACCCGCGGACGCTCGCCCCATTGTTCGGCATGTGCGCCACCGCACACGGCCATGGCCAGCACTGGTGTTTCCAGCGGTGGCGAGCCTTCGGCAAACACCCTGCCCAGCTCGAACAGCCGTATCCGATCCTGCTGCCGTGCCCGATTGTAGGCAAGCACCTGGACCAGGCCCGGCAACAGCGAGGGGCGCATCAGCGCCAGGTCGGCCGACAACGGATTGGCCAGGCGCACCGGCTCCCCGCCGAAACCCCATGGCGCCAACCGATCCGCGCCCAGGAACGCCAGGTTCACCGCCTCGTAGTAGCCGCGCGCGACCAGTTGCTGGCGCAGCTCCATGGCCGACTGCCGCGTCTCCGGTTCGATCGCCAGGCGCAGCGAACCGGACGGCGCATGCGTAGGGATCTTGTCGTAGCCGTGGATGCGGGCCACTTCCTCGATCAAGTCCTCCTCGATGGCGATATCGAAGCGCCGGCTCGGCGGGGTGACCAGCCAGCCATCGGCAGTCGCCTCGACACGCATGTCCAGCGCGACGAACAGCCGCTGCACTTCGTCGTCAAGCACCTCGATGCCGAGCACGCGCGCCAGGCGTGCCCGCCGCAGCAGCACGGCCTCCGGCCGCGGCAAGTATGCCGGCGCCTCCGTCACAACCAGGGGGCCGGCGCGACCGCCGACGATGGCCAGCAGCAGCTCGCTCGCCCGCTCGAGCGCGCGACGCGGCAGCTCAGGGTCGACTCCACGCTCGAAGCGGTGCGAGGCCTCGGTATGCAGGCCCAGCTTGCGGGCCCGGCCCATGATGGCCTGCGGCGCGAAATGCGCAGACTCCAGGAAGATGTCGCGCGTCTGCGCGGTGACACGCGAGGCGTGGCCGCCCATGATGCCGGCCACAGCCAACGCCTGTTCCTGGTCCGCCACCAGCAGCACGTCGTCGTCCAGGCTGACGGTGTGGCCGTCGAGCAACAGCAGCGACTCACCGGAGCGCGCCTGCCGCAGCACGATGTCGCCGTGCAGGGCGTCGTTGTCGAACGCATGCATCGGCTGGCCCAGCTCCAGCATCACATAGTTGGTCGCGTCGACCACGGGATTGATCGGGCGCACCCCGCCGCGGCGCAGGCGCTCGGCCAGCCACAGCGGCGTGCGCGCCGCCATGTCGATACCCTCGAGCACGCGACCGAGGTAGCGCGGCGCGGCGCTCTCCGCCTCCAGCCGCACGCCGCGCCGGACCTCGCTGGTCACGGCGACCGCAGCCTGCGCCGGCAAGGCCACGTGGCTGCCCATCAGCGCGGCAACGTCATAGGCCACGCCGTAGAGGCTGAGGCAATCGGCGCGGTTGGGGGTCAGGCTGAGCTCGATGCTGGCATCCGGCAGGCCAAGGTATTCGGACAACGGCTGGCCAACCGGCGCATCGTCCGGCAACTCGAGCAGGCCGGAAGCATCGTCGTCCAGGCCCAGCTCCTTCGCCGAGCACAGCATGCCGAACGATTCCACGCCGCGTAGGCTGGCTTTGCCGATCACGCCGATCCCCGGCAGCTCGGCTCCCACCAGGGCCAACGGCACCTTGATGCCGGCGCGCGCGTTCGGCGCGCCGCAGACGATCTGCAGCGGAGCGTCGGCGCCGGCATCGACGCGGCACACGCGCAGGCGGTCCGCGGCAGGGTGCGGGGCAGCCTCGAGGATCCCGGCCACGACCACGCCGCGCAGGCCCTCGCCAAGCACCTGCACCCCCTCCACTTCCAGGCCGGCCATGGTCAGCGCGCGCACCAGTGCATCGCGGTCGACATCCACGGCCACCACCTGGCGCAACCAGTTCTCGGAGAATTTCATATGCGAATCCGGGAATGGGGAATCAGGGGACGGAATTCGTGGGGAGAAAAAACCGCCGCGATGCAGCCGCTTTCCCTATTCCCGATTCCCCACTCTCGATTCCCGATCATGCGAACTGCCTCAGGAAGCGCAGGTCGTTCTCGAAAAATGCGCGCAAATCCGCAACCCCATAGCGCAACATGGCAAAGCGCTCGACGCCCAGGCCGAAGGCAAAACCGGTATAGCGCTCTGGATCGATGCCGCAATTGCGCAGCACGTTTGGATGCACCATGCCGCAACCCAGCACCTCGAGCCAGCGGCTGCTCCCGCCGCCACTGGTTTCGGGCCAGCCGATGTCCAGCTCGGCGGACGGTTCGGTGAAGGGGAAATAGCTGGGGCGAAAGCGCATCTCGAAATCGCGCTCGAAGAAGGTCCGCACGAATTCGGTCAGGGTACCCTTGAGATCGGCGAAGCTCGAGGTCTCGTCGACCAGCAGGCCTTCCACCTGGTGGAACATCGGCGAATGGGTCTGGTCCGAATCGCTCCGGTAGACCTTGCCCGGGGCAATGATGCGGATCGGCGGCGTCGATTGCTGCATGGTGCGGATCTGCACCGGCGAGGTGTGGGTGCGCAGCATGCGTCCGTCGGCGAAATAGAACGTGTCATGCAGCGCGCGTGCCGGGTGCAGCAGCGGGAAATTCAGGGCTTCGAAATTGTGCCAGTCGTCCTCGATTTCCGGGCCGTCCGCCCGCTGGTAACCCAGGCGCGAGAAGATCGCCGCGATACGTTCGAGAGTGCGCGTGACCGGATGGATTCCACCGCGCTCGGCATCGCGTCCGGGCAGGCTGACATCCAACGCCTCGGCGGCCAGGCGGTGGTCGAAATCCGCCTGCTCGAGCGCATGCCGGCGTGCCGCTATGGCATCGGCCAGCCGGCGCTTCAGCTCATTGACCGCCGCGCCGCGCCGCTTGCGCTCGTCCTCCGGCAGGCTACCCAACGCCTTCAAGGCGGTGGTGACCACCCCGCCCTTGCCGAGCGCACCGATGCGCAGGGCTTCCAACTCATCCAGTGACGCGGCACTGCCCACCGCCTCCAGCGTCCCGGCTACCCGATATTCCAGATCATCCATCAGCGTAATTCCCGCATGGGCATGCCCCAACGAAAACGGGGAGAAGGTATGGCCTTCTCCCCGCGAGCGTTCGCCGACCCCAGAAACACAGCCAGAATGGCTCCCCGGTCTTCCCGACCGGTCAAGGGCACACAAACTAGGCGGCCAGAGCGGCCTTGGCTTTCTCGGCGATCGTGGCAAACGCCTTGATGTCGTGTACGGCCAGATCGGCCAAAACCTTGCGATCGACGCTGATGCCGGCCCGATCCAGGCCATTGATCAGGCGGCTGTAGCTGAGGCCCGACAGGCGCGCCGCGGCATTGATGCGCACGATCCACAGCGCGCGGAACTGGCGCTTGCGCTGCTTGCGACCGATGTAGGCGTACTGCCCGGCCTTGATGACGGCCTGGTTGGCGACGCGAAAGACCTTGCGCCGGGCGTTGTAATAGCCCTTGGCGCGGCCGATGACTTTCTTGTGACGACGACGTGCGGTGACCCCACGCTTGACACGAGCCATGATCTGTCCTCCTGTCCGTCAGTACGGCAACATGCGCGCGACAGCTGGCGTGTCGCAGGCTTTGAGGCGATTCTTGGCGCGCAGACCACGCTTCAGCTTGGTCGTCTTCTTGGTCAGGATATGTGACCGGAACGCGTGCCCGCACTTGATTTTGCCCGACGCGGTCTTGCGAAAACGCTTCGCCGCCGCCCGGTTGGTCTTGATCTTCGGCATGACTGTGATCCTTGGGTACGATGCTTGACTGATCTGGCGGCGGTCCCGCCCGCGGGTGACCGCACTTTCCGTCCTGCCATGATCGGCGCACGGCCCTTCCACGCGGGCCGAGCCGGTTATTGTAGGCGAACGACGGCTGCGATACCAGCCTCGGCCGCACCGGGCTGGCGACACGCGGACGCTCTGCGGCCGAGACCGGATCGATCCAGTGGATACGCGACGAGACGACCGACGAAGGTCCCCGTTACTTGCGCTTGGGCCCGATCATCATGGTCATCTGCCGGCCTTCCAGACGCGGGAACGACTCGACCTGGCCGGCCTCGCCGACGTCGGTCTGGATCCGCTTGGCCAGGTTGTGGCCCAAATCCTGGTGCGACATCTCACGGCCGCGAAAGCGGATGGTGACCTTGACCTTGTCTCCTTCTTCCAGGAACCGCAGCATGTTGCGCAGCTTGATCTGGTAGTCACCCACGTCCGTGACCGGACGGAACTTGACTTCCTTGATCTCGACCTGCTTCTGCTTCTTCTTGGCCGCCTGGACCTTCTTCTGGGCCTCGAACTTGAACTTGCCGTAATCCATGATGCGGCAGACCGGCGGATCGCCGTTGGGCTGGATCTCGACGAGATCCATGCCGGCTTCCTGCGCGAGCGCCAATGCGTCGTCGCGGGAAAGTATGCCGAGCTGTTCGGCATCCTGGCCAATCACACGAACCCGCGGAACACGGATTTCCTGATTGCGACGATTGCCTTTGTTGTCAGTGGTTGCGATACCACGATCCTCCAGAATGGTGATGAATCAAGCCGCCAGGCAGTCAATGCCGGGTTTCGGTACCCATGCGTTCGATGAAGCCGTCCACGTTCATGTTGCCAAGATCCTCGCCGGTTCGCGTGCGCACGGCCACGGTACCGGTCTCCTTCTCACGATCCCCCACGACAATCAGGTACGGCACTTTCTGCATCGCGTGCTCGCGGATTTTATAGCCGACTTTTTCATTGCGCAAATCAACCTGGGCCCTGAAACCACGGTCCACAAGGGTTTGCGCCACCTGCCCAGCATACGCGGCATGGGCGTCGGTGATGTTCAGCACCACCACCTGCACCGGTGCCAGCCAGGTCGGCAAGGCCCCCGCATAATGCTCAAGCAGGATGCCGATGAAGCGCTCCATCGAGCCCACGATGGCCCGGTGCAGCATGACCGGGTGCTGCTTTTGCGAATTTTCGTCGACATATTCGGCGCCAAGGCGCTCGGGCATCATGAAGTCCACCTGCATCGTGCCGACCTGCCAGTCGCGACCAATGGAGTCGCGCATGTGGTATTCGATCTTTGGGCCGTAGAACGCGCCTTCGCCGGGAAGCTCCGTCCACTGTACGCCGGCCCTCGACAGCGCCGCGCGCAGCGCCGCCTCGGCCCGGTCCCAGACGTCGTCGCCACCGATGCGCTTGTCCGGGCGCAAGGCCAGGGCCACCTCGATCTTGTCGAAACCGAAATCGGCGTACACCTGCATGGCCTGGGCGTGGAACGCGGTGACCTCCGATTCAATCTGCCCGGGCGTGCAGAAGATGTGACCGTCGTCCTGGGTGAAGGCGCGCACGCGCATGATGCCGTGCAGCGCGCCGGACGGCTCGTTGCGCGTGCATGAGCCGAACTCGGCGATGCGTATCGGCAACTCGCGGTAGCTGTGCAGCCCCTGGTTGTAGACGAGCACATGCCCAGGGCAGTTCATGGGCTTGACCGCGAACGTGCGCTTCTCCGATTCGGTGAAGAACATGTTTTCCTTGTAGTTGTCCCAGTGCCCGGATTTTTTCCACAGCGACACATCCAGGATCTGCGGGCAGCGCACTTCCTGATAGCCACTCTTCTGGTACACCCCGCGCATGTACTGCTCGAGCTGCTGCCAGATGGCCCAGCCGTTCGCGTGCCAGAACACCATGCCCGGGCTTTCTTCCTGCTGGTGGAACAGGTCGAGCTGCTTGCCAATCTTGCGGTGGTCGCGCTTCTCGGCCTCCTCCAGCTGGTACAGATAGGCCTTGAGGTCCTTGTCGTTGAGCCAGGCCGTGCCGTAGATGCGGGTCAGCATGGCGTTGCTGGAATCGCCGCGCCAGTAGGCGCCAGCCACCTTCATCAGCTTGAACGAATGGAGCTTGCCGGTGTTCGGCACATGCGGGCCACGGCACAGGTCGGTGAACTCGCCCTGCGTGTACAACGAGAGCTCTTCATTGGCCGGAATCCCCTCGATGATTTCGGCCTTGTACTCCTCGCCCAGGCCACGGAAGAACGCCACCGCCGCGTCGCGCGACTTCACGCTGCGCGTCACCGGCAGTCGCTCATCGACGATCCTGTGCATCTCCGCCTCGATCTTCGGCAGGTCCTCCGGCGTGAACGGGCGCTCGTAGGCGAAGTCGTAGTAGAAGCCGTTGTCGATCACCGGACCGATCGTGACCTGCGCGCCCGGGAACAGCCGCTGCACCGCCTGCCCCATCAGGTGCGCCGTGGAATGACGCAGGATCTCCAGCGCCTCGGGGCTTTTCTCGGTGATGATCTGCACGCTGGCGTCGTGCCCGATCGGGAAGCCGGCATCGACCAGCTGACCATCGACCTTGCCGGCGAGCGTCGCCTTGGCCAGGCCGGCGCCAATGGAGGCGGCCACTTCCTGGACGGTGACGGGATGGTCGAACGGCCTCTTGCTGCCGTCGGGTAGCGTGATCTCGATCATGATGACTTTCTCAGGAAAACAAAAAAGGGCGTGACGCCCTCTTTTTGACGAACGCAGGCGTGATGGTGGTCAGTGGTGCAGGTGGGTTGTTGCCATGTCGCACGCTGGGCCGGCGCGGGGCGCGGGCCACCTTTGTCCAATGCGGGAGAGAAGACGCTAGTTTAGCCCGAAAGGTGTGTCAATCACTGGTCTCCGGAGTGCCAGGGCGCGCCACGTCGCATGCCGCCGACACCCGGGGCCAGTCAGCCCTGCCCCACTCCTCTCCCGCGTTCAGAACGGCTTGGCCAGCACCAGGAAGACCACGCCGAGCAGAAACAGCACCGGGAGTTCGTTGAACCAGCGCAAGGCGCCTGCTGTCGGCAGCGCCCCGCCAGCCTCGCTGCGCTTGAGCAGCCGCCCGCACCAGATGAAATGCGCCAGGAGCAGGGCGACCAGCAGCAGCTTCGCATCCAGCCAATGCCGCGAGCCGACCACGTTCGGCAACGAGGCGGGAAACAGGCGCCAGCCTTCCCACAGGACCAGGCCGAACACGAAGGCAAAACCAAACATGTTGTGTCCGAACTTGTACAGCCGCCGGCCCATCAGGTGCAGGCGCGCCTGCACCTGTGGCTGGCCCTGCGCCTCTGCCAGGTTGACCAGGATACGCGGCAGATAGAACACCGCGGCCATCCAGGCGATGTCGAACAACAGGTGCAGGGTCTTGACGATCAGGTAGGCCATGGGGGGAAGAGCCGCGCTGCCGGCTGCAGCAACGGGCATCATAACCCGCGCGTGGCGGTGCAAATTCCGCGGCAGCCCCGTATGGCCTCGTCGCCGATCAATCCTGCCCGGGACCGATCCGGGCTTGCAGCGCGCGCAACAACTCGTGCTGGTGTTCGCCCGTGAGCGGTGCATCGTGGCGGTCCGTGAGCAGGAAGAAATCCTCGACCCGCTCGCCGAAGGTGGCAATGCGTGCGTCGTGGACGCGCACACCAACCTGGTTCAGCACTTGCGCAACCGCAGCCAGCAGGCCCGGCCTGTCGGTGGCCACCAGCGCCATCTGCGTACGCCCGGCCACCGGGCGGAACTTGATGCGCGGCGTGATCTGGAAATGCCGCTGCTGGCGCGACATGCTGCGCCTGCCGGGATCGACCGCCACGTTCTGCACCAGGGTGTGTTCCAGCCGCTCCTGGAGTTCGCGCGCGCGCGGCTCGCTGACCGGCTCCTGGGTGTCGCCATCGAGCAGCAGGAACGTGTCCAGGACCATGCCGGTCGGCGTGCTCAGGATGCGCGCCTCCATTACCGACATGCGCATGCGGTCGAGCGTGGCGGTGACGATGGAGAACAGGCCGTCTCGCGTCCGCGCATGCACGAACAGTTCGGTGCTGCCGCGCACCGACCTCGGCTGCACCACCACCAGCGGCAGGCGGCCGCCGGCATCCAGCACTGCCGCGCTCTGCCAGGCGATCTGCTGGGGACGGTGGCGCAGGAAGCTCACCTGCGGGAAGTCCTGCCACAGGCCCGTTATCTCATGCTCGGCATAGCCCTGATCCAGCAGCAGCGCCATGGCCTGCTGCTGGCATTCATGCACCAGCGCGTCAGCATCTCGCGGCAACTCCACGTCGCTGCGCAAGGCATAGCGCGTCGACGTGTACAGGTCGGCGAGCAGCCGGTCCTTCCAGGCATTCCACAGCCGCGGGCTGGTGCCGATGATGTCGGCCACGGTCAGCAGATACAGCTGGCCCAGGCGCTCGCGGTCCCCCACGTGCTCGGCAAAACGTTGCACGACCTCGGCGTCGCTGATGTCCTGGCGCTGCGCCGTAGTGCTCATGGCCAGGTGCCAGCGCACCAGCCATGCCACCCGTTCGATGTCGGCGGTGGGCAGTCCAAGGCGGGCACAGAACTCGCGGGCATCCTCCGCCCCACCCGCGGCATGGTCGCCACCGCGGCCCTTGGCAATGTCATGGAACAGGCCGGCCAGCAGGAGCAGCTCCGGCTTGGGCAGGGCGGCCCAGATTTGGCAGCCCAGCGCGAATTCCGTGCGCGCGGCGGGATCGGCAAACCTGGCCAGATTGTGCAGGACGCGCAAGGTATGCTCGTCCACGGTGTAGACGTGGAACAAGTCGTACTGCATGCGCCCGAACACTTTGCCGAACGCCGGCAGGATCGCCGCCAGCAAGCCGTGCCGGTTCATGCGCCACAAGGCCTCGACGGCCGGTGCGCCCCGCTGCAACAGGCGCAGGAACGCTGCCAGCACCTCGGGGTCCGAGGCCAGGCCATCGGCCTGCATGGCCGCCGCCCGGTGGATACGCCGCATCGTCTCGGCGCTGAAGCCGACTACCCCCGGCTGGTCCATGCGCAGCAGGAACACCTCGACCAGGGCCGCCGGCCGGCGCATGAACAGCTCGCTGTCCCGCGCCGCCAGGCGCGAGCCATAGCGAACGAAATCCGCACCCAGCGGAACACCCACATGTGGGCTTTCCAGCATTTCCTCGAAGCGCTCGGCAACCTGCACGCCAAGGCGCTCGACCTGGCTCGCTGCACGGTAATAAGCCTGCATGAACTGCTCGACGCCGAGATTGCGTTCGTGCTCGTCCTCGAATCCCAGGCGCGCTGCCAGCGCCCGCTGGTAGTCGAACAGCAGCCGTTCCTCCGCCCGCCCTGCTTCCAGGTGCAGGGCATAACGGTAACGGCGCAGGGTGGCTTCGGCCTGCTCCAACGCAGCCTCCTCGGCGGGGTCGAGCAGGCCCTCCGCCACCATGCTCGGCAGGTCTCCGGCGTTGGCCAGGCGCAAGCCGATCCAGCGCAGCGAATCCAGCGAGCGCAAGCCCCCGGGACCTTCCTTGAGGTTTGGCTCCAGGTTGTAGGCGGTGTCGTCGAAGCGCGCATGGCGCTGCCTGCGCTCACGCTGGCGCGCGGCCAGGTAGGCTGCCGGCGGCCACAGCTGCGGATCGTCCACGATGCCGCGCAGGCTGGCGTCGAGTGTCGTGTCGCCGGCAATACGCCGGGCATCCAGCAGGCTGGTGAACACGCTGGCATCACTGGCGGCAAGCTCACGGCACTGCTGCGGCTCGCGCACGGCGTGACCGACTTTCAGGCCGATGTCCCACAGGGTCGAGAAAAATTGCCCGAGTGCACGCAGCTGGGCTTCCTGCGCGCCGTTGACCAGCACCAGCAAGTCCACGTCCGAATACGGGAACAACAAGCCGCGGCCAAACCCGCCTACGGCGTACAGGGCCGCGCCAGCGACGTCGCCAAGGCAGGCAGACCATACGTGCGCGACCAGCTGCGACACCGCGACGCCGCGTTGGCGCGCGAGCATGCCGGCCTCGGCGCCGCCACGGAAGGCCACGGCGAGCGCGCGGTCGACGTCATCCAGCAATTGCCCCAAGGCCAGCCGCGCTTCCCTGGACACGCCCGAGCGCGGCACCACCACGGGCAGGCGCGGCAAGGGCGGCAAGGCGACAGAGCTGGTCGGCGACATGTATAGCGGCCTCGATCATCAACGCGCGGGGCTGTTGGGCTGACGACAGTTGCAGGAGCCCATTTATGGGCGGTGCTCCTGCCTTCCGTGCAATCCACCGGAGAGCATCGCCCGCCAGTGGGCTCCCGCAACCACAGCCACGACTAAGACGACAAGGACGAATGATGCCCGGAAGATCGCGATGGCCCGCCCTGTCCCCGCCTGCCTAGGCGTCGGGCCAGGGCGTCAGGATCTCGTAGCCGTCGTCGGTGACCACCAGGGTGTGCTCCCATTGCGCGGACAGGGAGTGATCCTTGGTCACCACGGTCCAGCCATCCGGCAACTGGCGGGTCTGCGGCTTGCCGGCATTGACCATCGGCTCGATGGTGAAGGTCATGCCCTTCTTGAGCTCCAGGCCGGCGCCGGGCTTGCCGTAATGCAGCACCTGCGGCTCGTCGTGGTAGATCTTGCCGATACCGTGGCCACAGTACTCGCGGACGATGCTGAAACCCGCGGCCTCGGCGTGCTGCTGGATGGCATGCCCGATGTCGCCCAGGGTTGCGCCGGGGCGCACGGCACGGATGCCGCACATCATGGCCTCGTAGGTGGTGTCCACCAGCCGCCTGGCCAGCACGGAGGGGGTGCCGACCACGTACATGCGGCTGGTGTCGCCGTGCCAGCCATCCTTGATGACGGTGACGTCGAGATTGATGATGTCGCCATCCTTGAGCAGCTTGCCCTCGCTCGGGATGCCGTGGCAGATCACCTGGTTGACCGAGGTGCACAGCGTCTTGGGGAAGCCGTGGTAGCCGACGTTGGCCGGGATCGCCTTCTGCACGTTGACGATGTGCTCGTAGGCCAGCCGATCCAGTTCCTCGGTGCTCACACCCGGCTCGATGTGTTCCTTGAGCATGGCCAACACTTCGGCAGCAAGCTTGCCGGCAACGCGCATGCCCTCGAGGTCCTGCGCTGATTTGAGACTGATTGCCATTTCATCGTGTCCTGTCAGCGCCAAGATCCAAGCCGCAGCTTGCCGCGATACTGGTCGACCGACTATGATTTCACAGTTTTGCTGACCGCATGTGCCTGCCAGCAGGCCATCGCGACGCGAGACGAACCGGGATTGTAGCGCCCCAGGGTGCCACACCCAAACCAACGCCACACGCGTATCGGCACCGGCTTCGGGGTGCCACGAGCCGCCGTCCAGGTGGGTCGTGGTCGAGGTCGGGGATATGCGGAGGTCCCAACCCCCAGGCCTACCTGGCCACTGCACGGAGTTTTACCCATGGCCCAAGTCACCATGCGCCACATGCTCGAAGCCGGAGTCCACTTCGGCCACCAGACCCGCTACTGGAACCCGAAGATGGCGCCATACATCTTCGGCGCGCGCGGCAAGATCCACATCATCAACCTGGAAAAGACCCTGCCGCTGTTCACCGACGCGATGAACTACCTGTCGGCGCTGGCGCAGAAGCGCCGCACCATCCTGTTCGTCGGCACCAAGCGCTCGGCGCGCGAGGCACTGGCCGAAGAGGCCACCCGAGCCGGCATGCCGTTCGTCACCGCGCGCTGGCTGGGCGGCATGCTGACCAACTTCCGCACCGTCAAGCAATCGGTGGGGCGGCTGAAAGAGCTGGAAGCGGCCGAGACCGATGGCAGCTTCGAGAAGCTGGTCAAGCACGAAGTGCTATCGCGCCGCCGCGAGCGCGAGAAGCTGGAAGCCTCGCTGGGTGGCATCAAGGACATGAACCGCCTGCCCGACGCGCTGTTCGTGATCGACATCGGCCACGAGAACATCGCCGTGCAGGAAGCCAGGAAGCTCGGCATCCCGGTGGTGGCGGTGGTCGACACCAACTACGACCCGGATCTCGTCGATTACGCGATCCCCGGCAACGACGACGCCATCCGCGCCATCCAGCTGTATGCACGGGCCGCGGCGGACGCGATCCTGGAAGGCAAGGCCGCCGCGCCCGACGTGGCCCAGGGCGACGCCAACGACTTCGTCGAGCTCGACGAGGAAGGCAACCCGATCGCCAAGACCGAGCGCAAGCCGTCGGCGCGCCGCGACGCGGCACCACGGCGGGGCAACCAGCGCAACGAGCACCGGCGTGATGACGGGCGCCGCCCAGCTTCGGAAGGCACGCCTGCGGCCGAGTAGGCCCTGCGCCACCAGCAATGCGGCAACGGCAGCGGACAAGCACGCCGCCGTCGCCGCATAGGGACACCGCGCGGGGCGTCTGCGACGCCGCCGCGCCATCAGCAGAAGAGGAACCACGATGAGCACGATTTCCGCACAGATGGTCAAGGAGCTGCGCGAGCGCTCCGGCGCCGGCATGATGGAATGCAAGAAGGCACTGGTCGAGAACGGCGGCGACATCGACGCCGCGGTGGACTGGCTGCGCAAATCCGGTCTGGCCAAGGCCGACAAGAAATCGAGTCGGATTGCCGCCGAGGGCCTGATCGCCAGCGCCCGCAAGGGGCATGACGCGGTCCTGGTCGAGATCAACTGCGAAACCGATTTCGTTGCCAAGGACGCGAGCTTCCTGGCCTTCTGCAAGACCGTCGGCGAGGTGGCGCTCGATTCCGGCGTGTCCGACGTGGATGCGCTGCAGTCGGCCGCCTATCCCGCCGGCGGCACGGTCGAGGAAGCCGCCAAGGCGCTGGTCAGCACCATCGGCGAGAAGATCCATGTCCGGCGCATGGCCCGGATCCACGCCACCGGCCCCATCGGCAGCTACATCCACAACGGCCGCATCGGCGTCTTGGTGGCGCTGGATGCCGGGGACGAGGCGCTGGCCAAGGGCATCGCCATGCACGTGGCGGCAATGAATCCGGCCTACGTGCAGGCCGCGGACGTGCCGGCCGAGGTGCTGGCCAAGGAAAAGGACATCGCCCTGAGCCAGATGTCGGAGGCGGAAAAGCACAAGCCGGCCGAGATCCTGGAAAAAATCATCAGCGGCAAGGTGCACAAGATCATCACCGAGATCACCCTGCTCGGGCAGGCCTACGTGCTGGACACCAGCATGTCCGTGGCCGACGCACTGAAGAAATCCGGTGCCCACGTGCAATCCGTGGTGCGGCTGGCGGTCGGCGAAGGCGTCGAGAAGCCCACCGAGGACTTCCACGCCGAGGTCATGAAACAGGCCGGCCTGGGCTGAGCCAGGACGGCGGTGAGGGTCCGGCGCGCTGGCGCCGGCCCACGCCGAGGACATGCATCGGTCGGATCCAAGCCAGCAAACGGCATCGTCAACGGCGACTGAATCGAGCTGCCGCCGGTCCCCTACAATGACCCAGCCAACCACCTGACCCGGACTCCCCATGAGCAACGCGCCGATCTTCCGCCGTATCCTGCTCAAGCTGTCCGGCGAGGCGCTGATGGGCCAGGCCGACTATGGCATCGACCCCGACGTCATCGGCGGCCTGGCCAACGAGATCATCGAGGTACAGCGGTCGGGCATCCAGGTCGGAGTGGTCATCGGCGGCGGCAACATCTTCCGCGGCGCCGGCCTGGCCGCCGCCGGCATGGACCGCGTCACCGGCGACCATATGGGCATGCTGGCCACGGTCATGAATGCCCTGGCCATGCAGGATGCCATCGAGAAGCGCGGGGGCTACGCGCGGGTCATGAGCGCGATCCCGATCCACGACGTGGCCGAGGACTACATCCGTCGCCGTGCCATCCGGCATATCGAAAAGGGCCGCATCGTCCTGTTTGCGGCCGGCATCGGCAATCCCTTCTTCACCACCGATTCGGCGGCTGCCCTGCGCGCCGTGGAATTGGGTGCCGACCTGCTGCTCAAGGCCACGAAGGTGGATGGCGTGTACAGTGCCGATCCCGTCCTGCATCCAGACGCCGTCCGCTACGACGCGCTGAGCTACGACGAAGTCATCGAGCACAAACTGGCAGTGATGGATACGGCGGCGATCGCGCTGTGCCGAGATCATGGCCTGCCGCTGCGGATCTATGACATGACCGAGAAAGGCAACCTCATGCGCATCATGCATGGCGAGGCCATCGGCACGCTGGTGCACAGCGGCTGAAACCCCGGCTGCCCGGGCTCCGGCGCGGCAGGCGCCTGCTATAATCAACAGCTTGCCGAGACTTCTGGAACCACTGCATGCTCGACGACATCAAGGCCGATGCCAAGACCCGGATGGGCAAGAGCATCGAGTCGCTGAAATACGACCTCGTGCGCCTGCGCAGTGCGCGCGCCAGCACGGCCTTGGTCGACAACATCAAGGTGCCGTACTACGGAGCGGACATGCCGCTGGCCCAGGTGGCCACGGTCGGGCTCGCCGACTCGCGCACGATCACCATCACGCCGTGGGAAAAATCCATGGTGGCGCCGATCGAGAAGGCCTTGATGGCGTCCGACCTGGGCATCACGCCGACCACGGCGGGTACGGTGATCCGGCTCAACCTCCCGGCGCTCACCGAGGAGCGCCGCCGGGATTTGGCCAAGCACGTCGGCCACGAGGGTGAAAGCGCGAAAATCGCGGTGCGCAACGTGCGCCGCGACGCCCTGCAGCAGGTGAAGAACCTGCTCAAGGAAAAGCTCGTTTCCGAAGACGACGAACGCCGCTTCGACGAGGAAGTGCAAAACCTCACCGACAACGCCATCAAGGAAATCGACAGCGCCGTCAAGGCCAAAGAAGACGAGCTGATGGCATTGTAAGTGACCCTCGAGCCTTCCCCCACCAGCGTCCCCCCAACCGCACCAGGCGCGGCCACGCCCAGACCGCCTGCCCGCGCGGGCAGGCGCGCAGGCGGTACCGGCACCGCCCCACCCGGCCGCACGCATGATGCCAGCCGCCCCATCACGTGACGCCACGGATACCGTGCGGCAGCATGGGGCACCGCTGCACATTGCCATCGTCATGGACGGCAACGGACGCTGGGCGCGTGCACGCCACCGCCCTCGCAGCTTTGGCCACAGTGCCGGGCGCAAGGCCGTACGCGCCGTAGTCGAGGCCTGCCTGCGCGAGGGCGTCCAGGCCCTGACCCTGTTTGCGTTTTCCAGCGAAAACTGGCTGCGCCCGCGCGATGAGGTCGGGGCGCTGATGAACCTGTTCGTGCGCGCCCTGGACAAGGAGGTGGACGAACTGCGCGCCAATGGCGTGCGCCTGCGTTTCGTCGGCGAGCTAGGTGCGTTCGATGCCGGACTGCATCGCCGCATGCAGGCGGCAATGGACAGCACCGCGCAAAATTCCCGGCTGCAGGTCAACGTGGCGGTCAACTATGGCGGCCGCTGGGACATCACCCAGGCCTGCCGGTGCGCAGCGCAAGCCGTCGCCCGCGGCGAGCTGCGCCCCGAGGAGATCGACGAGGCCCGGCTCGACGCATGGATGTCGCTGGGCGCGCTGCCCCCCCTGGATCTGCTGATCCGGACAGGGGGCGAGCTGCGCCTGAGCAACTTCCTGCTGTGGCAGGCGGCGTATGCGGAACTGTACTTTACCGATACGCTGTGGCCGGACTTCGACGCGGCCTGCCTGCACCAGGCCATCGAAGAATACGTTCAGCGCGAACGCCGCTACGGGCGTACGAGCGAACAGCTCGCCCCCCTACCCTGAGAATCGCCATGCTTCGTCAGCGTGTCCTGACCGCCTTGCTGCTGGCTCCGCTGGTTGTCGTCCTGGTCGTGCTGGCGCCGACGGTGCTGCTGGCCGGCGTCGCGACCGTGGTGTTTCTTGCCGCGCTGTGGGAGTGGGCAGTGCTGAGCGGCCTGCGCGGGACGTCGGCGCGCGCGGCATTCCTGCTGCTGGCGGCCTTTGGCTTCGCGCTGCTGTGGCTGTTGCAGGTCAGGGCAGCAGGCATTTGGGTTGTCGTCGTGGGGCTGGCCTGGTGGATCGTGGCAGCGCAGTGGCTGCGCCATTTTGCGTACGCAGCAGCGCCGACGGGCGAAAACCGTGCGCTCAAGCTGGCGGCTGGCCTGCTGACCATCCTGCCGGCCTGGAGCGCCTTGCTGCTCCTCCACGCACACCAGCCCTATGGCCAATGGTGGACCCTGCTTGCCCTGTTCATCGTCTGGGCCGCCGACATTGGCGCGTATTTCAGCGGCCGCCGCTTCGGCAAGCGCAAGCTCGCCCCGCAGATCAGCCCGGGCAAGACCTGGGCCGGGGTCTATGGCGCGATGCTGGCGGGGGCACTGGTGATGCTGGTCGGCGCCTGGCTGCTCCAGGTACGGGGCGCGGGCCTGGTCGCGATGCTGGTGCTGGCGCTTGTCACGATCGGCGTCTCCATCCTCGGCGACCTGTTCGAGAGCCTGCTCAAGCGGCATGCGGGGGTCAAGGACTCGGGCACCTTGTTTCCCGGGCACGGCGGCCTGCTTGACCGCCTGGACAGCGTGTTCGCCGCCCTGCCGGTCATCGCCGCCGGGTTGTGGCTGCTGACCCGACTGCAGGTCATCGCATGAAACGGGTGGCGGTGCTCGGCGCCACCGGCTCGATCGGCGGCAGCACGCTGGACGTCATTGCCCGTCACCCGGACGAATTTTGCGCCAGCGTGCTCACGGCATACCGCAACGTCGATGCACTGGTGGATTTGTGCAGGACGCACCGGCCGCAGCTGGCGATCATCGCCGATCCGGCGCTGGAGTCCGAACTGGCGCGCAAGCTCGCCGCCGCAGGCGTGCCCTCCGGGACTGCGGCGGGGCCTGCGGCGATCACCGCTGCGGCCAGCAGCGACCTCGCCGACGTGGTGGTTGCCGCGATCGTCGGTGCGGCGGGACTGGAGTCGACGCTGGCTGCGGCGCGTGCTGGCAAGCGCCTGCTGCTGGCCAACAAGGAAGCGATCGTCATGGCCGGTCCCCTGCTGCTGGCGGCGGTGAAGGCCGGGGGCGGCATGCTGATTCCGCTGGATTCGGAGCACAACGCCATCTTCCAGTGTCTGCCCCAGGATTGGCCGCTGGCCCAGGACAGCAATGCGCCCGACGGGCCGCGGGCTGTACGTCGCCTGATCCTGACCGCGTCAGGCGGGCCGTTTCGCGGCTGGACCCGTGAGCAGTTGCAGGCCGTCACCCCGGACCAGGCATGCGCGCACCCCAACTGGCGCATGGGCCGCAAGATCTCGGTCGATTCGGCCACGTTGATGAACAAGGGGCTCGAACTCATCGAGGCACACCACTTGTTTGGCATGCCGGCCGATGCCATCGACATCGTCGTCCACCCGCAGAGTCTGGTGCATTCGCTGGTGGAGTACGCCGACGGCTCGTTGCTGGCGCAGCTCGGGCTGCCAGACATGCGCACGGCCATCGCCGGCGCGCTGGCGTGGCCCGCGCGCATGACTTCGGGGGTCGGCTCGTTGGACCTGGCCGCGTGTGGGACGCTGGGTTTCGAGGCCCCTGACCGTCAGGTGTTCCGCTGCCTGGACCTGGCCACGGCCGCGTTGCGCGCCGGCGGCGACAGCCCGGCGATCCTCAACGCCGCAAACGAGATCGCGGTGGCGGCCTTCCTGTCGGGCACGCTGCCGTTCCTGGGCATAGCCGATGTCGTGGAAAGCGTGCTTGCGGAACTGCCGGGCCAGGCCGTGGTCGATGTCGCGACGCTCCATGAACGGGATGCAACGGCGCGGGCTACGGCACGGCGCATCGTGCAGCACGCTTGCTGATATTCTGCTGGTCGCGATTTTCCCTCGAACCCGGTACGTGATGACTCCTTTTCTAGGCTCGGTGTTCTGGTTGCTGGTGACGCTCGGCGTGCTGGTGACATTCCACGAATTCGGCCATTTCTGGGTGTGGAAGCGCACGGCGCGCGACGGCACGGAATACTGGATCTCGGCCATCCCGCTGGGCGGCTACGTAAAGATGCTGGACGCGCGGGAAGGCCCCGTGGATCCGGCCTTGCGCGACCAGGAATTCACCGGCAAGCCAATCTGGCAACGCATCCTGATCGTGGCCGCCGGCCCCGGCTTCAACCTTCTGTTCACCATTCTGGCGTTCTGGGCCATGTTCATGCTCGGCCGACCCGACGTCGCGCCGGTGGTGGCGGCCACACCGCACAGCCTGGCCGCGGACGCCGGCGTGCGCAGCGGCGACCGCATCCTCGAGGTGAACGGCCGCAAGGTGCAGGCCTGGAGCGACGCCATGGACGCGGTGGTCAACGGCATGCTCGGGCGCAGCCCGCTGCCGATGACCGTGCGCGACACCGACGGCCACACGCGCGAGCTGGTACTGCCGCTCGATCGCCTGCCCGCCGACGGCGCCATCGAGCAATACCTGCCCAAGCTCGGCCTGCAACCTGCGCCGCCCGCCGCCGTGGCGGCAACGGTGATGCCCGGACAACCGGCGGCACTGGCCGGCATGCAGGCCGGCGACCGCGTACTCAGCGTGAATGGTCAACCGGTAACCGACTTCGTGGCCTTCGGCCAGCTGGTGCAGACCGAGGCAGCGCGCTCACCGCAACTTGCCCTGGTGATCCGTCGCGGGACGCAAACCATCGACCTGACGGTCCGGGCCAAGTGGGAATCGCTGGCCGGCCAGCCCTCCAAATGGGTCATGGGTGTAGGGGCACCGCGGACCGAGGCGGTGACCGTACATTACGGCCCGCTCAAGGCAATGACGGCGTCGTTCGCCTCGACCTGGCGCAATACCGCGCAGACCTTCTCCATGCTGGGCAAGATGCTCAGCGGCGAGACCTCCACGCGCAACCTGTCCAGCGTGATCGGCATTGCCGCGGTGGCCAACACGTCGGCGCACATGGGCCTGGCGTGGTTCCTGCAGTTCCTTGCCGTGGTCTCGCTCAGCCTGGCCATCCTCAACATCCTGCCGATCCCGGTCCTGGATGGGGGACACCTCCTGTATTATGCGGTGGAATTGATCAAGGGCAGTCCGGTCAGCGAGAAGACCATGGTGGTGGGCCAGTACATCGGCATGGCGCTGTTGTTCACGTTGATGGGGCTGGCGTTCTACAACGATATCCAGCGCATGTTGTTGTCGTGAGCTTGCGCACGTACCATTTCCCGTCCGCTGGCCGCAGCATCGGCGCGCCCGACGGGTCGCATCGAGCCGGCGTGCCGCACCGCATGCCACATCGTGGAGCCACCTCGCCTCGACGGCGGCGTGGCGCTCCGCCTCATTCAACGCCCGGGTTGGCCGCAGCGGTTGGCTTGGCGAAAATCCCACGGAATCAACGATGAAGCGTATTGCCGCGCTGATGCTGCTCGCCTCGCTGTCCGCGAACACATTCGCGTTCCAGCCGTTTGTCGCCTCGGATATCCGCATCGACGGCCTGAGCCGGATCACCGCCGGCACGGTGCTCAATTACCTGCCGCTGAGCAAGGGCGACCGGGTCACCGATGCCAGCGTGCAGCGGGCCATCCGCGCGCTGTACCAGACCAAGTTCTTCACCGACGTGCAGATGGACCGCGAGGGCGACATCCTGGTGATCAAGGTGGTCGAGCGGCCGTCCATCGCCAAACTCACCATCCGCGGCAACAAGGACATCAAGACCGACGAGCTGAAGAAGGGCTTGAAGGGCATCGGCCTGGCCGAGGGCGAGACCTTCGACCGCCTGGCCCTGGACAATGTGCAGCAGGAACTGGTCCGCCAGTACTACAACCGCGGCAAATACAACGTCTCGGTCGACCCGCACGTGGTCCAGCTGGACCGCAACCGCGTCGCCATCGACATCGAGATCCGCGAGGGCAAGGCCTCCAAGATCCAGGAGATCAACATCGTCGGCAACCACGCCTTCAGCGACAAGCAGATCCGCGACGACTTCGAGTCGAACACGCCGGGCTGGCTGTCGTGGTACTCCAAGGATGACCAGTACTCACGCGAGAAGCTGTCCGGTGACCTGCAGAAGCTGCAGTCGTACTACATGGACCGCGGCTACGCCGACTTCACCGTGGACTCCACCCAGGTGAGCATCTCGCCGGACAAGCGCAACATGTACATCGATGCCAACATCAAGGAAGGCGAGGTCTACACGGTTTCCGAGGTCAAGCTGCTCGGCAAGCTGGTGCTGCCGGAGGCCACGCTGCGCCAGCTGGTGTTCCTGAAGGCGGGCGACACCTTCAACCGCGCCGCCATCGAGAACAGCACCAAGGCCATCAAGGCGGTCATGTCCAACATCGGCTATGCCTACGCCAAGGTGACGCCCATCCCGAAGCTGGACAAGGACAAGCGCACGGTCGAGGTGACCCTGTACGTCGAGCCGGGTGATCGCGTGTACGTGCGGCGTGTGGTGTTCTCCGGCAACACGCGCACCGAGGACAACGTGCTGCGCCGCGAGATGCGCCAGCTGGAAGGCTCCTGGTATTCGCAGGCGGCGCTGGACCGGTCGAAGACGCGCCTGATGCGGCTCGGCTATTTCAAGACCGTCGACATCGACAAGAAGCTGGTGCCCGGCACCACCGACCAGGTCGACGTGACGGTCAAGGTCGAGGAGCAGTCCGCCGGCAGCATGCAGTTCGGCATCGGCTATTCCCAGTACGCCGGGTTGATCCTCAACGCGTCGGTGTCACAGAACAACCTGTTCGGCACCGGCGACAGCGTATCGGTGAGTGGCGAGCGCAGCACCTACTACACGCGCTTCGGGGTCAGCTACTACAACCCCTACCTCACCGACAACGGCATCGGCATCGGCTACAACGCGACGTTGTCCAAGACCGACTACGGCAACACCGATTTCGCCAATTACGCCACCAGCATGAAGAGCTTCTCCTCCTACCTTGGCATACCGATCAGCGAAACTGACGGCCTGCGCGTCGGCCTGGGGATCAGCAGCAACAAGGTCAACCTGATACCCGGCTTCACCCCGCAGGTGCTGATGGACTACCAGGACCAGATCGGCTACAAGACCATCCACTCCTGGACCGGCACGCTGGGCTGGAACCACGACACCCGTGACCAGTACTGGGCCCCGAGCCGCGGCGGCCTGATGTCCGTGACCGCCGATATCGCCATGCCCGGCTCCACCGTGCAGTACTGGAAGTTGAGCACCGAGGCCAACCATTACTGGCGGGTCGGCGGCGGCTTCGTGCTGTACCTGGACGGCCAGGTCGGCTACGGCAAGACCTATGGTGGCAACGGCATCAGCGACGCCCAGCTCGCCACCTTGCAGGCCAATGCCGTGGCTGCCGACCCATCGCACGTCATCACCGACATGCGCAGCGACCTGCCGTTCTGGCAGAACTACTATTCCGGCGGCGTGCGTGACGTGCGCGGCTTCCAGGACAACACACTGGGCCCGCGCGTGTGCATTGCTCCGGGCGCGGTGGCCAATGCCAGCGGCTTGTGCCCGCTGGGCTACTATTCGCAGCCGATCGGCGGCGCGTTCAAGGTGCTGGGCACGGCGCAGGTCTTCATCCCGCTGCCATTTCTCAAGAACGTCAACACCGCGCGCGTGTCCTGGTTCGTGGACGTCGGCAACGCCTACAGGAACTTCAAGAGCTTCGATGCCAGCACCCTGCGCGCGTCCACCGGCGTGGCGCTGCAGTGGCAGGCGCCGATCGGGCCGCTGATCATCAGCCTGGCGGTGCCGTTCCGCGACCAGCCGCAGGACCGGCACTACCAGGAGCGCATCCAGTTCACCTTTGGCAGCCAGTTCTAACCGCATCGGGCGTGGCCGCACCGCGCCCGGTGCCGCAACACGGAGCGCTCAAGCCATGGACACGTCCTACCGGGTGGCCGAGTTGGCCACGCAATTCCAACTGCGCCTGCACGGCGACGGGGCGGTCCGCATCACCGGGGTGAACACGCTGGCCAAGGCCACACCCAGCCAAGTGGCCTTCATCGCCAGCGCAAGCTACCTGCCGCAACTCGCCGCCACCCGCGCCGGCGCGGTGGTGCTCGACGCCGGACATCTCGCAGCCTGCCCACGACCGGCTCTGGTCGCCGCCAACCCGCATGCGGCGTTCGCGCGCATCGCGGCGCTGTTCGAGCACGCTGCTCCCGTCGTCCCGGGCATCCACGCGAGTGCCGTCATTGCCGCCAGTGCCGAGGTGGATGCCACGGCAAGTGTCGGTCCCGGCTGCGTGGTGGGCGAGCGGGTGCGCATCGGCGCCGGGGTCGTGCTCGGCCCGCACTGCATCCTTGGCGACGACTGCAGCGTCGGCGCCGGCACCCGGCTGGTGGCCCGGGTTACCCTGGTCACCCGTGTCCACCTGGGAGCCAGGGTGCTGATCCACCCCGGCGCCGTGCTGGGCGCCGATGGCTTCGGCCTGGCCTTCGAGCGCGACCATTGGCTGAAGGTGCCGCAGCTGGGTGGCGTGCGCGTCGGCGACGATTGCGAGATCGGTGCCAACACCACGATCGACCGCGGCGCGCTGGAAGACACCGTGCTGGAGGAGGACGTGCGCCTGGACAACCTGATCCAGATCGCGCACAACGTGCATATCGGCGCGCATACCGCGATGGCCGGCTGCGCAGCCGTGGCCGGCAGCGCCAGGATCGGGCGCTACTGCATGATCGGTGGCAATGCCGGCGTGCTGGGCCATCTGGAGCTGGCAGACCGGGTTACCATTACCGCCAAGAGCCTGGTCACACATTCCATCCGCGAACCAGGAGAATATTCATCGGGCGTGCCACTGCAGGACAACCGGCACTGGCGCAGGAACGCTGCCCGCTTCAAGCATCTGGACGAATTCGCACGCCGCCTCTCGGCGATCGAAAAGGACCGCAACAATGAGTGAACCAACCGCAGGCTTGTCCATGCCGGTCACCGTGGAGCAGATCAAGGAGCTGCTGCCGCACCGTTTTCCGTTCCTGCTGGTGGACCGGGTGGTGGAGCTGGTGCCGGATGTCAGCGTGGCTGCGATCAAGAATGTCACCTTCAACGAGCCGTTTTTCCAGGGCCATTTCCAGAACCACTCGGTGATGCCGGGTGTGCTCATCATCGAGGCCATGGCGCAGGCCGCCGGCCTGCTCACCCAGCTCAGCAACCGCATCAAGGGCAATGACGACAAGCCGTTCTTCTACCTGGTCAAGGTCGACAATGCACGCTTCAGCGCCATGGTCACGCCAGGCGACCAGCTGCGCCTCGAGGTGGCCCAGAAACGCGTGATGCGCGGCATGGGCCTGTTCGTCGCGCGGGCGAGCGTGGACGGCAGGGAAGTGGCCAGCTGCGAATTGATGTGCGCGGCCAGGACTGCCCAGTGATCCATCCCAGCGCACAGATCGACCCGGCGGCCGTGATCGGCAAGGGCGTCAGCATTGGCGCCTATACCGTCATCGGCGCCGACGTCGAAATCGGCGAGGGCACGGTTATCGGCGCTCACGTGGTCATCGAGGGTCCCACGCGCATCGGCCGCGACAACCGCATCACCCAGTTCGCCTCGCTCGGAGGTGATCCACAGGACAAGAAATTCGCAGGCGAGCGCACCGAGCTCATCATCGGCGACCGCAACCTGATCCGCGAATTCGTCACCATCAACCGCGGCACGCGGGGTGGCGGCGGTATCACCCGCCTGGGCGACGACAACTGGGTGCTGGCCTACGTGCACATTGCCCACGACTGCCAGATCGGCAGCCATGTGGTGTTCTCCAACTATTCGGCCCTGGCCGGGCATGTGGAGATCGGTGACTGGACGATATTGTCCGGCTACTCGGGCGTGCACCAGTTCTGCAAGGTCGGCGTCCATGCCTTCATCGGCATGGGTTGCCTGGTGGGCAACGACGTGCTGCCGTTCGTGACCATGGCCAACGACCAGCATGGACGGCCACGCGGCATCAACAGCGAGGGACTCAAGCGCCGCGGCTTCGATGCCGAGCGGATTGCCGCCATCAAGCGCGCCTATCGCACACTCTACATGGCCGGCTTGCCGCTGCCCGAGGCCCGCGCACAGCTCGCCGCGCAGGCGCGGGACA
The DNA here is from genome assembly GCA_017305055.1 of Lysobacterales bacterium. GTDB lineage: Bacteria > Pseudomonadota > Gammaproteobacteria > Xanthomonadales > Rhodanobacteraceae > Rhodanobacter. The sequence continues at coordinate 43,830 of JAFKMZ010000013.1, forward strand.
ATGCCGACGTGCGCCTCATGCTGGCGTTCGTCGAACGCAGCGAGCGCGCGCTCGCGCGCTGATGGCACACCAGGCCACGCCCGGCAAGCGGGACCCCGCGGCACCAGCGGAGCCGACCATGGACAGCACGGACGCCGCGCGCACCGCGGCTGGCGGGCCGCATGCACCACTGATCGCGATCCTGGCCGGTGAGGACTCGGGCGACCTGCTGGGCGCCGAGTTGATCGCCGCCCTGCGCCAACGCTGTCCCACGGCGCGCTTCGTCGGCATCGGCGGCAGGCACATGCGCGCGCAGGGCTGCACCTGCTGGTATGACATTGGCGAGCTCTCACTGTTCGGCTTGAGCGAGGTCGTCGGCCACCTGCCGCGCCTGCTGCGGCTGCGCCGGGACCTGGTGCGGCGCCTGCTTGCCGCCCGCCCGGCGGTCGTGGTCGGCATCGACGCACCGGATTTCAACCTCGGCGTGGAACGGCGCCTGAAACGCGCAGGGATGCGCACCGTGCACTACGTCAGCCCCTCGGTATGGGCCTGGCGCGAACAGCGGGCGCGCAAGATCAGCCGCAGCGCGGACCGCGTGCTGTGCCTGTTCCCGATGGAGCCAGCCATCTATGCGCGTTACGGCGTGGATGCGCGTTTCGTCGGCCACCCGCTGGCTGACCGTTTCGCGCTGGTCGCCGACCGAGCGGCGGCCCGGCAGGCGCTGCAACTGCCCACACAGTGCCCGGTGCTGGCGGTATTGCCCGGCAGCCGATCTTCCGAGCTGGCCCGCCTGGGACGGATTTTCCTCGATGCCGCGGCCAAGGTCGGTGCCGACCTGCCCGGGTTGCGCGTGGTGATACCCGCCGCCAATGCAGCGTTGCACGCCCAGTTGGTGGCACTGCTGGCACGGGCGCCACGCATGGAGCACGCCCCACTGCTCATCGAAGGCCATGCGCAGCAGGCCATGCTGGCCGCCGACGCGGTGTTGCTGGCATCAGGCACGGCGACGCTGGAAGCCATGCTGGCCAAGCGGCCCATGGTGGTCGGCTACCGCGTGGCCCCGTCGAGCTATTTCCTGGCGCGTGCGCTGGGCATGCTGAAGACCAACATCTACGCCCTGCCGAACATCCTCGCCCGTGCCGGCGGTCAGGCTGGCGCTCCGCTGGTTCCCGAATTGATGCAGGATCGGTGCACGGCGGGGAATCTCGCCGCCGCCACCCTGGAGCTGTTCCGCGACAGTGCGCGGCGGACACACATCGTGGAGTGCTTCGAGCAGTTGCACCGCGAGCTCAAGGGCAGCGCCCAGGGCAGCGCCGCCGAGCGCGCCGCCGACGCGGTCATTGAACTGCTGGGGGCCCCGAATGCCGGGGCGTGAGGGCATGCCGCCACGGCGCCCCGCCGCGCGTCCTGCCGGCGCCAGCCAGCGACTGGTCGCCGGCGTCGACGAGGCCGGCCGCGGGCCGCTTGCCGGCCCACTGGCCGTCGCCGCAGTCATTCTCGACCAGGATCGACCGGTCGACGGCCTGGACGACTCCAAGAAGCTGAGCCCCGCCCGCCGCGAGGCCCTGTACGCGCACATCGTCGCCAGCGCGCGGGCCTGGAGCGTGGTGCTCGTCGAGGTGGAGGAGATCGACCGCATCAATATCCTGCAGGCCACCCTGGCTGGCATGAGCCGTGCCGTGCGTGCCCTGGGCGTGGCCGCCGAGGAGGCCTGGATCGACGGCAACCAGCTGCCACGCGACCTGCCCTGCCCGGGCCACACCATCGTCGGCGGCGATGCACTGGAACCGGCGATCAGCGCGGCCTCCATCATCGCCAAGGTGACCCGCGACCGGCTGATGACCGCGCTGGACGCCGCATGGCCGGGGTATGGCTTCGCACTGCACAAGGGCTACGCCACCCGCCTGCACCTGGAGGCGCTCGGGCGGCTGGGCCCGTGCCCGCTGCACCGCCAGAGCTTTGCCCCGGTGCGCGCGGCACTCACCCAGCTGTCGCTGTTTCCTGGCGACACGCAAGCCGCGGTCGAGGTTTGAGGGTGGATTCCGGATGCCGCGCTTGTCGCCACCGGACCCGCCGGGTAGCGTGTCAGATCGCATGACCGCCAGCTACATCCACCTGCACCTGCACAGCGAGTATTCGCTGGTCGACTCGACGATCCGCATCCCCGCCCTGGTGGAGATGGCCGCGCGCGCGCGCATGCCGGCACTGGCGCTGACCGACGAATGCAACATGTTCGCCCTGGTGAAGTTCTACAAGGCATGCATGGCGGCCGGCATCAAGCCCATTGGTGGCTGCGACCTGTGGGTTGCCGACGTCGACGACGTGCAGCCTTGGCGGCTTACGGTGCTGTGCCAGGATCACGCCGGCTACGCCAACCTGTCGCGCCTGGTCTCGCGCGCCTGGCGTGACGGCCAGCGTGGCGGCCGGGCCCTGCTCGAACCGCAGTGGCTGGACGCCCAGGCCAGCCACGGGCTGATCGCGATGCTGGGCCGGGAAAGCCGGGTGGCGCGGCTGGCCACCCAGGCCGACCCCGGCGCCGCACGGCAGGCTGCCCACGCCTGGCAACAGGTGTTCGACGACCGCCTGTACCTGGAAGTCACCCGCTGCGGCCGTGAGGGCGAGGAGGACTGGCTGCGCCAGGCGCTGCCGCTGGCCGAACAGCTCGCCTTGCCGGTGGTGGCCAGCAACGACGTGCGTTTCCTGCACCGGGACGACTTCGCGGCCCACGATGCCCGCGTGTGCATCAACCAGGGCCGCGTGCTCGCCGACCGCAAACGCCCGCGCGACTACAGCGACCAGCAGTACCTGAAGACCCCGACCGAGATGGCGGCGCTGTTCACCGACCTGCCCGAAGTGCTGGAGAACACGGTCGAGCTGGCCAAGCGCTGCAACCTGGAACTGAGCTTCGGGCATTACTCCCTGCCCGACTTCCCGGTGCCGGCAGGGCATGACCTCGACAGCCATATCCGCGAAACGGCGAGGGAGGGACTGCGGCAGCGGCTGGCGCATGCGCCGCTGGCCGACGGCTACACCCTGCCGGACTACGAGGCAAGACTCGAGCGCGAGCTGGACGTGGTCACGCGCATGGGCTTTTCCGGCTACTTCCTGATCGTGGCGGACTTCATCAACTGGGCCAAGCACAACGACATCCCGGTCGGACCCGGCCGCGGTTCCGGCGCCGGCTCGCTGGTGGCCTGGTCGCTCAAGATCACCGATCTCGACCCGCTGCAGTTCAACCTGCTGTTCGAGCGTTTTCTCAATCCCGACCGCATCTCGATGCCGGATTTCGACATCGACTTCTGCATGGACCGGCGCGACGAGGTCATCGACTACGTGTCGCGCAAGTACGGCCGCGACCGCGTCAGCCAGATCATCACCTTCGGCTCGATGGCGGCCAAGGCGGTGCTGCGCGACTCCGGCCGTGTACTCGGCATGAGCTACAGCCAGGTCGACAAGCTGGCCAAGCTCATCCCGATGCGGCCGCTCGACCTGACCTTGTCCGACGCGCTCGGCACCTCGGAGAAATCCAGGCGCGAGCCCGAACGCGTGGTCCGCGAGTTTTGCGCGGCGTACGAACAGGACGAGGACGCGCGCGTGCTGATCGAGCTGGCGCTGAAGCTGGAGAACCTGACCCGCAACGTCGGCAAGCATGCCGGCGGCGTGGTCATCGCCCCGACGCCGCTGACCGATTTCTCGCCGATGTACTGCGAGCCCGGCGGCGGCGGCATGGTGACGCAGTACGACAAGAACGACGTCGAGGCCGTGGGCCTGGTGAAGTTCGACTTCCTCGGCCTGCGTACGCTGACCATCATCGACTGGGCGGTCAAGGCCATCAATGCGCGACGGGCGCGGGATCCGGCCGGTGAGCAGGAGCCGCTCGACCTGTCCAAGCTGCCGCTGGACGACCCGGAGACGTTCGGCCTGCTGCGCCGCGCGCAGACCGTGGCGGTGTTCCAGCTCGAATCCAGCGGCATGCAGCGCATGCTCAAGGACGCCCAGCCCGACCGCTTCGAGGACATCATCGCGCTCGGTGCGCTGTACCGCCCCGGGCCGATGGACCTGATCCCCAGCTTCATCGCCCGCAAGCACGGCCGCGAGTCGGTGGATTACCCCGATCCGCGGGTCGAGCCGGTGCTGCAGGAAACCTACGGCATCATGGTGTACCAGGAACAGGTGATGCAGGTCGCGCAGATCATCGGCGGCTACAGCCTGGGCGGTGCCGACCTGCTGCGTCGCGCCATGGGCAAGAAGGACGCGGCCAAGATGGCCAAGGAGCGGCACAAGTTCCGTGAGGGCGCCGCCGGGAACGGCCTGAGCGATGCCAAGGCCGACGCCATCTTCGACCTCATGGAGAAATTCGCCGGCTACGGCTTCAACAAATCGCATGCGGCGGCCTACGCCCTGGTCAGCTACCAGACGGCCTGGCTGAAGACCCACTACCCTGCCGAGTTCATGGCCGCGACCCTGTCCTCGGACATGGACAACACCGACAAGGTGGTGACCTTCCTCAACGAGGCGCAGGCGCTGGGCCTCAAGGTCAAGCCGCCGGACGTCAACGCCTCGGGCTACATGTTCACCGCTGCGGACGCCGGCACCATCGACTATGGGCTCGGCGCGATCAAGGGCGTCGGCCGCGGCGCGTGCGAGGCCATCGTCGACGGCCGCGGCCAGGGAGGGCGGTATGTCGACCTGGCGGATTTCTGCCGCCGGGTCGATCCCGGCAAACTCAACCGCCGGGTCATCGAGGCCCTGGTCATGGCCGGCGCACTGGACGGCCTGGCCGCGAACCGCGCCAGCCTCATGGCCCAGCTGCCCAACGCGATGCGCGCCGCCGAGCAGGTCCTGCACGACCGCCAGGCCGGGCAAAACGACATGTTCGGCAGCGCTGCCAGCTCGGCCCTCCCGGTGCTCGGCATCGAACTGCCGACGGTGGCGCCGTGGCCGCTCGAGCAGGTGCTGCAGGGTGAGCGCAGCACGTTGGGGCATTACCTCTCCGGACATCCCACCGATCCCTGGCGCGAGGAACTCGCGCAACTCGCCACCTGCCCGCTGGGAGAAATCGCAGCACGCTACCAGCCGACGCGCCCGCGCAAGGAACACGACGACGGCAACCGCTTCCGCCGCGGTCCGGACACGCCGTGGAGCGTGGCCGGTATGGTGGTCGCCATGCGCAAGCGCGGCGACAGCGACGCCTTCGTGCGCATCGAGGACAGCACCGGGTCCATCGAGGTCAGTTTCTTCGGCGAGCTGTACCAGCAGACTGCGCCACTGCTCACCCGCGACGCCATGCTGGTGGTCGAAGGCGGCCTGCGCATCGACGATTTTTCCGGCGGCGGATTCCAGTTGCGCGCGCGCAGCGCCTGTTCGCTGGCGGATGCCTGCCGCAGCCGCGCGCGCCTGCTGCAGCTCCGGTTGAACCCGGTGGGCGCCGATTTTGCCGGCCGTCTGCGCAGTATCCTGTGCGGGTATCTTGGAGGCGGCGCCAGCGTCACCCTGCGCGGCTACCGCAATGAGAGCGCACAGGCCGACCTCGAACTTGGCGAGGCCTGGCGCATCCACGCCATACCGGACCTGTTGCGTGCCATACGCGCCATGCCCGAGGTACGTGCCGCCAACCTGCAGCTGGTGCGGCAGGGCAATTGAGCTTGGCACACCCACCCCGACGGCAGGTGCCAGGCACCTGCCCAACAGGCGCCATCCAGGCCCCCGGCGCACTGCCGGACGGTATACTGGGACGCTTTAAAGCAGCAAACTGCGCCGAATGAATCCCAACTTCATCGATTTTGAACAACCGATCGCCGAGCTCGAGGCCAAGATCGAGGAATTGCGGCATACCAGCGACGGGCAGGCATTCGACATCGACGACGATGTGCGCCGGCTGCGCGAAAAGCTCAAGCTGAAGACCAACGACATCTTCCGCAATCTTACCGATTGGCAGAAGACCCAGTTGTCGCGCCACCCGGCGCGGCCCTACACGCTCGACTACATCGGCGTGATGTGCGACGAGTTCCACGAACTGGCCGGGGACCGCATGTACGCGGACGACCCGGCCATCGTCGGCGGCCTGGGCCGGATCAATGGCCGGTCGGTGATGATCATCGGCCACCAGAAGGGCCGCGACACCAAGACCAAGATCCGCCGCAACTTCGGCATGCCGCGGCCCGAAGGCTATCGCAAGGCCCTGCGCCTGATGCAGATGGCCGCACGCTTCAAGCTGCCGGTGCTGACCCTGATCGACACACCGGGAGCCTATCCGGGAATCGGCGCCGAGGAGCGCGGACAGAGCGAAGCCATTGCCCGCAACCTGCTGGAAATGTCGCAGCTGCCGGTGCCGATCGTGTGCACGGTGATTGGCGAAGGCGGCTCCGGCGGCGCGCTGGCGATTGGCGTCGGCGACTACACCATCATGCTGCAGTACGCGACCTATTCGGTGATCACACCGGAGGGTTGTGCCTCGATCCTGTGGAAGACCGCCGACCGGGCCAAGGATGCCGCCGAGGCCCTCGGCATGACCGCGCCGCGGCTGCTCGAGCTGGGCCTGATCGACAAGGTCGTGCGCGAGCCACTGGGCGGCGCCCACCGCAACCCGCACTCGATGGCGGTCAGGCTGAAGGCGGTATTGCTGCAGCAGCTGGACCAGCTGGAAGCGGTACCCACCGCGGAGCTGCTCGAGCGCCGTTACCAGCGCCTGCGCGGCTACGGCGCCTTCCAGGAATAGCCTTCGCCCGTTGCCGTTGCCCTCGTTGCGGGAGACGAACCGCAGGCAATGCCTTCACCGGACGGCCGGAACGCATCGCCCACAGACGGGGCCGCTGCCATGTGCAGGCGACCCCGAAGCTGGCGCTATCATCGACCGGCCCCACTCATTGGAATCCCGCCATGCCCCAGGACACCGCGAAACTCGCCGTGCTCATCGACGCCGACAATGCGCGGCCGGCGATCATCGAGGGGCTGCTGGCCGAGGTGGCCAAATACGGCACGGCCCACGTCAAGCGCAGCTACGGCGACTGGACCAAGCCTGACCTCAACGGCTGGAAGGAGGTGCTGCTGCGCTATTCCATTCAGCCGATCCAGCAGTTCCGCTACACCGTGGGCAAGAACGCCACCGACTCGGCGATGATCATCGACGCGCTGGACCTGCTGTACACCGGGCGCTTCGACGGCTTCTGCATCGTCTCCAGCGACAGCGACTTCACGCGCCTGGCCTCGCGCATCCGCGAATCCGGCCTGATGGTGTATGGCTTCGGGGAAAGGAAGACGCCTGAGCCCTTCCGCACCGCCTGTGACAAGTTCATCTACACCGAGGTGCTGGCGGCCACCGACGCGACGGCCGCCGAGGCCGAGGCCGCCCCGAAAAAGCGCACGGCCAAGGAGTTGCGCGGCGATTCGCGCCTGACCAACCTGCTGCGCGGGGCCATCGAAGCCGCCTCTGACGACACCGGCTGGGCCAGCCTGGGTGTCGTGGGCAGCATCATCAACAAGCAATCGCCGGACTTCGACTCGCGCAACTACGGCTACTCGAAGCTGAGCGGGCTGATCGACGGCATCGGCTTGTTCGACACCGAGGAACGTCACATCGGCAACGGCAAGCACCTCTACGTGCGGAACCGCAGCGGAAAAAAATGAGCGTCGACCTGCAGGCGCAGCTGCGCGCGGCATTGGCCGACGTGGCGGATGCGGCCTTGTGCGTCGCCTACAGCGGCGGCCCGGACTCCACCGCCCTGCTGCACGCCCTGGCCCAGCTCCCCGAGGCCCGTGCCCGTGGCCTGCGCGCGGTGCACGTCGACCATCGCCTGCAGGCGCAAAGCCCGGCATGGGCCGAACACTGCCGGGCGTTCTGCGCGACGCTGGACGTGCCCTTGACCGTGGTCGTGGCGCAGGTGCGGCGCGGTCGCGGCAACGGCCTGGAAGCGGCGGCGCGCGAGGCCCGCTATGCCGCCATGGCCGCCGAACTGCGCCGTGGTGAATGCCTGGTGCTGGCCCAGCATCGCGACGACCAGGCCGAAACCGTACTGCTGAAACTCCTGCGCGGCGCGGGCCCCGAAGGCCTCGGCGGCATGCGGCCACTGCGCGCGTTTGGCGCCGGAGCGCTGTGGCGGCCACTGCTCGCGTGTCCGCGTGAAGATCTGCTGGGCTATGTCGGCGCGGCGCGGCTACCGGTCATCGAGGATCCGTCCAACGCCGACACCCGGTTGGCGCGCAATTTCCTGCGCCACCGGATCATGCCGCAGCTGCTGCAGCAGTGGCCGCAGGCGGTCTGCGCGATCGTGCACAGCGCCCAATTGAATCGCGCGGCAGCCGATGCGCTGCAGGCCCGCTGGCTACCAGAGCTCGAGCGCCTGCGCGATCCGGCGAACAACAGCCTCGATACCGCGGGTTGGCTGGCACTCGATCCGGCCCTGCGCCATCCCATGCTCGACCACTGGCTGCACGCGGCCGGCCTGCACGCGCCGACCACCGCGCAACGTCAGCAGATCGAGCGCCAATGCCAGGCCCAGGCCGGCCGGGTACCGTGCATCCGCTGGCGCGACACTGAACTGCGCATCTGGAAGGGACGGCTGTGGGCCATGTCTCCTCAGGAACCGCCACCGGCGGACTGGACGATCGCCTGGGAGGGCCAGGAGGTGATCCTGCCTGGTGGCGGCAGCTTCGCCCTGCACCCGGCAGACGCACGCCTGCCGGCACCCGTCACCTTGCGCCTGCGCCAGGGCGGTGAACGCCTCAAGCCCATGGGCACCCCGTACACCCGCGACGTGCGCGACCTGTTCCAGCAAGGCGAGGTACCGCCCTGGCAGCGTCACGCCTGCCCGCTGGTCTATGACGGTGACGAGCTGCTGGCGGTTGCCGACCGCTGGGCCAGCGCACGTGGCGTGGCACTGTTTGCCGCAGCCGGGGCACGCCCGTCCTGGCGGCTCTGTACGGCGCCGGTCGGCCCCCATCCGGGCAGCGCCGATTGATTCCACTCCGGCACTGCGTTAGCGTTGTCGGTCATGGCCAACCTCGACAGCAACCCGCCCACCCTGCCGCCAGCGGACTTCGAGCAGGCGTTGGACGAGCTCGAACGGCTGGTGGCACAGATGGAAGGCGGAGAGCTGACGCTGGAGGAATCGCTCAGCTCGTTTGAACGTGGCATCGGCCTGTTCCGGCAATGCCAGCAATCACTGGAGCAGGCCGAACTTCGGGTGCGGCTGCTGCTCGATCCGGACGCTCCGGAAAGCGCTGAGCCATTTGAACCCCGACCCTGACCTCGGCCCGGTACTGCAGGCACTGATGGTCCGCACCGAGCGTGCGCTGGAACGTAGCCTGCCGCCCAACGAAAAATCGCCCGCGGCCCTGCACCAGGCGATGCGCTACGCGGTGCTCGGCGGCGGCAAGCGCCTGCGCCCGCTGCTCGTCTACGCCACCGCCGACGCGCTGGGCCACGATGCGCCCGGCCTCGATGCGCTGGCCTGTGCGGTGGAGCTGATCCATTCCTACTCGCTGGTGCACGACGATCTGCCGGCCATGGACAACGATGCGTTGCGCCGTGGTCGACCCACCTGCCACGTCATGTTCGGCGAGGCCATGGCCATCCTGGCCGGTGATGCGCTGCAGGCACTTGCGTTTGAGCTGCTGGCCAGGGGGGATATCGCAACCGGCACCGCGCCCGGGTTGACCCTGCGTATGCTTGACGTGCTTGGCCGCGCCTGTGGCGCGGGCGGCATGGCCGGCGGCCAGGCCCTGGACCTCGCCGCGGTGGGCCAGAAGCTGACCCTGGCCGAGCTCGAGCACATGCATGCGTGCAAGACCGGTGCGCTGATCGGTGCCGCAGTCCATCTCGGCGCCCTGGCCGGCGGTGCCGACGAAGGCGTGCGGGAGGCGCTGGCACACTACGCCCACGCACTCGGTTTGGCCTTCCAGATCCGTGACGACATCCTCGACGTGGATGGCGAATCGACGGTGCTGGGCAAGACCGCCGGCAAGGACGCCGCAGCCGACAAGCCGACGTTCCCTTCGGTCATCGGCATGCAGGCCACGGTGGCGCGGCTGGAAGAACTGACCGCCGCCGCGCTGGACGCGATCGCACCGCTGGGCGAGCATGGCGTGCTGTTGCGCGAGCTGGCGCTGTACGCCGCAAACCGCAGCCACTGAAGGCGGAAAGCGGGGTCGGAGTGAGGATTGGCACATGGCGACCGCCGAGGCCCGATCTAACATGCCGGCATCTGGTCGAGTGGAGTCGGCGCATGAAACTGCATGCAGCGCTGCTGGGCGCGATCGCGCTTGCCCTGGGTATGTCCTGCCTCGCCCAGACCGCCACGCCGCAGGCAGCGTCCATCGTGGCCTTGAGCGTGGGGCTGCCCAACCCGGCGCAGAAACTGCTCTACGTGCACGAAACCATTCCGGTCGCGCCGGGCCCACTGACGCTGTACTACCCGAAATGGATCCCTGGCGACCACTCGCCGGACGGCCCGGTCAACCAGCTCATGGGGCTGGAAGTCAGCGCCAATGGCAAGCGTATCGCCTGGCGGCGCGACGAGCTGGACCGCTACACGTTCCACCTGAGCGTGCCGCCGGCGGTCGACCGTATCGACATCAGCTTCCAGTTCTCGCCGACCGATCGGGTGACCCCGAATCTGCTGGACCTCACCTGGGACCAGGTCGCGCTGTACCGCGCCGGCGCGCCAACCAAGGACCAGCTGTTCCAGCCCACCCTGGACATCCCTGCCGACTGGCAGTACGCCAGCGCGCTGGACACGGCCCGGCGCAGTGGCACGCAGATCACGTTCAAGCCGGTGCCGTTCAATACCCTGGTCGATTCACCGGTGATCGCCGGCAAGTATTTCCGCCAGATCGACCTCACCCCACAAGGCTCCGCCGTGCACCGCTACCTCGACCTGGTGGGTGACGACGCGCAGGCGATCGCCATCACCGACGCGCAGCTCGCGGCCTACCATCGCCTGATCGGGCAGGCGCAGGCGCTGTTCCAGTCCCACCACTACGATGCCTACCACCTGCTGCTGACCCTGAGCGACCACACCTCGGTCGGCGGCCTCGAGCATCACCAGTCCAGCGACGACCGCGCGCGCAGCGGCGCCAGGACCTTTGCCGACGCCGCGCATTTCATGCTCGACGCCTCGCTGCTGCCGCACGAATACACGCACTCCTGGAACGGCAAGTTCATGCGTCCGGCCGGCCTGTGGCAGCCGGATTTCGAACAGCCCGAGCGGCCGAAGATGCTGTGGTCCTACGAGGGCCTGACCGTCTACCTGGGCGACGTGCTGACCGCGCGCAGCGGGCTGTGGTCGGCCGACACCTGGCGCGATGTGGTCGCGTACCGTGCCGCGGCCATGGCGCACCGGACCGGCCGCGACTGGCGGCCGCTCACCGACACCACCATCGCCGTGGACTATGGCGCGCCCGAGGCCTGGGCGAACTGGCGCCGGCAAAACGACTTCTACCGCGAAGGCCAGCTGCTGTGGCTCGCGGTCGATATGCAGATCCGCAAGCTCAGCCACGACCGGCACTCCATCGACGACCTGGCACGCAGCTTCTTCGGCGTGGACGACGGCAGCTTCGTCACCCACACCTATACCTTCGACGACCTCGTCAACGCGCTCGGCAAGGTGCAGCCCTACGACTGGGCTGGCTTCCTGCACACCTGGGTGGACGGGACCGGAGCCGCGGTGCCGCTGTTGTCCGGCATCCAGGCCAGTGGCTGGAAGCTCATCTACACCAACCAGCCTTCGGCCTACGAACGCGCGCTGGAAGACGTCGGCAATGGCGAACTGGAAGGCTCAAGCATCAACGAGATGTTCTCGCTCGGCCTGTCCCTGACCCGGACCGGGATCATCCGGGACGTGCTGTGGCAGGGGCCGGCGTTCAAGGCCGGCCTGGCGCCACAGCTGCGGCTCATCTCCATCGATGGCCACGCCTACAGCACGGCGGCATTGCGCGACGCCATCGTCCAGGCGCAGCACAGCAGGCAGCCCATCCAGATCAGCGCCGTGGGCGATGGCGTCACCAGGCAGTATGCGGTGGACTACCACGGCGGACTGAAGTATCCGCATCTGGTCCGCGTGCCGGGGACGACGGATTACCTCAAGGAGGTACTGGCGCCGCGCCCCATGTCCAGTGGCTCCTGATCCACGCCAGCAGGAGCCTCGCCAGCACGCGGCTCAGGGGGTAAGGAACAGCTGGCCGATGGTCACGGCCAGCGGATACGGCCGGCCGTGGTTGCGGTTGCTGAGGATGACCACGGTCAGGTGCTGCTGCGGCCAGCGCACGATGACGTTGCGAAAGCCCATGGTTTCGCCTGAGTGCCACAGGGAACCGTCGCCGCCAATCCGCCAGCCATAGCCGTAGCTGAAATCAGGATCATCCAGCGGCTCATGCGCGCTGAAGGCCACCTGCCGGGAGGCCGCGCTGAGCAGGCGGTCGTCGTACAGCGCCGCATCCCACTTCTGCATGTCGTCGATGGAGGTATAGACGCCACCGTCACCGCGCGTGGCGCTGGTGACGCTCTGGTCGGTGCGCAGCCACTTGCCGTCGACCCGGCTGTAGCCATAGGCGCGATCGTCCACTTGCGGGCCGCGGTGATGTTCGTAGAGCAGGGTGTGCTGCATGCCCAGCGGCGCGAAGATGCGCTGGCGCATGAAATCCGCCAGGTCCATGCCCGAGGTGCGCTCGACGATCAGGCCGAGCAGCACGTAGCCGCCATTGCTGTAGCGGTGGGCGCTGCCCGGCGTGAAGTACAGGTGGTTCTGTGTGGCGATCAGGCGCAGCACGTCGGCGTCGTCGATCTGCTCCTTCGTGTCCGCCGGGATCAAATCCTCGTAGTCGACCAGGCCACCGGTATGGTCCAGCAGGTTGCCGATGGTGATCGTGGCGTCGCTGGCCGGCAGTTCCGGCAGCCACTTGCGGACGGGATCGGTGAGCTGCAGCTTGCCATCCTGCTGCAGCAACAGGACGGAGGCGGCGGTGAACTGCTTGGTCACCGAGGCCAGGCGATAGTTGGTGGCCGGGGTGGTCTTGACGTGTTCTTCCAGGTTGGCGTAGCCGTAGCCGCGGCGGATCACCGCCTTGCCGTCCTTGACCACCAGCAGCGAGGCGCCCGGCCCGTCGCCGGCGTAGCGGCCCATCAGCGCATCGATCTGTCCGGCACGCGTCTGTGCCTGCGCCGCCGCGCAGATGCCGAGCATGGCCACGACGGTCCAGGCAAGCAGCAAACGAGACATGGCAGGCTCCGTCAGGCGGTATGGGTGAGGCTATTGCACCGGCACGTTGTACAGCGCCGTGGGCTGTGGATGCATGGCCAGGGTGTAGTGCCACCATTCCATCGTGTAGTTTTCGAAGCCCCGCGCGGTCATGGCCTGGCGCAGCAGGTCCCGGTTGGCGTGCTGCGCGGCGGTCACCAGCTTGGAATCGGTATGCGCGCGCGGGTCGAACATGTCGAAATGCGTGCCCATGTCCAATGGCTGGCAGTGCGCGTCGTGTTCGTCGCAGCGCATCAGGGTCAGGTCGGTGGTGGCGCCGCGGCTGTGGTTGGATACCGGCGCGATGTAGTCGCCCAGCAACTGGCTCTTGTCGAGGTTCGGATAGTGCCCAGCCTTGGTGCGCTGGTCGGCCAGGTCGTGACCCCAGCGCACGAACGCCGCCACCGCACGGGTCGGGCGATAGCAATCCCACAACTTCAGGCGCAGGTGCTGCTTGCGCAGGTCCTGCTCGACGCGGGCCAGCGCCTCGGCGGCCGGACGCAGCAGGAAACACTTGGCCGCACCGTAGCCGTCCACTGGCGCGCCGGTGAAGTTGTCGCTGCCGGCGTATTTCATGTCCTCGGCCATGTCGGGCACCAGCGAGCGGATGTCGACCATGCCGGCCTCGGCCATCGTGGTCGCCGGCGATATCTCGGCTGTGGTATTGCCCGGGATACCGGCGGCAACAGTGACGCTGACGGTGACCAACAACGCAATGGCAAAGACGTAGCGCATGACGGCGACTCCCAAGGGCCGGCACCTAGTCAAGCTTGCCGTTCCCGCCAAAAATGTGTGCCAGCGCGTCCGTCAAGCCTTCGACGTCCTTGCCGGCACCGCTCACGTTCGAAGTGACGGCAATGACCATATCCTGTTCCGGATAGATCGCCAGGCGCGTCGAACCACCGACCGAACCACCGTTATGGCTCACCACCTTGCGTCCATCCGCATCCACATCCAGCCGCCAGTCCAGACCCCGACCGGTGGGCGTGCCATCCTCAAGCTTCACGGGGGCCCACAGCATTTCGCGGGTCTTGGCCGCAAGCACACGGTCGTGCAGCACCGCGTATCCAAACCGCACCAGATCGCTGGGCGTCGACAAGTAGCCGCCGCTGGACCATTTGTAGCTCTCGTCGACGGCAGGCGAGTTTTCCAGCTTGCCGTCCTCGGTATGGTCGTAATAGGCGACGCGATCGGAAATGATGGGCTTCACGAAGTCCGCGGTGGTATCCAGCATGCCGATGGGCGCCGTGATCCTGTCGCGCACGAACGTGTAGAACGGTTCGCCGGAGATCTTCGCGACGATCGCGCCCACCAGGTTCCACGCGTAGCTTGAATAGTGGACTTGGGTGCCTGGCTTGAAGAGCAGCGGATCCCTGTCGAAGATGACCAGGCCATCCTTCAGGCTGGCATACGGCTTGTTGCTGAGCGCCTCGTCGCGCTCGTAATGCCGGATGCCGGAAGTATGTGCCATCAGCTCACGCGTGGTGATGGGCCACTTCTTCTTGGGGAAATCCGGAATATACGTCTGCACCGGCGCATCCAGCTGGATGCGGCCTTCCTCATACAACACGCCTACCGCGACCGAAGCCAGCAGCTTGGAGACGCTGCCAATGCGGAACCGCGTCCCGGGTGAAACCGGAACACGCTGCTCGACGTTCGACCAGCCAAACCCCTCCTTCCACACCAGCTTCCCGTCCACACCGACTGCAATGGACAATCCCGGCAGGTTTTTCTCGCGGAGCAGGGTTGCGGCAACGTTTCGCGCCTGGTCGATCGCTGCTTGTTGTGGTGCCGTGACGCTTTGTGGCGCCCGGACGATGGCCTGACTGTAGGCACTCGCGGTTGCGAATGCGAGCACCGCGGCCAACAGTCCCGCCTTCGCGAGCGCCCGTGCCATGCGCCAGTGTCCTTCCATCCGCGTGCCCATCCGTACCCCAGAGGCTACAGGTTGCACCATGCCGCCCCCGACTGCCACCGCAGCCCGCGACAGCAACCGCACGCTCAATAGCCGGCAGCCAGGCCAGCAGGACGACGCAGGTCGTCATTGGCGCTCTCGAGCAGGCCGGTCTTGGGATTGACCAGGATGGCTTCGACCGCACCGCCACGGAAGGTCTTGAACGTATACCCCATGCCTTCCAGCGTCTGCTGCGCCTCTGGCGTGAGCATGCCCTTGCCTACGTAGACCACGTCCGGATACCACTGCTGGTGCAGGCGCGGCGCGTTGACCGCCTGCTGCATGTTCATGCCGAAATCGACGACGTTGAGGAAGCTCTCCAGCACCGAGGAGATGATGGTGGCGCTGCCCGGACTGCCGGTGAGCATGAACACCTTGCCGTCGCGCAGCACGATGGTCGGCGTCATCGAGCTCAGCGGGCGCTTGCCCGGTTCGATCTGGTTGATCACGCCCTGCACCAGGCCGGCGCCGTTGGCGACCCCGGGCTTGGCGGTGAAATCGTCCATCTCGTCGTTCAGGAAAAACCCGGTGTCACCGGCTATCTGCTTGTTGCCGAACAGGAAGTTGACCGTGTAGGTCACGGCGACGGCATTGCCGTCCTTGTCGACCACCGAGTAATGCGTGGTGTGGTTGCCCTCGGGCGCGCCGAGGCTGCCGCTGATCTCGGACGATGGCGTGGCCTTGTCCGGCAGAATGCCGGCGCGCAGCTTGGCTGCATGCTCGGGCGAGAGCAGCTCGTCGATCGGGTTGTGCACAAAGGCCGGATCACCCAGATAGGTGTTGCGGTCGGCAAACGCGCGGCGCTCGGCCTCGACCAGGTAGTGCACGGTGTTGACCGAACCATAACCCCACTTGGCGAAGTCATAGGGCTTGATGATCTGCAGGATCAGGCACAGCGTGGTGCCGCCGGAGCTCGGTGGCGGAGCGGAAACGATGGTATAGCCGTGGTACTCGCATTGCAGCGGCTTTTCCCATTGCACGGTGTAATCGGCAAAGTCCTTGAGCGACAGGATGCCGCCATTGGCATCGCTGGCCGCCACCACGGCCTTGGCGATGGGCCCCTTGTAGAATGCGTCGGTGCCGCCGTCGGCAATCAACTGCAGCGTGTGCCCCAACTGTTTCTGCACCAGGCGCTCGCCGACCTGCCAGGCCTTGCCGTCGTTGAGGAAGATCGCGGCTACGTTGGCATGCTCGGCAAAGGCCTTGGTGTGCGGGCCCAGGCTCTGGATGTCGCCCTGCTGGAGCACGTAGCCTTCATTGGCCAGCTTGATGGCCGGCGCCATCACCTGCTTGAGCGACATCGTGCCGTATTTCTTCAACGCCGTGTTCAAGCCCATGACCGTTCCGGGCACACCCACGCCCAGGTAGGTGTCGGTGCTGCGGTCCTTGACCACGTTGCCATCGGCATCCTGGAACATCGTCGGCGTGGCCTTCAGCGGCGCCTTCTCACGGAAATTCAGGAACAGGCTGCGGCCATCCTTCAGGCGGATGTTCATGAAGCCGCCACCACCGATATTGCCGCAGCACGAATGCACCACGGCTTCCGCATAGCCGACCGCGACCGCTGCATCCACCGCGTTGCCGCCCTGCTTGAGGATCTCCACGCCCGCCTGCGTGGCCTCATGCTGCGCGCTCACCACCATGGCGTGTTCCGCGGTGACCGGCTTGGCCTTGGCCAGCTCCTCGCGGGTGATGGCAACGTCGTCGCCGGTCTCGTCGGGGTTGACCGCAGTCGCCGGATGCGCGGTGGCCGCTGTGGCGGGAGCCCCCGCCGAGGCCGTGCCGGCCGGGCCCGCAGCGGTCGGGGCGCCGCCACCGGAACAAGCGGCAATGCCGAGCGCGGACACCGCCACCACCAGCGCGCGTCGCACGCGCCACGGCATGCCATGCACCGGAGTCATCGCGCGGTACGATCCCGCCTGGGCCGGCGGTGCGATTTGCTTCGACATGGCTACCCCTCCGTGACTATCCCTGGAGCATAGTCGGCAGCCGATGCGCGTCGCCACTGAAAAGACCACCACCGGGCATAACCGGGGGTTCTGGCACCCATGCCATTTGTCACCCCTGGTCGGACGCTACTTGCTACACGTCCCCGGGGTCGGTGTATGCAACAAAAGCCTCCCGGGCGCGGCGTTCGTCAATTTCCCCCCCGCGATCACCGGCTGGCCATTGACCAGCAAATCCACCACTCCGGCTGACAGGACCCTGGGATGTACATAATCGGCCTTGGGTGCATACCGTGCCGGATCGAAAACCACGACGTCGGCGAAATAGCCCTTCCGCAGGTATCCCCGGTCCTTCAACCCCAGGATTTCCGCGGAGAGTCCTGTCGAACGGTGAATGAAGTCGATCAGGCTGATCGCCTTCTCGTCCTTCACGTACTTGACGTACTTCTCCGGGAAGGTTGCGTACTGTCGGGGATGACCATTGCTCCCGTCGGAGCTCGTGATGACCCACGGCTGCTTCATGAATTGCCGCACGTCCGCGTCATCCATGTTGAATGACGCAACCGAAACGCCATCGGTCTCCCTGATCAACCTCACCGCAGCATCGACAGCATCAAGCCGCCACTCCGCCGCCACGTCTTTCAGCGTCTTTCCGGTCCAGGGATGCCCGGATCGTGTCAGCAGCAGGGACTCGCTGCCCCCGCGGCGGCGAAGGTTCTCGCGCATCTCGGTCTTGATCCTCTGCAGCGTGGCAGCATCGTCAAAGCGGTGCAGCATCTCCTTCCTGCCACCAGCAACCGCCCAGCGGGGAACCAGCGAAGCCTGCAGATTGGTGCCGGAAGCCAACCACGGATATTGATCCGCGGTCACGTCCTGGCCGGATTTGCGTGCTGCATCGATGAGGGCGATGACCTTGCCTGCGTCACCGTGAACGTCCACGCCCAAAGCCTTGATATGGGAGATGTGCGCGGGCAGTCCAGCGTCATGTCCGATTTGAATGGCCTCCTTGATGGCGCCCAAAAGGCCAATCGTATAGGACGATTCATCGCGGATATGGCTGTCGTAGATGCCGCCGCGCCTTGCCGCCTCACGCGCAAGTGCAATCACCTCATCCGTCTTCGAAAAGCTCTGCGGCGCATAGAACAACCCGGTGGAAAAACCAAATGCCCCCTCGCACATGCCCTTGGCCACCAGGCCCTCCATGCGCTTCAGCTCCTCTGCGTCCGGTGCGCGCGCATCCATGTTCAGGACCCGCTTGCGTACCGCACCAAAACCCACGTACGGCGCCAAATTGGTGCCAATGGCATGCTGTTTGAACCACGCGGCTTCGTCACCCACGTCGGGAGTCCCGCCGCCATCCCCACCAATCATCAAAGTCGACACACCCTGAAACAGCCACGGCGCATTCAAACGTTCCTTCGGATCATCGGACCGGACGTAGGTGTCCGGGTGGGTGTGGGCATCAATGAACCCCGGCGCGACAATCATGCCCCGCGCATCGATCACCGTCCGGGCGCGATAGCGCTTGGCCGCGTCCACTCCGACATACACGATGCGATCACCGGCAATCGCGACATCGGCGGTATGCGGCGCACCGGTGCCACCGTCGAACAGGCTGCCTCCGGAGATGACTACGTCGACCGGGGAGAGCTCCGGAGCCTGCGCCAGGGCGGATCCAACGAGTCCAATTGCCGCACAGGCCAGGATAAGCCGTACGTGGCCGAGGGCAGACTTGCAAATTCGCGAACTATTCATGATACGACCCCGTGTAGACATCCCCGGCCAACAATCCCGCATGATCCGCAATGGTTGCCGGGAACCGCACACCGCGCCTGTCCGTCATTGCGACTATTGCTCGACCGCCACACCGCCCGGGCGTCGCGGATCCGGAGCCCCTTGAATGACACCGTCCTCGCCCACTGCCAGTGTCTGCGTGGCACCTATCGCCCTGCTCACCTCAATCTGGTGACCCCACTGCTTCAGGCGCGCGAGCGTGTCCGGGCTTACCTCCGGCTCGACAGCAAGGATGCCGCTGCGCAGCTGCTGATCGATTCTTGCGGTGCTGGTCGCCTCGGCGATGTTCATGCCGAAATCAACCGTGTTGACGATCATCTGCATCACCGTTCCGGGAATCGTGTTGCCACCCGGCGTCCCGGTCACCATCCACAGGCCCTTCTTTCCGAAAACCATGGTGGGTGACATGCTCGACACCGGACGGCGGCCTGGGCCGAGCACATTGTTTATCGCTGCCGCAACACCTTTCGCGACGCTCTCCGCCTGTTGGCCAATGGAGAAGTTGCTGATGAGGTTCCCGAGCATGAACCCAGTCCCCTCGACCATGACACCGGAACCGAAATCCGAGCCCAGGGTATATGTGGTGCTGACTGCATTGCCTTCTGCATCGATCACTGAAATCTGCGTCGTTTCCTTGCTCTCGAACTGCCACGGATCGCCGGGCTCAAGGTCCTTGACGGAAATGGTCTGCGTCGGGGAAATCAGCTTCGCCCGCGTTGCAGCGAAGGACTTGGATGCAAGACCCGCCGTCGGAATCTTTGCAAACGCGGGATCGCCCGCGTATCGCACACGATCCCGCCATGCAAGCTTGGAGGCTTCGGCTTCGTAGTGCAGCACCTCTGCCGACCTGGCCCCGTATTGGGCAAGGTCAAAGTTCTCCAATATGTTCAGCATCTCTATCACGCTGGTTCCGCCGCCGCTGACGGGCGGCATGGTAACCACGTGATATCCCCTGTATGTCCCCGCAACCGGCTCGCGCTCCTCGGCGCGATATGCGGCCAAATCGGACAAGCCGATGAGGCCTCCATGCGCCTTCATGCCACGTGCCAGGCGCTTGGCCACCTCTCCTTTATAGAACGCATCCGCTCCATGATCCCGAATCTGCCGCAACGACCACGCCAGGTCGGACTGGACAAGCAGGTCACCAGCTTTCCAATCCCGACCATCTGCCCGCTCGAATACCCGGGGTGCCTCAGAGCTTTCCACGAACCTGTGGTGCGCCTTCGCCCAATTGAGCGAGAGTGCCTGGCCCACGGTCACGCGAATCCCATCTCCCGCAAGCTTGGCTGCCGGCTCAACAAGCTTGTTCCATGGCAGATGGCCAAACCTCCTGTGCGCCAGCCACAGCCCCGCTACGGTGCCCGGGACGCCTGAGGCCATATAGCCTGCCTCCTGCTTGCCATTCAGCTTTCCATCGCCACCCACATAATCCGCCAATTTGGTGGCGGACGGCGCCATGGAGCGATAGTCGAACGCAACAACGCGGTCGTCCTTCTTCATGTAGACCAGCATGAACCCGCCACCACCGATGTTCCCTGCACGGGGAAGCGCCACGGCAAGGGCAAATGCGGTGGCCACCGCGGCATCCACCGCGTTGCCCCCATCGCGAAGAATCTGGCCGCCAACGCGACACGCCACTTCCATCTGGCAATCGACCATCCCATGCCCTGGCATCGCCTCCACCGGAATGTGGATCGTGCCCTGATAGAGGTACTGACTGCTCTGGGCACAGGCCATTGACCAGGCAACCGAGATCGATGACAGCACCATCACCTTCATCACGGCTTTCAGGGACTTCACAATCATGGCAATGCCACCTCGGCTTCTGGCAAGGTATCGGGTTTCGATCAATGCGCTCCACGGTGCCTTGGCCACTGGCCAGCCACACCAAGGAACAGTCAACGGACTATCGTCGACTCGTCGTCATGCGCCCCCACTCCATTTCACAGCGGCGAACCGCTCACTTGCGAATACAGATCCTAGAAGTTGAACCTCAGGCCGACACTGACGTAGCGACCTATCACGTTGTAGATATCCGGGTTGAAACCACCGCTGGACGTGGCGATGACCAGCGGCGCCCTGTTGAACACGTTGTTCACCCGGGCGAATGCCTGCAGATGCGAATCGGCAAAGGAATACGAGCCGTACAGGTCAAAATACCAAGTACTGGGTACATAGTTGTTGTCAATATCCACACCTTGCACCCAATCCGTGCGCAGCACGCCATGGCCAATAAACCGGGCCTCGGCACCAAGCCCAAGCGGTCCCTGTGAATAGTCCGCGTTCAGGTTCCCACGCCATTTCACGGAGTCGCCACCCATCTCACCCGCATAGTTGTGGGTGGTGAAAGGCGTGGTGAGCCGGTCCTGCGTTTGGTTGGTCGCCAGCAGACTCACGCGCAGCGATGCATCGGGAGCTGGAAGATCAACCCTGTAGGCGAGATTGATGTCCAGGCCATGGACCACCTCTTCGGCGATGTTCACCGGGCTGTTCCTGAGCCCGATGACCGCACCAGAGGGACCTCTATCCACATTCCCGCAAATCTGGGCGTCACCCGCGAAGCACCGATCCACCGTCTGTTGGCTTGAAATCGTGGTGATGGCGTCCGAGATCTTTATGCGGTAGAAGTCCAGTGCCCCACTGAATCCCGGAAGCCACGCAGGCGTCAGGACGAAGCCAAGGGTAGTGGTCTTGCCGATTTCGGGCTGCAGCGTTCGGTTCCCTACTGTCGTCCGCTCCAGATTCGTCGTCACCCCGCCATTGAACGGATCCCGCACTGTTTGCCGCTGTGTGACCCCCGTCTGGAACAGTTCGCTGAGATTCGGTGCCCGGATATCCCTGGATTGCATCACCCGCACCAGCAATGGATCGATCGGCCGCCAGGTCATCCCGAGCTTCCAGGCAAGCTGCCGCCCGGAATATTTGTAGTCTGCGCTGCGCACCGCGGCATTCACCGACAGTTTGTCATCAGCGAGCAGCGGCGCCAGGGTTTCGGCAAATGTCTCGGTCACGCTGTCAGAGCCGGTCATTGGCAAGAAATTGCCGAACAGCCAATCGTGCTCCTGGCTCATGGCATCGGTCTGGCTGTGGCCAATCGTGCTGGTCCGATGATCCATGCCGAACGCCAGATCCACCGGACCCGCCCAGGTCTCGAACGGCTGCCCGTCAATCGACACCGACGCAATTTTCTGCGTGAACTCCCGGCGCGCCCACGCCAGACCCAGGACATACTTCTTCGCCGCGTCGGTAACATTGCCACGGCCAAACATATCGATAGGCACGCACCCATCTGCGGGATTGGAAAGCGTCGAACGGCAAACCACACGGCCACTGGCTGGATCCACCACCGCATCCATCGCACCATCAATGCGAACCCTATTGAGGACGTTATCAAGGTTTGTAGCGACCTTGGTCCTGCCGTAATCGTACGACGCATGCAGGTTCCAGAAACTTCCCAGACTGCCGTCGAGTCCAAGCAGCACGCGATTCAGGTTTCGATTGAGATCCTCCGTGGCAGGGGTCTCGAACACCACGCCATAGCTGACCTTGGACAGGCCGTTGGCGTTCATTGCCGCGCGCACACTGGGATCCAGATACGCATTATCCGGTTTGACGGACAGGGTTCCGTCTACGTAATTGTATGAAGCCGCCGTGCTGCTCTTGCTCTCGGCATGCATCAGTGATGCGAATACGTTGAAGTTGTCGGTCAAGTCGTAGGATGCGCGGGTATAGACATAATTCCTTCGGGTGCTGCTCTTGAGCGCCATGGCCGCGTAATGACCAAACATCTCCCCGCCCGACTGTACAGAGCCAGTCCGATCAATGGTGCCAAACTGAAATGCGCGGGGGGATCCATCTGCATTGAATGTCGTCCCATAGAGTGGTCCCTTCTGCGTGATGATGCCGTCCAGGCTCTCACTGATGCGATTCAAGTGCGGAACAATGATCTGCTTGGGCTCACCATTCGTGGCGGTCCAATTGGGATTTGCCATATAGCCCCATTCCCGGTACCAGGGGCGATCCGTCAGCTGGCCTACGCCATCATTCTTTGCATATTGCGCATCGACTACAAAATGACCACGACCACCAGCGAACGATGTGCCCAACGTGATGCCATAGTTCCCCTGCAAGTCATCGCCATAGGTCGATTCCCCACCCTGGGCAAAGCCCTTGATTCCCTCAAACTTCGTATTCAGACGGAAGTTGACGACACCAGCAACAGCATCGGAGCCATAGACGGCTGACGCTCCCCCCGTGATGATGTCCACACCGTCGATGAGCCCTTGGGGAAGAGTGTCGATGTCCACCACGCCTGATACATCCGACGCGACCACCCGGTGTCCATTCAGGAGTACCAGGGTGCGGACACTGCCCAGGTTCCTCAAATCAAGAATGTTTATTCCGTTGTTTCCCGCACTGATCGTATTCTTGCCCGCGGTCGCCGACATGCTGCCGACGACTGACGGCAATTTGTCAATATAGTCGCTGATGTTGTTTGGGGCCTGTATTTTCAGCTGCTCCGGGTTTATCGTCATGATCGGACTGGGCGACAGAAAGTCCTGACTGATGACCCGTGAACCAGTCACCACGACGCCACGGAGGTTTTTCGCTGCGCCCTTTTGGGATTGCTCAGCATCGGAAGCGGGTACAGTGGACTGATTATTCTTGGATCCGGTGATATCTGACCGACCCTGCTCGCCGGGAGTGCCCGGCAGTGAATCACGGCTTGCAGCAGATCCAGCGACAAGCGCCAAGGCTATACCAACAACCAAAGCGTTCAGTCGATTGGGGCGCAACATTTTCATGGACAGAATCCCCTCGTAATTTGGCAATAACGGTTAGTGGTACGCGCTATTCATCGGCACACCTAGTCGGCATCTGCGTTCTGCATTCCGCATCGGCACGGTCGTAGATCCGACGCACGCCAAGCTGATTCCCTGGTCCACTACGGACGCTAACATTCACAGCTCACTGCAACCAATGAAAAGGCGATCAGGTCACATAACCTAGCCTTATGGCGGCAGCAGGCGCGGCCTCCGATGGGTTTGTCGGAGCGTGCATGCCACCTGGGTTGTGGCGGTCCACATGTGGGGTTGGCCGCGTGCACGCACCGAGCCGCACGCAGTCGGACATGCGCGCGTTCGTGGGTGTGCGAACCGGCAGACAGTGGCATCCATGTGCGGCGACCGACCTGCCGACGTGATCAGAGGGTCGTGGCCCGGTGCGTGGGCGCGACGCCACCATGGCGGGTTCCGGGAGTGGATCCATGTCGCGCTGCGAAGTACCTGGCCATGCAAGTGCGCGGTCAACCCAACTCCAGCATGGAGCGTGTCACCCCTCATGGACGATTCCGCCCGCATCCCTCTTCCCGGGCTCGCCCCGCCAGAGGCAACTCCCGCGTCCTGCGGCAACGCCCAGCCCACGCGAGCGTCGGGGACCGCCAGCTTGTGCACCCTACTTCTCGTAGAATCGAAGCGGGCACGCCTTCACCAGTGGCACTGACGGGCGGTTTCAATACTGGAGCCGAAGGACATGAGAGCCGTGCGCGGCGCCGGCCATACGCTCCGCCCCGTACCACTTCCAGCTCACTGGATTGACCACAGCAACCGGGAGATGCCATGCGCCTGCGCCAGATCGAGCTTTTCCACGCGGTGCTGACCACCGGCAGCCTTACCGGCGCCGCAGAGCTACTGAACATCTCTCAACCGGCAGCCAGCAAGGCTCTGCAGCATGCGGAGCAGCAGCTGGGCTTCGCCTTGTTCAGCCGCGTACGCGGACGCCTGCAGCCGACCCCGGAGGCACTGCTGCTGCGCCACCGCGTGGAAAACATCGCGCAGGAGCTGCACGACCTGCAGCGCCTGACGGCAAACATCGCCCGCCCGGGCAGTTCGCCGTTGCGCGTGACCTGCACACCCACCGTGGCGCAGACCATGCTGCCGGACGCGATCATGCTGCTGCGCAAGGCCTTTCCGGATGCCACCGCCGAACTGTCCACACAGCACTCGGCCGTCATGTACGAGTCCATTCTGCTGCACGAGGTCGACATCGGCTTCACGATGCAGGATTTCGGCCATTCGGCAGTCCGGCGCGAGCCTCTGTGCAACGGACAAGTCATGGTCATCGCGCCGCCGGGTTGGTGGTCGGATGGCGAGCTGGCCGAACCGCTGCCGCTCAGCGCACTCGCCGGACAACCGATGATCGGCATCGCCATCCACGATGCCTTCGGCGGCATGCTGCACAGCCAGCTCGCCCATGTGGCGCCCGCCCCGCAGACGGCAGTGTGGGTGCAGACCTACCAGCTCGCCTACGCCCTGGTCGCCCGTGGCCAGGGGCTCGCCCTGGTCGATCCGTTTACCGCATCGTGCGACCAGCGCCAAACCGTGCAAACGCGCCCGCTCAAGCTGGAGCTGGATATCATGCTTTATGCGGTCTTCCGCCTGGACAGTCCACTGAATCCGGTGCAGCAGCGCTTTCTCGACATCATGCGCGAGCTTGCCACGCGGATGCTTGGCCGGGCTTGACCGCCCATGATGCCTCCATAACCGGCGGCTATGCGGTGCGCAAGTATTTTCATTGGTGGTTTCGGGTGGCCGCTGACTATCCTCGGCAACGTAAGACTTAAGGGAAAGTGGACGCTGCGCAGAATCCCCCACATTCATGCGCATGGAACGGACGCACGGCAAAGCCGACCACCGTGCCGCATTCAATCGCCCCGCGGCGTGATCACGAGCGTCACTGGTTCCGTCGCAACAACCTTCAGATGTTCGTCATTGCTTAGGTGACATGGCGCTGCTGCACACCAGTCTGTGACAGCCAGCATCCGGCAACCCAAACGGGGAAGAACCACATGAGCACGTACGGCAGTCAGTTCGCGAAGTTCGTTCCAACGTTGTTGGCCAGCGCGGTGCTGGCGGCGCTCAGCCTGCCTGCGGCGGCGCAGGATGCCACCTCGGCAGCCGCCACCCGGGCGACCGAGCTCAAGACCGTCATCGTCACCGGCACGCGTGCGGGCAACCGTACCGAAACCAGCTCGCTGACGCCGATCGACGTGATCCCGGCGCAGGTATTGAAGGACACCGGCACGATCGACCTGACCCAGGCACTCGCCCGCGCCATCCCGTCATTGAATTTCCCCTTCGCTCCCGCGTCGGACACCTTCGCCTTCCAGCGTCCATTTGAGTTGCGCGGCCTCTCCCCGGACCAGGTCCTGATCCTGGTCAATGGCAAGCGCTGGCATTCCGGCGCGCTGCTGCTCAGCCTGGGCCAGGTCGGACAGGGTTCCCAGGGTGTGGACCTCAACACGATTCCACTGGCCGCCATCGACCACGTCGAAGTGCTGCGCGACGGCGCATCCGCGCAATACGGTTCCGATGCATTGGCCGGCGTGGTCAATATCATCCTCAAGAAGGGCGCCAAGGGTGGTGACATACAGGCCACCCATGGCGAGTACTCGGCTGGTGACGGCCCGCAATGGCAGGCCTCGTCGGACTTTGGCCTCCCACTCGGCGGCGACAAGGGCTGGATCCGCTTCGCCCTGGACAAGAGCAACCAGAGCCCGACCAACCGCGCCGGCGTCGATCGCCGTCCTGGCCTGACGCAACTCGGGCCGATGTTCAAGTACGGCGTGGTCTCGTTCAAGAACCAGAACCTGTTCATGAACTCCGAATACGACTTCACGCCCAACGTGCAGTTCTACGCCTTCGGCCACTTTGGCCAGCGCGTCGGCGAGCCACGCGGCTTCTTCCGCTATGGCAGCAACACACCGTATCCAAACAATGCCCTGATCGGGCTGGTCTACCCGGACGGCTTCCTGCCCAAGGAGCATGGCGACTCGCTGGACCGCTCGCTGGTGCTCGGCCTGCGCGGCGACATCAACGGCTGGCATTGGGACGTGAGCGCAAACTACGGCAGCAACCGGGTCTACTACAGCACGCTCAACACCACCAACTATGCGCTACTGCATGATTTCGGCAGCAGCCCGACCGCGTTCCACGATGGCACCCTGACCGCTGCGCAACAGACCTTCGACATCGACATTTCCAAGGACGTGGCCGTCGGCTGGCTGCAGAATCCGGTGACCGTGTCGTTCGGCACGCAGTACCTGAGACAGAGCTACGAGGTGGAAGCGGGCGAGCTCGGCTCCTACTACGTAGGCACCTCGGGCGTCTCCGGCGGCGCCCAGGGCTTTGCCGGCTGGGGTCCGCAGGATGCGATCTCTGTATCCCGGCATGACGTGGCCGAGTACGTGCAGCTGGAAACCAACCTCACCGACAAGCTGAGCACCTCGCTGGCCGCACGGCACGAGGATTATTCGGATTTCGGCACCACCACCTCGGCCGCCTTGTCGGCCCGCTTCGATTTCACCGACTCGTTCGCCTTGCGAGGCAGCGCCTCGACCGGGTTCCGCGCACCGGGCCTCGGGCAGCAGCATTACGAGGAAAGCACCTCGGCATTCCAGGGCCCGGGCAACTCGCTGGGCCTGCCGCCCGGCATCTACCTGCGCGGCCTGGTGCCGGTGAACAACCCCATCGCCGTACTGCTTGGCAGCCAGCCACTGAAGGCGGAAAAGTCCCGCAACTACACGTTCGGCATGGTGTGGAACCCATCCAACGCCTTCACCTTGACCGTCGACGCCTATCAGATCACGGTCAGGGACCGCATCGCCCTGTCGAGCTCGCTGTCGACAGCGACTCCGGCGGTCAAGAATTACCTTGCCGCCAACGGCTTCCCGAACGTGCCCTACAGTGGCATCGCGTACTTCACCAACGCCGGCAACGTGCGCAGCCAGGGTATCGACTGGGTGTCCACCTACCGCACCGATTTCAGCAACGGCAGTTCGCTGATGTCGACCCTGTCGGCGACCTACAACAAGAACAAGGTCACCGGCGTGCGCCCGAATCCGCCCGTGCTGGACAACCTTGGTGTGCTGTTCGTACGCCTCAACCGCTCGGCCATCAAGGGCCTGCTCGCCGACAGCTCGCCACGCAGCAAGGTGATCTGGACCGAGACCTACAACGTCGGCGCATGGAGCTTCACCGGTACCGCGACACGCTTCGGGCGCATCACGTCGTACGGCTCGACCAGCTACCTGAACGACATCATCTATCCGCACAAGTGGCTGATCGACCTTGCCGCCAGCTACAACCTGGACAACTGGACCTTCACGCTGGGTGGGGACAACGTGCTCAACACCTACCCGAAGAAGACCCCCCAGGATTCCGACAACAACGGCGTGTTCCCCTACTCGTCCAGCTCACCGTTCGGGTTCCAGGGCGCCTTCGTCTACGGCAAGGTCGCGTACCGCTGGTAAACCTCGGCGCCTGAAGCAACCGCCGCCCAGCCACCGCGACCGCGGGGGCTGGGCGGCGGGCAAGCAGTCAGTACAGCCAGGCGTCAACATCGTGTGCCGGCGCAGGCCGTGCCCAGGCTGTGCCCGCGGGTGAGGCACACGCCGCCGGGTCCAGCGATCCGCGCCACCCCACAACCTGCAGTTATGTCACCTGCCCATCTTTTCACTGGCCGATTGTGCATCACGGTGACTATCCTCAAACCAGCCACGGAGTCCTTGGGTCCCATGCTGAAATTCCGCGAACCACCCGCGCAAGAACCCCTTTCCGGTCGACGTTTTGCCCGCTTCCACCGTTGGCCTGCGATAGTCGCCTTCCTGCTGGTGGCCGGCGCCGGCTTCGACACGCAGGCGCAGTCGGGCGTATTGACGGCCACGCAGCCGACCGCCGCCATCGCCAGTGCCAATGCGCTGGCCACCAACGCGGGCTTCGAAGTCCTGAACAAGGGTGGCAACGCGGTGGACGCAGCGGTCGCGGTGGCCACCACGCTCTCGGTGGTGCAACCCGAGGCCTCCGGCATGGGCGGCGGCTTCCTGGCCCTGATCCATGACGCGGCCACCGGCAAGGACACCTTCATCGACGCCCGCGAGATGGCGCCGGCCGCAGTCAACAGCGCCGACTACGCGAACGCGGATGGCAGTCCAAACCGCGACCACTCGGTCAATGGGCCGCTCGCGGCCGGCATCCCCGGCTACCCGGCCGGCCTGGCCTACATGGTGGAAAAATACGGCAAGCTGCCGCTCTCGGTGTCCGTGGCTCCGGCCATACGCATCGCCGAGAACGGCTTCCACCCGACCGAGTCGCTGGTGCGTTCGATCCAGCAGGTCGGCGACGTGCTGCGGCGCTACCCGGCGTCCAAGGCCAAGTTCTTTCCCGGCGGCAAGGCACCGCAGACCACCGACTTGTTCCGCGACAAAGCCCAGGCCAGGACCTTGAAGGCGTTTGCCGCCAAAGGTGCCAAGGGCTTCTATGCCGGGCCGGTCGCCGAGGAAATGGTGGCCGCGGTGAAGGCTGCCGGCGGCACCTGGACCATGGCCGACCTCGCCGCCTACGAGGCCAGGGAGCGCACGCCGATCGAGCTCAACTACGCCGGCTACAAGGTGATCACCGCACCGCCCGTGTCATCTGGTGGTGTAGCCATCGCGGAGATGCTCAACATCCTGGCCGGCATCGACCTCAAGGACATGGGCGAGGTGCAGCGCATGCACTATGTCATCGAGGCCATGCGCCGCGCCTTCCGCGACCACAACGAATACCTGGGCGACCCGGACTTCGTGAAGATGCCGTTGGACATGCTGCTGTCGCCGTACTACGCCGACGGCCTGCGCCAGAGCATCCTGCCCGACCGTGCCACCAAGTCGTCGTGGTTGCCGGCTGCGCATGCAAAGGAGCCCGGCATGCATACCATGCACTTCTCGATCATCGACCAGCACGGCAACATGGTGTCGATGACCTGCACGGTCAATACCACGCTCGGTTCGAAGTTCGTGGCCGGCAAGAGCGGCATCCTGCTCAACGACGAGATGGATGACTTTGCCCTGGTCGCCGGCAAGCCCAATGCCTTCGGCCTGATCGGCGGCTCGGCCAACGCGCCGGTGGCGCACAAGCGCATGCTGTCCTCGATGTCGCCAAGCCTGGTCATCGGCAAGGACCGTCTGCTGGTCATCGGCTCCCCCGGCGGTTCCACCATCATCACCCAGGTGCTGGAAGGCATCCTCGGCTTCGTCGATGGCAAGAGCGCCAGCGAGATCACGGCACAGAAGCGCTACCACCACCAGTACCTGCCCGATCGCGTGGACCTCGAGCGCAACGCCTTTTCCGCTGACGTCATCGACGGGCTCAGGGCCATGGGTTACGAGATCAACGACCAACGCTCGTGGGGCAACATGAACGTGGTGACGTGGGACACCACCACCGGCGTCAAGGCCGCGGCAAGCGATCCACGCAACCCCGCGGGCCTGGGCAAAGTGGAAACCATCCACTGAACGTGCCAGACCGACGCGTCACAGGGGGCGCCAGAACATGATTCGTCGAATACTCCTTGTGGTCTGCGTGGCAGTGCTGTCGACCGGCGCATGCATGGCGCAGGTGACTCCGGATACACCGGACATTCCCGCCCACTTCGCCTTCCCTGCATCCATGTTCGACTACACCGTGCGCGACGTGATGGTGCCGATGCGCGACGGCGTCAAGCTGCACACCGTCATCGTCGAGCACAAGGACACCCACAACGCACCGATCGTGCTGACACGCACGCCGTACAACGCCTCACGCCTGGCGGCCGGCCGGCGTGCCCGCAGCATGCGCGACACCTTGCCGGTCGGCGATGATGTGTTCGTCGACGCCGGCTATATCCGCATCTACCAGGACGTGCGTGGCAAGTACGGCTCGGAAGGCGACTACTTCATGGCCGCGCCGCTGGTCGGCACGGTCAATGCCAGCAAGGTCGACGATTCCACCGATGCCTGGGACACCATCGAGTGGCTGGTGCACAACCTGCCCGAGTCCAATGGCCGCGTGGGCATGATCGGCGCGTCCTACGACGGCTTCACCGTGGCCATGGCCCTGATCCACCCGCACCCGGCACTGAAGGTGGCGGCCCCGGAGAATCCGCAGATCGATGGCTGGATGGGCGACGACTGGTTCAACAACGGCGCCTTCCGCAATGTCAACCTGAACTACTACACGCAGCAGACCACGACCAAGGGCCTCGGTCCCTCGGTGCCGAACCCAGGCGAGGACACCTACGCCACCATGCTGCAGGCCGGCTCCTCGGGCGATTACGCCCGGGCGGCGGGCATGGAGCAGTTGCCGTTCTGGCAGAAGCTCACCACCCACCCAACCTACGACGCCTTCTGGAGCAAGCAGGCGGTGGACCGGATTCTTGCCGGGCAACCCCTGAAGGTGGCCACCATGTGGGTCGCGGGGCTGTGGGACTACGTCGACATGTATGGCGCCGTCCATGCGTACGCCGCCACCGAGCCCAAGGACCACGCCAACGACATGAACTACCTGGTGCTCGGCCCGTGGCGCCACGGCCAGGAAAATGTGGACGGTTCGTCGCTGGGCGTGTTCAAGTGGGCTGGCGATACGGCGCTGCAGTTCCGGCGCGACATGCTGCTGCCGTTCTTTGCGCGCTACCTGGTCGACGGGGCGCCGAAGCCGAAACTGTCGCCAGTGACCGTCTACGACACCGGCGCCAACCACTGGGATCACCTGGATCACTGGCCACTGGCCTGCGATGACGGGTGCAAAACGAAATCCACGGCAATGTACCTGCGTGCCGGAAAGCAACTCGCCTTCGACGCACCAACCCCCAGCGAAGAAAAATTCGATACCTACATTTCCGACCCGGCGGCTCCGGTACCGTATCGGCCGAGGCCTGATGGCACACCATCGCCAGAGGGGGCGTACTGGGCCCTGGCCGACCAGCGCTTCGTGGACAACCGTCCCGACGTCATCAGCTACACCAGCCAGCCACTCACGCAGCCCTTGCAAGTGTCAGGCGCGCCGGTGGTAAAGCTCTACGCCTCGACCACCGGCACGGACAGCGACTGGGTGGTCAAGATCATCGACGTCTTCCCGCCGGAAGACCGCCTGGCACCGGCCATGGGCGGATACGAACTCCCGCTGTCGATGCAGATTTTCCGCGGCCGCTACCGCAGCAGCTTCAGCCGGCCGCAGAAAATCACGTCGGGTCAGCCACTGCTGTACACGTGGACCCTGCCGAACATCAATCACCAGTTCCAGCCCGGACACCGGATCATGGTGCAGATCCAATCCAGCTGGTTCCCGTTCTACGACCGCAACCCGCAGTCCTACGTGGAGAACATCTTCTTTGCCAAACCTGGCGACTACCAGGCCGCGCAACAAAGCATCTGGCATACCCCAGGGCAACCAAGCTCGATCAGCATGCCAATCACCTCACCGGCCCCGCCACGTCTGGACTGATGAGCACAACACCCGGAGACGAGAGTTTATGTTGAACCACAGCAGTGCGCCGCAGACCGCACATTGGGGGCCACCCTATCTGCTGTACCTGGGGCAGGCGTCAGATGAGCTGGCCATCAAGACGGCCAGGGGCCTGGCATATTGGCGGCCCGAATGGTGCATCGGCCAGCTGCAGCGCCCGGGCTGCAAGGCCACGCTGGGCCTGCGCGAGCTCAACGTGGTGGAGGCCAAGGCCGCGGGCGCCAACACCATGGTCGTGGGCATGGCCAATGCCGGCGGGGTGATGGATCCGCAGACCATAACGGATGTCATCGCCGCGCTGGATGCCGGCCTGCATGTCGCTGCAGGCCTGCACAACAAGTTGCGCGAGAACCCGGAGATCGTCGCGGCGGCACAGCGCAACGGCCGCGAGCTGTTCGATGCGCGCGACCCCCAGCCCGGCATCCCGGTGGGTACCGGGCGCCGCCGCGCTGGCAAACGCCTGCTGACCGTGGGCACGGACTGCTCGACGGGCAAGATGTACACCACGCTGGCTCTCGAGCGCGAGATGCGCCAACGTGGCCTCAAGGCGGATTTCCGCGGCACAGGGCAGACTGGCATCCTGGTCGCCAACTGTGGCGTGCCGATCGACTCGGTGGTGGCGGATTTCATTTCTGGCGCGGCCGAATGGATCTCGCCGGCGCGCTTCGATGGTGGCTGGGACCTGATCGAGGGCCAAGGCTCGTTGTTCCATCCATCGTACGCCGGGGTATCGTTGGGACTGCTGCACGGCGCGCAGCCGGACGCGCTGGTGTTGACCCACGAACCCGGGCGGCCGCACATGCGCGGCCTGCCCGACCACCCCATTCCTGGCCTGCGCGAGTGCCTGGATGCCAACCTGAAGGCGGCGCGCCTGACCAACCCCGGAGTACGGGCGGTGGGCGTGAGTTTGAATACCTCCGGCATGTCCGCCGACGAAGCCCGGGCGCTTTGCGCCAAGGTCGCCGCCGAGCTGGAGCTGCCGTGCGCGGACCCGGTCACCATGGGCGTCGAATCGATCGTGGACCACCTGCTCGCATGCTTCGCGAACTGAGCATACGGCACGACCAATTCCCCCTGGTCGCGCCGTTTCGCATCTCCCGGGGTACCCGGCTCGCTGCCGACGTGGTGACCGTGGAGCTGCGTCAGGGCCAGCATCTCGGCCGGGGCGAGTCCGTGCCGTATGCACGCTATGGTGAATCCGTAGCCTCGGTGATCGAGGAGATGGAGACCTTCCGCGGGCTGCTGGTTGCAGGCATGGGACGGGACGAGCTGCAGGTCCGGCTGCCGCCGGGGGCGGCGCGCAATGCCCTGGACGCCGCGCTGTGGGACCTGGAGTGGCAGCAGACCTCCGTACCGGTCTGGGCGCAGTTGGCCCGA
Source organism: Lysobacterales bacterium (assembly GCA_017305055.1). Taxonomy (GTDB): domain Bacteria; phylum Pseudomonadota; class Gammaproteobacteria; order Xanthomonadales; family Rhodanobacteraceae; genus Rhodanobacter. The sequence goes on from JAFKMZ010000013.1 coordinate 77,431, forward strand.
GGTCCCCACGAGGCCGTGGTCAGCGCCCTGACCATCAGCATCGACACGCCAGAGCGCATGGGCGAGGCGGCCGCCCGCCTGGCCGACGCCGGCCTGATCAAGGTGAAGCTGGACGCCAGCGATGCCGCCGCGCGTCTCGAGGCAGTGCGCCGGGCCGCGCCGCGGGCACGACTCATGGTCGACGCCAACGAGAGCTGGAACATCGGCCTGCTGCGCGGGCTGCAGGCCACGCTGGAGCACTGTGGCGTGGAGCTGATCGAGCAGCCTTTGCCAGCCGACGCTGACGACGATCTGCTGGGCTATTCCGGGTCGATTCCACTCTGTGCGGACGAAGCCTGCCACGTCAGCACCGACCTGGCCCGCCTGCGTGGGCGCTACCAGGCAGTCAACATCAAGCTGGACAAGACCGGCGGCCTCACCGAGGCGTGGCGCCTGCTGCAGGCGGCGCGCGCGGACGGCTTCCGCATCATGGTCGGCTGCATGGTGGGGTCGTCGCTGGGCATCGCCCCGGCCCTGGAAATCGCCCGTGAGGCGGAGTTCATCGATCTGGACGGCCCACTGTGGCTGCAGCACGACTATCCGGGCGGCCTGGTCTTGCAGGACGGCTGGCTGCAGCCGCCCGCGCCGGGCTTCTGGGGCGCATGATGCGTCCGGCCAAACTCCCTGCCAGCACAGCAGCTCCTTGCAGGAGCCCGCCTGCAGCAGTGGACGCGGCAAAGCCGGGTCAATTGCTGCCACGCCGGCTCCCGGCTTCAAACAGGGCCAGGCGATGCTGAGCTTCGACGCGGTGCAGACCGTGGCCTGCGGCGGGCTGTTCCTCCTCGCGGGCTATGCGATCCGCCGCCACGTGCCGGTGCTGGCGCGCTTCAGCATCCCGGCGCCGGTGATCGGCGGCCTGCTGGTGGCCCTGGCGATGCTCGCGTTCCACCACTGGGACGTGACGCCGGTGCATTTCGACACCACGCTCGAGCAGCCGCTGATGATCGCGTTCTTCACCAGCATCGGCTTCAACGCCAGTGCTTCGCTGCTCAAGGTCGGTGGGCGCCAGATCCTGCTGTTCCTGGCCTTGGCCACCTTCATCGGCGTGGTGCAGAACCTGGCCGGCATCGGCCTGGCCAGGATGTTCGGGCTGCCGTCGCTGTTTGGCGTCATCACCGGCTCGGTGACCCTGATGGGCGGCCCCGCCACCGGCATGGCGTTCGCCCCGCTGTTCGCCGAGGCCGGCGTGCACGGCGCCGCCAGCGTGGCGCTGGCCAATGCCATGGCCGGCATCGTGCTGGGCTCGGTCATCGGCGCGCCCGTGGCGACGATGTTGATCGAGCGGCTCAAGTTGCGGCCAGCGGGCGGCCAAACGGGCAACCTGGCCGTCGCCGCCGATCTGCCCGTCACCACGATGGAAGCGACCGCCGTGCCGGTCACACCAAGCAGCAACGACGAGCAGGTCTATGCCGCGCTGCGAAGTTTCGTCTTCGTGCTGATTGCCATGGCGGTCGGCGCCTGGATCAGTGGTTGGATGAGCGGCGCCGGCATCACCCTGCCGAGCTACATCGGCGCCATGCTCATCGGCGCGCTGATCCGCAACCTCGACGATCGCTACCGCGTGTTTGGCCTGTCTGCGCGCAGCATCGACACCATCGGCAACATCAGCCTGTCGCTGTTCCTGGTCATCGCACTGATGAACCTGCACCTGTGGGACCTGAGCGGCCTGGCGCTGCCGCTCCTGGTCACGCTTGCCGTGCAGACCGTCATCGTGGTGGCGTTCTGCTGCTGGCCGCTGGTGCAGCTCATGGGCCGCGACTACGACGCCGCGGTGATGGCCAGCGGCTTCATCGGCTTCATGCTGGGCACCACGGCAAACGCCGTGGCCGTGATGAGTTCGCTGACCGAGCGCTTCGGCCCGGCCCCGCGCGCGTTCCTGGTCGCGCCCATCGTCGGCGCCTTCCTGATGGACTTCACCAACGCACTGATCATCACCGGCTTCATCAACTTCCTCACATGAGTCGTCCGGAACCGGCGCGGCTACACTCCCGGTGGTCTTTTCCATGAGTAGTAGCCGTGCACGACGACGACCGCCGCGACCAGACTGAAAGCCCCGACCTGGAGGCGGCCCCCAGCCGCAGCCAGCAACGGCGCGAAGCGCTCGCCATCCTGACGCTGGCTGGACAGCTGGTGGCCTTGCCGGCGTCGCGGCTGGGTAGGCTTGAGTTGGCGCAGGAAGTGCGCGACGAGATCGACAGTTACCAGCAGATGCACGCGCACGGCGCGCGCAAGCGTCAGCTGGCCTTCATCGCCAAGAAGCTGCGCCAGCGCGACGATGATGAGCTTGCATCCGTGCGCGCGGCACTGGGCGCGAATCGCGACCGGCAGCGCCAGGAGATCGCCGCCATGCACCGCCTGGAGGCGCTGCGCGAGCAACTGCTTGCCGGTGACGAGGATGTCCTGTCCGCCTTCATCGCGGCGCACCCGGAAGTGGACCGTCAGCACCTGCGCTCGCTGCTGCGCCGGGCCCGCAGCGAACGGGAGCAGGCCAAGCCACCACGCGCCTACCGCGAAATCTTCCACCTGCTGCAGGCGCTCGATGCCACCGACGGCGGCTCCTGACCACCAACGCCCCCCTGGTCCACGGAACGGCCGTCAGTGGCAGGTCAAGACACAGGAGACATGCGATGAATATCCGACAGACATGCATTGCGGTGATGCTTGCCGTGACCGCGGTTGGAATCCACGCCAGTGAGGCCAAGCTTGAGCTGCCCGCCCTGCGGGCCATTGTGACGGACCCGCTCCACAGCGTCGCACCCGGATGCGCTGTCGGCGTGTTCGACGACGGTACGGATTTGATTACCGCGGCCGGGATGGCCGATATGGCGGGCGAACGCCCCATCGATGGCGACACGCTGTTCTATGCCGCGTCGGTGTCCAAGCAGTTTACTGCGCTGGCCATAGCCCAATTGGTGGTGGGCGGTCGCCTGCGCCTGGATGACGACGTCCGCAAATATATTCCGCAGCTGCCCAGGTACGAGGTGCCCGTCACCATTGCCATGTTGCTCCATCACACTTCCGGGATTCGCGATTGGATTGGACTCATGCAACTCGCTGGGCGTGACGCGGCCGCACGCGATGGCGCGCAGGTGGCGCTGCAATTGGTCCTCGAACAGAAATCCACAAATTTCAGGCCCGGGACCCAATTTCTGTATTCCAACGGAGGCTATCTCCTGTTGGCTGAAGTGGTGGCGCGCGCAAGCGGTTTGCCATTCCATGAGTACGAAAGAAAATACGTGCTCGATCCCATGGGCATGCGGGACAGCTATTTCCTGCACGGCGCCGATCCACAATCGGATACCGCCGCACACGGTTATGTTCCGAAAGATGGCGGGTTCGTTGTGCGTGATACCTATCCGCGGTTCGGCGGCTCCGGAGGGTTGATGACAAGCATGAACGACCTCGCCCGCTATTACCGGGATATCAGTGTCGGACACAAGGTGTGGACGCCCGAAGTTTCCACGGTCATGCTCACCCCGGGGACGTTCACCAATGGTGTTGCGGTGGAATACGAGCCAGGTGGCGCCATGGGTTATGCATCGGGGCTGACAGTCGGCCAGCGACGTGGGCAGTTCACGGTGCAACATGACGGGGCAGCCGATGGTTTCCGGAATGAGTTTGGCTGGTTTCCGCGGGCCCGACTCGGTGTCGGGCTGTTGTGCAATCGGGGCGACTGGAACCCGTTGGACAAGTTTGACGCGGTGGTGCAGCAAGTCCGGCCTGGATTTCTGGCGGGATCAACGCCGGAAGATCTGCGCGGCGTCTACCATTCGGATGAACTTGCCGCGGATTACATCATTGTGCCTGAGGGTGATGCGCTGCGGCTCACGATCGTTTCGACGTCAGGTGTTCCAGCCAAGACGATGCTCATGCACAAGGCCACGGGCGCAGATCATGGAGGCGGCTATGCAGGTTCAGGCATGTACCTGACGCCCGACGCGGACGGCAGGGACATCGTCGTCGGGACCGGGCGGGCGCGCGGGATACGCCTGGTGAGAACGCCGGCAAATTAGAGATCGCCGCAGGATGGTTCGCATCTGAAGAGGCGATCTGCCTCCCACCGGGCCCGGCAGCATTCCAGTTCACCGGGCGTGGGGGTGGACCTGCACAAGCGTCGATTCACCACCGGGCTGACCATCGAGCGGGTCGACACCGGGGGCCGGTTGCTGACCCGTGTCAGCGCACGCTGCCACTTGACGCCGGAACGCTGCTGCTGGGCACCGGCACGCCATGGGCTGCGGTCGGAACGCTGCCAGCCGGTGCCGGCAAGCTGCTGGCTGGTGCAGCCGGCAACACGGAACCACCGGACGCCGCCGGCGGTGCGGAGCCATCGCGGATGGCCAGCGGCGGCTGCGCGGAGGCACCGCGATCGACCAGGGTGAAGACGGGCTTGTCCCAGCTGCCGGTGACGCGATAGTGGGCGCTGGCCGCCTTGTTCAAGCCGTGGCCCAACAGGCCCTGCACGGCCAAGCCTGCCGCCGCGCCCACCGGGCCGCCCACCACGGCGCCAACCAGGGGCAGGCTGTTGCCGACGTGCGGCACCACGTGGACGTCCTGATCGTAATCGCGATTGCGCAAGCCAGTGCGGCCGGTGACGGTGATGTTGGCCGATGGCCCGCTGATGGCCAGGTCATTGGTGCTGGCGTTGCCATCGGCAAGCCGGAACTGCCCGCTGATGGAGTCGAAGGCCAGGCCCTTGCCAAACACATCGCCGAAATCCAGGGTCAGGCGGCGCGGCAATTCGGCGAGCGACACCAGGCCCAGCAGGCGCCCCACGCCCGGCGAGGCCGCCTCGGGGATGCGGCCATCCTCGACCTTGATGCGCAAGGTCCCGTCCATGTTGGCCAGGGCAATATTGGACGGCGAGCCGGGCCAGCGCGCATCCAGCTCGTCGTGGGTACGCCCGCCGTGGATCAGGCCGTTGAAGCCGAGCGCACCCAACATCGCCCCGAGGTCATTGGCGGAAAAATTGATGTTCATCTGCGTGTGGCTGTCGTGGGCATCGCCGTTCCAGTCGCCGCTGGCGCTGATCTGCGCATTGCCGGACAAGGTGCGCAGTTGCTCGATATGCATGCCGTTGGCGGTGGGCCAGCTCTCCAGCCTGGCATCGCCCAACTTGGCCACGCCCAGGCGCAGGTCCTGCACCCACAAGTGCATGGGCGGCAACGCCTTGGGGTCGACGCCGGTGTCGGCGGGATTCGGTTCGGGCCCGGGTGGCGGCTTCGCCGCAGCGGGCGGCGCCGGCGCCGTCCCCGCGGCGTCGCCAGCTGTGGTGTCGGGGGTGGCATCGACCGGCCAGTACAAGCGCTGCACACGCGCGGTCACACCCTTTTGCTGCAACTGGGTGGTCGGGATGGAAATGGTGCCGGCCATGGAGGGGCCGTCCACCTGCACCTCCAACGCCGCACCGGGACTCGTGGCGTCGATGCGCATCGAACCCAGGGAGCGGTTGAACCAGAGCGCGTGGTCCGTGCTGACCTGAACCTCGCTCACGGCCAGGCCGCCACTGCCCTCGCTGCTGGCCGTCTGCTGCACCCACCCGGTGACATCCAGCCGCTGCGCATGGCCGCGAATCTGCAAACCCGTTGGTGGCAGATGCTGCGGCATCTCGGTGCCGAAGGCGATCACGCCGGCAACCGGCGGGGCATCACCGGCCAGGCGGAAGCGGCCGCGCGCGACCTGGCCCAGGGCCACCCGCAGGTCGGCACCGTCGACAGGCACGCCGACAACCACATGCAAAGGCATGGCGGCAGGCGCCTCCTTTTGCAGCGGCGCCGGGTAATTCAAGGCCACGCCACGCAAGTCCGAATCAATGGTCAGTTGCTGCCGGGCCGGCGCAGCTCCGGCTGCCGGCACGGCCGAGAACGCCACGCGGAAATCGCCGCTGCCGGTGGAACCCTGGCCGATCCAGGCCAGGCTGGGATAGTCGCGCACCAGGTCGGCGAGGCTGTAGTCGCCGCGCATCTGCACCCATACCGAGGTGTCGGGGTGGCTGTGGACTTCACCGATGGCCAGGGCCAGGGTCGAGGCGCGGCCGTGGAATCCAGCCTGCAGGCGGTCCGCCTCGATGCCCTGCAGATCGAAATGCAGCGGCCCCCCGAGCTGCTCGAGTTCGAGGTTCCAGTCCGGCGCGCGCACATCCGCGTCGCTCAGTTCCACCGCGCCGCTGAGTCGGGGCGCATCATCGGTGTGCAGGGGCAGTTCCAGGTGCATGGCAAACGTGCCCGTGCCACCCAGGCTCAACTTGTCCAGCGTGTCGCGCTGTCCGCTGCCGATCGGACTCTCGCGCACGAAGCGCATCAGGTCGTCGCCGCTGCCGCCGCCGCGGATGCTGAGCTCGAGCGGCGCGTTGGCAAAATCCGCGATGTCGGCCGCCGCCAAGGTGGCGTGCACGCCCAGGGTCTGGGCCGTGCTGGCCACGGCCCGGAAGCCGCTGCCGACGAAGTCGGCCACCGCCTCGGCGCGTTCCGCACGCGGCCAACCGGGGGCATAGTCCAGGGTCAGGTCGTGAATGGGCACATGGGCCTCGAAACGGCCTTCGTGATGGGTGAACGGCCAGTCCGCCAGGTTTCCGCGCAGGACCACCTTGGCCCCCTCGACCCGGCCCGCCACCAGGGCCCGGTCCAGCCACGCCATGGTCGCCGGCGGCATCGAGCTGGGCCAGAACAGCTTGGCCGCCGGCACCTTGGCCTGGTCCACCGTGGCGAACAGATCGGCCGACGGCGCCCCTCCAGCCTGCGGGAAGGCAAGCTGCCCACGCAGCTGGGCGGCATAGTCCTCAGCCGAGACGTCCAGCGCATCCACCCCGAGCACCCAGCCGGCGTCGTCTTGCCACAGCGCCAGGCTGCCATCGAGTCTCGACAGCTCCAGGGGCTGGCGGAACAGATCCGGCAGGCTGACCGTGACGGCTTGCGCGGGCAGGCGGAGGCTCAGCGCCTCGGCATCGCCCACCAGGTGGCCAGCGAGCCGGTCCACCCCAGGCAGCTTGCCGGCGGGATCGATGCCCACGCCGGAGAACTCGAGGTCCAGCGCCTGCAATCCATGGGCTCGACTCCAGCCCAGGTCGAGCCTGTTGGCCAGCGCACGCGGTTGTCCGTGGCCGAGCCACTGCACCAAGCCTGGAGCAAGTCCGGGCTTCAACGCCAGCAGGGACAGCCACGGTGCCAATTGCCAGTCGCGGGCCGCGATACCGACCGCCAACTGCGGCGTACCTGGGTCACGCACCAGCGCCGCGGCCGTACTCCCGTCGCTTCCGGCCCAGCTCAAGCGATAGCCGTCGCCGACACGCCGCAGGCCCGCCAGGCCGCGCAGCGGGCCGGCCTGTACGTGTTGTGCCGCGGCGCTGGAGACCACAAGGCCCGCAAGATCCAGCTGTACCAAGGCATCAGCCAACTGGCCCTGGCGCCAGCGCAACCAGGCACCCACCCGCCCGCGGCCATCATCCAGACGGTAACCACCGATCTCGACACCGGACAACATGTGGCGCAGGTCGCTCGCATCCAGGCCGACCCACAGCCTCCCCGTACCCCTGCCTTGCTGGAAATCCCCGGCCACCCGCAGCGAGCCGGCGCTGTGCTGGCGCTGCACGATACCGGCCAGGCGCACACGCCCCCGCGCCGTCCGGTTGACCCGCAAGTGCGGTGCCGACAGATCGAAGCGCTGCCCCAAACGCTGGTCGTCGACCGCCAGCTGCAGGTTGTCCAGCCACAGGTCTGCGGACAAGTGTCCCAGGTCGAGCGCCGGGCCGCCGAGTTCCACGCCAGCCCCCATCACCTGCCACTTGCCGTCCCTGGTACGGGTGGCCGTGGCGCGCAACCCGCGCACATGCACGTTGAACAGATGCCGCCCAGGTACCACCCAGGCGCTGAAGTCGAGCCGCAGGTCCACTTCGGGAATGTGCAGACCGCCTGCAACCCTGCCAGCCGGCGCCCCCACACGCACCCCCTGCAGGGCCAGCAGCGGACCGGAGGCAGTCCATTGTCCGCGCATGGAATCAAAGCTGGTGGGCCGGTGCAGGCGCGTGCTGAGCTGCCCGGCCACCCACTCCGGATGCCCGGCCACCAGCGGCAGCAGCAGCTGCGCCAGGCCGACCACGACCGCCAGGACGATCACGAGGATGCCGGCAACCCAGGCCGAGGCCCGCGCGCAGCTACGCAAGCCGTGCTTCCAGCGTGTGTTCACGCCAGCCGATCTGCGCCGAAGTTACAGCAACACCACATCAAACTGTTCCTGCGAATATTGCGCCTCCGCCTGGAAGCGGATGCTCTTGGAAATGGATTCCTCCAGTTCGGCAACCGCTACGGATTCTTCCTCCTGGATGCGGTCGACCACCTGCGGGCTGGCCATCACCAGCAATTGTTCCGCATTGAACTGGCGCACGGCACGCGTAATCTCGCGAAAGATCTCGTAGGTCACCGTCTCGGCACTCTTCAACATGCCGCGTCCCTCGCATACCGGACAGGGTTCGCACAACTGCCGCCAGAGACTTTCGGTGGTGCGCTTGCGCGTCATCTCCACCAGCCCCAGGGCCGAGATCGGGAACACCGTGGTGCGCGCATGGTCGCGGGCCAGGCCCTTGTTCAACATGCGCAATACCTGGCGCTTGTGCTCCTCATCGAACATGTCGATGAAGTCGATGATGATGATGCCACCCAGGTTGCGCAGGCGCAGCTGCCGCGACGCCACCTGCGCGGCCTCGAGGTTGGTGCGGTAGACCGTCTCCTCCAGGTTGCGCGAGCCGAGGTAGGCACCGGTATTGACATCGATCGTGGTCATCGCCTCGGTCTGGTCGATGACCAGGTAGCCGCCGGATTTCAACGGCACTTCCTTCTTCAGCGCACGCTGGATCTCGTCCTCCACGCCATACAGGTCGAAGATCGGGCGTTCGCCGTCATAGTGCTCGATGCGGCTGTCGAGTTGCGGCATGAACTTGTGCACGAACTTGACTACGCTGGCATGGGTTTCCAACGAGTCCACGCGCACCTTCTCTATGTCGGCATTGAGCATGTCGCGCAGGCTGCGCAGCGGCAGCGGCAATTCCTCGTACACGCGGTCGCCCACCTTGGCCTTGGCGATGTTTTCCTGCAGCACACGCCAGACCCGGCCCAGATAGGCCACGTCGAAGGCCAGCGACTCCGTACTCTGCCCCTCGGCATTGGTGCGCACGATGTAGCCGAGCCGCGTCTGCCCGGCAGCGGCGTCACCAAGCAGCGACAGCAGGGTTTCGCGCAGGCGCTGGCGCTCGGCCTCGTCCTCGATGCGCGCCGAAACACCCAGGGTCTGGGCATGTGGCAGCAGCACGAGATAGCGCGACGGAATCGACAGGTTGGCCGACAACCGCGCACCCTTGGTGCCGAGCGGATCCTTGGCCACCTGGACGACGATCTCCTGGCCTTCGTGCACCAGTTCGCTGATCGAGGGCACGTGCGCATCCTCGGGCGATTCGACACCCTCGACCGGCGCGGGGCGCAGGATGTCGGACACGTGCAGGAACGCTGCGCGTTCCAGCCCGATCTCCACGAAGGCGGCCTGCATCCCGGGCATCACGCGTTGCACGCGCCCCTTGTAGACATTGCCCACGTAGCCACGCTTCGAGGCGCGCTCGACATGCACCTCCTGCAGCATGCCGTTCTCGACCACGCCCACCCGCGTCTCGCGCGGCGTCACATTGATCAGGATCTCCTCGCTCACTGCACTGCGCTCACTGCTGCACTCTCCAATCACCGCCCGGCTCGGCCAGCCCTGGGCGGGCCGCCACCGCCGGCCCCAGTCATAGACCGAACGTCCGGTGCATGGTTCGAACCACGCGCCTGTCCATCGTGCGCCAACAGCGGCGACCACCTGCCCGCCTCTCCGCACGCAGGCCGCTTGGAGCGTTACAGTACAGGCATGGAGCGCACTCCGATACTTCTGGCCTGGAGCGGGGGCAAGGACTGCCTGCTGGCCTTGCAGCGCCTGCGTGCCGATCCGCGCTGGCAGGTGGTCGCCCTGTTCACCACGCTGAACCGCAGCTACGGGCGGGTGGCCATGCACGGCATCCAGCGGGACGTACTGCTGGCCCAGGCCGATGCGCTGGGCCTGCCCGTGATGGAGGTGCCCATCGACTGGCCGGGCAGCAACGAGGCGTACGAACAGGCCCAGGCGGCGGCACTGGCCGAGGCGCGCATGCGCTGGCCGGGCATCCGGCACTGTGCCTTCGGCGACCTGTTCCTGCAGGACGTGCGCGATTACCGCGTGCGCCAGCTGGGGCGGGAAAACTGGCGCGCCGTCTTTCCGCTGTGGGGTGAGGATACGGCACGCCTCGCCCGGCGTTTCGTCAGCGAGGGACATCGCGCCGTGCTGTGCTGCGTGGACACCCAGCGACTCGATCCGGCGTTTTGCGGGCGTGTGTTCGACCGCGTGCTGCTCGATCAGCTCCCGCCGGGCACGGATCCGTGCGGGGAAGGCGGCGAGTTCCATACGCTGAGTTATGGTGGGCCGTTGTTCCGCGTCGACCTGTCGCTGCGCCGCGGCGAGTCAGTGTTGCGCGACAGACGCTTCCAGTTCACCGACTTCCTGCTGAACACGCCGCCGGGCTGAACGCTGGGGCCCCGACCACCGCGACGGCCGTGGGATCAATCGATCGGCGTGTGCCGGTACTTGCCCACCTGCTCCGGGCGCACGATGGAGGCCTTGTTGCCCCAGGCCTGGCGGATATAGCTGACCACCAGGGCGACGTCGCTGTCGTCCAGCTGCTGGGCATACGGCGGCATCGAATACGGCCGTGGATTGCCCGCCGTGACCGGCGGGAAACCGCCCAGCAACACGGTGCGCATGGCATTGATCCCGGTCGGCTCGGTCACCGCCGAGTTGCCGTCGAGCGGCGGATAGACACCGGCCACGCCGCGTCCGTCGCCGCCATGGCAATCGGCGCAGTGCTGGCGATACACCTTTTCCCCGGCGGCGGTGATGCGCTTGACGTCGAACGCCGAGCGCGGCGCCGGCCGCGGCTGGCGTGGTGGCAGGCTGGCCAGGTAGGTGGCGATGGCGTCCAGGTCCGCATCGCCCAGGTGCTGGGTACTGTCGGCCACCACGTCGGCCATGGGCCCGAACGCCGCGCCCTTGGTCGCGTGTCCCGTCTTCAGCAGATCCACCACATCCCTGGCAGTCCACCCCTGCAGGCCACCGTTCGCCTGCATGCTCAAGTCCGGCGCATACCAGTCCTGGCGCGGTATTTCGCCGCCCGACAGCCAGGCGCCGGTGGTGGCACCCAAGGCATTGCGCGGCGCATGGCACTCATTGCAATGGCCCAGGCCCTGCACCAGGTAGGCACCGCGATTCCAGGCGGCAGACTGGCCGGCATCGGGCTGGAATCCACCCGGCCGGAAATACCGTGCGCGCCACACCGCGAGCGTCGACCGCAGGTTGTAGGGAAAACTCAGCTTCGCGGCATCGGTTTCACGCCGCACCGCGGGCAGCGAGCGCAGGTAGGCATAGATCGCCCGTGCGTCCTCGGGCGTGACCTTCGTGTAGGAGGTGAAGGGGAAGGCCGGATACAACCACTGGCCGTCCTTCCGCTGCCCATAGTGCAAGGCGCGCCAGAAGTCGGCAAACGACCAGCGTCCAATACCGGTCTCCGGGTCCGGCGTCAGGTTCGGCCCTGGAATGTTGCCAAACGGGGTCGGCACGGAGCGGCCACCCGCATACGGCAGACCGCCGCGGACACTGTGGCAGCCGGCGCAATCGCCGGCCGCGGCGAGGTACGCGCCGCGCGCGACCAGCGCCGGATCAGCCAGGGCCTCGCTCGTCAGGGCGCCCACCTCCGGTGTCACCACGTGGCCCACACGCTGCCCGGCCATCCAGAGCCATCCGCCAAGCACGGCCAGCACGACAACCACCACCGGAATCACCACCCAGCGTTTCATGCGCCTGCTCCAGGTACCTCAAGCACGCCGCACGACAGTGGCGGCTTGACGGTGCCAGGCGGCTGCGGCCGCACATGCGCCGGCAGCGTCCGGCTGGCCAGCCATGCCGCCACGGCGGTGATGTCCGACTCCTGCAATCGCCCGGCGACCACGGCCATGCAGTCGGGCTTGCGCATGGCGCGGGTGTGCGTGCGCCAGGCACCCAGCTGCGAGCTGATGTAGTCATAGGGCAGGCCCACCAGACCCGGTATTGCGGGCTCCACCCCGGTCAATTCGACCCCGTGACAGCTGGCGCAGGCTGGCACTTTGCGTTGCGGGTCACCGTCGCGCGCCAACTGCTCGCCGCGCTGCAGGACCGCAGCCGTCACCGGCGGCACCGGCGAGCGCGCATACGGCACCTGCTGGGCGGAAAAGTAATCGGCAATCTCGTGCATGTAGGCCGGGCTGAGGTTGCGCACGGTGTACTCCATGGGCGGGTACTTGCGCAGGCCATCCTGGAAGTTCTGGATCTGCCGCGCCAGATAGCCCGCGGGCTTGCCGGCCAGGCGCGGAAAGTACTTGCTGCCGGGCGTACCTTCACCATGCACGCCGTGGCACGTGGTGCAGGCCGCGATGCGCTGCTGCAAGGTGTCGGGCACCTGCGGGGCGGCCGCATCCTGGCCAAACGCACCGGGCGCCATCGCAGCCACCAGGAACGCAGCCGCCAACGGCTTCCATGCTTCACATCGCCTTGGGCTTTTCATCCGCGCATTATAGGCTGCACGTGGCAGGCGACGGCCGCTACCATGTGCCGCACCCTGCCGTCACGGCCCTTCTGCCAATCCAGCGTGGAGGTCGATGTGAACTTTCCCGGCACCTGCTTCGGCGCGGTCATCTGCATGCTGCTCGCCGCCGGCACCCATGCGGCTCCGACCGAACCGCCTTCGACCCTGCCCTATGCCTCGATCGGTGAGCTGCAGTCGCGCCTGCATTCGGGCGTACTCACCAGCCATCAGCTGACCCAGCAGCTGCTCGGGCGCATCGACCGGCTGGATCGGCATGGCCCCGCGCTGCATGCCGTCATCGAGACCAACCCCGAGGCCCTGGCCCTGGCGGACGTACTGGACGCGGAACGCACCAAGCAGCCTGCCCCGGGGCTGCTGTATGGCATCCCCGTGCTGCTGAAGGACAACATCGACACCGGTGACCGCATGCTGACCACGGCCGGCTCGCTGGCGCTGACCAGCGCGCCGGCAGCGCGCGATGCCGGCGTGGTGGCGCGCCTGCGCAAGGCCGGCGCGCTGATCCTGGGCAAGACCAACCTCAGCGAATGGGCAAACTACCGCTCCAGCCATTCCAGCAGCGGCTGGAGCGGCCGCGGCGGACAAACCCACAACCCCTACGTGCTCGACCGCAATCCTTGCGGCTCGAGCTCGGGCTCGGCAGTAGCGGTTTCTGCCGGCCTCAGCCCGGTGGCCGTCGGCACGGAGACGGACGGCTCGGTCATCTGTCCGTCGGCAATGAACGGGATCGTCGGAATCAAGCCGACACTCGGCCTGGTCAGTCGCAGCGGCATCGTGCCCATCAGCCACAACCAGGATACGGCCGGCCCCATGGCGCGCAACGTGACCGATGCCGCCATCCTGCTGACGGCGATGGCCGGCAGTGATCCGCGCGACCCGGCCAGCGCGGATGCGGACGCGCACGCCACCGACTACACCCGCTACCTCGACCCCGACGGCCTGCGTGGCAAGCGCATCGGCGTGGTGCGCGAACTTGGCGGCAAGGAGCCGAACGCCGACCGCGTCCTCGCCGCCGCGATCGCCACGATGGAGGCACAGGGCGCGATCATCGTCGACCCGGTCGTGCTGCCGCACCTGCACGAGCTCGGTACGCCGGAAAACACCGTGTTGGCGTACGACTTCAAGCACGACATCAACGCCTATCTCGCCACGCGCCAGGGCCTGGCCGTGCATACGCTGGCCGACCTGATCGCGTTCAACAACACGCACGCGGCCGAGGAAATGCCCTGGTTCGGACAGGAAACGTTCCTGCACGCCGAGGCTCGGGGTCCGCTCAGCGACAAGGCGTACATCGACGCCCTGGACAAGGCGAAACGGCTGTCCGGGCCCGAAGGCATCGACGCGGCGCTCAAGGCGCACCACCTCGATGCATTGCTGGCGCCGGGACCGGGACCGGCACCGGTGACCGACCCGGTCCTGGGCGAGCACGTGGTGGGTGGCGCCTCACGGCCGGCGGCAGTGGCCGGTTACCCGTCGATCACCGTACCCGCGGGATTCGCCCACGGCCTGCCCATCGGCATCGTGCTGTTTGCCGGCAAATGGAGCGAGCCGAAGCTCATCTCCATCGCCTACGCCTTCGAGCAGCACAGCCATGCCCGCCGGCCACCTGGGTTCGCCGCTACGATCCGCGAGTGAGCCCGTGCGGCATGGCGCCCGCCTTGCCCCGGGACTTGCGCACGATCAGCATGGCCAGCTCCAGCGACTGCTCATAGTTGAGCCGCGGATCGACCATGGACTTGTAGGCGCGGTCGAGGTCGGATTCCGACAGGTCGCGCGCACCGCCCATGCATTCGGTCACGTCCTCGCCCGTGAGCTCCAGGTGCACGCCGCCCAGGCGGGTGCCCTCGGCCGCATGGATGTCCAGAGCCTGGTCGAGTTCGGCGCGGATGTTGTCGAAGCGGCGCGTCTTGCGCCCGCTCGATGTGCTCTCGGTATTGCCGTGCATCGGATCGGCCACCCACAGCACGCGCCGCCCCTCGCGCTTGACCGCCGCCAGCAGCGGCGGCAGCGCGGTACCAATCCGCGCGTGGCCCATGCGATGGATGAGGGTCAGCCGCCCGGGTTCATCCTCGGCGTTCAGTACGTCGATGAGCGGCAGCAGCGCCTGTGGCGTCACCGACGGGCCAATCTTCACCGCGATGGGATTGCGGATGCCGCGGAAATACTCGACGTGTGCGCCATCCAACGCCGCGGTGCGCATGCCGATCCAGGGGAAATGCGTGGACAGGTTGAACCAGCCCGGGTGGCGCGGGATCTGGCGCGTCAGGGCCTGCTCGTAGTCCAGCAGCAAGGCCTCGTGCGAGGTGAAGAAATCCGCCTTGTTGAAACCACCGATCGGGCCGGCCAGCATCTCCATGAAACGCAGGGAATCGCCGATGGCGCGCACCATCTGCCGATATTCGGCCGCGAGCGGCGAGCGCTCGACCCAGGCCAGATTCCAGTATTCCGGATGCCGCAGGTCGGCAAAGCCGTCGTCGACCAGGGCGCGCACGAAGTTCATCGTCAGCGCCGAATGCGCGTGCGCCTGCAACATGCGTTGCGGATCGGCACGTCGCGCCGCGGCGGTGAATTCAGGCCCATTGACCAGGTCGCCGCGGAAACTCGGCAGGCTGACCCCGTCGCGTGTTTCCGTGTCCGAGGAACGCGGCTTGGCGTACTGGCCGGCAAAGCGGCCGACACGGATGATGGGCTTCTGCAGCCCATGCACCAGCACCAGGCTCATCTGCAGCAACACCTTGAGGCGGTTGGAGATGACCGGGCTCTGGCAATCGGCAAAGCTTTCCGCGCATTCGCCGCCCTGCAGCAGGAACCGCTGCCCGACCTGGGCCTCGGCCAGCATCTGCTTCAGGCCAAGCACTTCCCAGGAGGTGACCAGCGGCGGCAGCTGCGCGAGCGCGCGACAGGCCGCGGCCAGCTCGTCCGCGTTCTCGTAGTGCGGCTGCTGCAACGCGGTACGCCGGTGCCACGAGTCCGGCATCCAGGTATCGGAGGTCATTGACGCCAATGATGGCTGGTTCATGCGGGACGCCTCGGAAACACCACGGTCTTGCTCATGCACGGGACCGCCGCAAGCTCACGACGACGGCGAGTGCCGCCAGGGCAATGAACCAGATCAGGGTCCACGCCGGCATTGGCAAGCCGAGAATGGGCTCTACCGTGGCACATTCGCCGGAACCGGTAAACACCTTGTGCAACATGGTCGCGAGCGGGAACGCGTCGAACAGGTAGCCGATCCCTGGGCCGCACGAGGGCACCAGATCGGGAGGCAGCGACTGCAGCCACAAATGACGGCCTGCGGTGGCGATACCACCAAGTGCCCCGAGCACAACCAGGCCCGTATACACCCAGCGCCCCGATCCCACCGGCGCATGGATCCCGCCGATCAGGAAGAACAAGGCCATGAACAGGAAGGCAATGCGTTGCAACACACACAGCGGGCACGGCGACATGCCGAGCACATATTGCGCGTACAGGGCAAAGGCCAGCAAGCCGATGCAGGCGACGAAACCGAGCAGGAAGCCGGTTCGATAGGACCAGGACCTTGGATTCATGGAAGTGCCGCAGCGCGAAAGTGCCAACTGTAACGGCTCGCCGCCCCAGGTGTCAGGCGAGCAGACAACAGGCCGCAGGCGGACAGTGCCCGACCCTGCACGAAGCCCGCCGCAAACGACCGTCTCGATTGCGGGGCGGGGCGCGCCGGCGGGTGGTTATTCGCTGGCAGCCTGCGCGTCCTGCGGACGTCCCACCAACTCGACATAGGCCATGGGCGCGTTGTCGCCGACGCGGTAACCGCACTTCAGGATACGCAGGTAGCCACCGGCACGCTCGCGATAGCGGGGACCAAGCTCCATGAACAGCTTGCCCACCGCTTCCTTGTCGCGCGTACGCGAAAACGCCAGGCGGCGGTTGGCCACGCCATCGGTCTTGGCCAGGGTGATCAGGGGCTCGGCCACCCGGCGCAGCTCCTTGGCCTTGGGCAAGGTGGTACGGATCAGCTCGTGCTTGAACAGCGAGGACGCCATGTTGCGGAACATGGCCTGCCGATGGGCACTGGTGAGATTGAGCTTGCGTCCGGATTTTTGGTGGCGCATGGTCTTGATTCCAATTGATTCTGCTGCGGTACTGCTCAGCCCAGCTGCATGCCGTTGGCGACACCCGGCGGCGGCCAGTTCTCGAGCTTCATGCCGAGGGCCAGCCCGCGGCCACCAAGGACGTCCTTGATTTCCGTCAGTGATTTCTTGCCGAGGTTCGGAGTCTTGAGCAACTCCACCTCGGTCTTCTGCACCAGGTCGCCGATGTAGTAGATACTCTCGGCCTTCAGGCAGTTGGCCGAACGCACGGTGAGTTCCAGGTCGTCGATCGGGCGCAACAGCAACGGATCGAACCCGCTCTGCTCGGCCTCGGTGGCATCCGCCTCGCGTCGGGAGAAATCACCGAACACGGTCAGCTGGTCGTTGATGATCTCGGCCGCCTTGCGCACGGCATCTTCGGCGCCGATCGTACCGTTGGTCTCGATGTCCAGTACCAGCTTGTCGAGGTTGGTGCGCTGCTCGACGCGGGCCGCGTCCACCTCGTACGCCACTCGCAACACTGGCGCAAACGAGGCGTCCAGCTGCAGGCGCCCGATCGGCCGCGCCTCATCCTCCGGGTGCACGCGCGCGCTGGCCGGCTGGTAGCCGACGCCGCGCCGCACCTTCAGGCGCATGTTGAGCGTGATGTCCTTGGTCAGGTGGCAGATCACATGCTCGGGGTTGATGATTTCCACCGAATGGTCGAGGACGATGTCCCCGGCCGTGACCACGCCCTTGCCCTTGCGCGACAGGGTCAGCGTTACCTCATCGCCCGTATGCTGGCGAATGGCAACACCCTTGAGGTTGAGCAGGACGTCGATGACGTCCTCCTGCAGCCCTTCCAGGGTGGTGTATTCGTGCAGCACGCCGTCGATCTCGACCTCGACGATCGCGCTGCCGGGAATCGAGGACAGCAGCACGCGCCGCAACGCGTTGCCCAGCGTGTGGCCAAACCCGCGCTCCAGCGGCTCGACCACGATCTTGGCGTGGTTGGCCCCGAGCTGCTCGACGTTGAGGCCACGTGGCCGCAACACACTTGTAGATGAAACTGCCATGCAGAGCTCCCGTAATTACTTCGAGTACAGCTCGACGATCAATGCCTCATTGATGTCGGACGGCAAGTCAGCACGATCTGGCATCGACTTGAACGTACCCTCAAACTTCTTGGTGTCGACCTCGACCCACATCGGACGCAGGTCCATGGTGTCGAAAATGGTTGCCGCCTCCTGCACCCGCAGCTGCGCCCGCGCGCGCTCGGTGAGGGATACGGCATCGCCGGGCCGGATCTGGTAGGAGGGAATGTCCACCTTCCTGCCGTTCACCAGCACGGCCTTGTGCGACACGAGTTGCCGCGCCTGCGCGCGCGTGACCGCAAAGCCCATGCGGTAGACGACGTTGTCCAGGCGGCTCTCCAGAAGGCGCAGCAGGTTTTCACCGGTATTGCCCTTGAGCGTGGTGGCCTTGGTGTAGTAATTGCCGAACTGCCGCTCCAGCACACCGTAGATGCGTTTGACCTTCTGCTTCTCACGCAGCTGCACGGCATAGTCGGACATGCGCATGCGCTTGTTCACACCATGCTGGCCCGGCTTGTTCTCCAGCTTGCACTTCGAATCCAACGCGCGCGCCGGGCTCTTCAGACTGAGGTCCGCGCCCTCGCGCCGGGCGAGTTTGCAAGTGGCTCCACGATAACGTGCCATGGTTGATCTCGTTTTTTTGAAAAGTCCGCCATGGATGGCGGGTTTTGACTCTCGCGATCAGGGATGATCGCATTTATTAATTTCCGCCAAGGATGGCGGGTTTTTGATCCACGCGATCACGGACGATCGCAAAAGCCGACAATTACACCCGCCGCTTCTTGGGCGGACGGCAGCCGTTGTGCGGAATCGGGGTGACGTCGATGATGTTGAGCACCTTCAGCCCCAGCGCATTCAGCGAGCGCACCGCCGACTCACGTCCCGGGCCAGGACCCTTGATCCGCACTTCCACCGTCTTGATGCCGTAGTCGCCCGCGGCACGCCCGGCCTTTTCGGCCGCCACCTGCGCCGCGAACGGCGTGGACTTGCGCGACCCACGGAAACCAGCACCGCCGGCCGTCGCCCAGGACAAGGCATTGCCCTGCCGGTCGGTGATGGTGACGATGGTGTTGTTGAAGGACGCCTGCACATGGGCCACCGCATCGGTGACCACGCGCTTGACCTTCTTCTTGGTTTTTACCGGCTTAGCCATAATTCTGGGAGCTCTTGGGAATCAGTGCGGCCACGGATGGCCGCTTTTTGATCTACGCGATCAGGGACGATCGCATTAATTCAACAACCAATTACTTTTTGATGGCGCGGCGGGGGCCCTTGCGGGTCCGCGCATTGGTGCGCGTGCGCTGGCCCCGCACCGGCAGGCCACGACGATGACGCAGGCCACGATAGCAACCCAGATCCATCAGACGCTTGACTGCCATGCCGACCTCGCGGCGCAGGTCACCCTCCACCGTATACTTGCCGATCTCGCGGCGCAGCTTCTCGACTTCGCCCTCGCTCAGCGCCTTGATCTGGGTTTCCGGGGCCACGCCAGCATCGGCGCAGACCTTCCTGGCATGGCTGCGGCCAATGCCGTAAATGCTCTGCAGGCCGACCCACACTTGTTTCTGGACCGGCAAATTGACACCTGCGATGCGCGCCATGTTGTAGTTCTCCGAATGCCTAGCTCGCGCGGTAAACGCGCAAGTGTAACGTGAATCCCTGTGACAGGGAAGTAGCGCGGCCCGGAAACCCCGGCCCGCCCACGGTCAATGGCCGGCAGCCTGCTCAGCTGCGGCGCAGATTGGCCTTTTTCAACAAGCTCTCGTACTGGTGGCTTACCAGGTGCGCCTGGATCTGCGCGGTGAAGTCCATCACCACGACCACCACGATCAACAGCGAGGTGCCACCGAAATAGAACGGCACATGCCAATAGCCCTGCATGAACGACGGGATGGCGCACACCGCCACCAGGTAAAGCGCACCCACCAAGGTCAGCCGTGTCATCACCGCGTCGACATACGCCGCGGTCGCCTTGCCCGGGCGAATCCCGGGGATCAGCGCACCGGACCGCTTCAGGTTGTCCGCCGTCTCATCGGCGTTGAACACGATCGCGGTGTAGAAGAAGGCAAAGCCGAACACCAGGGCCGCGGAAATCATCTCGTAGAACGGCTGTCCCGGAGTCAATTGCTGGGTGACTTCCTGCATCCACCGCGACGGGCTGCCGGTGCTGAACCAAGTCACCGCCGTTGCCGGGAACATCAGCAGGCTGGAGGCGAAAATTGGCGGGATGACGCCGGACATGTTGATCTTCAGCGGCAGGCTGGAGGTCTGGTTCATGTAGGCTTTCTGCCCACCCGAACGCCTGGCGTAGTTGACTGTGATGCGCCGCTGCGCACGCTCGACGAAGACCACGAACGCGGTCACCGCCAGCGCCGCGCCAAACACCATCAGCAGCTTGAGCAGGGACAGCTCACCGTTGTTGGCCATGCCGAGGGTCTGTACCACGGCACCGGGCAGGCCAGCGATGATGCCGGCGAAGATCAGCAGCGAGATGCCGTTGCCGACCCCGCGCTCCGTCATCTGCTCGCCAATCCAGGTCAGGAGCATGGTGCCCGCTGTCAGACCGATGACCGCGGACAGGATGAAACCCGGTCCCGGAGCATAGACCACCGGCGCGCCACCGGCCGCCACCTGGCCCTGCAGCGCGGCTGCAATCCCAAACGACTGCACCAGGGCCAGGCCGACCGTGGCATAGCGCGTATACATGGTCATCTTGCGCTTGCCGGCTTCGCCTTCCTTGCGCAGGGCCATCAGGCTCGGCACCACGGCGCCCATCATCTGGAACACGATGGATGCCGAAATGTACGGAATCACGCCCAGCGCAAATACCGAGAAGCGCTCCAGCGCACCGCCCGAGAACATGTTGAACATGTCCATCAGGCCGTTGCCGTTGACCAGGTTGCTCATCGCCTCGGGATTCACTCCCGGTACCGGGATGAACGAACCCAGGCGGAACACGACCAGCGACAGGACCACGAAGACAAGGCGTTGACGCAGCTCCGTCAACTTGCCCAGCTTGCCCAGCGTATTGTCCTTGCCTGCAGCCACCGTGCCTACTCCACGCTTCCGCCGGCGGCTTCGACCGCCGCCTTGGCACCGGCCGTGGCCAGCAGGCCCGACAGTTTCACCGCGCGGCCAATCGCACCTTGCAGCACCACCTTCACCTTGCGCGCCCGCGCATCCACCAGGCCGGCCGCACGCAGCACGTCCAGGGTGATCACCTCGTCCTTGAGGCCGGCCAGCTGGTACAGGAACACTTCCTGGCTCTGCGCCTTGAGCTTGGAACGGAAGCCGACCTTCGGCAGGCGCCGGTTGAGCGGCATCTGGCCGCCTTCGAAGCCGAACTTGTGGGTGCCACCGGCACGCGCGTGCTGACCCTTGTGGCCCCGGCCGGCGGTCTTGCCCAGCCCCGAGCCCACGCCGCGGGCGACGCGCTTGCGCTTCTGGTTCGCGCCAGCGTTTGGTTGGATGTCATTCAATCGCATGATGGTTATTCCTCGACCCGTACGAGGTAGTACACCGTGTTGATCAAGCCCCGCACCTGGGGGCTGTCGACCAGCTCACGTACGTCGTTCACCTTGCCCAGGCCCAGCGCCTTGACGCTCAGGCGATGGCGCGCCTGCGTGCCGCGCAGGCCCTTGACCAGCCGCACGCGTATGATGGGCCTTGCTGCCGTTGCTGCCTTAGCCATTGCCCATCACCTCTTCCACCGTCTTGCCACGCTTGGCCGCAATCTTCGTGGGCGAGGCAACCGCCTGCAAACCCTTGATCGTGGCCCGCACCAGGTTGATCGGGTTGCGCGAGCCGACCGCCTTGGCCAGAACGTCCTTGACCCCAACCACTTCCAGCACCGCGCGCATCGCGCCGCCGGCAATCACGCCGGTACCTTCGGATGCCGGCTGCATGTAGACATGCGCCGCGCCGTGGTTGGCCTTGACCGCATACCACAGCGTGCCATTGTTCAGCTGCACATCGACCAGCTGGCGGCGCGCACGTTCCATGGCCTTGGAAATGGCCACCGGTACTTCGCGTGCCTTGCCATACCCCAAACCGACCTTGCCGGCGCCATCACCCACCACGGTCAACGCGGTGAAGCTCATCTGGCGACCACCCTTGACGGTCTTGGCCACCCGATTGACGGCAATCAGCTTTTCCAGCATGCCATCCGAATTTTCGCGATCACTAGAAGCCATGTGCTTTATCCATATGCCGGAACGAACCGGGGCGTTTGCCTGCGGCCAAGCCGCTCGAAGTTGTATGCCACGTCATGCAAGATCACCATACGCGGCGGCGAACCGGGCCGCCGACCACCTGTGCCGGCTCAGAACTGCAGGCCGGCCTCGCGCGCGGCATCGGCCAGCGCCTTGACCCGGCCGTGGTAACGGTAGCCGGAACGGTCGAACGCCACCGCTGTCACTCCGGCCGCCAGCGCGCGCTCCGCCACCGTCCTGCCCACCGCAGCCGCAGCCGCGATGTTGCGTGTACCGCTGATCCCTTCGGCCACGGACTTCTGCAGGGTCGAGGCGGCAGCCAGCACACGGGCGCCCGAGGCATCGAAGACCTGCGCATAAATGTGTTGCCCACTGCGATGCACGGACAACCGCGGTACCGCCAGCTGACGGATGCGGGAGCGCGTAGCCTTGGCACGGCGCAGTCGGGATTCGTTCTTGTTCATCTGTCTGTTCCTGAGAAGCGGATCGACCTGGATAAGCGAATTGCCCCTGCTCTCTCGTAAAGTCCGGCCATGGATGACCGGTCTCCCGCGCAGGGACCACGCATCATGCCTTCTTGGCTTCCTTCAACGTGATTTTCTCGTCTGCGTAACGTACACCCTTGCCCTTGTACGGCTCGGGCGGACGCAATCCACGAATCTTTGCCGCCACCTGGCCAACCGCCTGCTTGTCGGCGCCCTTGACCAGGATCTCAGTCTGCGACGGGGTCTCGATACTGATGCCCGCCGGCGCATCGAAGGTCACCGGATGCGAGAAGCCGAGGTTCAGCGCGAGCGCCTTGCCCTGCATGGAAGCGCGATAGCCGACGCCAACCAGCACCAGCTTGCGCTCGTAGCCGGCAGAAACACCATGCACCATATTCGCCAGCAAGGCCCGCGCGGTACCGCCAAAGCGGTCGTCCGCGCCTTCGGTCAGATGCACGTGGGCCACACCGTCCCCGGTGGACACGGTCACCCCCGGCAAATGGTGCACCGAAAGCGAGCCCTTGGCGCCCTTCACCGCAATGCCGTCGGCATCGACGTTGAGGGTGACGCCCTTGGGCAGCGGAATGGGTTGTTTTGCGACACGGGACATCGAAGGCTCCTTACGCCACTTGGCCGATGACTTCGCCGCCCAGGCCACGGGCCCTGGCCTGCGCGTCAGTCAGCAAGCCGGCAGAGGTCGAGATGATGGAAATCCCCAGCCCACCCAGCACCTTGGGCAGCTCGTTCTTGCCTCGATACACGCGCAGCCCCGAGCGGCTGACACGCGAGATCTTCTCGATCGCCGGCTGCCCGTCGAAGTACTTGAGCTTGATCTCGAGTACCGGCTTGCCATCCACCGCCGCCGCCTGGGCGTCAAGGATGTAGCCCTCGTTCTTGAGGAGGTTGGCGATCGCCACCTTCAGCTTCGACGACGGCATGCGCACGCTCGGCTTGCCCATGGCTTGGGCGTTGCGCACGCGCGTAAACAGGTCGGCGATGGGATCAGTCATGCTCATGAGGAATCCTTCAGAGTGCACCGATATCCAGTAGAACCGGAAATCATTCGAATTGTGGGCCTGCCTCAGGCTTGTCGTGAGGCAGACCGTCTATTGTATCAGTAAAGCCAGGAACTCATCACCGGCGCTCGCTACGCTGCGCCGGCGGCGACCGTCACCAACTGGCCTTGCGCAACCCCGGCACATCGCCGCGCATGGTCGCCTCGCGCAGCTTGTTGCGACCAAGGCCGAACTTCGCGTATACCGCGCGCGGCCGGCCGGTCAGGGCACAACGGGTCGATAGGCGGACCGGGCTGGCGTCGCGCGGCAGCTTCTGCAGGGCATCCTGCGCGGCCAGCTTTTCCTCGTAGGAAGCGCCAGGGCTGAGGACGGTCGCCTTCAGGGCGGCACGCTTGGCAGCGTACTTCTGGATCATCTTGGCCCGCTTGAGGTCGCGGTTCACCATGGATTTCTTTGCCATAACCTAGTTCCTAAACGGGAAGCTGAAGGCCGCCAGCAGGGCCTTGGCCTCCTCGTCGGTCTTTGCCGTAGTGGAGATCGAAATGTTCATGCCGCGCACCGCGTCGACCTGGTCGAAATTGATCTCCGGGAAGATGATCTGCTCCGTGACGCCGAAGTTGAAATTGCCGCGGCCGTCAAACGAACGCCCCGACACGCCGCGGAAATCCCGCACCCGTGGCAGGGAAATGTTGATCAGGCGATCCAGGAACTCGAACATCTGCGCACGACGCAGGGTAACCTTGCAGCCAATGGGCCAACCCTCGCGAATCTTGAACGAGGCCACCGACAGCCGTGCCTTGGTCGTAACCGGCTTTTGCCCGGACAACTTGGCCATGTCGGCAACTGCGTTTTCCAGCACCTTTTTGTTCGCCGCAGCCTCGCCCACACCCATGTTGAGCGTGATCTTGGTGATGCGCGGCACCTGCATCACGTTGGCGTAGCCAAACTGCTTGGTGAGCTTGGCCACAACTTCATTTTTGTAGTAAGCCTGAAGGCGCGTCATCGTCATGGTCCTTACGCGTCCACGACCTCGCCATTCGAACGGAACACGCGGACCTTGCGCCCATCCTCAAGCGCTTTGGTGCCGACGCGTTCACCCTTGTTCGTGGCGGGGTTGAACAGTAGTACGTTGGAGAGATGGATCGACGCTTCGCGCTCGACGATCCCGCCTGCCTGGTTTGCCTGGGGATTCGGCTTGGTATGGCGCTTGACCAGGTTCACGTTGGAAACGACCACGCGGTCGCCGTCAACCCGCAGCACGTCGCCGCGCTGACCCTTGTTCTTGCCGGCGATCACGACGACGTGGTCACCTTTGCGGATACGATTCATGTCTGCTTGACCCCGCTCAAAGTACTTCGGGCGCGAGCGACACGATCTTCATGAACCGTTCGCTGCGCAGCTCGCGCGTCACCGGTCCGAAGATGCGCGTGCCGACCGGCTCGAGCTTGTTGTTGAGGAGCACCGCCGCGTTGTCGTCGAATCGGATCAACGAACCATCGGGGCGACGCACGCCCTGGGCGGTGCGCACCACGACGGCGTTGTAGACCTCGCCCTTCTTGACCTTGCCACGCGGGATCGCGTCCTTGATCGCCACCTTGATGACGTCGCCGATGCGCGCATAACGACGCTTGGAACCGCCAAGGACCTTGATGCACATGAGCTGCTTGGCACCGCTGTTGTCAGCGGCCGAAAGCGTGCTTTGAGTCTGGATCATGGTTGCATCTCCGCCTTAGCCGTTGGCACGCGTAATGACTTCGACCACGCGATGATGCTTGGTCTTGGACAGCGGACGGCATTCCGCGATGCGCACGAAATCACCCTCGGCCGCGCCAAGATCGTTCTGCGCGTGCAGCTTGGTCGAGCGCCGGATCGTTTTGCCCAGCAACCGGTGCTGCACCTGGCGTTCCACCAGCACGGTGACCGTCTTGTCCATCTTGCTGCTGGTGACGCGACCCTCGAGGGTGCGCGCCTTCTTGGCGACCGTCTCGGCCGCAACTTCTGCTTTGTCTGCGCTCATGTCCGCCGTCCTCTACTTCTTGCCGCCGAGCACGAACTTCGTGCGCGCGATGTCACGCCGCACCCGGCGCAGTTGATGCGGCTGGCTGAGCTGACCCGAACCCTTCTGCATGCGCAGGTTGAACTGCTCCTTGCGCAGGTCCAGCAAATGCTGCTGCAGCTCACCCACCGATTGCTCCTTGATCGGGCTCTCGACTTTCTTGGCCATCACATCACCGCCCTGGTCACAAACTGGGTCTGTACGGAAAGTTTGGCCGAGGCCAGGCGGAAGGCTTCACGCGCGGTGGCCTCGGGCACGCCCTCGATTTCATACAACATGCGCCCGGGTTGCACATTCGCGACCCAGAACTCGACGCTGCCCTTGCCCGCGCCCATACGCACCTCGATCGGCTTCTTGGATACGGGCTTGTCCGGAAACACCCTGATCCACAACCGGCCGCCGCGCTTCACAAAGCGGGTGATGCAGCGGCGCGCCGCCTCGATCTGGCGCGCGGTGAGGGCACCATGCTGGGTGGACTTCAGTCCGAACTCGCCAAAGCTGACCAGATTGGAGCACTGCGCCAGGCCGTCATTGCGACCTTTGAACTGCTTGCGGTACTTCGTGCGTTTTGGCTGCAACATCGCAACTCTCCTTACTTCGCAACCCGGTCGCGACGGCCTTCACCGTCGCGCCGGCCGTCACCGCGGCGGCCTTCACCGGCGTCGCGCCGGGGCTGCGCGGATGGCTCGTCCTTCGACTCGTGGGCAGCGGCTGCCAGGTCGAACACCTCGCCCTTGTTGATCCACACCTTGACGCCGATGATGCCGTAGGTGGTACGCGCCTCGGCCAGGCCGAAGTCAATGTCGGCACGCAAGGTATGCAACGGCACCCGACCCTCACGGCTCCATTCGGAGCGGGCAATCTCGGCCCCATTGAGGCGACCGGACACATTCAGCTTGATGCCCAGCGCGCCCAGACGCATGGCATTGCCCACCGCGCGCTTCATGGCGCGGCGGAACATGATGCGCCGCTCGAGCTGCTGTGCGATGGACTCGGCGACCAGTTGGGCGTCGAGCTCGGGCTTGCGCACCTCGCTGACATTGATGTGCGTGGGCACGCCCATCATGTCGCTGACTTCCTTGCGCAGCTTCTCGATGTCCTCACCCTTCTTGCCGATCACCACGCCCGGACGGGCGGTGAAGATCGTCACACGCGCGGTCTTGGCCGGGCGCTCGATCAGGATCTTGGAAATGCCGGCCTGCGCCAGCTTCTCCTTGAGCATCTGGCGCACCTTGATGTCCGCCACCAGGTACTCGGCGTATTCGCGCTTGTTCGCATACCACTTCGAGTTCCAGTCCTTGGCAATGCCCAGGCGGATACCGGTGGGATGAACTTTATGACCCATCGTCTATGTCCCCGGTCAGTTGCCAACAACCACGGTGATGTGGCTGGTGCGCTTGGAAATGCGCGAACCGCGGCCTTTGGCGCGGGCATACATGCGTTTCAAGATCGGACCCTCGTCCACAAAGATGCGCGAGACCACCAGTTCATCGACGTCGGCGCCAAGGTTGTTCTCGGCGTTGGCCACCGCCGACAACAACACCTTGCGCACCATCAAGGCGGCTTTCTTGTTCGTGTAATTCAGGACGTCGCTGGCCTTGCCCACCGGCAAACCGCGAACCAGGTCGGCCACCAGGCGCGCCTTCTGCGCCGAAATGCGGGCGCTGCGCAAAATCGCCTTCGCTTCAGTGCTCATCACTTGCCCTTCCTGTCGCCGACGTGACCCTTGAACGTGCGCGTCACCGCAAACTCACCAAGCTTGTGCCCGACCATGTTCTCGTTGATCAGCACCGGCACGTGCTGGCGGCCGTTGTGGATGGCGATGGTCAAGCCCACCATTTCCGGCACGATCATCGAACGGCGCGACCAGGTCTTGATCGGGCGCTTGTTGTGGGCGGAGACCGCGGTCTCGACCTTCTTGGCCAGATGGAGGTCGACGAACGGGCCTTTCTTGAGAGAACGCGGCATGACGGCTTCCTGTTACTTGCTACGACGACGCACGATGAACTGCTGCGTCCGCTTGTTGTTGCGGGTGATGTAGCCCTTGGTCGGCGTACCCCATGGGCTCACGGGATGCCGACCGCCCGAGGTCTTGCCCTCGCCGCCGCCATGCGGGTGGTCCACCGGGTTCATGACCACGCCACGCACCGTCGGGCGGATGCCCATCCAGCGCTTTACGCCGGCCTTGCCGAGCTTCTTCAGGCTGTGCTCGCCGTTGCCGACCTCGCCGATCGTGGCACGGCAATCCACCGACACGCGCCGCAACTCGCCCGAACGCAGGCGCAGGGTGGCATAACCGGATTCGCGCGCCACCAGCTGCACCGAGGCGCCGGCGCTGCGCGCAATCTGCGCGCCCTTGCCCGGGCGCAGCTCAATGCAATGCACGACGCTGCCCATGGGAATGCTGCGCAGCTGCAGGCAGTTGCCGGCCTTGATCGGCGCGTCGCGCCCGGACATCAGCCGGTCGCCGGCCTGCACGCCCTTGGGGGCGATGATGTAGCGCCGTTCGCCGTCGACGTAGCACAACAAGGCGAGGTGCGCAGTGCGGTTCGGGTCGTACTCGATACGCTCGACACGCGCCGCGATGCCTTCCTTGTCACGCTTGAAATCCACGATGCGGTAATGCTGCTTGTGGCCGCCACCGCGATGCCGCACGGTAATCCGCCCGTGGTGGTTGCGTCCGCCGGTGCGCGACTGGGCCTCGGTCAGCGCCGCCACCGGCGCGCCCTTGTACAGCTCCTCGCTGCGCACGCTCACCGAATCGCGGCGACCAGGCGAAGTGGGCTTATGGGTAATCAGTGCCATCTCATGGAACTCCTGGCTCAGGCCTTGGCGGACACGTCAATGGCCTGCCCTTCGGCAAGCCGCACGTAGGCCTTGCGCCGCCCCTGGCGGCTGCCCACGCGCGAGCGGAACGACTTGACCTTGCCTTTGGTATTGACGAGATTCACCCGCTCGACGTTCACCTCGAACAGGCTTTCCACCGCCGCACTCACATCGGCCTTGGTCACCCCGGGGGCAACCACGAAAACATACTGGTTGTGTTCGGCCAGACGCGCCGACTTCTCGGAAATATGCGGCGCACGCAGGACGTTGAGAATCCGCTCGTTGCTCATGCCAACCACTCCTCGACCTTCTTCACGGCATCGACCGTCATCACTACGTGATCCGAGCCGACCAGACTGACTGGATTCAGGCCCGCGACATCCGAAACCATCAGGTACGGAATATTGCGCGCGGACAGATACACCGCCTCGTCCGCATCCGAAGACACCAGCAGCACACGGCCGGAAAGGCCCCAGGCCTTCAGCTTGGCCACCATGGACGCCGTCTTGGGCGCCTCGACGGCCAGGCTGGGCACAACCTTCAGGCGGTCCTGGCGCACCAGCTCGGAGAAGATGGAGCGGATCGCCCCCCGGTAGGCCTTGCGATTGACCTTCTGCTCATAGCTGCGTGGCTTGGCTGCAAACGTCACGCCGCCGCCGATGAAAATAGGCGCCCGATAGTCGCCATGGCGCGCGCCGCCGCCCTTCTGCTTCTTGAATTTCTTGGTGGTGCCGGACATTTCGCCGCGGGACAGCTGCGCCTGTGTCCCGGCACGGCCGGTCGCCCGATAAGCCACCACCACCTGGTGTACCAGGGCCGGCTTGTACACGCCGCCAAACACCGCGTCCGACACGTTCAAGGCCGACTCGGCCGACGGCGAACCAATGACGTTCAGTTCCATGACCGGCTCCTCAACCCTTGGTCGTCGCATAAATGGTGACGTCGCCGCCGGTGGCACCCGGCACGGCACCTTTCACCGCAATCAGGTGGCGCTCGACATCCACCTTGACCACCTCGAGCCCCTGCGATGAACGTTGCACGGCACCCATTTGGCCGGACATCTTCTTGCCGGGAAACACGCGTCCCGGCGTCTGGCGCTGCCCGATGGAACCCGGCGCACGATGCGACAACGAGTTGCCGTGCGTGGCATCGCCCATCTTGAAGTGCCAGCGCTTGATCGTGCCCTGGAAGCCCTTGCCCTTCGACACTCCGGCCACGTCGACGATCTGGCCGACGCTGAACACGTCATCGGCCTTGATCTCGGCACCCACGGCGTACTTGCCGAGATCCTCGGCGGAGACGCGGAACTCCCACAGCCCACGGCCTGGCTCGACCTTCGCCTTCGCGTAATGGCCCTTGAGCGGTTGGGTCAGGAGGTTCGCGCGCCGGGATCCGGCGGTCACCTGCACCGCGTTGTAGCCGTCACTGGCTTCAGTCTTCAGCTGGGTCACCCGGTTCGGGGTGGCCTCGATCAGCGTCACTGGGATCGAGCGTCCATCTTCGGTGAAGACACGGCTCATGCCACATTTGCGACCAACCAATCCGATACTCATCTTCGTATCCTGTCTGCCACTCAAGCGAGCTTGATCTTGACGTCAACGCCCGCGGCGAGATCGAGTTTCATGAGCGCGTCCACGGTCTTGTTGTCGTTCGGATCGATGGTGATGTCGAGCACGCGCTTGTGGGTGCGTGTCTCGTACTGGTCACGCGCATCCTTGTCCACGTGCGGGGAAGTCAGGATCGTGTAGCGCTCGATCTTGGTCGGCAGCGGAATGGGACCGAGCACGGTAGCGCCAGTGCGCTTGGCCGTCTCGACGATTTCACTCGCCGACCGGTCGATCAGCCGATGATCGTATGCCTTCAGCCGGATCCGGATCTTCTGGTTCGCCATTACCGTGTCCTGTTGTGTAAAGAACGCTGACCTGAAAACGCAGCGGCTTCTCGCCGCCCTGCACCACCCACACCACAATTCCGTCCAATCGCACCCGTATCGCAACGTGATGCAAACCAAAAGGTCCAAACAGGCACGGTACGAGCCCATCGGGACCAGGATTGCGAATCACGCAGTGCCAAGTGGCTGTGAGCTCAAGCCCACAACGACATCACACCGGGATGGCCTGCCTTGGCCTGCGAACTCGAAGTGCGTCCGGCACCTCATTTCGCGGTATTCCCACTTCCAGACATGCAACATCAGGTCAAGGGAGCTGGCTAGTGTAGCGTCAAGCTTCGAATTAGGGAAGCCCCAACAGCGAAATCAATCCAGCCGATTCCATCTCCCAGGCTGCCGCCCGACTCTGCTGGGCTACCAGCGCATACGTGGACGAAGCCCCGAATGCCGCCCCTGACGTTCCCGGCGTTGACCGGCGCGGCACAACCGTGTCCGGTCCAACGGCGGGAGCTATTGCGGCGCTACGCGCCGCAATAACCTTACTTGACGACCTTGGCCACCACACCGGCGCCGACCGTGCGGCCGCCTTCGCGGATCGCGAAACGCAGGCCCTCGTCCATCGCGATCGGGTGGATCAGGCTCACCGCCATCTTCACGTTGTCTCCAGGCATCACCATCTCCACCCCGTACCGCTCCGGTCACGTCCGTCGTGCGAAAGTAGAACTGCGGCCGATAGCCCTTGAAGAACGGCGTGTGACGACCACCCTCGTCCTTCGACAACACATACACCTCCGCCTCGAAGTCCGTATGCGGATGGATCGAACCCGGCTTGGCCAGCACCTGACCACGCTCCACGTCGTCCCGCTTCAGACCCCGCAACAGCAGGCCCGCGTTGTCGCCCGCCTGACCCTGGTCCAGCAGCTTGCGGAACATCTCCACGCCCGTCACCGTC
Source organism: Lysobacterales bacterium (assembly GCA_017305055.1). Lineage (GTDB taxonomy): Bacteria > Pseudomonadota > Gammaproteobacteria > Xanthomonadales > Rhodanobacteraceae > Rhodanobacter. Next base: position 108,732 of record JAFKMZ010000013.1, read on the forward strand.
GTCTTCTGCGTCTCGCGGATGCCCACCACCTCGACTTCGTCGCCCACCTTGATCACACCGCGCTCGATGCGACCCGTCACCACCGTGCCACGACCCGAAATCGAGAACACATCCTCCACCGGCATCAGGAACGGCTTGTCGATCGCACGCACCGGCTCGGGGATGTAGCTGTCCAGCACATCCACCAGCTGCTTGATCGAGGGCACCCCAATCTCGCTCTCATCGCCTTCCAGCGCCTTCAGCGCCGACCCCACCACGATCGGCGTGTCGTCGCCCGGAAACTCGTACTTGCTCAGCAGCTCGCGGACTTCCATCTCCACCAGCTCCAGCAACTCCTTGTCGTCCACCATGTCCGCCTTGTTCAGGTACACCACGATGTACGGCACGCCCACCTGCCGGCTCAGCAGAATGTGCTCGCGCGTCTGCGGCATCGGACCATCCGCCGCCGACACCACCAGGATCGCTCCGTCCATCTGCGCCGCACCCGTGATCATGTTCTTCACGTAGTCAGCGTGCCCCGGACAGTCCACATGCGCGTAGTGCCGCGTCGGCGACTCGTATTCCACGTGCGAGGTCGAGATCGTGATCCCGCGCGCCTTCTCTTCCGGCGCCATGTCGATCTGGTCGTACGCCTTGAACTCGCCACCGTACCGGTCCGCACCCAGCTTCGTCAGTGCCGCCGTCAGCGTCGTCTTGCCGTGATCCACGTGGCCGATCGTCCCCACGTTGATGTGCGGCTTCGTGCGTTCGTATTTGCCCTTTGCCATG